>DALZZF010000033.1:0-1332 GCA_031987605.1 Bergeyella sp. | reverse complement strand
CTCCGTAGATTCTGTGTTAATTTCCAATAAAAAAATATATTTTTTCTATATTTGTAAATCAAAACAGCTTTATGCTAGTTTCCAAGAGAGTCAGTTATTATTACGGCTCTCTTTTCTTCTTCATAATCAGCCTTATATTCTGTTTTATTTTTCCAAAGAATGTAGGAAAGTTCCAACATTTTTCTCTGAACAGCAACCAATGCTTTCATTTTAATTCCGTGCCTTCCGACTAATCTTGCGTAGAATTCTTTGTGTACAGTATTGTATTTTACGGATGATAATGACGGTAAATGCAAGGCTTTTCGGATATGCCGGTTCCCTTTTTTGGAGAGTTTTGCTTTTCCTTTTACTGATGTTCCTGATTGCTTTTCTTTGATGTCCATTCCTGCATAACTTGTGAGCTGTTTTTTGCTTCGTATCAATTCAAAACCATTGGTTTCTGCCAAAATAATAACGGCTGTCAATTCGCCCATTCCCGGTATTGTGCAGATTCTGTTTACTTCTGCTTTTACTGTTGGATTTTTGTCCAAAATCACAGTGATTTCTTTCTTGATTTCTTGTTCCTGTTTATTAAAGAATGTTATCAACTTTTTAATTCTTTTTACACTTCCGGGATTAGGAAACGCTTCACTTTCTTCTGCGTGTAAACGGTTTTTAGCAACTGTCCTTTCTTCTACGATTTGGTCTCTTTCACGAGTTAATTGCTGTAAATTCCGATAAGTTTCATCGGTTTTTTCCCAGTTTTCCAGTTTCCTTTCCAAACCAAATCTTGCAATCGCTTCGCTACAGGTTTTATCGGTGATGGTTTTTATATCCAAAGTCCGCATATAATTGCTGATTTTGTTGGGCAAAACAATGCTTGTATCAAAGTCATTATCAACCATAAAATGGGCAAATTTTTGATGATAAACTCCCGTGGCTTCCATCACGATACGAACAGGAACCTCTTCACCGGTATTCTTCAAAAACCATTTCTTCAAAGCTTCAAACCCTGTTTCCTTATTTCTGAAAACCCGATGCGAATAAATTTCAATACTCAAATCTTCGTTTAGTCTGCCTAAACTTACTTCTAATTCTTTTTGGGAAACATCAACTCCCAATACTTGCTTTAAAATCTGCATTCCAATAAATTTTTAAGTGTTAAAATTGAAAATTAATAAGATGAAAATCTCCCTTCGCCTTGTCTCCTGATTGGATATTCTGGATATAATCTGTAGTGTTGATTATTCCTTACATTCTGTTAAAGCTCTAAGAAATAAAAGAAAATGAGGCTAAATCTACGGAAGAATATACGGTAAGTTATTAAGGAGCCTTTCTGCTCTCATTCTCTCT
>DALZZF010000032.1:0-5757 GCA_031987605.1 Bergeyella sp. | reverse complement strand
TATTTTTCTATTAACAGTAAAATCCCAACGGGATTAATACAGAGCTCCAAAGGAGCAAACTGTTAATAGGAATAGTTGTTCCCATAATTAGAGCTCCAAAGGGGCGACCTGTTCATTGTATTTCTAATTTTTATCGGCCAACGATGATTCAATATGATGAAAAATATGCACCAATTTTGTCATGCTGTAAGCATCTCTATAAAGAAAATTTGAACTGAATGAGATTGCTTCGTCGCACTACATTACTTGCAATGACAAACGTTGTGTTTAAAGGTTTTTTCATATTCTTTGAGTTATGAAATTATCATCATATCTCAATCATTTTTTTTAAATTATTCAAAGAGAATATTGCGCATTTTTCGGTATTCATTGGGGCGCATTCCCATGATTTTAAGGAACATGGTACTGAAAGTAGGCACGCTGTTGTAGCCAACCTCGCTACAGATTTCCTTAATGGAAAAATTGCTTCCGATCAGAAGATCAATGGATTTCAGAATTCTGAGCACCGTAAAATATTCTGTAAAACTCATGGATACATCATTCCGAAACATTCGCGTAAGCGATCGTGTGCTGATTCCGAATTTTTTAGAAATGGAATGTAAGGTAATGCCCAATTCCTGATTTTTGTTGAGATATTCGGTGATTTGACGTAATTCTTTACATTTCGGATAGGGCAGTGCAAGGTGTATTTCCTTTCCTGCAGAATGCGACAGCAGATATTTGAAAGCTGCAGCAACATTTATTTCGTTGATGTTATTTTCAGGAATATCACCACTAAATTGTTTCAGATAGACTAAAAGATTCAGCAGTAAATCATTGGCAGGATAGATTGCTGTTTTCCGATAGAAATCTCCATCTTTTTTCTGAACCGGAAAATAGAGGTTTCGCATCACCACTTTTTCAGAGCTCATGGTAATGCTGTGCGGCGTATTGGCAGGAATCAGCATGAAATGCCGGGAAGGCAGATAATAGGTTTTGGTATCCACCGTTACATATACAATTCCCCCTTCCGTATACAGAAACTGGGCTTTTTTGTGCTGGTGATTATGGATGCGAATTTCGCCCAAAGCGCCCTGATAAATGTAATAGGAATTGGGAAACCGGTCTACTTCTGTTTCATAATAATGCGTCTTCATATAGGTTGAGAAACTTTGGCTCAATTTAATAATAATTAGTCAGAATTTAATATTTTATTCTGTTCATATTTTGTTAATATTGTAGTCTATGAACACGACAACTGAAACACTTCCCCAAAGCAACATCAGTGTTGATTTGGCTAAAAAGAGAATTCTTGCGGAAGATTTGCATCATTTGATAACCGATTCTGATTCCGCAGCACAATATATTCAGAATGGTATGGTAGTAGGAACCAGCGGTTTCACGAGAGCCGGAGACAGTAAGGCAATTTTGGCTTCTGTTGCACACAGAGCGCTGTCGGATCCTTTGAAAATTACTTTGATTACCGGTGCTTCTTTAGGGCATGATACCGATGCCAAATTGGTGGAAGCAGGTGCTTTGTACAAAAGAATGCCTTTTCAGGTTGATCCTGTTCTCAGAAAAGCCATCAATAAAGGCGAAGTTTATTTTATCGACCAGCATTTAAGCGAAACCGCAGAACTGGAGCAGAACGGTCACCTTCCGAAAATTAATGTTGCCGTTATTGAAGCAGCCATGATTACGGAAGATTATGGCATCGTTCCGACCACATCCGTTGGTAATTCTCTTACGTTTGCAGAACTGGCAGATCAGGTGATTGTAGAAGTGAACACATCAGTTCCGACTACGGTTTATGGTGTTCACGATATTTGCCCGTCCAACAATTATCCCAATAAGCATCCTTTCCGGATCGATAAAGCTTCTGACCGGATTGGCGTGAAAGAAATAAAAATTGATCCTAAAAAAATCGTAGCTATTGTTGCTACCGATACTCCGGATACCCCTGCACAAATCGCAGCACCGGATGAAAAAACCATTGCTATTTCCCAACATATTCTTGAGTTTTTGAAAAAAGAAGTGGCGGAAGGAAGAATGGGAACTTCATTAATGCCTTTACAGGCAGGAATTGGTAAAGTAGCCAATGCGGTTCTTACCGGATTTAAAGATTCCGAATTCCGGAATTTAACGATGTATTCCGAAGTGCTTCAGGACAGTACTTTTGAGCTGATTGATGCGGGAATTCTGGATTTTGCCTCGGCTTCATCTATCACGGTTTCCGGCGAATGTCAGGAACGCATTCTGGCAAATTTTGAAAAATATAAAGACAAAATTGTTCTTCGTCCGCAAAACATCAGCAACGCTCCGGAAATTATCAGAAGATTAGGGACAATCGCCATTAATACCGCTATTGAATTTGATATTTACGGAAACGTAAATTCCACCCATATCAGCGGTACAAAAATGATGAACGGAATCGGTGGTTCCGGTGATTTTGCAAGAAATTCTTACCTCAGCATTTTCGTCACGCAGTCCGCATCCAAAAACAATAATATTTCGCATGTTGTGCCAATGGTTTCGCATACCGATCATACCGAGCATGATGTGGATATTCTGGTTACTGATATTGGTTTGGCCGACCTTCGCGGAAAATCTCCAAGAGAAAGAGCGGTTGAAATCATTACGAATTGTGTGCATCCGGAATACAAAGAGCAAATGTGGGATTATTATAATCGTGCAGTGAGTACAAGAGGTGGTCATACTCCTCATATTCTGGAAGAAGTATTTTCGTGGCACCGTCATTTTGATGAACACCAAACCATGAATCTCATGAAATAAAACCGTGAGAAATTACCTTTAAATCATATTTATCTTATATTCATGAAAGCTGTTTCCGTTTATCGGAAGCAGCTTTCTTTCTTTCTTTCTTTCTTTCTTTATATTTGATCAGATGTAAAACTATTGGTTAATAGGAATCAGGATCAAAATCTGGGGACTAAGCAGGAGTGTTGGCCAGTCTGAAGAAGAAAAAGTTTTTTTTTCCCATACTTGAATTTCCATAGCACTATCAATTACAATTCTGATTGATGAGTATAATTAAGATAGCATTCCTCCGGAATGCCTTTTTTCTTCGTTTATGATTATTACTACACAGATTTCATTCCTCCGAAATGATAATCGTTCTTTTGTTGGTGGGTATGAAAAATAGTATGTTGGTGTAAAAGTGCATTCCGGAGGAATGCTATCTGTGTAGAATAGGTTTGAATATAGGATTGCGCGCGCCGGAGGTGCGCTATCTTTTATGAAAATATCATCTCACATTTTTTTCAGTCTTTCTCCCCAAGTTTTGTTCCTGATCCGTTAATAGTGATGATGAGAATCCGAAGGATTCAAATTTTTATAGAAAAATATTTGTTGTTGAATTGTTCGACCCCGAAGGGGTCGAATCCCATTTGAACATTAAGAATTTCTATAAAAATATGACCTCTTCGAGGTTACAAAAAATGGCTTTTCGCCAAAAACTATGGATTTTAAATTTAACGCAAGGGCGCAACGATATTTTTATTTATCAGGATGCTTTTAATTCACAAAGGCATTTTGATCTTATCCCGAAATTAGGTTATTTAAATCTCATCTTCTGAATTCTCACCGCATTCAGAATCGCGAGCAGCGCCACACCAACATCCGCAAAAACAGCTTCCCACATCGTTGCCAAACCTCCGGCTCCCAGAATCAGAACGGCTGCTTTTATCACAAAAGCAAGCGCAATGTTTTGCCATACAATCTTTTTGGTTTCTTTGCCAATCTTAATGGCCATCGTGATTTTCGAAGGTTTGTCATCCTGAATTACCACATCGGCGGTTTCAATGGTGGCATCGCTTCCCAATCCGCCCATTGCAATGCCGACATCCGACAACGCCACAACCGGAGCATCATTCACGCCGTCACCTACAAAGGCTACTTTTTCCCCTTTGGCTTTGATTTCTTTTACTTTGTTCACTTTATCTTCCGGAAGCAAATCTCCAAAAGCACTGGTTATTCCCAAAGTTTTTGCCACAGCATTCACCACTGCGGTTTTGTCGCCGCTCAGCATAGTTGATTTTACCCCAAGTTTTTTCAGTTCGGAAATGGCGTGTGCAGCATCTTTTTTAATATGGTCGGAAATGGTGAGGTAACCGGCAAATTTCCCGTCAAAAGCAATTGCAATAAGCGTTTCCGTAAATTGGGAAGGATCAGTGGTGTATTGAATGTTGAAGGTATCCATCAATCTGAAATTTCCGGCAAGAAAAATACGGTGATCAAGACTTCCTTTCAGACCATAACCTGCAATTTCTTCAATGTTTTCCATTTTCACGGAATGGTCTATATTTCCTACAAATTCATGGATGGCAGTGGCAATAGGATGGGTGGATTTTCCTTCGATAAAATTCAGCAATTTTAAAATTTCATCTTTATTAAATCCGGGTTCAATCACGACATCTTTCACCTTGAAAACGCCTTCCGTCAATGTTCCGGTTTTATCCATGACCACATTTTTGGTATCGGCAAGCAAATCCAGAAAGTGGCTTCCTTTAAATAAAATTCCGTTTCGGCTTCCGGCTCCGATTCCTCCGAAATAACCCAGTGGAATTGAGATTACCAACGCACACGGACAAGAAACCACCAGAAAAATGCAGGCACGATACAACCAGTCTTTGTAATCATAATGCTCCACAAAAAAATAGGGGAGAATGAAAATCGCAAGTGCCATAAAAGTCACAATCGGCGTGTAAATTCTGGCAAATTTGCGGATGAAAAGTTCAGTTTTGGCTTTCTGGGAAGTGGCATTTTGCACCAGTTCCAGAATTCTGGAAAGTTTGGAATCTTTAAATTCTTTCAGCACAATTACTTCCGAAACAGAATTCAGGTTAATCATTCCTGCCAACACTTCATCGCCTTTATTTTTGGTGTCGGGTTTGCTTTCCCCGGTCAATGCAGCGGTATTGAAAGAAGCGTTTTTGCAGGCCAGTTCACCATCCAAAGCCAGTTTTTCTCCCGGTTTTAGCTGGATGCGTTGTCCGATTTTTGCTGTTTCGGCTTTGATGACTTTGGGTTGGTTATTTTCCAGAATGGTAACCTCATCCGGACGCTGATCCAGCAAGGTTTTGATGTTGGTTTTTGCCCTCGTTACGGCAATGTCCTGAAATGCTTCGCCAATGGAATAAAACAGCATCACAGCAACCCCTTCAGGATATTCACCTATGGCAAAAGCACCGACTGTTGCAATCGTCATCAGGAAAAATTCGGAGAAGAAATCGCCATCGCGAATGCTTTCCACCGCTTCTTTCATCACCGGAAATCCGACCGGAATATATGCAACAATATAAAGCACCAAACGAATCCATCCGGTAAACCAGTTCTGCGGAATCCAGTAATCCAGCGCAATCCCCGTCATCAATAAAACGAAAGAAATAATTGCCGGAAGAAACAACTGAAAAGTTGATTTTTCATTTTCACCATGCGAATGGTCATGATGGTGATGGTGTTCTTCATGAGATTCATCCGAACAGCATGAGCAGGACGTTTTTTTGTGTGAAGGGGCTTCTTTTTTTATAGCGAGTCCGTCATCGGAGCAACAGTTTTTGGACATTGTATTGAATTTTGAAACAAAGATACGCGGCGAAAGCATGCAACGCTATTGCAATGTTGTTTTCGCGAAGATGAGAAATGAGGAGAAAGCTATTTCAAAGGATTTGCGATGTATAATTCTGGATTTACGGAATGCGATGCGACTCCGTAGATTCTGTGTTAATTTCCAATAAAAAAATATATTTTTTCTATATT
>DALZZF010000031.1:0-13825 GCA_031987605.1 Bergeyella sp. | reverse complement strand
TTTTTGAATGAATTCTTCGTTTCCCTTTGCGTTAATTGTAATGCGTATAACCTGTGCAATGGTAATTTAAAAATGCTTTCCAGTATTGCCTTTTTACCTTTGTCTTTTTACTTTTACCTTTTGCCTTTTACCTTTTACCTTGGCTCTTTTATCTTAGCCTTTCTTTATCACGAATTATCAATACATTGGCTTAAAAATTGCTAAATACAGAATGTTTAAAATTTTGTATCTTTGCAAAAGAAAGAGACTAAAAACTACATGAAAAATCCTTTGTTTTACGCTAAAATTCTGCTCTTCGGTGAATATGGCATCATTGAAGATTCACAGGGATTAACACTTCCGTACAGCTTTTACAAAGGAACTCTTAAATTCTCTGATTTAAATTCAGAGTTTGAAAAAAAATCAAACATTCACCTTAAAAATTATGCTGCATATCTGTCCGGACTGAATTTGCCAGAAGGTTTTGCATTGAATGTTGACTCTTTTAAAGAAGACATTCAGAAGGGACTTTTCTTCGATTCCAATATTCCGCAAGGTTATGGAGTGGGAAGTTCCGGTGCGTTGGTAGCAGCGATTTTTGAGCGGTATTCCATTACAAAATATCAGCCGGAAAGTATTTCAAAAGAAGAACTGAAAAATCTGAAAAAAGTTTTCGGATTGTTGGAAAGTTATTTCCACGGAACCAGTTCTGGAATTGATCCGCTGATCTGCTATATGAATCTTCCGATTCTGATTGAAAATAAAGAAAATGTAGACAAAGTGGCCATTCCGAAAAGTCAGGAAGGAAAAGGAGCTATTTTTCTGATTGATTCCGGAAGTGTGGGCGAAACCGGACCAATGGTTCAGATTTTCTTTGAAAAAATGAAAACTGAAGGTTTCCGTAAAACTTTGAAAGAAGAATTTATCCGCTACAACAATGCCTGTATCGATTCCTTTTTGAAAAAGGATATGAATCCGTTCTTCAAAAATCTTAAAAGCCTTTCTATTTGGGCGTATGAGCATTTCAAACCGATGATTCCGGAAAGCATTTATAATATTTGGAAGAAAGGTTTGGACACCAATGCGTATTACCTTAAACTTTGCGGAAGTGGCGGTGGTGGCTATATTCTCGGTTTTACCAAAGATTACGATAAAGCGGAACACATGTTGGAAGGCTTCAACAAAGAAGTGATTTACCGTTTCTAATAAAAACAATTTCTATGGATTCGGGAAAAAGCAATTTCCAGGTTCAGGATCCGCTGTACAGAATATTTTTATACCGGCTTTCGCAGTTGGTGGGATTTCTTTTGGGAGCAAAGGTTTTCGTTGTTTTGCTGCTCAGTTTTGCACTGTATGTTTCCACATTTTTTCTGTTTAATCAGGAAGAAAATTTGCGTTCCTTTGTTTTTGATTTTAAGGTTCACGGAATCATTTTCTGCACGGTTCTCAGTATTTTGGCGGGTGGAATTATCAACCAGTTTTATGATCGCGAAAAAGACCGTGTGATTAAACCGTTTCGTTCGCAAATTCAGAACTTTTTGAAACAGAATTATTTCCTGTATTTCTATCTTTTCCTGAATACCGTTTCACTGGGAATCTCATGGTTTATTTCGCCAAGGGTTTTTATTTATTTGCTTGTTTATCAGTTTTTTATGTGGTTTTATAGTCATAAATTATCGAGGATTTTAATCATTAATAATCTTACGTTTGTGGCGTTGACTTTATACCCGTTTTTCGGGATGCTGGTCTACTACAAAACCTTTTCGGTGAAGATTTTTCTTATGGCGGTTTTCCTTTTTCTTATTCTTTTAATTATGGATATTTTAAAGGATACTTTAACCAAAAATGCAGATAAAATCTTTGGTTATACCACGATTCCTAATTTTTTTGGAAGCCGGAAAACGAAAGTTGTTTTATTCATTCTTCTTGTGGGATTAATGGTGATTTCAATGTTGCTGGTACAGCAAAAAGGTTTACAGAGTTTCCTTAGTTATTATTTTGCTGCCGGGCTTTTTATGGCGGTTTGCGTGGTAAGTCTGGTTTTAAATGCTTTTAAAAATTCCAATTTTTATGCCCTTAATATTCTCAGAATCTGGATTTTTCTGGGAATTGTAGCAATGCTTCTGGATGGTATTTATTCTAAAATATAGAGTATTATTGATAAAATAAATTTATTCGTCATTCATAACAAATGAAATTCGACCTGTTTTTAACGCCTTTGCGAGCCTAAAAGCATACAGAAAAACAAAAATCTTTGTGGACTTTACGTTTAAAAAAGCGTATAATCTTTAAAATAAAATTTTCTCTTAATTATAAAATCTATCACTTTTATTATGCTGAAAATATTTCTACAAAGAAAATTTGCATTTCTTCGTAACGACAAAAAAGGATTTTTTATATTTTTTTAAGAGATGAAATTATCATATGAACCTCTATTTTTTTTATCATGATTATTTCCGATTGGAATGTTGTACTTTTGCACAAATTAGATTAATAAGATATGTCCAGAGAAAATAGTGGGAAACCCAAAAGACCGAGAATTCCCAAAACGGGAAGTGGAGAAGGATTTGCCCCCAAAAGAGGAGAAAGAGGAGGCGAAAGAACATTTGATGCCCGTAAAAAATATGAAAATGGAAATTTAGCGGGCGGAAAAAAACCGTATAAAAAATTCGACGATAAGGATCAGGACAGAACAAAATCTTTTGTCCAGAAAAGACGTTTTGAAAAAATAGATAAAGATCTTCATAAAGACACCATCCGTTTAAATAAATATATTGCCAATGCAGGAATCTGCAGTAGGAGAGAAGCCGATACCCTAATCAAGCAGGGATTGGTGGAAGTGAACGGAAAACCCGTAACGGAAATGGGGTATCAGGTGCAGAAAACCGACAAAGTGGTTTTCGACGGACAAAACATAACCCCTGAAAAACCAGTATATGTACTTTTGAATAAGCCCAAAGGATATATTTCAACCACAAAAGACGATAAAGCCAGAAAAACCGTAATGGAACTGGTTGCCAATGCTTCGCCTTACCGTGTTTTTCCTGTAGGAAGACTGGATCGTTCTACAACCGGCGTAATTCTGTTGACGAATGATGGGCATTTAACCAAAAAATTGACGCATCCGTCTTTCGATGTACGCAAAATTTATCATGTCGTGCTTGACCGCAAACTTTCCGGTGAAGATTTGAAGACAATTGCAGACGGAATCCGTTTGGAAGAAGGCGTTGCCCATGTTGACAGTGTATCCTACATTGAAGGAAAACCAAAAAATGAAATCGGAATTGAGTTGCATATTGGCTGGAATCGTGTAATCCGAAGAATTTTCCAACGATTGGGATATGAAGTGGAAGCTCTGGATCGCGTAATGTTTGCCGGTCTAACAAAGAAAAACATCAAGCGCGGACACTGGAGAATCCTCACTGATCTTGAAGTGAACAATTTGAAAATGCTGTAAATCATTTTTCAAAATTTTAATATAAACCTTTCATTTTGAAAGGTTTATTTTATTTTTAAATCTTGCCTATGATGATTTTGTTCTTTTTTAAAAAAACTACTTTTCAATTTGTATTTTGGAAAATGTATATTTGTTAAATAACTATTGAATGAAAACAAAAATTATTTTTTTTATGTTGTGTTTTTGTCATTTTTTTATGGCACAAAATGCACAAAAATTAGATTTGGTCTACGACCAATTTGAAAAATTTAATAAAGGTTTTTTTACCGTTGCGGTTCAAAAAGAGGGCAAAGAAGTATATTTTCGAACGGTAGGATATTCCGATTACGAAAACGAAAAAAAAGCCGACGAAAATACAAAATACCGTATTGCTTCCATTTCAAAAGTCTTTACTTCAGTTTTGGTTTTCAAGGCCATAGAAGAAGGGAAACTCAAACAAAATACAAAAGTTTCTCAATACTTTCCCAATATAGAAAATGCCAAGGACATCACTATTTCAAATTTATTGCAACATACCAGTGGAATCAAAAATATTGCTGAACTCAAGAATTATGAATCTTTCAAAACAAAACCAGTTACCAAATCAGAACTTTTAGCAGCCATTGAAAAACTTCCCTCCGATTTTCCTCCTGGAATGTCTTATCATTATAGCAATACAGGATTTTCTGTACTCGCATTTATCTTAGAAAAAGTCTATAATCAAGATTTTGAGCAAATTCTTCAAGAAAAAATTACCAGTCCACTTGGAATGAAAAACACAGGAATCGGACACGATGTAAATGCGTTGCAAAACGAGGCAAAATCATATGTGTATTCAACGGATTATCGAAAATATGATGATAATAATTTGGGTTATTTTTTTGGTTCGGCGCAGTTGATTTCAACGCCACAAGATTTGAATACATTTTTTACAAACTTGTTTTCTGGAAATTTGCTTTCAAAAAGCGATTTGGTTCAAATGAAAAATCTTTCGAAAGGGATGATGTTTAGAGGTGTTGAAGAATATAATGGATTCGGACATTCTGGAAATATGGGAGGTTTTATTTCGCAAACTGTTTATTTTCCTGCAGAGCAATTGTCAGTTTCAGTGATAGAAAACGGTGTTCGTTATGACATTAACGAAATTGCAGATTATGCAATTAGAAGTTTTTTAGGAAAAGACATTGAAGTCCCTGATTTTTCTCCTTATCAAATCGACTTTGGCGTCGCACAAAAATATGTTGGTCAATATAAAAATTCGTTGTCAGAAAATTCAGTTATTGATGTGATTATTGAAAATAAAAAACTTTTTCTTCAAATTAATGGCAAACTTCCAATGTTGTATATCGAACCGAAATCGCCAACCAATTTTAAATATGACCGTCAAAATACGGAAGTTGAATTTACAAAAGATGGTAAAAAACTCATTATTTTTACCAAGGACAAAAAGAAATTTGAATACTTAAAAGTAAAGTAGAAAAAGAAAAACCTTTCAAAAATAATTTTGAAAGGTTTTTATTGTGATGTTTGTAAGTCTTACTTTTTGTAAGGAACGTCTTTAATTCTCGCTTTTTTACCACGAAGATCTCTGAAGTAGTAGATTCTTGCTCTTCTTACTTTACCTCTTCTGTCCACTTCGATTTTCTGAAGTGCAGGAAGATTAATTGGGAAAACTCTCTCTACACCAACATCTCCACTCATTTTACGGATGGTAAATGTTTTGGTAGCTCCGGTTCCTCTCAACTGGATCACAGTTCCTTTAAAGAACTGAGTTCTTGTTTTTTGTCCTTCTTTAATTTCGTAATACACGGTGATGGTGTCACCAGCTTTGAATTCAGGGAATTCTTTTTTTGCGATGTACTTGTCTTGTACGTACTTTACTAAATCCATTAGTTTAAAAAAATAAGTTTTTAAGCCAACCAACGTTCACGTCCTTCGTCAGAGGTTGATTAACGGTGTGCAAAAATAAAACAATTTTTTCTGTCACACAATAACTTAGCCAATATTTTTATCCAATTTCTTCCATTTTTCATTCGTTGCTGATCTTTTTAGGGCGTGTCCCTTTCATCCGCAAATCCCACAGCGTCGCCCCAAAAAAATAAGGATTTTCACTACCATCGCTCACGCAGATTAAGGGATCAAAAATCAAGAGACAAGGCAAAAGAATCAAGTAAAAAGAGCCGGGGCAAAAGAAAAAAGTTTGTGACTTTTCCAAAATTTGTATGGATATTAGAATCTGTTATCATTCATAATTCCTATTATTCGAATGTTTTTTTGTTGAGTCAGGCAAGTTTGTAAATAGTATAATCAATAACGCAACGGATATTGATAGATAATTGTATTTGTATTCAAAATGGACAAAGGGTATTATAAAAAATGAAGTTATATCATGGCTTCAACAAAATTTAATCAAGTTCCAACCTCAAAACTTTTTGGTATCAAAAAAAATTGTATTTTATCTCCATCAAATTTACCTTAAAAAATGATTGATAAAAGAGTGAAAAATGTTCAGGAAGCGATTTCCGGAATTGAAGACGGAATGACACTGATGCTCGGCGGTTTCGGGCTTTGCGGAATTCCCGAAAATACAATAGCCGCCTTGGTGGAAAGCAACGTGAAAAATCTTATCTGTATTTCCAATAATGCCGGAGTGGACGATTTCGGGCTCGGATTGTTGCTTCAGAAAAAACAAATAAAAAAAATGATTTCCTCCTACGTTGGCGAAAATGCAGAATTTGAACGCCAGATGTTAACCGGAGAACTGGAAGTAGATCTTATTCCACAAGGAACTTTAGCAGAAAGAAGCCGTGCAGCACAAGCCGGGATTCCTGCATTTTATACACCTGCCGGTTACGGAACCGAAGTGGCAGAAGGAAAAGAAGTAAAAGATTTCAACGGAAAACCCCATATTCTGGAGCATGCTTTCGAAGCAGATTTCTCCATTGTAAAAGCATGGAAAGGAGATTATGCGGGAAATCTGATCTTTAAAGGTTCAGCCAGAAATTTTAATTTTCCTATGGCTGGTGCAGGAAAAATCACCATTGCCGAGGTGGAAGAACTGGTGGAACCGGGACAACTGGATCCCAACGAAATTCACATTCCGGGAATTATGGTACAACGGATTTTCCGGGGTGAAAAGTTTGAAAAAAGAATTGAAAAGCGAACAGTACGGAAAAAAGAATAAATAGAATGGCAAAATCACAAGATTTTTCACCAGAAGAAATTGTAGACTTTTTGAAGAAATTGTACACCCGATTTTCTGAAAATATGCATCGGCATAAAGACTTGAACTGGGATTTAGTAGAAGAAAAATTGTTGAAAAATCAAGATAAACTTAGGATTGTTTATGAAATGGAAAAAACAGGAGGAGAGCCGGATGTAGTTGTTTTTAATGCCAATTCCAATGAGGTTTTCTTTTGCGATTGCGCTTCTGAAAGTCCTAAGGAAAGACGAAGTTTATGTTACGATCGAGCAGATTTGGAAAAAAGAAAAGAGCATAAACCCAGAAATTCAGCAATAGATCTGGCTTCCGAAATAGGAATTGAAATTCTAACAGAAGAAGATTATCAACTCTTACAGGAACTGGATTATTTCGACCAAAAAACATCCAGTTGGCTGAAAACGCCTCAGAAAATAAGAAATCTTGGAGGAGCAATTTTTGGAGACCGCCGTTACGATTATGTTTTCATTTACCATAACGGAGCCGATTCCTATTATGCGGCAAGAGGATTTAGAGGAAAAATAAAAATTTAATTACAGATAGAATTAATAAGAATGCTTACAAAAGAACAAATTGCAAAACGCATCGCAAAAGAAGTAAAAGACGGCTATTACGTAAATCTCGGAATCGGGATTCCGACTTTGGTTGCCAATTATGTTCCTGATAATCTGAATGTTGAATTTCAGAGTGAAAACGGCGTTTTAGGAATGGGACCGTTTCCTTATGAAGGGGAAGAAGATGCCGATATCATCAATGCAGGAAAACAAACCATTACGATTTTGCCGGGCGGTTCATTTTTCGATTCGGCATTCAGCTTCGGAATGATCCGTTCTCAAAAGGTGGATTTAACCATTCTTGGGGCCATGGAGGTATCCGAAAACGGAGATATTGCCAACTGGAAAATTCCCGGGAAAATGGTGAAAGGAATGGGCGGTGCAATGGATTTGGTAGCTTCTGCTGAAAATATTATTGTGGCCATGATGCATGTAAACAAAGCTGGAGAATCCAAAATACTGAAAAAATGCACACTTCCGTTAACCGGAGTACACTGTGTGAAAAAAATTGTGACAGAACTTGCCGTTTTGGAGGTTACACCAAACGGTTTTAAACTTTTAGAGCGGGCGCCCGGCGTTTCCACGGAAGATATTATTAAAGCAACAGAAGCCCATCTTATCGTGGAAGGTGATATTCCGGAAATGATGGTGGATTAAGGGTCTGTTTGAAATTTCACCGTTTTTTTAAAATTATCTTTGCAAAATTTTAATGCTCTTTAGTGCAAGTCATTGTGAGGAGAGAAACAATCTATTTCCTATTTTCAGAATATTGAATCGTTTTTTTTGTTTTTTCATAAGGTTATGGGAAGCAGCAGAATCCATAAAAAAATACTTCTTCATTGTCCATTAATATACAAACAGAAATATCAAATAAGAATCGTTCAAATTATCTGCAAAAATTTTCAATAATACAATTTAATTTGTTTGTGAAATTGGAAGCATTCCTGTGGAAAACTTCCTTTCATATCTCAAAAAAAATCACGATATTTGTAAGCATTTTTAACTGAATTTTAAACAAAAAAAGAGGGGGAGAAGTTCAAATAAAACCTTTGAATAGTAAACCTTAAACTTTGAACAAAAAAATATGAGTCAAAAACAATATACAGCAAGCAGTATTCAGGCTTTAGAAGGAATGGAGCACGTGCGTATGCGCCCGTCCATGTACATTGGTGATGTAGGAATAAGAGGTCTTCACCATTTGGTGTACGAAGTGGTAGATAACTCTATTGATGAGGCTTTGGCAGGATACTGCAATACCATTACCGTAACCATTAAAGAAAATAATGGTATTGAAGTCACCGATAACGGTCGGGGTATTCCTGTAGATTTTCACGAAAAAGAACAAAAATCTGCACTCGAAGTGGTGATGACCAAAATCGGTGCCGGTGGTAAATTCGATAAGGATTCCTATAAAGTTTCCGGAGGTCTGCATGGAGTTGGAGTTTCCGTTGTGAATGCCCTTTCTACCGAAATGATTACCACGGTTTACAGAGACGGTCATGTTTATCAGCAGGTATATTCCCGCGGAAAAGCCGAAACCGAAGTCGAGCAGATTGGCGATAGCGACAAAAGAGGAACCAAACAGTTCTTCCAGCCGGATGGAACTATTTTTGCTGAACTGGTGTACAATTACGATACTCTTGCAGCCAGACTTCGTGAACTTTCTTTCCTGAATAAAGGCATTACCATTACCTTGACGGATGAAAGAGAAAAACTGGAGGACGGAAGTTTCAAAACAGATTCTTTCCATTCTGAAGGCGGTTTAAAAGAATTTGTAGAATACATCGATGGAAACCGTGAATCCATTATGCCGGACGTAATTTTTATGGAAGGCGAACGCGATGATATTCCGGTGGAAGTAGCCATGCGTTACAATACCTCTTTCAACGAAAATCTTCACTCTTATGTGAATAATATCAATACGCATGAAGGAGGAACACACCTTGCCGGTTTTCGTAGAGCATTAACCAGAACTTTAAAGAGATTTGCCGATGAACTCGGGCTTCCTGCAAAAGAAAAAGTAGAAGTTACCGGTGATGATTTCCGTGAAGGTCTTACAGCCGTGATTTCCGTGAAAGTGATGGAACCTCAGTTTGAAGGGCAAACCAAAACCAAATTGGGGAACTCTGAAGTTTCCGGAGCGGTTGATAAAATCGTGGGCGAAATGTTGACCAACTTTTTGGAAGAACATCCGGCCGAAGCCAAACAAATTGTACAGAAAGTCGTGCTTGCTGCAAAAGCAAGACAGGCCGCGAAAAAAGCGCGCGAAATGGTACAGCGCAAATCGCCGATGGGCGGTTCCGGACTTCCCGGAAAATTATCCGACTGTTCATCCAAAGATCCTGCAATTTCCGAAATATTCCTTGTAGAGGGAGATTCCGCAGGTGGAACGGCAAAACAAGGTCGTGACCGCCATTTTCAGGCCATTCTACCTTTAAGAGGTAAAATTCTGAATGTGGAAAAATCCATGCTTCATAAAGTATACGACAACGAAGAAATTAAAAATATTTATACCGCACTCGGAGTTTCCGTAGGAACGGAAGAAGATTCCAAAGCGTTGAATATGGCGAAACTGCGCTATCATAAAATCGTGATTATGACCGATGCCGATATCGACGGTTCCCACATTTCAACCCTGATTCTTACGTTCTTCTTCAGATACATGAAAGAACTGATTGAGAACCAGTACATCTACATTGCACAACCGCCATTGTACCTGTTGAAAAAAGGAAACAAAAAAAATTACGCCTACAACGAAAAAGAAAGAGAAGAGCTTACGCTTGAAATGTCAACAGACGGAAAAGGAGTAGAGGTGCAACGATACAAAGGTCTTGGAGAAATGAACCCTGAACAGCTCTGGGAAACCACCCTGAACCCTGAACACAGAATCCTGAAACAGGTCACCATTGAAAACGCAGTGGAAGCTGACAACGTATTCTCGATGTTGATGGGAGATGAGGTTCCGCCAAGAAGAGAATTTATTGAGAAAAATGCCCATTATGCAAATATTGATGCATAAGTTCTAAGAATTTTTGTTAATTTTTAAAACCATTGAAACTTTCAATGGTTTTTTTTATTAATTTTAAAAAATTATCAACCACTTAAAAATCACATTATGATGCTCACTCTTCTTCAATCGTATTCCGATTATTCTTCCGTTACCGAAACCACAGGTTTGTTTGCGTTTGGTGCAGGAACGATTATTTTCGCTATTGTTCTGTATTTATTTTCGGCGTATTGCCTGTATAAAATTTTCCTGAAAGCTGGGGTAGAAAATGCCTGGGGTGCATTTATTCCCATTTACAATTATTATTTGCTTACAGAAGCCGTAAAGGTAAAATGGTGGTGGACGATTCTTTGTTTGATTCCGTATGTGAATTTTATTGTGATTATCTATTTGTTTTACCGTTTAGCAAAATTCTTCGATAAGGAATGGTATTATGTTCTCCTGTTTTTCATTCTGATTGGTTACATTCTTCTTGCTTTCGGAGATGCAAAATATAATCCGAATGCTCTTCCGGACGAAAGATAACGGATACCACTTAAATAATTACACTAAATTCACACCGCTTTTCCCAAGCGGTTTTTTTACAAAAAAATTGTACCTTCAACCCATGAAAAATACAGCCACCTTTTTATCCATTGCATTGCTGTTTGCCGTTTCCTGTAAAAAATCTGCAAACAGCACAGATTCTATTGCTTCGCCTGATTCAACTCCTGCGAAATTTACCATTGATTCCGTATTGGTAAAAGATTCACTGACAGAAGGAAATAGATTGGAATTATACAGCTCGGATCTGGTACTCGTTTTTCCGGATATTAAAAACAAAACCTTACAGGACAGTATTTATTTCAATTATCCCGAACTGAAAGATTATTCCAAAAACGGCATTGAAAAATTTCTGAAATCGTCAGTTACTTCTGAATTTTCCAGAATCAAAAAAGAAAATACAGAACCTGCAGATTATACAGAACGGTATTCTTCCACCAGCAAAATGAAGTTGATTTCCCATAGCGAAGATTTTTTGCAATTGGAATATTTTCAGTCTTTGTATTCCGGTGGTGCACACGAAAACTACAGTTTTATCGACCGTGTGTATGATTTGAAGAACAACCGTACACTTGTGCTGAACGATATTACAACGATTGATGCCAGCAAACTTTCCGCAATTCTTCGGAAAAATATTGATTTGCGGCCGGGAAATGCTTCTGATGATAAAGGTTCTATCGCCAACAGCGAATTTCTTTTGGTAGATAAAATTCCGGGAACTCATAACTTCTATTTTGATGATAAAAATCTGTATTTCCATTACAGTCCGTATGAAATTGCTGCTTTTGCTGCCGGCGATATTATCATTCCCGTTTCATGGAAAGATCTGGAAGGAACTTTAACGCCTGATTTCAAAAGCAGAATGAAACTTTAATAAAAATTCAGAAATCTTTTATTCAGGATAATCGCCCTTTTTAACATTCTATGAAAAATGTTGCTTTCATCATCAATCCATTTTCTTCCACAGGAAATTATCAGCCTTTTTTAAAAAAATTACAGCAAACCGTTCCGGATGCACAGTATTATATTTCGGAATCTATTTCGGGAACGGAAAACTATATTCGGAATAACTTCGATTCCACCGATGTTTTTGTTGCCGTTGGAGGCGATGGAACGATTTCCCATATTGCCAAACATCTCATCAATACCGAAAAAGTTCTGGCTGTTTTTCCCGCAGGTTCAGGAAATGGTTTTTCCCGCGAAACCCATTTTGAAAAAGATTTGAAACAGCTTTTGGAAAAAATCGAAACATTCAAAATTAAAGAAGTGGATACTTTTACCGTAAATGAACATTTCTCTATCAATGTTTCCGGAGCCGGATTCGATGGCAAAGTGGCGAAAGAATTCGAGAAAACACAACGCGGTTTTGCCAATTATATAAAGGTTTCCATCTCCACATTTTTCAATTATAAACCGGTAAAACTGAAATTTGAAGATCCCGCACTTCAATCCTATAACGGAAGATACTTGATGCTGAATGTTGCCAACACAAGACAATTCGGAAATAATGCTTTTATTGCACCGAAAGCCAGTAAAAGCGATGGTTTGGTGGATTTGGTTTTGGTGAAAAAATTTCCGTTGCATTACGCCGCACTTTTTGCGTACCGGATGTTTACCAAAACATTGAAAGACGATCAGTATGTAAGTTATATTTCAGTTTCGGAAACGCGTTTTTCCGTAAGTACAGAAAACTGGCATATTGACGGTGAATTTACCCAAATAAAATCTCCCGTTCACATCAAAGTCTTGCCAAAAAGCCTGAAAATCCTGATTTGAAAATACAGATTCAAAGCCTGAAATTGCACACAAATCTTTATCTTTGACGTATGAATTGGCAAGACATTGTAGGACAGGAAAAACTCAAAAACCTTCTCAGAGAAAGCATTGATGACAACAGAATCAGCCATGCACAGCTTTTTGCCGGGAAAGATGGTTACGGAACTTTACCGCTTGCACTGGCGTACGCCAAAGAAATTCTTACCCGGGAAAACGAATCTGCTGCCGGAAAAGCAGACCACCTGAATCATCTTGATCTGCATTTCAGTTTTCCTGTTTTTACAGAAAGTAAAAATACCCTCAGCAAAAGACTTTTTGAAGATTTTCGGGGCATGATTCTGGAGAATCCGTATTCCGATTTTGAAGATTTCACCAAACTTTTGCAATCGGAAAACAAGCAGTTTTTTATTTCTGCTGATGAGGTGGAGGAAATCGGGAAAAAGTTTGCACTAAAAAGTTTTGAAGGCGGAACCAAAATCCTGATTATTTGGCATGCCGAAAAAATGCGAGTGGAATCCGCCAATAAAATTCTGAAATTTTTAGAAGAACCTCCTGCCAAAACCATTATTCTCATGGTAGCCGAAAGTACGGATTTTATACTTCCAACCATACTTTCCCGTACCCAGATTATCGAAGTTCCCAGAGTTGATGATGAAGATATTGCTACTGCTTTGCGTGCAAATAACGAGATTGATGAAGACCGAATTTCCGAAATCGTTCATCAGGCGCAGGGAAATTACAATACCGCGCTCAAACTGCTTCATTCCGAAAATGCAAATGCCGAATTCGAAGCGTTATTTGTGGATTGGGTGCGCAGCGCATTTATGGTAAAAAAGAAACCGGAATATCTGAAAAATATCATCAATTGGGCAAGAGAAATTTCATCATGGAATCGCGAGAAACAGAAGAATTTCCTCGATTATTGTGCAGAAATTTTCCGGTTGGCTTTGATGCAGAATTACAGTTCTCCCAATCTGGTTTACAAAAAACTGGCGAGCAATGGTTTTCAGTGGGAAAAATTTTCACAATACATTCACGGTGCCAATATCGAAAGTATTTTGGAAGAACTTTCCACCGCGGATTATCATTTGGAACGCAACGGAAATTCCAAAATTGTGTGGACGGATATGGGCATAAAACTTACGCGATATATTCACCGGAAAGTGAGTTGATTACTTAAGCAACAGTCTAAATTTTTACCAACAAAAGTTAAAAAATTTAAAATAATAACCTGAGTTCGATTAATAAAATATAGCCGACTGATTGGTTTTAAGCGTTTCGTATTTCAAAGATGGTTTTTTAGGAAGAAA
>DALZZF010000030.1:0-16218 GCA_031987605.1 Bergeyella sp. | reverse complement strand
TTTAGCAAAGATGATTTTCTGAGGCTATATTAAAAATTTCGGTAAAATTTTAAACAGACTCTCAAATATTCATTATTTGTATAGAGTTAACATCATTGACAAAATTCATCATTCCTCCATTTTGAAACTGAAATAATTTACCGAAATTTGTAACATTGAACATTTAATAAAAAATTAATTTTAAAATTCTATAATGGAAGAAAATATTCTCGATTGCGTGATTGTAGGATCTGGACCAGCTGGATTTACCGCAGCAATTTATGCAGCAAGAGCAGACCTGAAACCGGAACTTTATACCGGCCTTGAACCAGGCGGACAATTGACCACTACAACCGAAGTCGATAATTATCCTGGCTATCCCGACGGAATTACCGGTCCGCAAATGATGATGGATCTGCAAAAACAAGCCGAACGTTTCGAAACCAAAGTAAATTATGAACTCATCACCAAAGTTGAATTTTCCAAAGAAACAGGAGGAATCCACAAACTTTGGGCAGGCAATAAAGAAATTTTCGCAAGAACCGTGATTATTTCTACCGGAGCTACCGCAAAATATCTCGGTCTTGATGATGAAAAAAAATATGCAGGAGGCGGAGTTTCCGCGTGTGCGACCTGTGACGGATTTTTCTATAAAGGGAAAGATGTGGTTGTTGTTGGGGGTGGAGATACAGCTGCTGAAGAAGCCACCTATCTTGCAAAATTATGCAGGAAAGTAATTCTTTTGGTAAGAAAAGGAGAGTTTCGCGCCTCAAAAGCAATGGTACACCGTGTGAATAATACCCCAAATCTTGAAGTGAAATTCTTCCATGAACTGATTGCCATTGAAGGGGAAAATAATTTGGTGGAAAGAGCGGTTGTCATTAACAACCAAACCAGTGAAGAATCCAAAATCGAAGTAGAAGGGATTTTTATCGCCATTGGTCACAAACCAAATACCGAACTATTTGCAGGACAATTGGATTTTGATGAAAACGGATATTTGCTTACAGAAAAAGGTTCTTCCAAAACAAAACTTCCCGGTGTTTTTGCAGCAGGTGATGTTCAGGATCATGTGTACAGACAAGCGATTACAGCAGCAGGTAGTGGATGTATGGCTGCAATAGATGCTGAACGTTATCTTGCAGATTTAGAATAAATATAGAAATTGACTTAGTATTAAGAACAATGAAAAGCATTTTCTATATTTTTATCGGGGGAGGCTTGGGAAGTGTTGCCCGTTATTTGGTTTCCAATTATACCCAGAAATTATGGAATATTAATGCATTTCCATTTGGAACTTTCATTGTGAATATCACGGGTTGTTTTATAATCGGAATGCTTTCGGCGTATTTTTTAAAAGTTGATAATTCCCTGAAATTTCTCCTGATAACAGGATTTTGCGGAGGATATACAACCTTTTCCACCTTTTCTGCTGAGAATTATTCGCTTTGGCAGAACGGGCATTTTGGAGTGATGGCAGCCTATATTATTTTGAGCGTTTTAATCGGATTATTGGCGGTTTTCCTAGGTTTTCAAGCTATAGAAAGATAATTTTTGTACTGAAAACTAGGAGTTTAAAATAAATTTGAAAAAAATATTTGCTCAAAATAGAAAAGGAGCTTATATTTGCACCACTGAAAATGAGAAATCATTTTTATGGAGGAATGGCAGAGTGGTCGATTGCGGCAGTCTTGAAAACTGTTGACTGTAACAGGTCCCGGGGTTCGAATCCCTGTTCCTCCGCTAATTAATCCCTAAACATAACTTGTTTAGGGATTTTTTGTGTTTATTTTTTAAGGATTAAAAAATGGATTAGGAGTAAAATAGGATAAGGAAAAAAACTTGGGGAGAAAGACTGAAAAAATATGACATGATATTTTCATAAAAGATAGCGCACCTCCGGCGCGCGCAATCCTATATTCAAACCTATTCTGCACAGATAGCATTCCTCCGGAATGCACTTTTTCACCAACATAATGTTTCTCATACCCACCAACAAAAGAACGATCATCATTCCGGAGGGATGAAATCTGTGTAGTAACAATCATAAACACAGAAAGTGGGCATTCCGGAGGAATGCTATCTTAATTATACTCATCAATCAGAATTTTAATTGACAGTGTCTTGTAAATTAAAGTATGTGAATAGAAAAAACTTTTTCCTTTTCAGATTGGCTAATGTTTTTGCATGTCAAACGCATTAAAATATTATCAAATAATTATTACATTGATTTATTGAAATAAAATCAATAAACGCAAAGAAAAACAAAGATTTTTTATTTGTTTAAACAATAATTTTAAGAAATACAAAGACATTTCATTTACGAATGTAATACGAAGAAAATTATTTTGTATTACTTTAATTAAGATTTATCGCCCTTGTTTATCTTTGTTTAAAGATTTTTTGAATGAATTCTTCGTTTCCCTTTGCGTTAATTTTAAAGCGTATAATCTGATGTTTTTGCTTAGTCCCCAGATTCTGATCCTGATCCGAAAAATATTTAACCCAAAACCAAATCAATTAAGAAAAAAAATAAAGAGAACCAAAATTTTGATTCTCTTTGTAGTAGCGGGAGCAGGACTCGAACCTACGACCTTCGGGTTATGAGCCCGACGAGCTACCTACTGCTCCATCCCGCGATTTGTGATTGCAAATATACGGCAAATATTTTAATCTCCAAAAATAATTTGTCATAATGTTTGTATTTGATTTTAATCGTTTGTTATACTTGTGATTGTGAGGATTTTATTGTTTTAATTTTTTTACGATTCATATCTTAAAAATAGAATAAAACCTTTTAAATACAAAGTTTGTCTTTTCACAGAATTCTAAATATCCTTGAAAGAGATGGTTGAAACGTAACAAAAGTGTTAAGTTTCTTTCGTCTCATGTAAAACATAAAACCAAATACGCAGTAATCTATCTATTAACCTCCAAATTAACATTGAAAGAGAATGTCGAAATAATTATTTCTCCTAAATTGATTTTTTTTATCATTGATTGTCAATGTTTTATGAATTTATATGATTTATCACTAAAAAAATAGTTGTAGAAATGGAAAATAATTCTACATTTGTATCACTAAGTTTTTAGTTATAAAAGAATTTTATTCAAAAAAATACGATCGATTTATGAAAATTCAGTCTTTAACAAAAGCAGAAGAGCAGGTAATGCAGTATCTCTGGAAAATCGAGAAAGGTTTCCTGAAAGATATTCTGGAAGAATTTCCCGAGCCCAAACCGCATACCAATACCGTATCTACAATACTGAAAGTGCTGAAAGAAAAAGAATTTGTAGACTATGAAGTGTATGGCAGACAGCATGAATATTTCGCAAAAATTTCCCGGGAAGAATACAGCGGAAAATCCATCAAAAGTCTGGTGAAAAATTATTTTTCTGGTTCTTACGCAAACGCCGTTTCTTTCCTTGTCGAGGAAAACGAAATGAGTGTTGAAGATCTGGAAATGCTCCTGAACGAACTAAAAAATAAAGACTGATGGAAACGCTGTTTATTTATTTCGGAAAAGTGATTTTGGCATCTGGTGTAATGTTTTTGTATTATCAGTTGTTCTTAAAAGACAAGACGTTTCATCACTACAACAGATTTTATCTTTTGGCGATGGTGCTGGTTTCCTTGCTTTTGCCTTTGCTTAAAGTAAGTTATTTTACGCTTGAAGTAAATAATGATATTTACTTGTTAATCAGTAAATTAAACAATAATAATTTAAAATCAAACGAAAATGCTTTCTCTTATTTTCAACTTTTTGCTGTCGCTTTTGGATTGGTTTCTATCTTTCTTTTAGCCCGGTTTCTGTTTGGTGTTTATAAAATTTCACTGTTTAAAAAATCATTTCCAAAAGAAAATTTTGAGGGAATTAATTTTTACCAGACCGATCTTAACAATGCTCCATTTTCCTATTTCAGGAATCTTTTCTGGAAAAATTCCATTTTGATTCAGTCTGATCTTGGAAAACAAATTCTCAAGCACGAAATGGTTCATATAGAACAGAAACATACCCTCGATAAAATCTTTATTGAAACCGTAAAATCACTGTTCTGGTTCAATCCTTTCTTTTACCTCATACAAAAAGAAATTCATCTTATACACGAATATCTGGCTGATAAAAAAGCCTTGAAACACTCGGACACAAAAGCATTTGCGCAGATGCTTCTGGCAAGTCGTTTTTCCGGAAAAATGATTCCTGCAACCAGTCCGTTTCTTAGTTCTAACCTTAAAAAAAGACTTAAAATGTTACAAAAACCCAAAACCAAATTCAGTTATGCGCGAAGAATTTTAGCATTGCCCTTATTTTTTGCCCTTGCATTTGCTTATCTTGTAAATGCGAAGAACAAAGAGATTAAAGCCACGAATCTTGAAATTCAGAAAGCCGCAAAAGAATTGCTTTCAGAAACCTCAAACGTTCAGAATAATACAGTTCAAGACACGTTGAAAGCAAATTCAAAAGTGAACGAACTTTTATCGAGTTCAGCACTCGAAAAAGCCAATAAAGAAATTGCCAATCTTGGAAAATCCATCGAAGAAAAGTCAAAAGAATTAAAAACCTTGAAACCTGAATCTGAAGATTTCGAGAAAAAAATTCAAGAGATAAATGCTTTAAGTAATAGAATCAACGGAATTACTTCGTCAGAAGAATATCAAAATAATATTGATCAATTAAGTAAATCACCGATGATTATTCATTTGAATAATGAAGATGGATCAAAAGACGGGAAAGATTTGAAAATATTTTTCACTTCACCTGAACAAATGAAACAACTAAAATTAGCAGAAAATTTTACCAATTCAAAAGAATGGCAACAGTATTTCAAAGATCTCGAAAAAATGAAATTTGAACTTCCAGAAATGCCTGAACTTCCACCAATGCCGCCTTTAGAAAAAATTGAATTTGGAAAAGACGGAACCTGGCTTTATAAAAACCATCCGGAAATCTTTATTGATAAAGCAGAAAAATCTGCAAAAATTGCGGAATTAAAAGCAAAAGGTTCAGAAAAGTTGGCAAAAGAACGCAAAAAATTAGCCGAAAAGCAAAAAGAACTTTCTAAAAAGCAGAAAGAATTAGCCAGAAAACAGGCAGAACTTGCTGAAAAAGAGTTTAGTAAAAGGTATTCTGTAAAAGATAGTCCTAATATTGTGGTGATGAAAAAGCCAATGGCAGTAAAATCGATGGATAATGTAATCTATATCAACAGCAATGATTTGGCAAACAGCAAAATTCCGGGAGAAATAAAGTATTTTATCGACGGGAAATCTTCCACAGAAGCGGAAATGAAGGCTCTTGATCCCAAAAACATTGCAAGTATAAATGTTAATAAAAACGACAATTCTGCCGGAGAAATCCGAATCAAAACCAAAAAATAGAACCCAAAATGTCGGGAAAATTTTCCCGACATTTTTATCCTTTTCTCCAATATGAAAAAAATTGCTTTTCTGTTTTTGCTCGTATCAGTCTGCGTTTTCGGGCAAATGCAACGCTTTACCTATGATTATACATTTGCGTCGGACTCTACGAATAAAGCCGAACTTAAAACCGAACAGATGAATCTGGATGTTTCTAAAAACGGTTCAAAATTTTACAGTTATACCGTATATCATTCCGATTCTTTGATGCGTGTTGATTTAGAAAACCAACTTCGTACAAACGGTTCCATCAATGTAAAAAGTGACATGCAGAAAGGAAATATTCGGTATAGTGTCACCAAAACTTATCCTGATTATACCGTCGATTTTCTGACCAGGATTTTTACCGATTCCTATTCCGTGCGCGAAGACCGGAAGATCGATTGGAAAATCTTTCCTGAAAAAGAAAAAATTGGGGAGTGGGAAACCCAAAAAGCAGAAACTGATTTTGCAGGAAGAAAATGGACTGCGTGGTTTACTCCGGAAATTCCTATTCAGGACGGACCCTATAAATTTTTCGGGTTGCCCGGATTAATTGTGAAAATGGAAGATCAGTCCAAAACGCATTTGTTTGAACTGAAAGGCATTAAGAAAATTTCAGAAAAAGATTTCGATTCGGAGATTTTTAAACCAGAAAACCGCATTTCCATCAACCGGAAACAATACCAAAAAATCCGAAAAGAATATGAAGCAGATCCCACAAAAGGAATGCGCCAATTGACAATGGGAGGCGTGGTAATGAAAATGGAAGGCAATAATGCAGAACAGGAAAAAATGATGAAAGAGCGCGAACAGCAGATCAAAGACAAATTGAAAAAAGAAAATAACAGAATAGAACTAAAATAGTTTACATAAGTCACATGATAATTTCATATTTTAATGAGTATGAAAAACCCTTTAAACACAAAGTTTGTCATTTCGAAGAAATCTAAATTCTTTTTCTATAGATGCTTACAGCAAGACAAAGTGGCGTATGTTTTTATCATATCAATTATTAATATGGTAAACAAAGTATGAAGTTATGTAATGTAACGACCTCAAATAATTTATATAATGAAAGGAATTGTTTTTACCTTAGTTTTAATGCTTTTTAGCACCGGATTATCTGCACAGAATCAGCGTTTTTTTTACGAATATAAATTTGTTCCCGACCTCAGCGAAAAGGATTCCGTAAAAACCGAAATGATGCTTTTGGATGTTACCAAAAACGGTTCAAAATATTACAGTCACAAAAAATTTGTCGCCGATTCGATTGTAAATGAAGACATTCAGAAACAAATAAGAAGTTCATCGGGCAATTTTAATGTGAACCGCAGAAATGCAGGAAGCGTTCCTTATTCTGTAGAAAAAACCTATCCGGATTTTAAGGTGGAATTGTTCCAGCAGATCAGTTCGGATGCTTATATTGTAGAAGAAGATCAGAAACCGGAATGGAAAATTCTACCCGAAAAAGAAAAAATTGGTGAATACGAAGCCCAAAAAGCAGAAACTGATTTTGGTGGCAGAAAATGGACGGCATGGTTTACTCCTGAAATTCCCATTCAGGACGGTCCGTATAAATTTTATGGTTTGCCGGGATTAATTGTGAAAATGGAAGATCAATCCGGAACACACAAAATGACTTTATTAGGAAACAAATCTTTTGTGCCTGCTGCTGAACAGCAAAAAACGGAAAGTCCCGGTTTGGTTCGCATAGGAATGGGCGGAAAACCAATAAAAGTAAGCGAAAAACAATTCCGGAAATTATGGAAGGAATATGTGAGCGATCCCGGAAAAAGTATGCGGGAAATGATGATGAGAGCAGGAGGCGGCACAACCGTTCAAATCCGTTTCAAAGGTCCGGATGGAAAAGAAATTACCGATAATCAACAAGCCATTCGCGCCATCGAAGAAAGTGCAAAAGCCAGCATTAAAAAAAATAATAATCCCATCGAACCTGAACTTTACCAATAGATTTTACATTCATATTCAGCGCCTATTTAATTTTCGCGTGAAAAAAAATCGTTAAAATTTATCACAGGCTTTCAGTAAAACGCTTCTTTTTATAGAGGCGTTTTTTTGTATCTTTAAAGCATGGAAAACAGAATCGCATATATTACAGGCGGAACCAAAGGAATTGGTTTCGGAATCGCAGAAATTTTACTGAAAAACGGATTTTCAGTAGCCATTAGCGGAAGAAAAAAACAAGAAATTGAAAAAGCAGCCGCTGCCTTGGGAAACCCGGAAAAAGTTCTGGGAATACAATCGGATGTCCGGCATTTAGAAGACGAACAGAACGCGGTAAAATCAATCATTGAAAAATTCGGAAAACTCGATGCCGTGATTGCCAATGCAGGATTGGGTGTTTTCAAACCGGTGGATCAGCTTTCCCCCGAAGAATGGAATTCGATGATTGAAACCAATCTTACCGGATGTTTTTACACCTTAAAAGCGGCTGTGGAAGAACTGAAAAAATCAAAAGGATATTACATCACCATTTCCAGTCTGGCAGGAACTAATTTTTTTGAAAACGGAGCAGGATACAATGCATCCAAATTCGGAGTGGTGGGTTTTACACAGGCTGCCATGATTGATTTGCGCAAATACGACATCAAAGTTTCCACCATTATGCCGGGTTCTGTCGCTACTTATTTTAATGATAATATTCCCTCTGAAAAAGACGATTGGAAAATCCAACCCGAAGATATGGGGAATCTTGTGCTCGATATTCTGAATATGAATCCTCGCGTATTGCCCAGTAAGATTGAGTTTCGTGCAACACGACCGGATAAAAAATAGTTTTGTATATTCCAATGCAGAAAATAATAATTTTTTAAAATGTATTATGCATGCATAATATTTTTATATATATCTTTACGACCAAACATTTTTAATTATATCTCCTACAATGAAAATATTAGTTTGTATCAGTAGTGTTCCGGACACCACTTCTAAAATCAATTTTACCGCAGATAAATCTGCGTTCGACAAAACAGGAATTCAATGGGTAATCAACCCTTTGGATGAATTTGCATTAACCAAAGCCATTCAGTTGCAAACTTCAAAAGGGGCAACCGTAACGGTTCTGAATGTGGGTGGTGCAGAAACCGAACCTGTAATCAGAAAAGCATTAGCCATTGGCGCAAATGATGCGATACGTGTAAATACAGAACCGAAAGACTCTTATTCCACCGCAAAAGAAATTGCTGCGGTTGCACAAAACGGCGGGTACGATCTTTTACTTTTCGGAAAAGAATCTTTGGATTATAACGGAGGTGCAGTTCCGGGAATGGTGGCGCAATTGCTCAATCTTCCTTTTGTAAACGGAAGTGTAGGTTTAGATGTTGAAGAAGCTGAAGTAAAAGCAGTTCGCGAAATCGACGGAGGAAAAGAAACCGTATCTGTAAATCTTCCTGTGGTTATTGCCGGACAGAAAGGTCTTGTAGATGAAAAAGAACTCATCATCCCGAATATGCGCGGAATTATGACTGCCCGTACAAAACCACTTCAAGTTTCAGAACCGACTTCAACAGAAGTGAAAGTGGATGCCGTTTCTTTCGACAGTGTTCCGCCAAGAGCTGCCGTAAAACTGGTATCTCCGGATAATTTGGATGAACTGGTTCGCTTACTTCACGAAGAAGCAAAAGTTATTTAATCTACAATTTCAAACATTGAACTTTAAACCTTAAACATTTAAAAATGGCAGTATTCGTATACGCAGAAAATATAAACGGAGTCTATAAAAAAGCCGCTTTCGAAGCGGTATCTTATGCAAAAGCAATTGCAGATCAGGCAGGTGAAACCGTAACCGCAGTAAGTATTAACCCAACCGATTCTTCCGACAATTTGTACAAATACGGAGCATCCAAAGTGGTGAAAATTCAGGATGAAGGTCTTAAAACATTCAGCGCAAAAGCATATGCACAAGCTTTGAATGAAGTGGTGGACGGAAATATCATTGTTTTTCCACAAAGTGCAGACGCTTCTGCAGTGGCACCCATGCTTTCTATTGTGAAAAATTATTCGTTAATCACTAATGCTTTGGCAGCACCGGAAAGTCTTTCACCATTTCAGGTGAAAAGAAGAGCATTTTCCGGAAAAGGATTTATGCACGCAAAAGCCGATGCAGCAGGAGTAGTGGTGACTGTTTCGCAAAACGCATTCGGAGTAAAAGAAAGTCCGGTTTCAGGAACTGAAGAAGTGAAAGCACTTTCAGTTTCCAATACCGATACCAAAGTGGTTTCTCATGAGCAGTCTTCCGGAAAACTGGATCTGAAAGAAGCAGAAATTGTTGTTTCCGCAGGTCGTGGATTGAAAGGTCCTGAAAACTGGGGAATGATTGAAGAACTGGCAAACGTTCTGGGTGCAGCAACCGCATGTTCAAAACCAGTTTCCGATATTGGTTGGAGACCACACACGGAACACGTGGGACAAACCGGAAAAGCGATTGCACCAAATCTTTATATCGCAATTGGAATTTCCGGAGCGATTCAGCATTTAGCAGGAGTGAATGGTTCCAAAACCATTGTTGTAATCAACAGCGATCCTGAAGCACCTTTCTTCAAATCTGCGGATTATGGAGTTGTGGGCGATGCTTTTCAGATAATTCCTGCATTAACTGAAAAAATAAAAGCACTGAAAGGATAGTGCTTACATTTAATCATCATAAAAACTCCCGAAATTCTTTGAAAATTCGGGAGTTTTCTTTGTTAAAGTATTCATTTTCAAAAGGGAATAAATCTTGTTGATTTCCACCCATTTTACGGGGAATAATTTTATATTTGTGTATGGATTATAAAAGACTTGTTATTCGTGGTATTTCATACAGCCAGACGCAATCAGGGGCGTATGCATTACTCTTGGAACACGAAGAAACCAATATAAAACTCCCTGTTGTAATCGGAAATTTTGAGGCACAGTCCATTTCACTTGGTTTAGAGAAGGACATTCATCCGCCGCGTCCGCTTACGCATGATTTATTTTCAAAATTTGTTACTTCAACCCATTACAATCTGGAATCGGTGATTATTTATCAGATTGTGGATGGTGTTTTCTTTTCCAATATTATTTTTAAAAATAAAGACAATGGCGAGGAACTCATCCTTGATGCCAGAACTTCCGATGCTGTGGCAATGGCGGTACGTTTTGATGCTCCCATTTTTACCACACAGCAAGTGCTGAATGAAGCGGGAATTCTTCTCGATCTGGAAGAAAACATCAGTAAAGAACCCGAAACAACCAGCGAAGAATTTGTAGTAGCCAGCAGTTTAAGTGATCTTTCGATGGAGGAACTCAACCAGATTCTGGATGAGGCGGTAACCAACGAAGATTTTGACCACGCCCTCGAAATTCAGGAAGAAATTAAAAGAAGGAGAAAAAAAATAGATTAACGACATTATATGAATACAAAAATACGCCTTATAATACTGAATTTCTTACAGTTCGGAGTTTGGGGAGCTTATCTTACTTCGATGGGGAGTTATTTGGGATCCGTAGGATTAGGACCTAAAATTGGTCTGTTCTATGCAATGCAGGGAATTGTCTCTATTTTTATGCCCGCAATCATGGGAATTATTGCTGATAGATGGATTCCGGCACAGCGTTTATTAGGGTTTTGTCATCTCCTTGCAGGTGCTTTTTTAGCATCAGCAGGAATGTACGGAATGCAAAGCGGCAATCAGGTCGATTTTAATATATTGTTTACTCTTTATTCATTGAGTGTTACTTTTTATATGCCTACCATTGCTCTGTCCAATTCAGTCGCATATACTGTATTGGTGGATCATGGCTACGATACGATTAAAGATTTTCCTGCAATCCGTACATTTGGTACAATTGGATTTATTTGTGCTATGCTTTTAGTAGATTTTTCAGGTTTTCAGCACAATTATATGCAGTTTTTTGTTTCTGCTGTACTTGGCGTAATTCTCTTCCTTTATTCCTTTACACTTCCCAATTGTGTGGTAAGTAAAGATGGAGAAAAGAAAAGTTTGTCGGATGCTTTGGGATTGAAGGCATTTAGCCTTTTTAAAGATCCTAAAATGGCGATTTTCTTCGTATTTTCAATGTTATTGGGGGTTTCGTTACAAATTACTAATGGATATGCAAATCCGTTTATTACCAGTTTTAAAGACATTCCGGAATATGCCAATACATGGGGTGCCAATCATGCAAATGCTTTAATTTCGTTATCACAATTATCGGAAACACTTTGTATTCTTTTAATCCCATTTTTCTTAAAGAAATTTGGCATTAAAAAGGTCATGTTGATGTCCATGTTTGCCTGGGTTTTGCGTTTTGCGTTTTTCGGATTCGGAAATCCGGGAAGTGGTGTTTTTCTGTTTGTACTTTCAATGATTGTTTACGGAATTGCGTTTGATTTCTTTAATGTTTCAGGATCATTATTCGTAGATAAAGAAACAAACAAAAACTTGCGATCAAGTGCACAAGGTGTATTTATGATGATGACAAACGGTTTTGGAGCAACCATCGGAATGCTCGCTGCACAGGAAGTGGTAAATCATTATGTGTATTCGCAAACAGATCCGGTAGCACAACTTCAGGGTTGGGAAACATCCTGGTATATTTTTGCAGGTTATGCTTTGATAGTGGCAGTTTTATTTATGTTTATTTTTAAATATAAACATCATCCGCAAGAAATGAACAAAGTCTCTCATTAAAATTTAGAATCAGATCTAGTTTTTTTTAAATTGAAAATCAATAATTTAAATTACACTTTCCAAAAAAAGTGTAATTTTTTTTTATTTCCCGGGCAACCCATTCTTTATTGGTGCGTCTTATCTATAGAAAGCAGTTATGCATAAGGATTTTAAAAATATTTTTATTGAACATTATATAACTTCGTACTTGTAAAATTAGATAAAAGAATATGCGCTCATTTTGTCATGTTGTAAGCATCTCTTCAAAGAGAATTTAGATTTCTTCGAAATGACATACGCTGTGTTTAAAGTGTTTTTTATATTCTTGAAGATATGAAATTATCATGTGACCTCTAAATGTTTACCTAACATTTCCGATAGAATTTCAATGGGTTCTGAATCCTCAATACGCAGAGTATGAAGGAAAAAAATACCTCGACAATCAGAAAAAACAGTTTAAAATCGGACTTGGTGCTTATGCCGGAGTTCGACTGAGAACCATTGCAAAAGTAAAATATTACGATGAAAATGATAAGTTCGACAAATACAGTTTTAAAGTGGACAATGGTGTGAATTCCTTTCTGTTTGGGGCAAAATTCAGCATCAGTTATGGCGGATTCAATATTTTCATTAAGAAAGATCTTACGCCGATTTTTAATAACGATGCGCTCATTCACAGCAAAAACGGAATCCAGATTGGTGTCGATATTTTCGATTTAAATTTCTAACATTCATATTATCAAATTCATAGCTTTAATGAAAGCACACTTTTCGGAGTGTGTTTTTTTTTGTACTTTTCCGAAAACAGGTATGAGAAATTTTCAGTTAATCGGGATAATTTTAGTAATTATCGGTAGTTTTTTGCCTCTCGTTCATGTTCCAATTATTGGGAACTGGAATTATTACGATATTGATAAATATCTGGCAATTTTTTGCTGGATTCTCAGTCTTATCGCTTTAATCGGAATTATGGTTAATAAAACCTCAATTGTACGATTTTCCGGGGGTGCACTCATTCTGCTTTTCATATTTACGATGGTTGCTGTTCGTTTTCAGTCGCTGGATTTTTTCAGTTTTCTACCTTTTAAATCCGTAAAGGAATTCGCAGCGGGAATGGTAAAATTAAAATGGGGCTGGTTATTGGAATTTGCAGGAGCTGCAATTTTGCTCTTTTCCAAAAAGGAAGTTCCAATAATAAACCGATAAGAAAATAGATTTTAAAATATTTAACAATAAACAATAATTTTTTAATAAAATGAAAGAAGTATTCATTGTATCTGCAGTCAGAACGCCAATCGGAAGTTTTATGGGCAGTTTATCATCTGTTCCGGCACCACAACTCGGAGTTGCTGCTGTGAAAGGAGCACTCTCAAAAATTAATCTGAATCCTGAGGTGGTGGAAGAAATTTATATGGGAAATGTGCTTCAGGCTGGCGAAGGACAAGCTCCGGCGCGTCAGGTTGCATTGGGTGCAGGATTATCAAAATCCACTCCTGCAACCACCATCAACAAAGTATGCGCTTCCGGAATGAAAGCGGTCATGATGGCGGCACAATCCATAAAATGTGGCGATGCCGATGTAATTATTGCCGGAGGAATGGAAAATATGTCTCTGGTTCCACATTATTACGACACGCGTATTTCTGTAAAACTGGGTGATGTTTCGATGAAGGACGGAATTTTAACGGACGGACTTTTGGATAAATACGACAATGTACACATGGGCGTTTGTGCCGAAAAATGTGCGGTCGATTACGGATTTTCGCGGGAAGATCAGGATCAGTTTGCCATTCAGTCGTACCAGCGTTCTGCCGCGGCTTGGAGTGAAGGTAAATTTGCAAATGAAGTGGTTCCGGTAGAAATTCCGCAGAGAAAAGCCGATCCGATTATTTTCAGTGAAGATGAAGAATACAAAAATGTGAAATTCGACCGTATCGCTACACTTCCCACAGTTTTCAAAAAGGAAAACGGAACGGTAACGGCCGCCAATGCTTCTACTTTGAATGATGGTGCTTCCGCATTAATTCTGGTTTCAAAAGAAAAATTGGAAGAATTGGGATTGAAACCTTTGGCGAAAATTGTTTCGTATGCCGATGCCGCGCGTGAACCTGAAGATTTCACCACAGCACCTTCTTTGGCATTACCAAAAGCATTGAAAAAAGCAGGATTAGAAATTTCAGATATTGATTATTTTGAATTTAATGAAGCGTTTTCGGTAGTAGGTTTAGCAAATAATAAAATTTTGGGACTGGATGATGCTAAAGTAAATGTGAATGGTGGAGCCGTTTCTCTCGGTCATCCGCTTGGAAATTCCGGAGCAAGAATTATCGTTACTTTAATTAATGTATTGAAACAAAACAATGCGAAACTTGGTGCAGCAGCCATCTGCAACGGTGGAGGAGGTGCTTCTGCAATTGTGATTGAAAATTTATAATTGAAAAGAAACTGACTTTCGAGTCCATATTACGAAATTTTAACCATCAAGAAAAACAGATTTTTTAATCACAGTCTTGATGGTTTTTTTATTTTTGTCAGCATAAACAGAAACTATATGTCTGAAAACCGAAATCTGAAGAATCAGAACATCAAGAATAATCCGAAAATTATGAAAGCCTGGGCTTTCTACGATTGGGCGAATTCAGTATATTCATTGGTAATCACCTCTACTATTTTCCCGATTTATTATTCAATTATCACCACGGCTTACGAGAAGAAAGAATATGTGGCGGCTACCGGAAAATGGATTGATGTTCCCGTGCGTAACCTGATTACCATTTTCGGAAAATCTTATGAGCCGGATGCGATTTATGGATATTCGCTCACCATTTCATTTTTAATTGTGGTGTTTCTTTCACCGTTTTTATCATCGCTTGCTGATACAATCGGGAACAAAAAATCGTTTCTTCAGTTTTTCTGTTATCTCGGCGCAACTTCTTGCATGGGATTGGCGATGTTTACAGGAATGGAAAATGTTTTTCTGGGACTCTTGTTCAGCATAACGGCGAGTGTTGGATTTTGGGGCAGTCTGGTATTTTATAATTCATTTCTTCCCGATATTGCAACGCCGGATAAGCAGGATGCGCTTTCCGCAAAAGGCTATGTATTCGGATATATTGGTTCTGTAATTCTCGTGATAATCTGTCTTGTTTTAATTCAGGTTTTTGCAGAAACTCCAAAAGAAGCAAAAATTTATACCCGGATTACTTTCCTTCTTACAGGAGCCTGGTGGTTCGGATTTTCGCAATATACCTTTAAATATCTTCCGCAATTCGGTATGGTGAAAGATAAATTGCCGAAAGATCTGGTATTGCTGAATTATAAAAATATTTTCAAAAGACACGAAGAACAAGGGGGACTTTGGGAAGTGATAAAAGACAACATCAGTTTTTATCTCGATGTGGCAAAAGAAAGTTTCAAGGAACTTTTTAAAGTGGGCAATCATTTATTTGCAAACCGAAATCTGAAATTTTTCCTTTCCAGTTTCTTTTTCTATTCGGTGGGGATGCAAACCATTTTTCTCATGGCAACTTTATTCGGAAAAAGCGAAATTAATCTGGCTCAGGATAAACTGATTTTAACGTTGTTACTCATACAGATTGAAGCAATTATCGGGGCGATTTTCTTCTCCAGACTTTCACGTTGGATTGGGAACAAAAATGTGATTTCTATTACGGTAATTCTTTGGATTGTCGCGTGTTTATCGGCTTATTATCTGAATAAAGAAAACCCGAATGTTGAATATCAGTTTTACGGAATTGCAGCGATTATCGGTTTGGTAATGGGCGGTTTGCAGGCAATGTCCAGATCTACCTATTCCAAACTTTTACCGCAGGATACGATGGATAATACCACCTATTTCAGTTTTTACGATGTGTTGGAAAAAATTGCGATTGTACTGGGAACCGTGATTTTCTCGGCGATGATTGAAAAATATCATAATATGAGAATTTCTGCACTTTCCATGTCGGTATTTTTTGCCATCGGGTTGATCTTAATCCGTTTCGTGAGTGCGAAAATATTAGACGGAAAAAAAGGATAAAAGATCGTTTTATATTTTGAATTTTTTAAACATAAAGAGATTGGGATGAGATAATGCAATGGTCAAGTCAAACGCATTAAAATATTATCAAATAATTATTAAATTACATTGATTTATTGAAATAAAATCAATAAACGCAAGGA
>DALZZF010000029.1:0-17839 GCA_031987605.1 Bergeyella sp. | reverse complement strand
CCTGTTTAAATTTTATTGCTAAAAATTTTTATAGGTATTTTGAGATGGATTTTTTTTCTTAATGTTTGAGATTGCGGGCTAAATCAAAAATAGGAAATAGATTGCTTCGTTCCTCGCAAAGACGCGCTCAAAAGAGCATCAAAATTTAGCAAAGATGATTTTCTGAGACTATACGATAAATTTTAAACATCCTCTTAATAAATTACATGTTCACTTCTCCTGCAATAACATGGCTTCTTCACATGAATACCATGGGAAAATGGAAAAAATCTATAAATAGGGAAGTTCTGAAAATGGTAGAAGTTGTTTCAAAATCATTTAATACGAAAATCCGTACAGAGTGTATAAATAATAAATGAATATTCAGGTTTGGAACTGAAGAAAAAACATTTTCATTCCCCCAAAAAACAAATACATTTAGTCTTCGAAATATTGGTATGAGGAAAAATGAATAGGAATTGAACAAAAAGCATCAATTACTCTCATTTTATCTCCAAAACGGAATTTTTCTCAAGCAATTACACACAAATACGATAAGCTTCGCTGACTGTTCTATCCTGAATCATTCAAGTTTTAGTTATTAGGATTTAAAAATAAGGGTAAAAGTTTTTCCTTCAATTTATATTTATTCTAAATAATAAAATGTAATTTTGCCAAAAATTTAAACTGATTATTTATACATTCTTAATCGCTTATTACAAAATTTTGATGTTGATTTATTGTTCTGGTTCAAAATTTCATCAATCAATAAAATTGAATAGAGCCGGTACTAAAATTATACCAGATAGGTGGAATTCCAAGCACTGTTCATATTTGAATTAAAATGCTGAAGAGTGAAAACGTTTATAAAGAATGTAAACCGAAGTTGGCGACTGGCAAGACAATTATATATTAATAAGATTCAACTTCTAAAATAATAAATGCAACCATTGAATCGATTGTGCACGATCAAAAAATTACTTTATAAATTGAAGATTATTTGTTAGAGTAAGTATTTTTGCGGATTATATAAAATCAAATTTTGAAAAAAATAATTTTTCCACTATTTCTTATTACGGGACACATTGTTTTGGGACAGGAGAAAACCGTTTTGCAAGATACTGTAAAGAAGTCGGTAACTATAGAAACAGTAGCAATAAAAGGCATTACACCTACAAAAAAAGCCAAAGAACAACCTGCCTACGCTGTTGTTATTGATACAAAATCGGTAGTGGAACAGCCTGTTACCCTTTCAGAAGTGATGAATCGCGCTCCGGGAATCCGCATACGGCAAAATGGAGGATTGGGTACACGTCCCGATATTTCCATTAACGGATTCACTGGAAAAGCCGTTAAATACTTCAAGGACGGCATTCCTCTCGATTATTTGGGAGACGGCTACACTATCGGTAATGTTCCGATGGAATTACTGGACCGGGTTGAAGTTTTTAAAGGGGTGTTGCCTGTTGACCTTGGTGCAGATGCACTTGGCGGTGCCGTAAATATGGTGACCAAATCCTACGGACATAAAAATCTTTCGGCGTATTATGAATTCGGAAGTTTCGGAACTTATCGGGGGGGCATAAATACAGCTTTCCGAACAAAAGATAAAAAGTGGCTTTTTGGTACTGATTTATTTATGAATCTTTCTCAAAATGATTATAAAGCCACGGTAAACGTAACCGATCCCATTACCAGAAATCAACATCCGGAAGATTTGAAAATGTTTCACAACGTATACCGTAATTTTTATGGTGAAGTGTTTGTCGCAATCACCAACCGTACTTGGGCTGATGAATTAAAACTTTCTGTTACAGGATTTTATTGGGATAAAGAACAACAGCATGGTGCGATGATGACGGATCCGTACGGCGCAGTACTTGCAAAACAAAAAACGCTTGCTCCAACCTTGGATTACCGGAAATTTTTTGCTGATGGGAAGTTGGAATTAAGGCAGTTTTTATCCTACAACCGCCTTCAAACCGCAAGGATTGATACCATTCGCGGCTCTTATGACTGGTACGGAACTTTCACACCGAAAGACACGCCGGGTGAAACCAGATTACCTTCAGATTCTAATATCAATGAAGACCAAATGGTATCGCGAACCAATGTTGTATATAAGATGAATGATGATATGCGCCTTACATTTAATTACGTTTTCACAAATGTAAAAAGAGCAGGTACAGATCCTTACGGTCAAAAACTGAATGGAGATGGGATCGATTTGCTTACGGTGCCATCTCATTATCAGAAACATGTGGCAGGTATCGGCATTACCAACTATTTTTTGAACAAAAAGATACAGAATGACTTCACCGGTAAATACTATTACTTTAAAAGCTCCGGGCTGGATAATCTTTGGCGTTCTTTAACCATCATCAGTGCAGAAAAAGCAACACAAAAAGCCGGGCATTTCGGTGTGGCGGATGCGATAAGATATAAAATAAACAACAGCAATCTGGTAAGGTTTTCGGTGGAATATGCTTACAGGCTTCCCGAAAGAGAAGAGGTTTTCGGAAACAGTGTTTTCATTGCTTCAAATTTTGAACTCAAGCCGGAACGAAGTCTGAATTTCAATGCAGGATACCGCTGGGAATCCCAAGGAAAATGGCTGGTTGAAGCCAATGCTTTCTACAGAAAGACGAAAGATCTTATCTTACTTGTTCCGATACAGGCACCAAACGCACAATATCAAAATGTGGAAAATGTGCGTGGTTATGGTTTCGATCTTGATGCCAGTTATCACATTACTAAAAATTATACGATTGGCGGAAATGCAACATGGCAAAATCTCCGTTTATTCGGCTATACCGCACCTTCCGAACTATGGCAAAACGATGCAAGATTGCGTAATACCCCGTATTTTTTTGCAAATGCAGTAACCACAGCGAATTACAGTAGTGTTTTTTCAAGCTCTGATCTTTTGAAAGTATATGTTAATTATAACTTTCTTCGGGAGTTTTATCTTGAAAATCTTCCTAAAAATCTTGAGCCCGGCGGATTTCTCGGACTTTCAGGTTCTGCAAATATCAATTCTCAACTCCTGATTCCCAATCAGCATCTGGTTGGTTTGGGTACTGTTTACAAGTTTGCAAATCATCATTATACAGTGGGTGTTGAAGTCCGGAATATCTTTAATACAAAGGTATACGACTATTATCGGGTACAACGTGCCGGAAGAAACGGCTCAATTAAAATATCTTATAACTTTTAATATTTAATTTTTTATGAAAAACTGGTTAAAAAAAATCGGGATTGCAGCAGCAGCAAGTACAATGATGTTTACTGCGAGTTGTAATAATGACGACAATGATGGAGATCAAACAGATGGTTCTACCTATAAATATGTGTTGATGACCATGAGTTCCTATGTTGCGAACAACAAACCGGGATATGTTTCTGCATACAGCGAATTACCCAGTGGAGATATATCGAATGTTGGTAGCAATAGCCTTCAGGGCTTAGGTTTTGGTGGATGGAGAACTTTTAAAGATAATCTTTTTAAAATGTTCAACACCACGGATTATTCTTTAGGGATTGAAAAGATGATTGTAGATGTTGACGGAAAAGTAACAGCTCCTTATTTTATTAAAGGAGGTACAACTTTCGGAACAGGGAACATGGCTTTTGAATCGGATGATAAAGGTTTTTATTGGGATGGTGCAGAACCGTTAAAAATTCAGGTATTTAATCCGACTACAATGCAGCGTACTACTTCTTATGATTTTACTTCAGTGGTGAATCAAATGGGAGAGAACGAAGCCGGAATCAAGTTCCGGGCAATCGGTCAGAAATTTTTGGCAGTAAAAGAAGGAAAGCTATATGCCAACATCACTTATGCGAAAACGGATGGTGCTCAGAAAGGTTTCTGGGATGATTTTTATCCAGATGTTTATCTTGCTGTAATCAACACCACTACGGGTGCTTACGAGAAAACTATCAAAATTGCGAACACAGGCTCTATTGCTTACATTAATGAAAACAATATGTATGATTTTGATTCCAATGGAGATTTATATATTGTTACACAAGGGAATTCAGTAACGGGAGGAAATTCCAAAATATCAAGAATAAAAAGCGGTGCTTCAGATATTGATGCTTCCTGGAGCCTAAATATGGATGATATTATGACGGGTGGAAAATTTGTAGGCGTTCACGCACACAATGGAAAATTAGTCACTCTGATTCCAAATACAGTATTGACTGGTGGTGCAAATGGGAATATCAATTCAGAAAATATATGGGAATTTTATGTGATTGATGTTGCGACTAAAGCGCGTACAAAAATTGGTGGTGTACCTGCAATTATTAATCCTGGTGCTTCCTATTGTGCCGTGGAAATAGATGGTAAAACATTACTTCGGGTTGCCAACAAAGATGGTGTTATCAATGGTTATTTCGAATATAATTGGTCTACCAATACTGCGAAACAACTCTTTCAGGTTACTGCTGGTGGACAGGTTCAGGCTATAGCCAAAATCAAAGTGAACTAAAAAGTAAAACCTGTTTTATTAAAAATGCTGTACTTCAAAAAGTGCAGCATTTTTTTATTTTTGTGAATTGACTTTTTTAAACCATTAAGAAGTTAAGAGCATTAAGAAAAATGCTTAATTATAATAGTTTGGAAAAAATATTAAATAGATTTTCAATACTTTTCACTATAACCGAAAATGCAAAAGTAAGTTTTTTGAATATACTCTTTTAAACCATTAAGAATTTAAGGGCATTAAGAAAAATGCTTAATTAACTTAACTTCTTAATGGTTCAAGAAAATATTTAATCAGTCCGGTATTTAAAAACTGCCCGAAGACCATCAAAATTCGCTTTGTAAGAAACACTTCCATGAGTTTCATCCGGATATGAGATTGTTTTATACGGGAAATTGTTGTGTTTAAGATAATTTTCAAAAATAGGAAGTCCTTCTGGTTGTCCTTTTTCAAAGCCGTGATCATGATTTTTTTCTTCAGCCCGAGATACAAAAACAAAAGGCTTTTTCTCGGATTTTTTAACCTCCGTTTTCTTTATCAAACCAAGTATATACGAGCTATCCCACCAAAAACTTGGATCGTTAATAATAAATGCGCTGAAGTAATCAGGATGCTTCAGCAGGATATCCAGCGCCAATAAACCTCCAAAAGAATGACCTACCAATATCGAGAAATCTTCTGTCCGGTAACTGCTGTTTATTTTTTGTTTCAATTCGTTCTGCAAAAAATCTGTAAACAGAGCACCACCTCCACTATCTGTAAATAGGAATTTCCCATTATTTTTAGGATCCGGCATTGAACTTTTTGTCGGTGTATAGCTTTTTGTCCGGTTGTCCGGTTCTATTCCTACAATAATATACGTTTGTCCCTTATCACGGTAAGAACGCGCCTGAAACTCTGTCATTGGTGCAAAATAGGACATATTTATTTCTGAATCTAATAAATAAATTACAGGAAACTTTTTTTGTACATCCTTATTGTAATTTTTGGGAAGATATATGCTGAGCTTTACATTTTCATTTAATGCTTTTGAAAAGAGAGAATCTTTTTTTATTTGTGCAGAAAAAAACGTCATGCACAAAAGAAGTAAAATGCATTTTATTTTGATGATTGTTGGCATTTGTTTTAAAATGTGTATTTTATTGATTATTAATCATTTGTAATGGTGAAAGATGTTGTTTTTATCAGTCTGTAATTTAGTATTTTTAGAATTATTAAAAAAGCGAAAATTTGGATTTATCACGATTAATTATGTTGAAGATGTACCTTTTGCCTGTCATTCTTATTCTAACATTAATTATTTCTTTTAATAAACTTGATGTATTGATTTTTTTTTATTTTTGTGAATACCGTTTAAAATGAACTACTCTAAAATAAATTCCCTCATTTTTCTTTTTTTCACCCTATTCTGTTTCGGTCAACAGAAGCTGAATCCTGAAAAATCAAAGAATTTTGTTCATTACAAAACACTGGTAAACACTACCATGAAAGACTATGCTTCAAACTCGGAAGAATTGCTGAAAAACGCACAGACCGATGAAGAAAAATCAATTGCCAACTATATTGTAGGAAGTTCCCGATATCGTGACGGACTTTATCTTCAGGCGGTAAATTATTTTGAAAAAGCAGAAGAATATGGCGAAAAATCAAACTCAATTGAGACTCAGTTAGGTTATACGAATAATCTGATGATGGCATACCGAAGAGCCGGACTTTTGGAACAATCCAACGATACTTGGGAACGATATATAAAGTTGAGTAAGAAGTCTAAGAACCCATATAAAGAAGCTGAATACTATTATAGCATATCCAAAATATATGATATAGATGCGGAATATTGTAAGGCTTCGGAAGCGAGAAAAAAATATTTGAGTTTAGTTCCGCCTGATATTCAAAAGCAAGATCCTGATTATATTTTTGCAGTGTATGCCCAGAATGCTTTTGTCCAAATGAAAGGTGGAAAGGTGGATGAAGCTATGAAAAGCATCAAAAAAGCAGATGAAACCATTGCAAAAATTCCCGAAAAAACCAATTCATCTTTATATGAAGTTTATGAATTGGCAAGTGCGATGCTGGCATTAGAAAAAGGAGAAACTGCTAAAGCCAAGGAATTATTCACAAATGCTTACACAAAGTCCAAAGAAAAGAATACCATTGCAGCAACGAAGCTCATTCTAACTGAACGTTTAGCGGCAAAAATTGATGCTCCTGAAGAACAATTGTCTCTGTTAAAAGAAGTAGATGAAATCACAAAAAAGGAAACGCTCAACACGCAAAAACTTACAAAATACGAAACCTTAAAATCCAAAGAAAAAATTCAGAAAGAACAGAATAAAACAACGATTTGGCTGACTATTAGCATCATAACTTTTTTGGGGATAATTTCCCTATCCCTACATAACCATTATAAAAATAAGAAACTGCGTTTGGCTTTTGAAAAAATCATTGAAGATTTAGACAAGAAAAATAATCCAAAAATTGACAGGCAGATTATAAGTTCAGATGAAACTAAAGAAATTGAAAACGAAGACAAAATTGTAAAGGAATTGGAAATTCTGGAAAAGAAAGAGTTTTTTACAGCTCAAAATATGTCTGCAACCCAAATGGCAGTTTTGCTTAAGATTACGCCAAGAAATCTAAGTTATTTATTAAAAAAATACAGAAACGAAGACTTTTACAATTATCTGAACAATATTCGGATTGATTATTTTTCTAAAATCCTACACGATAATCCTAAGTATCGAAATTACAAGATCGCCTCTCTATCCGAAATGGTTGGGTATAGTTCTCACAGTCAATTAACCATTAATTTCAAAAAGAAAACCGGAATTACTCCATCTCAATACATTTCATTTTTGGAAAAATAAGGGGTTTCAAATTTTTTTTTTTGAATAATTTTTCAAAGAAAAGTTCATTTTTTTTACATTTCAGAGTATAGTTCCATTCCCTTATTGGGAGGCGTTAAAAAATTGATTTTACAAAATATAAGTACTGATAATCAGTTTTTTAATAAAATTTTATGTTTTGGGATAAACGCTAGAACAAAACTCTTTTACTTTTGAATTAAATCATTATATCTTTTTTTTGTGATAACAAAAACTAATGATTTTCAAGCACAAATGGTTATTTCTACACTAAAGAAAGATATTAGATATTTATTTTCCATAAAATAAATATACAGTATTATTTTTTGTTTTTTTTTATGTCTATTTAGAAAAAGCAATTCATCCTATAACTTACAACTGATAATTGAAATTATTTCATTAAAACGGAAAAATTTTAGACAGATAGGAATTGTAGTATTATAACACATTTGTTTTCTTGAAAAATTGCTAGTTCAGCACTGACTATTTTGTTGAAAGATTATAAGCATTTTTTTCAGATTAATATGAAACATCTAAAAAGAAGACATCTATTTCTAATAATTTTTTTTCTATCACTTTCTTGTATTCAACATGAATATGACCAGCAAAAATCATTAAAATATAAACATTTTGTTGAACTATTGAAACTAAATGTATCCAACTATAATGAATGTGCGGAACGGTTATTTAAATATGCACAAACCGATTATGAAAAATCATATGCCAATTACATTATGGGAAATATAATGTATAAGGAGAGTAAATATAAAATGGCTGTGGACTATTTTGAGTCTGCAAAAAGATATGGAAAAAATACAGATTCGATTGATTTACAAAGATATTATACAAATGGCTTAGTATATTCTTATCGAAGGGCAGGATTAATTGAGCAATCCGACGAAGCTTGGGAACTTGAAAAAAAAATGAATGAAAAGTCCAAAGATCCCTACACACAAGCAGAATATTACTATAATCTATCGAAAATATATGATATTGACAAAGATTACTGCAAATCTGCTGAAGCTAAAAGAGAATACTTAAAGAGGGTTCCAAAAGATATATTCGCAAATAACGCAAATTACATCTTTGGTGTTTATTCTCAATTAGCATTTGTTCAGATCAAATGTGGAAATTTACATGAAGGAGAGAAAATTTTGAAAATTTCTTACGATTTAGTACAAGATAAAAATCTGATTGATAACTATTCGTTATATGAATTATTTATTCTTTCAAATGCATTATTAGCCGTAAAAAGGAAGAACAACAATGAGGCAAAAATGCTATTTAATCTAGCCTATACTACTGCAAAAAAACATCAAAGTTTACTACTAAAGAAGTTAATTTTATCCGAAAGATTAGAGGCAAACATTGATGATCACGAAAACCAAATTCTGTTTTTAAAAGAAATCAGTCAGATTAGCCAGCTTGAAAAAGAGAGCACCATAACCTTAACTCGATATGAAACTTTAAAATCAAAAGAAGAGATTCAGCAACAAGAAGATAAAACATTAGCATGGCTGATGGTGAGTGCATTTTCAATTGGAGGTATCATTCTCTTGCTTATCTATAATCGTCATAAAAATAGGAAAATTCGTGCTGCATACGAAAGAATTATAGAAAATTTAGATCAAAAAAACAGCCCTAAACAAAAAACTTCTGTTGCGCTTTTAACCGAAAACAAAGAAATTGAAAATGAGAAAAAAATTGTAAAACAACTGGAAATTTTGGAACAGAAACAGTTTTTCACCACTCAAAATATGTCTGCGGCGCAAATGGCAGTTTTACTTAAAATTACCCCAAGAAATCTGAGTTATGTTCTAAAAAAATACAGAAACGAAGATTTTTATAATTATCTTAATAATATCAGGATTGACTATTTCACAGCAATACTACGAAATAATCCGAAATATCGAAATTATAAAATATCAGTACTCTCGGAAATGGTTGGATACAGCTCTCATAGTCAGTTCGCCATTAATTTCAAGAACAGGACTGGCATTACTCCATCCCAATACATTTCATTTTTGGAAAAAGAACATATTCCGCATTGACTGTAAAATAGAAAAGTACATTTTTAACATCCACTTTACTAGTGTCCCATTCCCTTACTGCGCAAAAGTAAAAAGTCTAATTTACAAAAAACAAGCACTGTAAATCAATAGTTTATGAATAATTTAAGTTTTGGGTTAAACGCCGAAACCAAATCCTTTTCCTTTTAAGGAAGAACAAAAATCCCTCTCTTTGTGTCATAAAACACAATGATTCTTTAAGGCACAAATGAAAATGATATCTTCAACATCGATGCATATAGTATATTCTGATTTCAGAAAATATTTATGCATCGTTTTTTTTTATGCATTTCCGTTTTTATTCATGCTCAAAATTATCAAGGCAATTTTTCTGAATTGTATATTTCAGAAGGAGCATCTGTAATTGAGGTTAAGGATAATAATAAAATTGAAAATAAACAATCTACAATTTTTGTTTCCAAAAACACATTCGTATACAAGCATGATGACTCTGTATCAGTACAATTTGTTTTTATAGAACCTCATGAAAAGAGTTCTGTTACAAAAAAACTTCTTGTCTCCATTCCAAAGCCTAAGAAAATAAAATCGGAAAGAGTTGCTGAACCCATCAGGAAGTCCAATTTTAATTTTGCATCCGGAAAATCAAACTCAATTTTCCAAATGGCTTCCGCTAAAGGAAATATCGCAGTTTCAAACACCAATTTGAATACAAAAGCCCTACTGGTAAAAAGTTTATTTTTCACCTCAAATAAAATAGTTAAAGAGAGATTAATTGATAATTTCTGTACAAAGGAAAATATTATAAAAAAAAGGTCAAGCTACTATTCTACTCGTCCACCGCCTTTAGTTTAGTACTTACACTCACAATTTTAAATCGATACTATCATTAAATCAATCTCGATGATAATACATCTATATTCAATAACAATAATATAACTATGATGAAAAAAACTATATTTAGTTTTCTTTTTTACATTTTTGGAGTCCTATCTGTATTGGGGCAAACCATAATTGTAAATAATTCGGATATGCCTCCAAATGTGGTGGCATGCGGAGATCCCGCAACCTTCAAGGTTAACATTTTTGGTCCTGCCGCTTCCGGTACGGTAATTTCAACCTCTTTACCTACTGGAGTAAAATTCAATAGTTTGGTATCAGGAAATGTAACACCTACAGCAACGGCAAATGGAGTAAATTTCACTTTGAATTCCTCTCTCACAGGTGCTTCAGACCAAATAACAATTACCTATACGGTGGATACGCCATGTAGTCCGTCAGTTTCTGGAAATATTACCTACACTTCAGGTTCAGCAAACAAAATTGTTTCATTTCCAAGTGTACAATATTCTCTATTAGAGGTTACTACTGTTACACCACCAAGTGCAACAATTAACGTTTTGGGTACCCAAGAATATACGTACACTGTAAAACAAAGTGCTAATACGTACAGTAATAATATTAAAGTATTTATTACACACAGTACCAATGTGTCCATCACAACCACAGTAGGAACTTTAACACTCGGAACTCCTTCTGGCTCTTCACAAACTGATATTTTGGAGTTAGGTCCAACTCAAATTGTAACTATTGGAAATGGAAATACCAAATTTGAAAAGGACGAAACTTTTACAGGAAAAATAACCGCTAAATTATTAGGGTGTTCTGGTGGTGAAACCATTAGTTTTAAAGCAGGATATGGTTGTGGAACCACAACAGCCTGCCAAACAGGTAACGTAACATCTGTTGGTTTAACGGGAAATGTTTTGGGTGATCCAAAACTAACAATGACACAAACTAAAAAGCCATGGCCAGGTTTTTTGACCAGTGATGCTGATTCTGCAGCTTACACTCTGAAAAATACAGGAGCAGGTCCAGCAATGAAAGTTAAAATTCAGTTTGGATTTGCTTATAGTGGCGACAACCCAACTAAAAGACCTTATCTAAACTTTTTTAATTTTAAAGTAAATGGAGTAAGCATGACAGATGATGCCAACGATGTGGCTCAGTTTAATTTTACTTCAGACCCTGATGGCCCAGGTGTTGGGCTAGATGACCTTGACGGAGATGGTTTTTACAATGATTTACCGGCTGGGCAGTCTGTAAATATTACAGCAATGCTTGAGCAGACGCTGAACACAATGAATGAAGCTTGCAGAACTTCCTACTACAATAGCGCAGGATCAAGTGGTGTGGATGCCGTAAAATGGAGATTGATAAATTTCAATTCATGTGGAGCTGACAAATCATTTAATGAACCTAATTCGAGCTTAGGAACCAATACACCTTTCACCGTGGGAATAATAAATCAATATTCAGATATTGATGATTCAAACGGAAATGTGAATTTTGATCCAGTAACAAACAATATTTTTAATGCCACTTATAATTTTGGTGGCAATGCTACATCTCCTTCTACAGGATCAGGGTTTAGTGTAAATGCTCAAAATGCATTCTGGAGAGTAAAAGTAGTTCTACCCCCAGGAATTGTGCCGAATACTTCGATCAACCCAAGTTATTCTAATAATAAATTTGATGTTACTTATAATGCAACAGCCAGCGACCCTGCAAATCATATTTATTATTATGATTTAAAACCTTCAGCAACCAATCAAGGTCAAAGTAATTTAGGTATTGATGGAAGATTAACCATGCCATTAAAAGTAGACCCTGCAAATTGTCCAGGTAACGGAACTTATAACATCAAATTTTCTTCCGCATTATATCGTGATGCGTCAAACGTATTCATTCCCGAGCTAGGTTGTACCACTTCACCAAACTTTTCATTAGCGTGTACTCCTTCTCCTGGGATTAACATTGATAACTTTGATTTGAAAAGACAAACGTTTGGTTTTCAAGATGCAGCCGGAACTATCCCTGCAACAGAAAGTTTTGTTCCGGGTAATGAACTGAACAACTATTTGAATGGTGATAAAGGGGTAGCTGCTTATAAATTAACATTGAATGATCCCACCATTCAATCAGCTACATTAACTTTTGAATATGACAAGTACAATTGGCTAGAGCCAGGATTGGCAGATGGTGGTGTAAAAACATTCACAGGTTCTTACACAGATCCGGCTTCAGGAGTTATCACGCCTTTTACAATTCCTGCTGGTACTGCTGCTAACTATTATACCTACAATGCCAGTTATACTGGAGCAGACGGTAAATTGAAAACATCATATACTTTTGATGTGATGAAGCTATTCAAACCAGGAGGACCTTTAGCAGGAATTACCCCTGCAGCCAATGCAAAATTAGATTACAATGCCAATTTTGTTGTGAATAAAGACTTGTATACATTAAATGCAGGTGCTTTGACAGACAGTAGTACAGGTTATTTAATGACGGGTATTAATACGTATCCAAACATTACATTAGCCAATAACTCGGTGATTACTGGAGGAAGTAAATCGGATAAAGTTACCGTTTACTCTTATTATGTACAGAATTCTATTTCCGGAGGAGGAACATTAAACATTGCGCAATGTTCTGCCAATAAAATTACGTTCCAACTGGAGTTTTCACGTAATTCTAAATTTGGAAATCTGTTTACGAAGGAATACCGTTACAATCATTTGATTAACAGAGTGGAAGTTTTAGTTCCAGCTGGAATTACTCTAATTCCGGGTACTACAAAACAAGGAGTTCCTGGTACTACAGCAAGTACAATTTCCGACCCTCAGGTTGTCTACGGCTTCAACGTAGATGGTTCATCAAACGCAGAAGGATTGTATGACAAGTATATTTTTATAAATTCTGGATCGTGGTTACGTAATCGTGCTACCAATAATTTTGATTTTTCTTCTTTGGAATTTGAATATGTTGCAAACAATCAATTTCGAAAAGATTTAAGTAACCAGACCTCATTTAAAATATGGCCAAAAGTGGCAACAGGGCAATATTCATTAAACTTTGATGCACCAAGAATAATTGTACCAATAACTGGTAGCATTAATTCTTCAACCGTTATCAGTTTACTGAATTATACAATAACTTCTGCAGCTCCAAATCCAACCACGGCTACTAATACGGTGTCTTGGCCATTAACAATTACCAATCAATCCACTTCAACTATTCCAAATTTTTGGATTGCAATTGAAGCACAGAACCACAATATTGTTCCAACATTATGGGACGGAGCAACGCAAATCCCAATGATAAGTTATGATACAGGAAAGTATTGGGCACAAGTAGGGAATATTCCTACTGGAGCAAAAACTTTTACTTTGAGATCAAATGATTTTACTGTTTGTGGAACCGATTCATTTAAAGTGAAAACAAGCTTTGAATGTCCAGGTTATCCATCAAACCCAACACAAGGATTTGCCAATCAAGGAAACAGAGCACTTTGGACGAAGGATATTGATATGAGTATTACTACTCAAAACCCAACATTAACGATTGATTCTTCGGTAAATCACGACGGGACCCAATCGTATCCAATTTGTACACCAATTGATGAAACACTTACAGTTACTAACGGAGCGAATGGCTATGCCTATAAAATTGAACCAACTATATCACTTCCTACGGGGATGCAATTTGTTGCGGGAAGCTTCATCGTAAATTATAATGGGGTTGATTATGCAATTATAGACCCTACTTTGGTGAGCGAAAATACATTTAAGGTAAACATCTATTCAAATACGGGTCTTCCGTTTGTAACTTCCGGACTTCCAGGAACATCCAATACGGTTGATCCGAAGTCGTTCATCCTGAAATACAAGGTAGTAACAGTTTGTTATTCCGGAGGTGTAGGAAATTATATTTCAGGTTCTAGAATCGGGTATAATTTGCCTTATCAATCAGGATGTCAGGCACAAATGACACCATTAGCGCTTAATTCTCAACCCATAGAATTTGGAGGTGGTGTTCAAGGGAAAACGTACGTTAATACATTACAAACACTAGAATCTCCAAATACTGTTGGTAACCATCATATTAATGATGAAAAAGAATTGAAAATAACGGTAATTAACCAAGGAGATGCTGTTTCTTCTTTAGAAACAATTAAAGTCTTTGTAGATGCTGCATACGATTATGTAGCCAACTCTTACTCACTTCAAGCTGGTAATAATTACGCTTCGATGCCTGCTGTAAACGAACCTACATCTGTTATTGATGTAACTGGAAAACGTCAGATCATCTGGACAATTCCTACAGGTTTCAACAGTGCAAGCGGAGTCAACACCATTCAGTTCAATTTTAAACTGAAAGTAGTAAATCCAGCTACATTAAGCTGTGAAGCAACCAACGAAGTTACAATGAATACTTTTGTTGGTAGAACGCTTACTTGTGATGTGAATGGGGAATCTTGTTCTTTGGAATATCCAACAGGAATCAATCAAAAAGTGACTCTTAATGCATTTAAACCAGGAATCACAGCAAGTATTGCGAGCAGTGATTTTACAACGGTCGGAGCGAACACTAACTATACCATTAATTACTCGATTTCAAATTCAAACATAACGTATGAAGTGAAATCTCAATTGAAATTGATGTTATATAATGATGTAAACAATAATGGTGTGGTAGATGCTGGAGAACTATTGTTAGATACCAAATACACCAATTCTTCGATTGCTCCATCGGGCACAATAAATGGGTTAATGACAGGTTCTTACAACGGAAATGCACAAAACTATGTTTTAGTGGTTGATTCTAATCCGACAATTTCAGATATATGTTCACCTGCAACATTAGTAGTGAAATCATTATGCTACAAACCTGCAGTTACTACTGGTAATGCATTAGACGCAAAACATGGTATTACTGCTTTAGGAAGAGCCGGTTCGGATAATGACAATTGGCCGATGGTTCGAAAAGGGGCATGGACTGTATTGGAATCAAAAACTAAGGGATTTGCTATAAATAGATTAACCGCTGCTCAAATTGCAGCTATCCCAACTGCTAATTTGGTTGAAGGAATGATGGTGTACGATGAGACAAACAAATGTCTTAAACTGTATACAACGACAGACAATGGAGCTACATTCGCATGGAAATGTTTGAATACTCAATCTTGTCAATAATAAAACAAATACTTAAAAAGTGAACTGTAAAGAGAAGTTTTTACTAAAGAAAACTTCTCTTGAAAGTTCTCTATTAATTTCAAAATTTACTTTATGAAAAAATATTATGTCGCATTTACCATATTTTGCACTTTATGTGGTATGCAAGCACAAGTAAATATTGGTGATAGCACAATCAGTTCACCATCTGTTTCGCTTGAATTTGGACAAGGAAATAAAGGAATTGTTCTACCATGGGTAACTTCAAAAGACGATGTTGTAGCAGCAGGAGTTGTGGATGGAACTTTAATTTTCGATTCATCGGATAAAAAGGTCAAACTAAGATCCAATAATAATTGGGTAGATTTAACCATAGATACTTCAGGAACAGTTGATGTATCATTACAAAATTCGAAAACAGAAAATGCATCGGCCAAAGTCGTAATTGGTTCCAATGGAAACACTGTTACAACACCAGGTATTTTGGTACTTTCCGACACCAATAAAGCTATGATTTTACCAAAAGTAGCAGACCCACATCTAAACATTGTAAAACCAGCAAGTGGAATGATGGTGTATGACACCACTGCTCATCGGTTGGCCGTATTTAATGGTAATGTTTGGACTTTTTGGATGCCTTAGAAAATGAACTTCAAAGAAATCCATATCGGACAAATGTTGAAAATGGCAGTTACAGAAAGCGGGATAGAAATGTCCCGCATCTGTAATTTTATGAAATGCAGCGAAGATGATATCAATGAAATGTATCTTCAAGAAAACATTCCTACTGATATTTTGTTAAAATGGAGCAAATTATTAGAATATGATTTCTTTCGTTTATACTCACAACATCTTATTTTTTATGCACCACCATCTTCAGAACAAAAAACAAAAAGAAACACAAAAACCGTACTTCCCCAATTCCGGAAAAATATTTACACCAAAGAAGTCATCAGTTTTATTCTGGAACAAATTTCTACCGGAGAAATGACAAAAAATGAGGTGATAATGAAATATAAAATTCCCAAAACAACATTGTACAAATGGATAAGCAAATACAAAAATGAAAATAAACAATAAGAAAAATATACAAATCGCCATCTATCTTTTAATCGTAATTTTAATTTTGAGTTCACTTCTTTTAGGAGCATTATTCTTAGAAATAACACACATTCATTACGGAATTGCAGCACTTATTTTCATACTTTTTATTTTATCTTTATGGAAACTGGTAACATTAAAAACCTTTTCTATGGAAGTTTCCCAGCATTTTATTTCCATAAAACAAAGCCATCCTTTTTCAAAAGGAATTGAAGTTCCTGCTCTTGAAGTCCCTTTGCAAAAAGTGCTTTCGTTCACAATAGAAAAAAATATGATTAACTATTTTCTCAAGATAAGTATTACTACTAAAAAAGGCAAAAAAAGATTTTTTTACAATTTGGGGATTCTTTCCCAAAAACAATTGGAACAGTTTAATAACGTTCTCAATCCGATAAAAATGCAAACACATAATAATACTCGACTATAAAAAAATATGAAAATATTCTGGAGAAAATTTGATCAAACAAAACGACAAAAAATGAAGTGATAATGAAATATGAAATTCCCAAAACAACATTTTACAAATAGATAAGCAAATACAAAAATTAGAACTTTGGATTAAGAAATACATGCTTCAATCCAAAAAGATGGTTATTGAAAACTTAGGAAAACCGAATAAAAATTCCGATTCCGAGATATTCTTTTATAATTTTTACCGCTTTGGATTTTTCAAAAAAACAATCTCAATAATCTTTGATGATGATCAAGTAATAGACATCATGCTTACCGAATATATCTTTGGATTCGAACTTTGCAACACCTATTATTTTGAAGCAAGAACTCCACATTACAGAACCGATTATCTATTCTAAATTTCAGCACTAATGAATACACTTCGCCCTGATTACAAAGCCATTTACAATGATATTATCCGAAAAAAATTTCCTCACAAAAAGGAAGATTGCATATCTTTTTTAGAGAAGAAAAATTTGTCGGCAATAGATATTATTGCGCTTAATACAAAAGTATTTGGAAAGCCCGATAAAATCTCCGAAAAATTTAACCAAAGACATCGTTCCTATTCCAAGTCAGACATTTGGCAAATCTTAGACTACCAAAAAAAACACAAACTTAATAATAGCCAATTGGCAAACCACTTTAAAATAAGCAGAAATACGATTTCAAAATGGAGGAAGATGGTTTTACTCCATCCTTTTTAAAATACTGCAACGATAAACTTTTACATTTAAAAACACCGTTGTCCTATAAAAATTAGAAATACAATTAACAGGTCGCTCCTCCGGAGCTCTGTTTTCACTGGCTGATTTTTTTTCTATTAACAGTAAATCCCAACGGGATTAATACAGAGCTCCAGAGGAGCGACCTGTTCATTTATCCTATTAATATTGCGGTTTTCGATT
>DALZZF010000028.1:0-18301 GCA_031987605.1 Bergeyella sp. | reverse complement strand
CAAAAATGGGAAGTAGAAAATACGCTCAAAAGAGCATTAAAATTTAGCAAAGATGATTTCCTGAGGCCATATAAAAAATTTCGGTAAAATTTATCACAGGCTCTAAGGATTCTCTTTATCATTACGTTTTAAAACTTCATCCACAACATTTGTCTTTTCCAAGAGATTTTAATGCCATAAAAAAGGAAATTATTTCCGTAATTTTGCCGTTAAATTCAATTAGAAAAATGCTCGATCTACATACAATTCGCGAAGAATTCCCCATTTTACATCAGGAAATCAACGGAAAACCATTGGTTTACCTTGATAATGCCGCAACTTCCCAAAAACCAAAATCCGTTCTCGAAGCATGCGAAAAATATTACACCACCATCAACGCCAACGTACACCGCGGAATCCATACCCTGAGTCAGATTGCGACAGAAGAAATGGAACTGGCAAGAAAAAAAGTGCAGCTTTTCATTAATGCCAAGCATGATTATGAAGTCATTTTCACGAAAGGCACCACCGAAGGTTTGAATTTTCTGGCTTATGCGCTAAACAGCTGGATTAAAGAAGGCGATGAGATTATAATTTCCTATCTGGAACATCATTCCAACATCGTTCCGTGGCAATTGCTTTGTGAAAGAACGGGGGCAATTTTAAAAGTAATTCCGATGGATGAAAACGGAATCCTTCAACTCGATTTTCTGGATCAGCATCTGAGTGAAAAGACAAAATTAGTCTCTGTAAATCAAGTGTCTAACGCTTTAGGAGTTGTAAATCCCGTTGAAGAAATTATTGCAAAAACAAGAAAAAATTCAAATGCAATGATTGTGATTGACGGTGCACAGTCTGTACCACACCTGAAAATTGACGTTCAGGAAATGGATTGCGATTTTTTCGTATTCTCCGGACACAAAATGTATGCGCCAATGGGAACCGGGATTCTTTACGGAAAAGAAAAAATTCTCCGTGAAATGAAGCCTTTTCATGGCGGTGGTGAAATGATTGCCACCTGCTCTTTTGAAAAAACAACATTTGCCGATCTTCCTTTCAAATTTGAAGCCGGAACTCCAAATGTGGGCGGAAATATTGCATTGGGTGCTGCCGTAGATTTTATCGAGAAACTCGGTCATGAAACCATTCAGCATCACGAAAACCGTTTGCTTGATTATGCTCAGGAAAAACTTTTAGAAATTGAGGGTTTAAAAATTTATGGGCTTCAGGCAAAAAGAACGGGCGTAGTTTCTTTTAATCTCGATGGTATCGGGATTTCTTCGGATGTCGGCATGATTTTGGACAAACTCGGTATTGCGGTAAGAACCGGACATCACTGTACACAACCGATTATGGATTTTTTCAACATTGCGGGAACCGTTCGTGCAAGTTTTGCAGTATACAATGATTTTCATGAAATCGATACTTTGGCGGAAGGCGTGAAAAAAGCAAAAATGATGTTATCATAAATTTAAAAAAAAGAATACTCTGTTTTTTAATTAACAATTTCACGTTATTCCCTTTCTCCTTTCGTTTTTTAACCGGCTACAAATAAAGTGCACATTGAAATTTATTTTATATTTTATTGAAAAACAGTAATTTAAATTCATTTTTTCATTTCACGAAATAAACAATAATCGGTGATTTTCCGAGTTATTGATATATGGATTTTTGATGCTGGATGAATTTCAATTTTAATAAAATTTTAACCTAATTTTAGTTAAGGTTGTCCTTTGAAATGCACTTAAATTTATATCTTTGTACACTTTAAAAATTTTGACGAAATAATGGGATTATTTGATATGTTCACGCAAGACATTGCCATTGACCTTGGTACTGCGAACACACTGATTATACATAACAATAAAATTGTAATCGACCAGCCATCAATTGTGGCAATAGAGCGTTCTTCGGGCAAACCGATTGCGGTGGGAGAGCAGGCAAAACACATGCAGGGAAAAACCCATGAAGATATCAAAACCATTCGCCCGTTAAAAGACGGTGTTATCGCAGATTTCCATGCTTCCGAGCACATGATTAAGGAATTCATTAAGCAGATTCCCGGCATTAAAGGAAAACTCTTTCAGCCCGCATTAAAAATCGTAATCTGTATCCCATCCGGAATTACGGAAGTTGAAAAAAGAGCCGTTCGGGATTCCGCACAGAAAGTTAACGCCAAAGAAGTTCGCCTGATTTATGAACCAATGGCAGCGGCAATAGGTGTGGGAATTGATGTTCAGAAACCGGAAGGAAACATGATTATCGACATCGGCGGCGGAACTACAGAAATCGCTGTTGTGGCACTTGGCGGAATTGTGTGTGATAAATCTGTAAAAATTGCAGGAGATGTTTTCACCAATGATATTGCGTATTATTTAAGAACACACCACAACCTCTATATCGGAGAAAGAACAGCTGAAAGAGTGAAAATTGAAGTAGGTTCTGCAGTTGAAGAACTCGATATGGAGATTGAAGACATCCCGGTTCAGGGGCGTGATTTAATCACCGGGAAACCGAAAGAAATCATGGTGAACTACAAAGAAATTGCCAGAGCTCTGGACAAATCCATCATCAGAATTGAAGATGCCGTAATGGAAACCCTTTCTCTTACACCTCCGGAATTGGCAGCGGATATATACAAAACCGGAATTTATCTTGCTGGTGGCGGTGCATTGTTAAGAGGACTTGCAGACAGACTTCACAAGAAAACAGGACTACCTGTATTTGTAGCAGAAGATCCTTTGAGAGCGGTTGTTCGCGGAACAGGAATTGCCCTTAAAAACATGGACAAATTTAACTTCCTGATTAAATAAAACTTTTAATTTTTTACGATTTAGACTGTGGGATTTTTGTTGAGATTATTTTCGAAGAACGGATTGTTTGTATTCTTTCTGTTCTTACAAATCACGGCATTAGTCCTTATATTCAGCCGGAATTCAATGCAGCAATCCTGGATTGCAGGGCAAACAGCAGCATTTAATTCATGGGTTTCCGGATATATTGATGAAGGAGCTTCCTATCTGAAACTCAAACAGATTAACGAAGAACTGGTTGCCCAGAATAAAGTCCTGATGGAACAGGTATATGGAAAACAAACCGCCGAAAAACCGCAGTTCAGGAAAGTTCACGATACCATCGGAGGCGGACAGATTTTTACTTTTGTTGACGGCGATATTGTTTTCAACAGCATCAACAGAAAAGACAATTATTTCACAATTAACCGCGGAAAACGCGATGGTGTTTATCCTAAAATGGGTGTGATGGCTCCAAAAGGAATTGCCGGAATTGTAATCAATACTACGGACAGTTATGCCTTGGTTCAGTCGGTTCTTAGCGTTAATAAAATCAGAATTAATGCCGCACTGAAAAACTCAGGATATTTCGGAACATTAACCTGGAGAGGCGACAATCCCAGAATTATGCATCTCGCAGATGTGCCCAAATATGTACCTTTAAAAGTAGGCGATACCATTATTACCGATGGAAAATCTGCTATTTTTCCACAAGGAATTATGATCGGAACCATCGCCGGTTATGAAGTGGACAGCAAAACCGGATATTGGGATATTGCCGTGGAATTAAGCGAAAAAATGGGAACCATCAGCAAAGTTTACGTGGTGAAAAACCTGAAAAAAGCAGAAGTAAACAAAATTCAGGATACGTTGCAGGCGACAATTGACAAAAACAAATGATAAGCAGAACACTATTTACCGACATTTTAATCATCGTTTTTCTGATTGCACTTCAGATTTTTGTGCTGAACAGAATTACGCTTTTCGGGAAATATACGCCCGTTCTCTATCCGGTATTTGTCATGTTTTATCCCTTCTTCAGAAACCGGTATCAGTTTCTCGCCCTCAGTTTTCTTTTAGGCTTGGGCGTTGATGCATTTCTTTATACATGGGGAATTAACGCTTTTGCCACCACCTTAATCGCCTATTTCAGAACGGTCATTTTCCGTACATCCACCGATACTTCGACTGACTTTTTCTCGTTTCAGTCTTTGCAGTGGAGCCAGTTTTTAATCTTCATTCTTTCCAGTATATTCCTGCATCAGCTTGTTGTGCAGTACCTTGAATTTTTTAAATTCAGCCGTTTCTTTGAAATTTTTGTAAATGTTTTGGCAACCACCGCAATTTCATTTATTTTTATACTTCTTTACGCGCTAATATTTAAAATCAAACAAAAAGTTTGAACGGTCACTATCTCAAAATTGTCGGTTTTCTCACCCTAATTGCATTAATTTTTATTGCGAGGCTCTCTTATTTGCAACTTTTTACCGATCGTTATGCGTTAAATGCAGCCAATACTTCCATTAAAACAGAATATGTAATTCCGCAGCGTGGAGTAATTTTCGACCGTAACGGAAAAATTCTTGTCGGGAATCAGCCTTCTTATGAAATTTCCTTCACGCAGGCTTTAATGAAACCCGATTTCGATACTTTGGGATTTTGTAATCTGATGAAAATCAACAAACAGGATTTCATCAAAAGAATCAATATGATTCAGAAAGAAAAATACTATTCCAAGCTGACTCCGATGATGTTCATCAAAAACCTCAGCAGGGAAGATATCGCAAGAATTCAGGAAATTATTTTCAAATATCCTGCTTTTAATATTGTTCAGCGACCTCAACGCCAATACGAAATTTTCACTTCCGGGAATCTTCTGGGATATACCAGTGAAGTAAATGACCGCGAAATTAAAAAAGATTCCACCTATTATCTTCCGGGAGATTTAATCGGGAAAAGCGGTATAGAAAAAGCCTACGAAAAAGATCTTCGCGGAGAAAAAGGCATGAAATACATCCAGAAAGATATTCGTCTGAGAAGTATTGGTTCCTATAAAAACGGCGAACTGGATAAAGATGTGGTTACCGGAAAAGACCTCACCTTAACCATTGATTACGACCTGCAAAAACTGGCGGAAGAAATGCTGGTAAACAAGCACGGTGCCATCGTTGCGCTGGATCCGAACAATGGCGAAATTCTGGTAATGGCAACCGGTCCCGATATTGATCCCCAACTGTTCACTGGTCCGGAAAAATCTAAAAATCTGTACAAATTAGCCAACGATACCATTTACGAAAATAAACCTACTTTCGATCGTTCTATTCAGGCGGGATATCCTCCCGGATCAACTTTCAAACTTCTCACGGCGCTTGCCGGAATGCAGATGGGCGTGATGGATGAAAAAACGATTTTTCCATGCGGCGGTGGGTTTAATTACAGAGGTTTGAGAATTAAAGGTCATGGTGGTGCAGATCCGCTTATTCCCGCAATACAGGTTTCCAGCAACTGCTATTTCAGTTATGCCTATCTCGCCATTGTAAATAAATATCCCGGAAATCCTTCAAAAGGAGTGGACGAATGGAAAAAAATCATGAACAGTTTTGGCGTTGGTGAATTTCTGAATAATGATCTTGCTGTTGGCTCAAAAGGAAGAATTCCTTCCGGAGAATTTTATGAAAAACGCATGGAAAAAATCCTGAAAGCCAGTGGAAACACAAAAGCTGATCCAAAAAAATGGGATCCTTTGGCAACTGGTGCTGTTTTCAACGGAATGGGACAAGGAGACGTAATGCTTACTCCAATTCAAATGGCAAATGTTCTGGCTGCAATTGCCAATAAAGGCTGGTATTACACGCCGCATATTGTAAAATCAATTGATGGGAAACCCAATCCGGATCCACGTTTTAAAGTAAAACATAAAGTGGCGGTTGATCCCAAATATTTTGATCCTATCCTAAAAGGAATGGAAGCCGTAGTACTAAGAGGAACCGCAAGAGGACTAAAATCCAGCGAATTCACGCAGTTGGCAAAAACCGGAACTGCCCAGGTTCCGCAAGGAAAAGACAACTCGATTTTTGTGCTTATTGCGCCTGCCGACAAACCCAAAATTGTAGTGGCTGCCGTAATGGAACACGCCGGATTTGGAGCAACCTGGGCAGGTCCTGCATGTACACTGATCGCCGAAAAATACATGACCGGTGAAATTAAAAGAGAGGGGCTTTATAAGAAAATGACCACCTCCAGTTTTATGCCGGAATACAAACGCCAATGGATTGCAGATCTGAAACGTAAAGGCTTGTATAAAGAACCTGAACCGGACTCTGTAAAAGTGAAGAAAAAACTGGACAGCCTGCGTAAAATACAGGAAATAAAACTGAAAGTACAACAGTCTGAAAACAAACTTCAAAATACTAAAAAATGAGGTGGGCAGAAGGAATCGATAAACTTGGATTGGGTTTGTACCTATTGCTGTGCTCCTTTGCAATTGCCAATATTTATAGTGTAGATGCGGCGTTGGGGAAAAAGCAACTGATCTTTTTCTGCATTTCGCTTTTTGTCGGTTTAATCATTTTTTTAACCCGCAGCAAATTTTTCGAAAATATGGCCGGTATAATTTATATTTTCGGTGTATTGATTTTGGTGGGGCTTTTCCCTTTTGGAACCGAAATTCTCGGGCAGAAAAACTGGTATAAATTCGGAGGCTTCACTATGCAGCCGGTAGAATTTGCAAAAATCGGAACCGCATTAATGTTGGCAAATTATGTTTCAGGACCCGATTTTAATATTAAGCACAGAAAATCATTAATTACGGCACTTTTAATCATTGGCATTCCTGCAGTTGTTGTACTGGCCATTCCGGATGTTGGATCTTTACTCGTTTTCGGAGCATTTATGATTGCTCTTTACCGGGAAGGATTAAGCGGATGGTTTTTTGGAGTGATTGCTATTTTTGCCGTCGTTTTTCTGGTTTCGCTTGCCATTAATCCGATTTACGTTGCGTTGGCGATCCTTCTGATTACGGCTATTCTTATATTTTTAAATTTTTACCGTATTTCCTGGAATGTGATTTCTATTGCTTCCATATCGGGATCGGTATTACTGCTTTGCGGTTTAGCTTTCGCGTCTCCGTTTGTATTGGAAAAACTTCCAAAACACCAAAGAGAACGTATTGAAGTCCTATATAAAGGAGAAAAAGCGTTTCGCGACACTTCCGGTTATAATCTTTTATACTCCAAAACCGCCATTGGTTCAGGAGGTTTCTGGGGAAAAGGCTATAAACAGGGGTCTGTAACGCAGGGAAAATTTGTGCCTGAACAGGAAACTGACTATATTTTCTGTACGGTTGGTGAAGAATGGGGATTTTTCGGAAGCGCAGTACTCGTTTTGTGCTATGTGCTGTATATTGCCAGAATCTATTACCTTTCAGAACGGCAAAAATCCACCTTTAACCGCGTTTTTGGCTATTGCTTTGCATCGATACTTCTGATTCATTTTTCGATTAATTTAGGAATGGTAATGGGGCTCTTCCCAACAGTGGGAATTCCGCTCCCTTATTTCAGTTATGGGGGAAGTTCACTTCTTGCTTTTTCCATGATGACTTTTATCTTTTTTAAACTGAATTATACCGACCGGAACAGTTTGGTGTAAGACATTCCTCTATTGAATTGAATTGGTTTGAATTTCATTTTCTCCATAAATTTTGCAGAACTTCCTCTGTATGAAATTTAAAGAAGAATGTTAAGAAGTAGCATATCCAACATTAATTTTTTGTGACCTCAATAACGTCATGTTTTTTATAGAAATTTCCTATGTTCAAATGGGATTCGACTCCTCCGGAGTCGAACCTTTCAACAACAATTATTGGTTCTATAAAATTAGAATCCTTCGAATTCTTATCATCAATATAATAAATGAAATAAGTATATGTGGTTTCAGTTCCCCTCTCCTTCGGAAATCCACAGGATTCGCCGATTCCTTAAAAAAAGAAAAAGACAAAGGAGTTGGGGGTGAGGAATATTCATAAAAAAAAATCCCTCGCATTTCGCAAGGGAATTTTAGTATTATTTAAAATCAGGATTAGAGCGATATATGCGCAAAATTTTGGTTTTCAAAATTCTCATTATTGAGAATTCGCTTTGCAAATCTGAATCTCGGTCCCCAATAAGAATCGTTCAATGAAGAAATCATCACTCCTTTTGAGGTAGCAGCATGAATAAAATGAACTTCTCCGTTTTCATCTACATTATGCACAATTCCCACATGGGAAATTCTTCTTCCGTGTGAGAAAAACACAAGATCTCCTTTTTGCAGTGCCGTCTTTTCGATTTGTTCGCCTTCCTGCGATTGTGCTGCGGCAACTCTTGGCAAATTCATTCCCACTGTTGCTCCGAAAACGGACAATACAAATGCGGAACAGTCAATTCCGTTTCTGCTGGTTCCTCCGTAACGATAAGGCGTTCCTAAATACGATTCTGCTTCACTCAAAATTCCGTCAATTGTTTTTGAAAACTTAATGGATTTTGTAATTTCTTTATTTTTTAATGAAGCCTCAATGCTGGCTAACTGTGCTTTTTGCATCGCTTCTTCACTGAAACTTTCCGCAAGTTCTTTCTTCGCGGAGTTCAGTTTAGCAGGATCTAAAGATACCAGTTTGGCATTGGTTTTGTATTGATTAGCAGAGTTAGAAAGTGTTGCCGGTTGTGAAACTACGTAGTTCGAAACACAAGACTGAAGCGATAGAACAGAAATTAGTGCAACAATGTAAAGCGAAAATGTCTTCTTCATATATGGTTTAATCTGTATTGGAAAACTGATTTATTTCTCAAATGCTTAACAAAAGTAAAGAAAGCCCGTTTAAACACTGGAATCTTTAGTTTTGAGAGGTGTTCTTTTAACATATTTTAACATGATTTCAGGTTATGTTAAAGAAATTAAAGCCGCAAACCACCATTAATAGTGATTGCGGCTTTAATTTTGTTAAGTTTTTTTAACATTTCCCTCCTAAACACCTTTATTAGCCACAGTTTCAAATTTGCAGATTCGCAATTAAACTCTGAAAAATAGTGTTAAAAATCAATACTTCTGAAAACAGAAAATCCCGGCAACACCGGGACTTTCTGGGAATATACATTCTTATAGTTTTAGTTATCTTGTAAACAGAATTTCTCTGTATTTGGTAAGCGGCCAAAGTTCATCATCAACCATCATTTCCAACGCATCGGAAGAAGGACGGATTTTATCAAAAACCGGAATTACAATATTACAATACGCTTCTGCCTGTTTTTGAGAATCACTTACTGCACGTGCTTTTTCTTTCGCTTCCAGAAGTTCATCCACTCCAAGTTTGATTCTCGAAACATTTTCAGAAATCTGGCTGATAAGGCTAAGCTGCTCTTTTGCCAAAACTTTAAATTCCTTATCCGGGAAAATATCCTTCAGCCCTTTCACATTGTCAATCAATCTGTTCTGATATTTCAAGGCGGCAGGAATAATGTGGTTTCTTGCGATATCTGCCAAAACTCTTGCTTCAATATCAATCACGGTTGAATATTTTTCCAGCTTAATTTCATTTCTCGCCTCAAATTCGCGGTGAGAGAAAATTTCAAGATCCGCATACAGATCTACGAATTTCTTATCCAATTCTCTTTTCAGCGCTTCCGGCGTCGTTTTTAAATTACTGAGACCTCTTTTCTTCGCTTCTTTTTCCCAATCTCCGGAATATCCGTCGCCCTCGAACATAATATTTTTGGACTGTTTGATGTATTCTCTCAGGACATTGAAAATGGCTTCGTCTTTTTTAAGACCTTTCTTTTCGATAAGTGCATCAACCTCAACTTTAAAATCTTTTAGCTGTTTAGCCATGATCGCATTCATTACCGTCATCGGTTCCGCGCAGTTTGCCGTTGAACCTACAGCTCTGATTTCAAATTTGTTTCCGGTAAATGCAAAAGGTGATGTTCTGTTTCTGTCGGTATTATCCAGCAAAATTTCTGGGATTTTACCTACAACATTCAGTTTAAGCTCTGTTTTTTCCTCCGGTGAAAGTTTTCCGTTGGTCACTTTTTCAAGCTCATCCAAAACTCTTGTTAATTGACTTCCGATAAAAACCGAAATAATGGCAGGCGGTGCTTCATTGGCTCCCAAACGGTGATCGTTGCTTGCGGAAGCAATACTTGCGCGCAATAAATCTGCATAATCATTAACGGCTTTCAGTGTATTGACAAAGAAAGTAAGAAACTGAAGGTTTTTCTTTGGATTTTTTCCCGGGCTTAAAAGGTTTTCTCCGGTATCTGTGCTTAAAGACCAGTTATTGTGTTTTCCACTTCCGTTTACTCCTGCAAATGGTTTTTCGTGGAATAAAACTTTAAAGTGATGTTTGTTGGCAATTCTTCCCATCAAATCCATCAAAAGTGAATTATGATCTACTGCAACATTGGCTTCCTCAAACATCGGTGCAAGTTCAAACTGATTCGGAGCAACCTCGTTGTGTCGTGTTGTTACAGGAATTCCCAGTTTCATGCACTCAACTTCCAGATCTTTCATAAAGTTCATGGTCCGGGTTGGAATGGATCCGAAATAATGGTCATCCAACTGCTGTCCTTTTGCCGGAGCATGTCCTAAAAGTGTTTTTCCTGTCATTACAAGATCGGGACGGCTTTGATGCAGAGCTAAATCAACAAGAAAATATTCCTGCTCCCAACCTAAAGTTGCGGTTACTTTTGAAACATTTTTATCAAAATATGCTTTGCAAACATCTGTTGCTGCTTCATCTACTGCATTTAATGCACGGAGTAGTGGCGCTTTATAATCCAAAGTTTCTCCTGTATATGAAATAAAAATGGATGGAATACACAATGTAGTCCCCATAATAAAGGCAGGAGATGTAGGATCCCATGCGGTATAACCTCTTGCTTCGAAGGTATTTCTGATTCCTCCATTTGGAAAGGAAGAAGCATCCGGTTCCTGCTGAATCAGCATTCCGCCACTGAAACGTTCAATCGCTCTTCCTCCTTCAATTGGTGAAAAGAAAGAATCGTGTTTTTCAGCAGTAGCTCCTGTTAAAGGTTGAAACCAGTGTGTATAGTGTGTTACCCCTTTTGAGAGTGCCCAATCTTTCATCGCAACGGCAACCTGATCGGCAATATGTCTCTGAATTTTAGTTCCTTTTTTAATGGCATCCTGAATAGAGCCATACGCTTCTTTGGTAAGGTATCCTCTCATGGTTTCCTCAGAGAAAACATTTTCGCAGAAAATTTCTGAAAGTTTTGCAGGAATTTCTACGGCGTTTTCTTTTCTGAAATTCTTAAAAAGAAGCTCATTTAATGCTTGAAATCTTAATAATGACATACAGGTTTGTTTTTTGTAGGGCAAATGTACAAAAATTTATGAAACACCACCGTTTGCCCCAAATTTTTTAGGGGTAAAATAAAAGGAATGATATAACTCATATTTCATAAAAACCATTCAACTAAAAATAAAGAAAAATTCACTTTCGGGTAATGCAAAAACCCGGTGAATACAGTAATCTTGCAAGGCTAAACTTGTGTAAATCAAAAGATTTTCGTAATTTCGCCCACTTTTCTAAAATCAAAATTTATGGTAAACTCCAGAGCAAGAGAAACAACAGAAGCAATTGAAAGACTATATGTAACGATGCGCCACCTTTTCTACAGGGGATTTTTCAAACCGGCCGGAGTTTCCGGAGAAACATTGAGAAAACTGCTGATGACCATCGCGCCCGAAATTTATGGTTCCATGGGAATCCCCAATAAAATTGAGCTGGATGGACTTCTTTATGTTTTGGATCGCCTTCCGGAAGGAATTGAGGAAACCGCTTTTGTCCATTTAACTTCGGATGAAGGATTCGATAAAGGAAGTTTTGAAGTAATCGTACCGAAAAAACGAAGACGAAACTGCTATCGTATTGACGAGAACCAGATGAACATTGAAGTGCTTCTCGGGCGTTCCGAAATTTACGACATCCTTACGCACCTTACCTTCCTTTATATAGAAGCTGATAAAATCCGCGAACTCGGTTATATTTCCGATGAGGAATACAAACCAACGCGTGCATGGCAAATCATCAGTTCCGTTGCATTGGAAGAAAAAAAATTCAGCAGAAAAGAAAAAGAAGTAGCGCTGATTCATCTTTCCTCTCTTTTGGGAAGAACTTTTGATGAAACCTTAAAAGCGTACAACAGTTTCAGCGACGATAATAATCCGGATCGTCTTTTCAAAATTATTTACCACCTTGGAAAAGCAAGTCTGGATGATCTTCAGGATATACGGGAAAGAGAAGTATTCTTCAGTGCCATTCTCCGTGAAAGAATCGGGCATCACTTTTTTGGTGAAAAATGGGCAAACAAAGTAAAAGATGTATTGGCAAAAAACGATCTGCACATGCGTCCGCTGCACATTATTTCCGCCAATATGCATTCCGTTAAAAATATGCTGTACGCCAACGCAGCACTTGGTAAAAAAAATACGAAAGAAGTTGATTATTCCCTTTATGAAGAAATAAGCAACAAGAAATCTTTGCAGGATAAAATTCTCGACCATTCTTTAAAACAGGGTCTAATTTACATTGATGATGACAGCGGAAGCAATATTGATGTTCAAATTATCGACCTTAGTAAAACAGACCTTAAAAACACTCCATTTGCCTCTACAAAATTTTCAGGAGACGATGTGGTGCTCGTTTTCGATTATGCTTTTGGAGAACAGGCCTATGAAATTATGGATGAACTTTTACGTCCTTATGAATTTGAAGGAAAAGTATACACCATGAAAGTAAAATCCATATCCATCATGGGAAAAGCCGGAATTCTTACCGGGCAAAAAGGAGATATCATGATTCCGACCGCCCATATTTTTGAAGGAACAGCAGATAATTACCCTTTTGAAAACGGATTAAGCCTGAATGATTTTCAGGATGATGAGATAAAAGCATATGAAGGTCCCATGGTTACGGTTTTGGGAACTTCCCTTCAAAATAAAGACATTCTTTTGTATTTCATGAACACTTCGTGGAAAACCATCGGTCTGGAAATGGAAGGTGCTCATTACCAAAAAGCAATTCAGGTTGCTTCCAAAATCCGTCACCACATTTCGCCGGATCTTTTTGTCATGTATGCCTATTACGCATCCGACAATCCGTTGGAAACCGGAAGCACACTTTCTTCGGGAGGACTGGGCTTAACCGGTGTAAAACCAACCTATATGATTACCTATAACATTCTTGAGAAAATTATGGAAAGTACCAAAAACACTCCAGCCAATAAATAAAGAATACACCGCCTCGAAAAAGTTTTCGAGGCTTCTTTTTTAAAAAAATGCTTATCTTTCGGGCTTTAAAACAAACCGAATCCATGATGAATAAAAGACTTTTCCTGCTTTTCTCGTTGATTTCCCTATTATTCAGCGCACAGCAACAAGGCTATTATCAGCAGCATGTACAGTATAAAATGGATATTGATGTAGATGCTGAAAATTTCACTTACAAAGGAAAACAGAATATCACGTACACCAATAATTCACCCGATCAACTGAGTGTAATTTATTTCCACTTGTACTGGAATGCCTTTAAGCCCGGTTCAATGATGGATCAGCGTGTCGCATCACAAGGGAAAAACGGAGACGGAAGATTGCAGCAAAACGGAATTTCAAGGCTGGCCTCCATTCCGGAAGGTGAAGAAGGCGAACAGAACATTCACTGGATAAAGCAAAATGGCAAGGAACTGAAATTTGAAATTCAGGAAACCATTATGAAAGTATACCTCAATCGTCCTTTGGCTCCTAATTCTTCCACAGAAATTTCCATGGAATGGAACTCCACTATTCCCAACCAAATTCGCCGCAGTGGAAGAAACAACCGCGAAGGAATTGATATGACCATGACGCAATGGTACCCTAAAATCGCCGAATATGATTACGATGGATGGGCAACATTTGATTATGTAGGAAGAGAATTTCATGCACCTTTTGCCGATTTCGATGTTACTATTAAAATCAATCCGGAGTATGTAATCGGAGCGGGAGGTGTTCTTCAAAACCCTAAAGAAGTAAAAGGATACGACAGCAATGCCACCATTAAAACCGATGAAAACGGAAAAGCAATATGGAAATGGAATGCTAAAAATATTCTGGATTTTGCCTGGGCAGCAGATCGCGATTACAGTGTAGAATCCTTTCCTGTTCTCGACGGACCGAAAGTCTATTTTGTTTATCAGAAATCCGAAAAAACCAAACTCTGGGCGGAAAGTAAGCCTTACGCAATTAAATTTTTCCAACTGATGAATGCCACTTTCGGAAGATATGCTTACCCTACCTATTCCTTTATTCAGGGTGGCGACGGAGGAATGGAATATGGAATGTGCACCATGATTGTGGGGAACGCCACAAGTCTGGAAGGTTTGGTCGGATTGATGGTTCATGAAGGAGGACATTCTTGGTTTCAACAAATGATTGCCACCAATGAAAGCACAAAACCGTGGTTGGATGAAGGTTTTACCAGTTATGCCGAAGATTTGGTGATGTATCAGCTTTTTCCGCCTTCAGCTCCTGCTGCGAATCCTTTTATCAACAGCATCAACAGCTATGTACGCTTTACAAAAGGAGGTTTGGAAGAGCCTGCTTCATGGCTGGCCGATCATCATGACAACGGAACCGCCTATTCATTTGCAAGTTATGTAAAAGGCGAATTGTTTTTGGTGCAGCTGGGATATATTATGGGGGAACAAAATCTTTCATTAACCTTGAAAGAATTCTTTGCCAAGTGGAAAATGAAACATCCATCCGATCGCGATTTCCTTCATATTGCCCAGAAAATCTCAGGAATGGATCTTAAATGGTTTCAGCATTACTGGATTAATACTACAAAAAACATTGATTATGCTGTAAAACATGTAGAATACGGAACAGATTCCACCTCCATTACTCTTGAAAACAAGGGCGGAATTCCGATGCCTGTTGATTTTTCAGTTTTAACAAAAAACAAAGAAGTCATTAACTATCAGATTCCGTTGAATATGACGCATACCTGGAAATCAAAAGATATTTACGGCGATTTCAAAACGCTGGCGTATTGGCCGTGGACACAAAAGGAATACACCTTTACCGTGCCTTATACAAAAAGTGAAATTTCCGCCTTGGGAATTGATTTTTCACAAAGACTGGCCGATGTTAACCCTAACGATAATCTTGTTGAAATAAAATAAATGGACTGGAAAGACCAAATCCAAATTCTGGAAACCGATACGCTTCTGCTGGAACCACTGGAAGAAAAACATATTCCGGAGCTTGTAACTATCGCCACCGGACATCCGGAAATCTGGACACATTATGTATACGACGGAAGCAGTAAAGCACGGATTGAGGAAATTCTGAAGAAATACCTTCAATTTAAAAAAGAAGGAATCTGGCTTACTTTTACCATTCGGAATAAAAAAACAGGAAAAATTCTGGGTTCAACTTCATTAATAGAAATGGATCAGAAAAACAGAAATCTGGAAATAGGAGCAACCTGGTATGAACCAAAATATTGGGGAACAAGCGTAAATCCCGAGGCAAAACTTGCTCTGCTCTCCTATTGTTTTGAAATACTGAAAACGGTTCGTGTTTGCATTAAAACAGATGAAAAAAATATCCGTTCCCAAAAAGCCATCGAAAAAATTGGAGCCCAGTATGAAGGGACGCTCCGCAATGAAATGATTCGCGACAACGGTGTGATAAGAAACTCCAAATATTACAGTTTCATTGATGAAGAATGGCCGCAAACCCGGGAACAGTTAAAACAACTGATTGTACAAAAGCAAAATACTTCTCCAGAAAAATGAATTCCATTGTTATCAATATCGGGAATACCAATATCCGTTTCGGACTTTTTAACGGCGACAACTGCGATATTTCCTGGGTGCTGAACACCAAACCCTACAAAACTACCGATGAACTGTATGTGCAGTTTCTGATGTTGTACCAAACCTACAAGGTGGACACCGCAAGTATTGACAAAATCATAATCGGTTCTGTAGTTCCCCAATTGACAAAAGTGGTTAGCAGCGCTATTAAAAGAATTCACAAAATGCCACCGGTAATTGTGGATCGTAATACGCTGTCGGATGTTCAGCCTAAATCCAGACAAATGGGAACCGATATTTATGCAAATCTTGTGGCGGCACATTATCTTTATCCTGGAAAGAAAAAAATTATTCTTGATTTCGGAACAGCACTTACCGCAAGCTGCATTGATGAAAACGGAGAGACTTTAGGCGTAATCATTGCTCCGGGAATCATTACTTCTTTGAACAGTTTAATTCATGATACCGCACAACTTCCGGAAATTGAACTGGTAAAACCAAAATCAGTTTTAGGTTTGGATACCATTTCCTGTATGCAGAGCGGAATGGTGTATGGATATCTCGGAATGGTGGAAGGATTTATCGACCGCATTAATGAAGAAGTTCAGGATGATTGTTTTGTAGTGGCGACAGGAGGCGTTTCCCATGTTTATAAGCCATTAACAAACAAAATACAAATCGGAGACCGCCTTCACACTTTGAAAGGTCTTTATTTTTTGGGGAGAGATTTGTAATGCTCGCGATTGATTGAAAAATTTTTCAAAGTTTTCCATCTCGTTTGGTAAAGATAGCGCTCCTCCGGAGCGCCCCACCCCATAAATCCTTTGTGTTTACCTTTTATTTTTAAAAAAATCCAGAATCAGAGAAGAACATTCCATTTCCATAATTCCTGAAACCACTTCTGTTTTCGGGTGCAGAGAAAGTCCTTTATTGATGAACCCGCGTTTTTCGTCCCGCGCACCGATTACTACTTTGGAAATCTGAGACCAGTTCAGTGCTCCGGCACACATCACGCATGGCTCCAGCGTAACATACATGGTGCAATTTTGAAGATATTTTCCGCCCAGAAAATTGGCAGCTGAAGTAATCGCCTGCATTTCCGCATGAGCGGTAACATCGGTAAGTTTTTCCGTAAGATTGTGAGCCCGGGCGATAATCCTGTTATCAAAAACGATAATACATCCCACAGGAATTTCGTCTTCTTCAAAGGCGGTTTGCGCTTCCTGTAGCGCGATTTTCATAAAATATTCGTCGGTAAACATAAAAAATAAAGGTTCAGTGCAAAACTAAACCTTTTTGTTTCTATAATCTGTCTTTTTGATTATTAAAATCGATACCCAATTCCTGTCATCCATTTTGCCGTAACATCTGAAGTGTAATCCGTATTCCCGAATCGTCTTGCAATTCCAAAACTCAATTCAAAAAGAATATTACTTCTGGTCAGCCATTTACCTCCAAATCCAACACCAACTCCCGGTGTTGTAACGTTCTTTTCTTCCCGATTTTCATATCCGTACATTCCGGAATCATTTGAATAGTAATGATATTCGTAATATTTTGTGGTAGTAATCGGAACAAAAGCCTCTACGAAAAACCCTGCTGCATATTTTCTGCCAAAATACATTCTGAAATAGGGAGAATATTGTCCGAAGCTCAAATCATCATCGTCATCAATATTGCGGTTGCCCAGATATTGTATTGCCTGAAAACCCACCCCAAACTGTTCACTGAGAAGGCGTTCGTAACTAATGTTAATGGCCGGCGCACCAATCAGGGTAATAGGATCCAGCATAATGTCATTTTTCCTTTCGGAAACAGAGGATGTTGATTCCTGAGAATCTTCCGTAGTTTGTGCATTCGCAAGCAAAGAAATAGCAAACGCAGACAGAAATAAAATTTTTCGCATGTAGAAATTTTTCGCAAATATAATCGCTTTCGGACTTGAAAATTCTTATCAGAATGTTAAATTTTAAAATTATTCAAAGCGCATGGTTAAAGGAATACGGAAACCATACCGGATATTTTTACCGTCCTGTTTTGCGGGATTGAATTTTTCCGGAAGCATATATACCGCAATTTCTGCCTGCCGGTTAAAAGTAAAATTTTCACCATCGGCACGTACCGTGGAAATACTTCCGTCTTCTTCCACAACAAAGTTAATATTGGTGGAGATTTTCGGTATTTGGGTATTGACTGCATCATAATAAAAAATAGCGGCAACCTGTTTTCGCAGCGTATCAATTCCACCGGGATATTCAGCCGGAATTTCCTGCATTGAAAGCGGATCAATCTGTTCCTGATTTTGTTTTTTAATCCGGGCTAAATCTTCTCGGTTTTTTACTTTAATAAGGGCTGAAAGCATCGCGACATTTTGTATGCTGTCCAGTTTCACCATAAATTCTTCATAGTCCAAATTCATTTGGTTCAGCGCGTCGTTATTTTTTGTTTTCAAAGCTTCTCTTCGAAAGGCTTCTGAAAGCATATTACGCTGATAATCATAGTATTCCTTCACCTCTCTGAACTCGTTATTCTGTTGCGAATACAGAATTCCGGATGAGAAAAAAGAAACAAAAAACAGAATGATTCTAACCATCTTGATGCTAAATATTTATGGATTTTTAAGAGCCTATTTAAATTTTATTGCTAAAAATTTTATAGCTCTTTTGAGATGGATTT
>DALZZF010000027.1:0-19576 GCA_031987605.1 Bergeyella sp. | reverse complement strand
AGGTCGCCGCCAGTTTTTTTTTAACCTCAATCATTTATTTGATTGAGGTTTTTTTTATGACTTATGTTTTTAAAGTGTTTAAGCATACTTGACAGATATAGAATTTCAATCAAGTTTTTTAGTAACTTTGGAGAAAATTATTCATCAATGAAAAAAGTTATTCTCTCCGTATCATTTATATTTTTATTACAATCCTGTATTGTAAGCACTGCTGCAAAAGTGGTGAAAACAGCAGGGAAAGTTGCTGTAGGTGCAGTAAAAACAACCGTACATACGATTGATTGGACCGTAAAAAAAGCCAACGGAAAAATTAATGAAGACCGTTTGGATGGTCAATGGAAAGTAGTAGGATTGTACAAAGGAAGTTTTAATGAATTTGAGAGTCAAGAGAATCCTGCAAATCTATATGAAGGATGCAGTAGCGGTGAAGAAATTTATGAGTTTAAAGCAAAAAGGAACAAATTTACCCAATACTCCTGCGGAGACAGTGATCCTGCAACATTCAAGTATACTTATTCATGGGAAAAAGATCCGCTAACTGGAGAAAAAGAAAACATGATTTCTTATGGTCCGGGTTATTTTAATATAATTAATGTGGACAATAAACATCTTGTATTGGAAGGTTATTTCCTAAATGAATCTGGAAGTAAAGTGAGGAGTATTTGTTTTTTGGACAAAACTAAATAACATATTTTGCGTATTAAAAAATCTATTCAAATAGAAATTTTAACCCCCAAGAAGATAAATATAAAAAAATCCTGACAGAAAGTGTCAGGATTTTTTGTATCAGTGAAGTATAATTAAAATCAAATTTTTAAAAGTTCAATGGTTCTTTCCGGATTTTCACTGGAGAAAACGGCATTTCCGGCAACCAGAACGTCGGCTCCGGCATCAAATAATTTTGAAGCATTGTCCAGATTTACACCACCATCTACTTCAATTAATGCGGTGGAATTGCTGGAAAGAATCAGATCCTTGGTTTCTGCAATTTTGCGATAGGTATGTTCAATGAATTTTTGTCCGCCAAATCCGGGGTTTACACTCATCAGTAAAACCAAATCCACATCCCGGATGATGTCTTCCAAAAGAAGAACAGGGGTGGATGGATTTAAAACCACGCCGGCTTTTGCTCCTTTATCCTGAATCTGATGGATGGTTCTGTGAAGGTGAACGCACGCTTCATATTGTACCGAAACCAAATCCGCTCCGGCTTCTACAAATTCCTCTACATATTTTTCAGGTTCCACAATCATCAGGTGTACATCCACAAATTTGCGGGTATGCTGCTGCACGGTTTTCATAACGGGAAATCCGAAGGAAATGTTGGGGACAAATCTTCCATCCATTACATCCACGTGAATCCAATCCGCCTGCGAACGGTTAAGCATTTCGATGTCGAGCTGCAGATTTCCAAAATCTGCGGAAAGTAAAGAGGGGGCGATTAGTTTTGTTTTCATATTGCTAATGTGATGTTTAAAAATCAATATTCAAAGTAAATTCAGGAATTAGAATTCAAAGTCGTGCTTTTTCTGTGCTCTTTCTTCTTTTTCCTTGTCTTTCTTCAATGGTACTTCAGTTTCATATCCGGTTCTATTTTCAGTAGCGTTTCGTAGATCAGTTGGATTACATTTCTTACATCTTCTTTGGAAACCATTTCCACCGTAGTATGCATATATCTCAAAGGCAGTGAAATCAATGCACTCGGAACTCCACCATTGGAATGGGCAAAAGCATCCGTATCCGTTCCTGTTGCACGACTTGCCGCTGCTCTTTGATAAGGAATTTTCTTTGTATTTGCCGTATTGATAATTAATTCACGGATATTATGATGAACACTTGGTGCGAAAAATACAACAGGACCGTCCCCACATTTTTGGTCGCCTTCTTTCTTTTTGTCGATCATTGGCGTTGTGGTATCATGCGTAACATCGGTTACAATGGCGATGTTCGGTTTTATGGAATCGGCAATCATATCTGCGCCGTATAATCCGACTTCTTCCTGCACGGAATTGGTAATATACAGTCCAAATGGCAGTTGTTTCTTGTTTTGCTTTAAAAGCCGAGCTACTTCTGCAATCATGAAACCGCCAATTCGGTTGTCTAAAGCACGACAAACAAAGTAACGGTCATTCATTTCGAAAAATTCATCGGGATAAGTAATCATACAGCCGACAAAAATTCCTAAATCTTCCACTTCTTTTTTGGTGGTAGCCCCACAATCGATGAAAATGTTTTCAATTTTCGGAACGGGCTCATTGGAATTCACGCCTCTTGTATGAATGGCTGGCCAACCGAAAACACCTTTTACCACACCTTTTTCACCGTGTATATGAACCACTTTTGAAGGCGCAATCATCTGGTCGGAGCCACCGTTTCTGATGACATAAATTAAACCATCATCCGTGATGTAATTTACGTACCAAGAGATTTCATCGGCATGTGCTTCGATAACGACTTTAAATTCGGCATCGGGATTGATAATTCCGTAGCAGGTTCCGTAATAATCTACCTCGATTCGGTCTACATAAGGTTCAATATAGTTCATCCAAACTTTTTGTCCGGAATGTTCATATCCTGTTGGTGATGAAGTGTTTAAGTACTCTTCTAAGAATTTAAGGGATTTCTTTTCAAATTTCATAGAGAAAGGAATAATTTTTGAAGCGTAATAGAGTTGAATTAATGATGTCAAAAGTAATGATTTTTAAGAGAATCTTTTCTATAGTATTGCTGTTTTTGGGTGTTTTTTCGTTTGCCCAGAAAGATTCGGTAATTGCAAAACCGCTGAGTGAATATCCTAAAGATGAATTGAGGGTTGATGAATTTGGACAAAAATATTATTACGATCAACGCCAGAAAGCGAAAATTTATGATATAAATGGCGAAACAGTAGTGGTAATGGATGAATTGAAACTGGTGCAGAAACCAAGATTCAATAATCAGTTAGATCGGAATTACTTTTTTTTCATCAATAAAAAACTGTACCGGGTATATCCTCTGTTTTTAGAAGCACTAGATCAGTACCGGGAAATTCATCATCAGATGGAAACCATGGACAGCGATATAAAAAGAAAATATGTACGCCAGCGTCAGGAAGAACTGGCCAATCAATATGAAACTCAGCTTCGGGATTTAACCACAACAGAAGGTCGTGTTTTTGCAAAATTAATGAATCGGGCAACCGGAAAAACGGTGTATGAAATCATCAAAGAACTTCGCGGAGGTTGGTCTGCTTTTTGGTGGAATGTGAAAGGAAATATGGCAGACATCAGCCTGAAAACGCCATACAATCCGCATATAGATAGAACCGACGAATTTTTGGAATCGCTTCTGCAATCGAACTGGAACTCCGGTTATTTGCAACCTTATGAAGGATATTTGGATTTTAAAGTTCCGAAAGATTAATATGATACAGAAAAGCGCATTATTTTATGCGCTTTTTTTATGCTTTGAATTTTTCTTTCAATTTTTCAAATGCGATTTTATCAATCGGAAGCTCAAAAGGATTTTCCGGTTGGTCAATAGGAATCCAGTCAATTTTTTCAATGCACGGATCTAAGATTAAGAACTCGTTTTCATCAATAATTTCTGCCACATAATATATGGTCAGCAGTTGTTCATTTTCCCGGAATCTTGAAGTCAGAAAATCTTCCTGCGTGTACAGATGTTCGATCACTCGCACCTGAACATTCAGTTCTTCCCCGAATTCTCTTTGCAGGCATTCTATGGTTCCTTCCCCAAATTCCAAACCTCCGCCAGGAAGTTTCATCAGGTGATCTCCGGCATATTCTTCATACAGTACCAATACTTTTCGGTCTTTTATTACAGCAGCGTACACGCGCACATTAATCTTATCGATCATAGATATTTTTTGATGCCTAAAATTAAGAAAATTAATTTTCTTAGAGCCTGTAACAAATTTTTTTGCTTCATGTTTGCAGATTTAGCGGGCTAAATCAAAACGCTATTTTTGTCCCAAACTCGTCATTCTTTCCAGATTTCGCTTTCGCAATGCATGCAACCTATGATTCGTGAAGACTATTTTTGTACCGCTTTCTTGAGTAAGCTTGAGGTAAGTTTTAAGAACGTATTCATATCCATTTAAAACATTTTCCGGAAGTTTTCTTTTCAGTCCCCGAAGTACTTTTATTTTGCCTAACGTTTTGCTATATTTTATTCAAAAAGTACAATTTTCTGTAATTAGCACAAGTTTTTTTGATGGTTTTTTATATTTATTTGTCACATAATCAGGTAGTTGATGTTAAATTAAAGGATGGCTATTTAGATGGGTCAAAAATGGCTACAACAAAGTTGAAATAGTCATTTTATCTTTACATAATGGTCTATTTATTCATGTAGCCCATTATACTTAAATTGTTATATCCGGTCCTTCAAAGCCCTTAATGCCGAGGTAATGGAAAATCACATCCACCATTTCCTGCAATTCGGCCCCAATCAATGCCGGTAAAAAATCAGCAGGTACATATGGCAATGCCAATAAAAACGGATTGGCAATCTTCATCGTTTCTTTGGAAATGAGAATGGTATCACTCGCTTTTTGCAGATTGTCTCTTAAATCACAACATCTGCCGAATCGCTGGCGGCACTCGATCCTTTAGCTCCCATCGCAATGCCTACATCGGCAACGGTTAACGAGGGTGCATCGTTCACGCCATCACCCACCATTACGACCGAACGAAATTCGTCAGGCATACTTTTCAGAATTTTGAGTTTGTCTTCAGGCTAACATCCGCCGTGAACTTCCGTAATGCCAATTTCTTTGGCAATGTTTTCAGAAATACTTTGCTTATCCCCGGAAATCATCATCATTTTTTGGATTCCCATTCTTTATTAATTGGGTAATGGTTTGCCGGCTTCGGGACGCACTTCATCGGTAAACGTAAGAAGTGAAGGGTCATTAAGAAAAGCTCTAATCAGAATTATTGATTTTTACATCTTAATACTCTTCATTTCTTCGTGTTACAACATTACTGTCCCATTAAAGTTCAAAATTGTTTTTTGAAATAGAGTTACTTACAACTGTTTTGTAAGCGAAAGGATTTGAGAAATTTTTAAATATTATGTTATCTAGATAAAAAAAGACTTCACAAATTCTTGTAAAGTCTCTATTCATAGATTGTGAGCGCGACAGGATTCGAACCTGTGACCGTCTGCTTAGAAGGCAGATGCTCTATCCAGCTGAGCTACGCACCCTAAAAGTGTGATGTGTAAAAAAAAATTCCCGAAGGAATTTTTTTAAAAGTCGGGGTGGCAGGATTCGAACCTGCGACCTCCTGGTCCCAAACCAGGCGCGATGACCGGGCTACGCTACACCCCGAAATTTTGGTGCGGAGGGTAAGGGATTCGAACCCTTGCGACACTTTCGCGTCGACAGTTTAGCAAACTGCTCCGTTAACCACTCCGGCAACCCTCCTTGCAATTTTTTAAGGATCGTCTTTTCTGTAATTGCGAGTGCAAATATAGGATAGTTTTGGTTATGTACCAAATAAAATCTCGAAAATTTATTTGTATTTTTGTCTCTTCAAAACGTAATAAAATGAATATTTTTCGTAATTATTTATATATCATCAGTTTAAGTGTAGTCGCGATTTCATGCGGATCTCAAAAAAAAGTTACAAAATCATTGCCTAAACCTGTTGAGCATCATCAACCGGCCAATTTTAAAAGCGATGAAGAAACAAAACCAAAGGTACTGCATGAAAACAATGAAGATTTTTATCGCTATAATATTGCAGATATTTCCAAAAATAATAATACCATCAGTTATGGTTCGATTGTAGGAGCAAAACCGTCAGGCTATAGCGTGGTGAAAACTTATTTTCCTTCAATGGGACAAAATTTCCGTCAGCGTTATGTGATTCTTCATTATACCGCTTTGGATGAAGATAAATCGGTTCGTGTCCTTACCGAACAGAGCGTGAGTGCCCATTATCTGGTGAATGATTTGGATGACAAGGAGATTTATCAGTTGGTGGATGAAAACAAACGAGCGTATCATGCAGGAATCAGCCAATGGAGAAACGATTCCCAGCTAAACGATACTTCCATCGGCATCGAAATTGTGAATGCCGGATATACCACCGATGCTACAGGAACAAAAGTATTTCCTCCATACAGCGATCAACAGTACAAAAAAGTAGCCGCTTTGGTAAAAGATATTGTAACGAGATACAATATTCCGCCTACCAATATTCTGGCGCATTCGGATATTGCACCCACTCGTAAACAGGATCCGGGACCTCAGTTCCCATGGAAAAGATTGTACGACGAATATGGAGTAGGAATGTGGTATGATGAAGCAACCAAACAAAATTTTTACAATCAGGCTTTAAACAAGGATCTTACCTATGAAATGCAGCAGCCATCTTCAATTTACGTGTTGCAGTCGGATCTTAAGAAATTCGGGTACGGAATTGTACCTTCCGGAACCTATGATGATGCGACCAAAAAAACAGTAGAAGCATTTCAGTATCACTTCCGTCCATCAAAATATGACGGTCTGGTTGATGCCGAAACCTGGGCAATTCTTCAGGCACTGCTTCAAAAATATCCGTTCAAATAAAAAGTTTTTTAATACCTTTATCTTCACTTCTGTTTGTTCCGGAAGTGAAGATTTTAATTTTAAATACCGGCTTTCTGCCGCTTAAATATGAATGTAGAACCTCTTTCAGAAACCGAGAATCCATTATTCAAAACACAAAAATTTACCGACATAAACGGATATGAATACACCGAAGTTTCCCACGATGAAAATCATGTCCGGACGTATATACTGAAAAACGGACTAAAAGTTTTCCTTGCACAAAATTTCGATGCTCCGAAAATTCAAACCTATATTCCGGTACGAACCGGAAGTAATAACGATCCTTCTGATAACACAGGTTTGGCGCATTATCTTGAACACATGATGTTTAAAGGAAGCACCAAAATCGGTACTGCAAATTGGGAACAGGAACGAATTCTTCTCAACCAGATTGCCGAATTATACGAGCAGCACAAAGCAGAACTGGATTCCGAAAAGAAAAAAATCATTTATCGTAAAATTGATGAAGTTTCTCAGGAAGCCAGCAAACTCGCCATTGCCAATGAATATGATAAACTGATTTCTTCACTTGGGGCAACCGGAACCAATGCGCATACCTGGCTGGATGAAACCGTTTACAAAAATAATATTCCCGCCAACGAACTTGAAAAATGGCTGAAAATCGAGAAAGAACGTTTTTCATCTCTTGTGCTGCGCCTTTTTCATACTGAACTGGAATCTGTTTATGAGGAATTCAATCGCGCGCAGGACAACGATTCCCGCTTGGTAAATTATGCATTGATGGAACTTCTTTTTCCGGTGCATCCCAATGGTCAGCAAACCACTTTGGGCAAAGCGGAACATTTGAAAAATCCTTCCATGAAAGCGATTCATCAGTATTTTTCCGATTTCTATGTGCCCAATAATTATGCTTTGGTTTTGGTAGGTGATCTTCAGTTTGATGAAACCATACAGTTGATTGACCGTTATTTCGGAACATTTGAATATAAAAAACTTCCCGAAAAGCCGAAAATAGCCGAAAAACCTTTAGAAAAAATCACTTCCAGAACCGTAAAAAGCCCAACGATTCCGAGAGTGCAAATTGCTTGGAGAACTGATAGTTACGGGACAAAAGAAGCAATGTTTGCCGATGTTATTGCCAATATTCTCAGCAATCGCGGTGAAGCCGGACTTCTGGATCTGAATATTAATCAACAGCAGAAAATGCTTTTTGCACAGGGATTTTCGGTGGGATTTAAAAATTACGGATATATTTCAATGGTCGCCGTTCCCAAAGAAAATCAGACTCTGGATGATGGAATTGCCATGATGCTGGAACAAATCGATCTGATTAAAAAAGGGGATTTTCCGGACTGGATGATTCCAGCCATTATTAATGATTTTAAAATCCAGCGGCTGAAAACTTGGGAAACCGCAGATGGATTGGCATCAACGCTGTATGACACCTATATAAAAGGCAGAAGTTGGGAGCAGGAAATCAACGAAATGCCGCAATATGAAAGCATTACAAAAGAAGAAATTGTCGCTTTTGCGCAGGATTTTTTTAAAGACAATTATGTGGTCGTTTACAAAGAAAAAGGCGAAAACGAGAACCTCATTCGTGTAGAAAATCCCGGAATTACCCCTGTAAAACTTAACCGGGATGCCCAATCTGAATTTTTGAAAGAGGTGTTACATGAACCAAGTATGGATGTTGAACCGGAATTTATCAATTATCAGGAAGAAATTCACACCGATAAACTCGATGGAAAAACGTTGAGTTTTGTAAAAAATAATTACAACGATATTGCGCAGGTTTACTTTATTTTCCCTTTCGGAAGCGATCATGACAAAGAACTTTCTCTTTCAACTTTTGTCCTTCAATATTTGGGAACCGATCGTTTTTTACCACAAAAATTGAAGGAAGAATTCTTTAAAATAGGTATTTCCAACGATTTCAAAACAACACAGGATCAACTCATGATTTCGCTTTCCGGTTTGGAACATGATCTTCCGAAAGGTATTGATTTGTTGCATCACTGGCTGAAAAATGCAGTTCCGGATCAGCAGGTGTACAGCGATTATGTGCAAACCATTTTGGAAAGCCGTGCCGCAATGAAAAAGGACAAAACCAAAATTATGAATGCGCTGATTAATTATGCGAAAACAGGACCTTTTTCACGCACAACAGATGTAATTTCGGAACAACGTTTACTGCAAATCCGTTGTGAAGAATTAACCGAAAAAATGAAAACCATTTTCGATTATAATTATCAGATTTTCTTTTACGGAAGGGATTTTGATGCGTTTAAAAATGAAATTCATCCTTATATCACGCCTCAGTTACAATCAATTCCGCAACCTAAAATTTACCCGGAACCCGAAACTTTAGGAAAGGTTTTCTTTGCCAATTACGATATGGTGCAGATGGAAATGAGCAAAGTGGCGAAAGGTTTTGATGTGGAGGTGAAAAATTTCGGAAAGATCAGTGTTTTCAATGAATATTTCGGGCGTGGACTTTCTTCCATCGTATTTCAGGAAATCCGGGAAAGCAAGAGCCTGGCGTATTCTGCGTATGTTTCATATCAAAATAATGCGAGAATCGGGCATCCGGATTATGTAACGACCTATATCGGAACACAGCCGGATAAATTGATGATTGCTGTGGAAACCATGGCGGATTTAATGAATGAACTTCCGCAAATCGAACTCCAGTTTGAAGGTTCCAAAAAAGCAGCATTAAAGCAGATTGCATCGGGAAGAATCAAAAGAACGAATATCTTTTTCAACTATCTCAACCTGCAAAAACTGGGAATCAGTTACGACATCCGAAAAGATTTGTATGAAGAAATTCAAGCCCTGACACTGGAAAAATTGACCGGTTTTTACAATTCAAATGTAAAACCTTTGACTTTTAATACTGCAATTATCGGCAAAAGAGAAAATCTGGATGTAAAGGCAGCCGAAAAATCAGGAGACTTTGAAGAAGTACAATTGAAACAGATTTTCGGGTTTTAGGATTTTTAAATTATATCTTTAAAATATCAGATGGATAGGCTTTACCAAAACCTACTATTTTTTTCATTGTTGTCCGATAAAAATTAGAAATACAATGAACAGGTCGCTCTTTTGGAACTCTAATTATGGGAGCAACTATTCCTATTAACAGTTTGCTCTCATGGAGTTCTGTATTAATCCCGTTGGGATTTTACTGTTAATAGAAAAAAATCAGCCAGTGAAAACAAAGCTCCAGAGGAGCGACCTGTTTATTTATCCTATTAATATTGCGTTTTTCGATTTGTTTATTTTTTATCGGACAACAATGATTTTTTTTTATAAAAATTCAGTATTGGGAGAAATTTTGATGTTTTTATAAAAAGTATCATATTCATTGTTATCATACGTAATGAAACTTTTCGTTCCTTTTTTTGGGAAAGTTTTTAATATGGTGTCTTTGGCTATACAAAGCAAAATGAATTTCAAATATTCTGATAAGTTTTTCGTTAAAATTTATTAGTAAAGCTCCAATTATTTTTTCTTATAAATTCAGAGAAATTTTTAGAAAAAATTTTTGCCCTTCAACTACATCAGGATAATACGGTTTAAATTGAAGTTTATGATGGAGAGAAGAATTTTGATTTTGTGTTTAATTTTTTTTTGTATTAAAATAAATATTTTAGCACAGGAATCATTATTGATGGGACATGACCGATATTCAGGAATCAGTGCGGTGGGACAGATTCCTACGCAGCAAATTTTTAATGAAAATTATTGGGATGCCCATCTTTTTGGTGAATCTTTTTCGGTAGAAAACGATTTTATTTACATTTCGGATCGAAGTGTTCTGAGTTCCATTTTTTCCAATAACATTCCTTCTGCCAGGCCGAAAGAGGGAATTACCGGCGAAAATACTTCAGGAATATTGGATTATTTTAATCACGATACCACAAATCTTCATTTCAGTTCGGAAATGATGGGACCTTCTTTTGCCCATACGTTTAACTGGAACGAAAATCGGTTTAGCATTGGAGCGTTTACAAGACTTAGAACCTATGCGGAAACTCAGAATGCGGATAACTATTTACGTTTTGACAATCAGGGAATTCCGAGGCCGGCAGTGTATGAACTTCAACCGTTCAGTTTGAATGTGATGAATTGGGGCGAAGTTGGGGTGAATTTAGCCATCGATTTATTTCCCTATTCAGAATTGAGATGGACCGTGGGAACCAACATCAAATTCTTAGCAGGTTTTGATGCGGTTCGTGTAAAAAATCTGGAAGATCTCACTCTAAACTATGAAATTTTGCCCGATGAATCGATAAGAACCACAGTTTCAGATTATAATGTTGCTGCTGCATTTGCAACTTCCTATGATTTTGAAAACAACAGTTATTCGCCTAAAATAAAAGGAAAGGGATTGGGTTTTGATATTGGCATCAGTGTTTCCGACATGGCCGAAGATTCTTATTCAAATGAATATGATTTTCGTTTCAATGCTTCACTTCTGGATGTTGGAAGCATCAAATTTAGTGGTGAAGATCATCGGCTGAACGGTATACCTCTCGTTTTTGAAGATTTGGATGATGTGGAATTTGAAAATCCTACGCAATTCATGCAGGAACTCAGCACCAGAATATATGGAAATCCTAATCAGTCGCTTTCGGGAACCGATTTCCGGATGGGATTGCCCACCAGTATTGCGATTTCCGGCAGTAAACGAATTGAGGAAAACAAGTATGTGAATTTCAATTTTATCCAGCGCATTTCTTTATTTGAAAATAGTTTGAGGAGAAGCAACAGAATTTCCGGTTCTTATCTCTTTCAAAAAAGAACGCTTTCTTATGGTGTATCGTTATCTTTATACGAATATAAGGAAGTGCAGGCCGGAGCGTATCTGCGATTGGGACCGTTATTGCTGGGGTCGGAAAATCTGCTTCCGCTGGTATTTCCGCAAAAAAAACTGCATTCCGCCGATTTTTTTATTGCATTCAAAATCAATCCTTTCTGGGATACCGAACTTAAACGCCACCGAAGACAAAAATGCAATTGCGATTAAACGCAGATTTGTATTTATAATGAAGGAAATTCATTAATCTTTCACCAAAAAAATAAAGTCGTTTTATGTAAATGCCGGATCTCCGTCTCCGTCCTGTAAAAGCTGACTGAAATTTTCCGGGAGTTTATCAATCAGATTTTCATGCAGCAGGTATCTCCTTTCAAAATCTTTGCCGAATATTTTCTTGAAATTCCTTTTATCCAGAAGCGAATTCAGTTCCGGATGATAGGAAGTCAAAAATTTCACTTTGTTTTTTTGAATATAATTATTCAGAAAATGCGCGAAAAGAACCGGTTTTTCTTTGGAAAATAAATAAGGAATTTTCAAATTTCCGTCTCTTAAAAGTAAAACGCATACGGAAATTAGTTTTTCGTTTTCGTCGAATATTTTTACGCAATCATATCTGAATTCTTTTGAATAACTGGAAAAAAGATATTTTTCCTCTGTCAGATTGCTCTGTATCACCCATGGATTCTGAATAATCCAATTGATGTCTTCACCATTTCGGGAAGATGGAAATTCAGCAATAAACCGAATGCTTTCTTCATCAATAATGGCGTTGATCTCTGTTTTAAAATTCTTTTTTCTTGTGTTTCTAAATAGCGAAAACCCTGTATTGATCGCAAGATCTGCCAAATCGAGAAGAGCTGGAACGAATACAAAATTGATTTTTTTGCGTTTCCAGATTTCCTTTAAATCGGAATGAAAATAATATCTTTTCCCGTTTTTTGGCGCAATGTACCGGAAAACGCCCATTTTATTGTAAAGCCCTTCCGCTTCTTTGGTGAATTCGGTGATGGCGATATTTCCGTTATAGGACTGGAACACTTTATCCAGAAGTTTTTGTGCAATTCTTTTTCCACGAAACTTTTCAGAAACATACAACGTACTCAACCATGCAAATTTTTGCTTTTTGCCGTCAGTCAAAAAATAATCGGGAAAAGTTCCGAGATAGCCGGCTAATCTGTCCTCTTCAAAAGCCAATGTTAAAAGCACATCTTCAGGATCTGCTTTTGGATTTTTCAGCTGCGAAACTGCACGGTGTTTTGTAATCGGAAGGAAATCGTATCCGGCGTATTTCCCGGAATCAATAAAGTCCTGAAGTTCCTTTCTGTTCAGTGTTTTCAGGGTGATGCTCATCTTCGGATTTTGTTTTTATAGAATAGTTTTTTGAGTTTGAAATAACTCACCTGGTCTTTCAGAATTTCCTCGGCGGTTTCTCCGGTTTCCATTGGAATCCGCTGAAAATTCCGTTCATAACTGTCGAGTTTTATTCCTGCCGATCCAAAACTACAGAATAGATTTTGATTGGTGAATAAATCTGTAAAAAACTCCTGCTTCACTCCGAAATCGGTAAACGGAAATGCAAAACTTTCCGCAATCAAACCATTATTTCGCAAATAATCTAAACTTTTGTAAGTTTTTTCCAGTTGTTCCTCATGCGAAAGTTCAAAATACAGCGGATGATCCCAACTGTGTGCTCCGAAACCAAAACCTTTTGCAGAAAGGGATTGCAGTTGTTTTTTGGTGAGGTAAGGTTGATGATAATCGAGATAATGCTTCACATCGATACCGATTTTTACAGCCAGATCATCCAGTTTTCCCTGATCGAGATAATTGATGAGGTTTACCTTTTTTATCAGTTCTTTTTCAGTTCCTTTTTTTAAATCAAAATATTCGGAAACATCCTGCTGAACCTGTTTTTTTGAGATAATGGTATCAATAATCAAGCTGGCTTTTCCGCGAAACATCATTTCCTGATTATCAATAAATTTCGGATTGATGAAATTCATGGCATATACTCCTTTTTTCTCAAGAATCGGAACAATTACATCGTGAAATTCACGCAGCCCGTCATCAAAAGTCAGCAATGCAACTTTGTTTTTAAAGCGGATTTTTCCTTCAATCATATCCTTAAAATCCTGCCAGTTTACAAACTGAAAATATTTCAGCATATACTCTATATCTTCCTCGAACTGTTTTGAATTTTTATAATTGATGATGTGCTTCACATGCGGAAGATGCTCATCGGAAACCGTGTGATAAACCGGAAGGCAGTAATCAATCGGGTAGGAAGTATCGATTTGGTTCTTATCGAATCTCGAAGAAAAATGAATGATTTTTTTCTTTAGCGACATGTTCAAATATACTGAATTTTGGATAACTCAAAAGGATGATGATATTGCATTTTTCGTAAAAATAGTTCTATTATTTTGTGATAAAGTAATTCTATTACAAAAAACAAGATGCTTTTTCGGGCGACCCAATTTTCATTACCAGTCATAAAAATTTGAGCAAATATATCACAGGCTTTAAGAAAAGTAGTATCTTTAAGTCCTTTTTTAATCTATGGAAAAAGAGTATAAAATTGCATTTCAGGTATTTTCGGGCAGAAATGATCTTGATGAAACGGAACAAAAGTTGTACGATGCCGCATTTGCCATTCGGGAAAAAGCCTATGCACCGTATTCCAATTTTTATGTGGGCTGCGCATTATTGCTGGAAAACGGAGAGATTATTACCGGCAGCAATCAGGAAAATGCAGCATATCCTTCAGGATTATGTGCGGAAAGAACCACAATTTTCTGGACTTCCGCCAATTATCCGGATGTGAAAATTGAGAAAATTTTTGTGATCGGTGCGCCAAAAGATGCCATTACTTCAACTCCTGTTTCGCCGTGTGGCGCATGCCGGCAAAGCATTTTGGAATTTGAAGCAAAACAGAAATCCAAGATTGAAATCTATTTTGCTTCCATGGATGGCGAAATCTACAAAGCACAATCCATCCGCGATTTGCTGCCGTTTTCATTTGATTCGTCTTTTCTTTGATTTCACAAAAAATAATTAGTACATTCGCAAAAGTTTCAGAAAAGGGAATCGCGTGCAAATCGTGGACTGTCCCCGCAACTGTAATTCATATTGAGATGTCTTTGCACATCCTTTAATTTCCTCAACATACCATTGCTGAAAAGTGAGAAGGTGTAGGAAATGTGAAAGTCAGGATACCTTACTGAAATATTTTATTAAGCAAAACTTTCGGAGGAAAAGTCAATTATGAATTCAAAAAAAATCTTTTTTGCGGGCTTTTTATTGGCCTTTCTGTCGCTTTCTTCCCAAGAACAAAGTATTGATACCGTTTATGTTTTCGACCGACATTTGAAAAATGCAAAATCTTTTCAAAAAATCACGGTTTTAGAAAATGCCGATCTTGAAAAAAATGCCACCAATCTCTCGGAAGTCTTACGCTTTCAGTCGCCTGTTTACATTAAAGAAAATGGAAGAGGTGCGGTTGCTTCACCGTCTTTTCGTGGTACAACTGCGGCTCAGACTGCATTTGTATGGAACGGGATTAACATTAATTCCAATTTTCTCGGGCAGGGAGATCTCAATAATATCGGTTTTTTAAATAGTGACGAACTGGAGATAAAATCCGGAGGCGGAAGTGTAATCTATGGAAGCGGGGCGATTGGCGGAAGCATTCATCTGAATAATACATTGGCTTTTAATAAAGGTTTCCAAGGAAGTCTTTTTTCGGAAGCCGCTTCTTTCGGAACTTACAATAGTCTTTTGAGAACAGCATTTAGCAATGAAAAACTGAGTGTAAAATTTTCTGGAAGTTACCTGATTAGCGAGAATAATTATGAAGTTAAAGAACAAGATTATCTTAACCGCAACGGGCAGTATTACAATACAACATTCAGTTTTGGAGCTTCGTATAAAATAGCAACCCGACAGAAAATTTCATGGATTAGCGAGTTTTTTAACGGGATGCAGCATTATCCTGTTTTCACCGAAAACGGAAACAGAACGCGCTACGGGACTCAGAATTTGCGGAGTCTTTTGGTCTGGGATGCAGATGGAAATTCATTGAGCAATAGCCTAAAAGCAGCCTATACAGAAGAAAATTTTCAGTATTTCACCAATCTTGAAGGGTCTAAAACCACAGGAGGAACAGGGCGGAATTATATTATAAAAGATGATTTCAGTTATTTTTTCAATTCTACATTTCATCTGAATATAATTGGTGAATTTCAACGGAATGAAGGCGAAGGTTTTGAAACCGGAATTGGAAAAATAAGTAGAAATACGGGTTCTGTTTCCGCTTTGCTGCGCTATTTTGCTTCTAAAAAATTAAAATTTGAAGGCGGAATTAAGAAAGATTTTGTCGAAAATATTTCTTCGCCCGTCCTGTTTTCGTTCAACAGCAAATGGGATGTATTGAGCTGGTACAATTTGGGCGTTTCTTTTTCAAGAAATTTCAGGTTTCCTTCATTCAATGATCTGTATTGGCAGCCGGGCGGAAATCTGGATTTAAAATCGGAAACTTCTTATCAGGCAGAAATCCGCAATGAATTCAAATTCAAATCATTTCATTTTTCCGTTACGCCATATTACATGAAAATTTCCGATATGATACGTTGGCTTCCCACCACTTACGGTTATTGGGCGGCTTTCAACACCAATAAAGTGGAATCGTATGGTATTGAATCCAGTATTGCGTACGAATACAAAACAGAAAAACAGTTTTTGAAAACCAATGTTGGATATAATTTTTCCAAATCTGCGAATATGGAAACCCATAAACAACTGATGTATGCGCCGTTTCACAAGATTTTTGGAAACATTCAGTATGGATATTCATTTGCTTCTGTTTTTGTTCAGGGAATGTATAACGGGCAGACCTACACGGATTCCGAAGAAAACCCAAAATATGCTCTGGATCCGTATTTTGTTGTGAATGCCGGACTTTCCTTTACCCTAAAAAAACAGTATACAATTGGCGTTAAAGTGCAGAATATCTTTGATGAAATGTATGAAACAGTTAAGTATTATCCCATGCCGAAACGCAATTATAGCATAAGTGCAAAAATTAATTTTTAAATTTATATACAATGAAATTCAACAAAATTTTATCCTGGGCATTGGCATCTTTGATGATGTTCTCCGTGGTTGCCTGTAATGATGATGATCCAATTCAAGAAGTGCCAAAAGGCGCATATGAAAACGGGATTTTTATTGCCAATGAAGGAAATATGGGGAGTCCGAATGCAAGCGTAAGTTTTATTTCCGATGATTTAAGTACGGTAACACAAGATATTTATCAAACCGAAAATGGCGGAAATTTGGGGGATGTACTGCAAAATATTGCTTTAGATGAAGAGCGTGCTTTTTTGGTTCTCAACAACTCCAACAAAGTAACCATCGTGAATCGATATACCTTTAAAAAAGAAGGAGAAATTACCGATCAGGTTAACCAGCCAAGATATGTCGCTTTTGCCAATAACTATATTTATCTGACCAATGATAAATACGGCGGTGAAAAATACCTGAGCATTTATAAAAAATCCGATCTTTCTTTTGTGAAAAAAATTAGTTTTTCTGATGCAGCAGAGAGAGTGGTGGAAGCGGGCGGAAATATTTTTGTGCAAAATGCAACCTATGGTTTCGGAAATATAATTTCTTACATCAATACTTCCAGCAATACCGTGCAGTCGGAAATTACCATTCCTGAAGGGCAAATTCAGAAAATAATTGAAGATAACGATAAAGTATATGTTATTGCGTCTGATTACGGGCTTGCAGATTCGTATATCTACACCATTTCTTCTACCGGAACCATTTCCGGAACACTTACATTGACAGGGATTGCAAATGCCACAAACCTTGATATTGATGGTGGTAAATACTATTTTACATCAGGAAATAAAATCTACTCAATGGCGCAAAATACTACGGCTGTGCCGACTTCTCCACTGATTACGGTTGCCGACAATTCTTGGTCTACGCTTTATGGATTTAACGTCGTGGATGGTTATATCTTCACCGCTGATGCCAATGGTTTTACGGCAGACAGCAAAATCACGGTGTATAATACCAGTGGAAGTGTTGTAAAAACATTTGATGCAGGGCGTGGAACCAATGCGTTTTATGGAAATTAAATTTTAATGGGCTCTAAAAAAAGAGGGTTATTCGCCAAAAACTATGGATTTAAAATTATCGTTTTATTTTGATTTTATGTTCTTTTGTCTTAAAACAAAAGAACCAAAAATTCAAGACTTGGAAACTCCGGCTAAAATTTTGAAGAATTTCCTAAAATCTCCAAACTCGGGCGGAAAGAAAGAGTCTCCAAATAAGAAAAATTTTTGCCGCCACTCGAACAGTGGATATTTTTTAACGGAATTTCTTCAAAATTTATTAACGCCTCCATTTCCGAGGTCGATTTAAAATGATAGTCAAAATTTAATTTCCATACAAAATGGCGAAGAGCCAAAAAGAGGATGTTTTAAAAACATCCTCTTTTTTTTATGAATTTACCTGCAAGCCCAATTTCTCCGCTTCCTGAATCACGAATTTTCGAGCCTGATCTTTATCGTTTTCAATATCGCCTTCGAGGATGGCTTCTTTTACTTTTTCCTTTAAAATTCCGATTTCTCTTCCCGGAGAAATTCCAAAAAGTGCCATAATTTCTTCTCCCGAAATGGGCGGCTGAAAATTGCGGATGTGGTCTTTTTCTTCCACTTCTTTTATTTTCTGCTGCACGTATTCAAAATTCTTTTTAAAACGCTGCTGTTTCGAGTAATTCTTCGTGGTGATGTCGGATTTACAAAGCGTAATCAAACTTTCCAGATCTTCACCGGCATCGAAAAGTAATCTCCGCAAAGCCGCATCCGAAGTATCATCCGTAACCAAAGCAATAGGTCGGGCATGCATTCTGACCAGTTTTTCCACAAATTTTTGTTCCGGACCTAAAGGAAGTTTCAGGCGTTTGAAAATCGGTTTTATCATTTTTGAACCCAAAAATTCATGACCGTGAAACGTCCATCCGATTCCTTCAACGAATTTTTTAGTCGGTGCTTTTCCAATGTCGTGAAGCAGGGCAGACCAGCGCAACCAAAGATGATCCGTGTGTTTGGAAATATTATCCACCACTTCCAGAGTGTGGTAAAAATTATCTTTGTGGGTTTGTCCGTTGATGTCTTCAATGCCTTTCAAAGCAGTAAGTTCGGGAAGGATAATTTCCAAAAGCCCGGTTTCTTCCATGAGTTTTAAACCTTTGGAAGGTTTTTCCGACAGCATCATTTTATTGAATTCCACCATAATCCTTTCCATTGAAACAATCTCAATTCGGTGTGCTTCATCTTTAATTGCCTGCAACGATTTTTCTTCAATTTCAAAATCCAAAGTGCTGGCAAAACGAATCGCACGCATCATTCTCAAAGGATCATCGGAATAAGTTTGATAGGGTTCCAAAGGAGTTCTCAGGATTTTTTGCTGCAAATCTTCTCTTCCGTTAAACGGATCAATCAGTTCTCCAAAATTTTCCGGATTTAATGAAATCGCCATTGCATTGATGGTGAAATCGCGTCGTTTCTGGTCGTCTTCTAAACTTCCTATTTCTACAGCAGGTTTTCGGGAATCTTCGGAATAGCTTTCTTTCCTTGCTCCCACAAATTCCAGATCGAGACCTTTGTGTTTGAACATCGCAGTTCCGTAAGTTTTGAACACCGAAACTTTTAGTTTAGGATCAATTCCAGCGGCCACTTTTTTTGCCAGTTCAATTCCGCTTTGTTCGGTAACGAAATCAATATCGGTCGGGGCTTTCCTCTCCATTAATAAATCTCTTACAAATCCACCCACAATAAATACGGTCTGCTGGTTTTCGCCGGCAACTTTTGAAATGGTTTTGAAGAGTTTCAGATTTTTATTCTGGTTGAGGTTTATTTTCATTTTTTTGGGGAATCCATCTTTTTTCGGTTGCAAAGATAAGCATTCGCAAATGTTTTTGTCAGAAAGTCTTTTCACTTCGGGAAAAGGGTTGTATCTTCAACTTTATTTTTGGCTCTTCACCAAAAATTATGGATTCAAAGATTTTAAACTTATCATTTTATTTTGAGTGTATGTTCTTTTGCTTCTATGTTTTCTATTTTTTTAAAGGAATCAGCGAATCTCCTTCGTCGATTTGTCTTGAAACAAAAGAA
>DALZZF010000026.1:0-25340 GCA_031987605.1 Bergeyella sp. | reverse complement strand
AGTTGAAATATTTGTTATATTTTGCCGCCGTTGCTTTTCAATTCCACATTTTTTTTGTAATTTAGTTCCATTGAAAAAGCATCGGCTTCGTTTGGTCGAAATTGAACTTTTCGTTCAATTTAGCCCGCACTTCGCCAATACTTTTTCCGTTAGGCGATATTTTAAAAAATTCTACTCCGAAATATAATTATCTAAAACTTTTGATTATCTTTGACGTTAGTAACGTTAAAAGTATGATTATATCTTTTGGAAATAAAGAAACCGAGAAAATTTGGAATGGTATTGTTTCCAAAAAACTTCCACAAGAAATTCAGGAAGTTGCAAGAAGAAAATTGAGAATGGTTAATAACTCAATTGATATTAATGATTTAAGAATTCCACCTGCAAACAGATTAGAAAAGTTAAAGGGAGATTTAAAGGAATTTTACAGCATCAGAATTAATAATCAATGGAGAATTGTTTTCAAATGGGAAAATGGAAATGCTTTTGAAGTTCAAATTGTTGATTATCATTAAAGAACAAAAGAAAATGGAAAAATTAAGAAACATAACGCCTGGAGAAATATTGTTAGACGAGTTTTTAATTCCTCTGGAAATTTCACAATATAGATTATCCAAAGATTTGGACATTCCACAAACCCGGGTTTCGGAAATTATCAAAGGAAATCGTAGAATTTCGGCTGATACTGCTGTAAGATTAAGTGCATATTTTGGAAATTCTGCAAAATTTTGGCTTGGACTTCAAGATGATTATGACATCGAAAATGAAATGACTCATAAATCAAGTGAAGTAAAAAGGATAAATCGAATCAGAAAAGACAAGGAAAAAAACATCGCCTAACATTGTATTATTACAAGTCTTTATGCAAAGTCCTATAAACACTACATTTTCTTACCATTTCCATTAATTAGATACAACATAAGTATAACAAATTAAAAAACTTCGGTAAACAGGTAGATTCCTGCCCTATTCTGTTTTGCCTGGAAATTTAACTGCTGATATTCAGGAAGCATAGAACAATAATACGAATGGCTTGCTTTAGCCCAGCCATTACTTATTAAAAGTTCATTCAGGCATTCGCCGTTAGGCAGAATGACATAAGCCAAATCTCTCAGCCAAAAATCGGTTCGGTTATGCAGTTCCGTTAAAAGTGTGATCCGTGTTCCGGGTGGACAAACTTGCAGAACATAATCCAAACTCATTAATCCATATTGAAGCAGTAGCGTTGCAGGAATGCCGCTTTTAGCTTCATCCTCGCGCATTTTTCTTGATAAATGAACTTCGGGTGCATCCAATCCGTAAAGACGAATTTCACGCCTTTGCTGTGTGAATTCCTGTTTCACTTTTAGACTGTCGCCGTCCAAGACTTCTTCAATGATCCAATACGTTTCCACATGGCTGTTTTTCAGTTGGAAATATTTTTGGGTTTCGGGTGTGGTTTTGCTACCTTCCATTTCGTCAATGTTTGCACTAATTGCGTTGTATTTCATTGGTTTACAGTATTTTAACTATTGTTTTTATAAAGGTAATGAATGATATTTGTAATTGTCTAGACAACAGTGTTTTTCTCTCTTTTCTAATTTCTAAAACTTAAAACTATGGCAAGACAAAAAGGTCTTATGAAATACGTCGGAACGATTGGCGACGTGAGACACTTCAAAATCAAAGGACAGGAAGGCTTTTTCGCAGGTATGGTCGGCGGTCCGACTGCTGAACAGGTGAACAGCGCCCCTGAATTCGAAAGAACGCGTGAAAATATGAACGAATTTGGCGGTTGCGCCAAAGTCGGTAAGTCGTTAAGAACAGCCCTTTCTGCTCTTATGGGAAAATTTACAGATCCGCAGGTTACAGGAAGATTAACTTCAATCATGAAGAAAATCAACCTTGAGGACGGAACCGAAGCGAGAGGTTACCGTAAGGTTGAAGTTTCCACACAGAAGAATTATCTGCTTGGATTTGAATTCAACAAGAATCTTTCTATTTCAGGGATCTTCAATGCTCCTTATGACATTGAGCCGGACGCCGGAAGAACTTCTTCAGATTTCATCGTGGCGGCGTTTAATCCTGCTGATTTGATTACTGCTCCTTCAGGATCAACTCACTTCAGACTGATTAATGCTTTGGCAGTTCTTTCTGATTTTTCCTACAATCCAACCACAGGAAGTTACGAACCGGACGATATGGTGAACAACGAGTTAACCAACATCGCTTATTCTCCATACATTCCGTTGAATGTTCCTTATGCAGGTTCAACCATTACAGCAACACTTCCGGGTGCTCCCGTGTTGGCTGCAAACGCTTCGGTGGTTCAGTGTATCGGGATTGAGTTCTTTCAGGAAGTTAACGGAAACCATTATCCGTTTGCCTCCGGAAACTGTCTCAAAATCGAGGAAGTTTTTTAGGAAAACAACTTCTAAGGCCTTCCCAAACCGGGAAGGCTTTTTTGTTTAATCTTTAAATCTTACAAAAAATGAAAGCAAAAATAATCAGGGTTGCACAGGGCAAAAACTCTACGCTTTCCCATCTCTACATTGACGGCATTTTTCAGTGCTTTTTGCTTGAAGATAAAATCAGAGCCGTTAAGATAATGAAGCAAACTGCTATTCCGGAAGGTGTCTTTAGGTTAAGACTCAACACTTGGGGCGGAATGAACAAAACGTATTTCGCGAAATATGGTCCAATCCATAAGGGAATGATTGAGATTGCCGAACTTCCGACCTTTTCCGCAGTCTATATTCACATTGGAAACACGATTGAACACACGGCAGGTTGTCCGCTTGTCGGACTGTCCTACATCAAAAAGGACGGCGATTATCAGGTTTTGCAAAGCACGGACGCTTACAAACAAGTTTATAGGAATCTTTACGAAGTGGCAACCGGAAAGGATAATCAGATTGAAATCAGTAACAATTTTCAATTCTAAAAAATGGCACTAATGGAAAATGAAATCACAGTGAGCGTGTTCTTTGGTTTTATCAGTAGTGTTCTTTTGGCGGTAGTCGCCTACTTTATACGGCAGCTGCACACCGACTTTAAAAGTATGGAAAAGGATATGTCGGAAGTCAAGACAATGGCACTGGTCATCAAAACCGAGTTTAAGAACAGTTACGATCTTCTCAATCAGAAGGTTGAATATTTGGAACAAAGAATCAATAAAATCGAGTTGAATCAAATTAAAAATCAAGACAATGAAAAATAGAAACCTAAATTTAGTGGATCGCGTATTGGAACCAACGCCAAAATGGTTCAGAATTGTTAGAAATCTTGGACTGGCTTTATCAGCAGTTGGCGGTGTACTCGTTGCTGCTCCGGTTGCACTTCCTGCAGCAGTCGTTTCCGTCGGTGGGTATTTGCTTCTGAGCGGAACGATTATTGGCGCGGTCAGTCAGACTGCAATCAGTGCTGAAGAATACGGCGACAAAAACCGAAAATCCCGGGAAAATTCCACAGAAAATTCACCTGGTGAGTCAGGAAAATAGCCTTAATCAGGTACTTATCTTCAACGAAAATCATTCAGGCCGGTTCACAAGACCGGCTTTATTATTTGCTTTCCTCCGTTTGCACTGTTTGTTATAAAGGGGCGAAATATGTATGCTTTATCTTGCTCTTGAAGGTCAAATAAGGGTGAATCAACTCAAAGTCAGGGCGTGTAAAAATTAGCGAGGGCATCCGGCGGCTGGTCGGCGCGTTAAAATTTGGGAAGCCGGGCAAATAAAAAACTTCCCGAAGGAAGTTTTTGAATTTTACATTGTTAAATAATACCTGCGGACTAACGAATGCCGCAGTTCCTGAATGGCTTTGGACTGCTCCTGGATCTTCTGCTCCAATTCCCAGGTGGCTTTGATTTTCAGCATCATTTCCGGCTGAATGCAGGACTTTTGAAAGGCGGGCTGAATGAAGTTCCGCATCAGCGTTTTCAGGTCGCAAAGGCGAAGCATTTCAATGACTGAGCCGCAAAGGTGTGGGTGAAAGAAACCGTGTTTCCAAAAGGCATAAAAGGTCCAATAGTAGGTTTCGAGTTCTTCCGTATCTCGTACATACAGAATAAAACAGTTCGGGCAGGGTTCAAAAAGCGGTTTTCCGGCGTTTCTGCCACGGTTCAGAATGTAGAGTGCCTGTTTAGGCGCTTCGCGGTGCACCGAGTAGGTGCGTACTTTGTGTGTAAGCATAATTTTGGTTTAAAAAATTTTGCTCCGCGAAATACTATTGAAAAGAAAAAAAGGAAAAAAAGAAAGTGGACTACCCTTGTGGAAGGAAAATGCGACGCAATATTTTTTCAGAAAAATTTTGGGGCTAAATTTTAGCGCCACAAAACTTTTTCTGAAAAACCGTTTACGGCTTGATATTGTCGGCGCATTTTCCTGACAACAGAACTTTACTTTCTTTTTTTTTATTTTTTCTTGTTGCCTGATCTTCGATTCAGGGACTAAAAAAATCTTCAATTCTGCCCTGCTTTTCTTTTTGCTTCCACTTTCAAGGCGGTGGGAAGAATGGGAAAAAACAGCGGTATGGCTTTGTGAATAATTGGAACAAAGACATACTGCTGTGCGCGGTGACGGAAGTGTATAGACGGCAGGCACTTACAAGGGTTAAGGGTTCGGGCAGTGAATGCCGGCTATATACTGGACGAACTTGGATAAGCGTTGGCAAACCGGGGAAATAAACTCGCAGGAAAATGGTGCTTTACAGCAGAGTCAAGATACGAGAGCCGAGATAAAAGACGGAATGGTAACAAGCGGCTGCAAAGACAGTGGTATGGAATGCTGAAAGAAAATGCTTTGCTTGGGAATTTTCAGCACGCGCCACAAACACACTACAAACCTTTGCCTATGAAACCAAAGTGTTTTTGGTGTGTGGAGAAAATATGGCGGCTGCGAAAGCAATTTTCTTCAGTATGGAATACGACTGTGTGCGGTGACGAAAGCGACTGTATTGCCACTAAACTTTTCCGCTGAAAAAAAGCAATACAGTGGCTGTAGGAACTGGATAAATCCCGAAATAGTCTGCACCATTTTTCTGCATCCTTGAATGGGTGGTTGGGGATTTGTAGGTTTTCGATTGGGGAACTGACCGTGTAAATTATAACTGCACGAGCGGCTGGAAGGCGGTGGCTCCTGAGGGCTTGCCCGAAGGAAAGGAAAGCATTTTACATAATCTCAAATTATGGGCAATGATGCGGTTGGTTTTGCACGTAAGGGAGCCTGCGGACTGGAGGGCAACGTTTTGCGATGGCAGTTTGACCATAATTTCGATTATGTAACTTGCTGTGGCAGAGCGAGGATATAAAAACTGATTCCATAATGATATAATATAATTAAATAAGTTTCATTCCCATTTACAAGAAGGTTGGCTTCTAAACAACATAAATTTGTTGGAAAAAATAAACTTTCATTAGCTCTATCAAAACACTAATTTACAAACTGTCTGTAGATTATCTCCAATAAATAATTCTAAAATTTTAATACGCAAACAATTACATAAAGTTTCTTTCAACAACTTTTAGAGGAATAACATACTGGGCACAATAATTTTGAAAATCCAAAAGTGCAGTATTCGCCATAATTTCATTCTCAAAAAGTTCAAGATTATAACTTTTGAAAACCATTATTCCTTTCTCGTCTTCCTTTTGACCAAAATCTTCCGTTGTAAAAGAAACATTGTTCCAATTATTCTCACCCAACAAACCCCAAGTATTTTTACCAGCCACTAATATAAGTTTAGATACTGAATGTTCACTGTCAATAAATGAATTTGTATTTATTTTACTAACAGTATTAGATTTTTTTGCGTCAAAATATCCAGAATCACATACTATAAAAATAGAAAATTTTATTATGTCATTGTCAACTAGTTTTTGCTGAAAATGAAATTCATAAAAATAAAAATTCAACCAATCCCAAGCCCATAATTTTAAATTGCCAGAGCCATTTCTGGGTGAAAGAGCACTGAATTTTGGGAAACCGCCGTTATAATCAAAATCAAAACGCCCTCCAATAAAATTTACAAGATCAAGAATTCGGGACTGAAAATCAAAAATTAAACGGTAAGCTTTTCTTACTTCGTTCAGGGATTCTTTAAGCGTTTGCATAGGTAAACAAAATATTAGTTGAAGTGTAGTTTATCTTATCACATTTAATGTCTGAAAGCCAATTAACAGAGGATTTCGGAGGGTAACTGAAAAAATCAAAATTATTCTGGAGAACATTTTCTTTAGAAATTTCTTTCAGCCACATTATTTCATAAAACTGATGCATTTCAAATGCAGAAATAATATCATCCAATACTCTTACTACGTGTAATTCTGATGTAATGTTCGCCAAAAGAATCTCAGTTTTTATTGCTGACACTGTATTTAATAAAACTGTCCAGGTTGTTTTACACATTTTAACTGTCTTCTGACCATCATAGTTTATCAAAATATCTTCTTCATCGGATTTAGAATAAATACCACCTAACTGAACAAAATAAAGTTCTTTTCCGTCGCTGGAGAACTCATTATAATACGCCTGTATTTCATTATCTATTTGTGTAGAATACTGCTGGAAATAATCATATCTTTTTGCTTCCAAAATGACATCAAAACCGGTAAATCTCATAAAAACATCCGGCTCAACATATCTTGAATTTGCAGTATTCTCAGAACTCCATTTATCCCAAAATGATATAGTTAAAAGTTCACCAGCATCAGCCGGAATTTTATCATGCAACAGACTGTTCTTTAAAATTCTAAGTATGACATCAGACGGCAAATATTTAATCAGGTCGAAAACGCTAGAAGTTAAGCTGTCTTCGCAGGTAATGAACTCATTTTTGCTTTTTTTCTTTTTATACAGTGATATCATTTTTTACAAATTTTTTGATTGGGCAATAGCTTTAAACTTTGAAATATGAGCATCAATTTCATCAACAAGCTCTTTTATCAACTGCTCTCTTTTTCTGGGGTGCTTTAATCTTTCAAATTCGGGAGAATTCAGATTCCAAAAATCGAGGTTATAACGGTCCGAATATTTCCAGGCATACCAAAACTGATTATCTTTAAATGCGGGGGATACTTCTTTCGTCACAGCTATTATTTCAGTCTGATTATCATTAAGTTCATTTTTAGGGAAACCATAATAATATGCGTTTTCAATTTCCATACTGAATATTATTTCAGAACCATTGGAAGTAGTGTAAATTGGAAATTTCAATCCATAAAATCTGTGACGGTTTCTTGCTCTGGCATAAAATTCATTTACGTCACTACTTAAATCAACATATTTCAAGTTATATCCTTTTTCAATTAACTGATTTTGAAGCTGTCTCCAAAAATAGTTCTGAACCTCATACTGATCAAATTCTGCTTCGTTTATAAACAAATCACATTCTTTTAAAATACTGACAATGTTTTCCCGAGGTATAGGTTCGGAAGTGACACCGTATAAATCATTTTTCAAAATTGAGACAACTCCAAACAGCTCTTCAGAAAGTGACGCATAAAAATCAGGAAGCGCTTCCTGTTTTCGATTTCCTTCTGAACTAAAGTCATTCATAATCTGAATAATTTTTGCCACTTTTTTAAAAACCAAATTTGTGTTTTCTGCAGAAGTGTGCATCTGAATATAACCTAACTGAAACAGCAAATCTTTAAGTTCATCCACATTATCAGACAGATCAGCATTTGTGCCGTATGATGCCAGTTTAATCTGCCCATCATTGATAATTTTCTTCAGTTCTTCCAGGAAGCCATGAAATACATCCTGCTTCTTCTCAAAAACTTTCACACTTTTATCCCGTCTTTCTTCACTGGCTGTTTGCCCCTGCAATAAAAGAACGGTGACAAATGCAGTTAAAATGGCACCAATCGCACTGTTATTTATTTCTTCAACTATTTTGGGAAGCGCACCTTTATAAACATTACTGAATATTAAAAAACAAAAACTTATGATCAGCAATATGCCAATCCACTTTAGTAAAGTATTTTTCATAAAAACAAAAAATTATGCAGATCTGGTATTAATTTTTTTGCCGGAAGAATCATAAGTATCAATCCAGCTGCTTCTTTTCACAGTAAAATTACTACCGCTCACTGAAAGAACGGCGCCAATACTGTCAGAAAGAGTTTTATATTTTTTCCCGTCTTCATCATACAAATCATACCATGAACTTCTCTTCACCAGAAAAAATTCAGAACTAAACCCTACAATATCCCCAATACTGGATGACAAAGTTTTATACTTTTTACCTTTTTCATCATAAAGATCATACCAGCTGCTTCTGAGCTGAATGTTTGAAATTGACATAATAATTAATTTTTTAGTTTGCTTTTCGTTCTAATTTTTTGTCGGTTTAATATTTATTCTTTCCAAAATTTCAAATATCAAATTATGAAATAGCATTACATTATTGACAACCGATATAGTTTTTGATGACCACTAAATCTTAACTTTTTATTTTGTATCTACTGTCTTCTGTTTTGAAAATGAGATTTTCTTTCATCAAAATTCCTAAAATACTATAAGTAAGATAATCTTTTTGTTTACCATTATTATCTGACTGTAAATCAAGATATTTTGCCAACTCATTATTTTTGATACCTTCTGGATTTGCTTTAATAAACTCTATTGCTGCGGTTTTAAGAAACTCCATTCCCAATTGAGCTCTTTCATAAACGCCATAAGGCACATTCAACTGAGAATATCTTTTATTGACAGAACCTGAAGGGGAAACAGTATTCTTTAAAACACCTCCGTTTTTCTCCGTTCCAAAAGCACTTATTAATTCTGCTTCTAATTTTAATGCCTGTATTTCAGTAAGAGAATCGCTGAGTATTGTTACTATTACCTCAAAACCATTTGCAATTATTTCATTAATAAACTTTCCCTTTGAAGTATTATCAATCTGAATTACATGATCATTTCTTCGAGATCCCGTGCCCTTCCCTACATAAAAAATTCTCGCCGGATTTACTCGTGGATCCTTTAAAGCATATACATAATTGGAATTTTCCAAAATCATTTTATTTTAAATTAATTTAAACAGCAATATTTTGCAGATAGTCATTCAGATAAAAAACCTGTTTCATCGTTGGAGGCTCACCATTCTGCAGCTTATCAGATATTTCTTTAAAAACAGAGGAATATTTTATTTTTTTGGCAGCCGCAATATCAGCATAACATTTAAAATAGCTATAGCAGTCCACGTTTTTGTTTTCGGCTTCATTGTATTTTCTAATAATCCAGTCAAGATTTCTTGAAAAATTATCTTCGTTATATTTTAAAAGGAGTTCATCCAGTTTTTCTGCGTCATGTTTAATCATTTTATCTTTAATCAGCTGAAAATCATTAATGGTCTTCACATTTAATGTTTCGGGAGCTGCACTGTTCAGTGATCTTATTGCTGAGCTTACCGCATTAATTTTGAATTTGTCGGAATCTGAAAGTGCCGGATCAAAAAATCTTAAGATATCCCGATAAAAAAATTCTCCTTTATCGTAAAGAGAAGCAGCTTTTTTAACTTCTCCAAAGTTTACAGTCAGTGTTTTATTTTTCTTAGCGAGCAGTTTTTTCTTCTCTGATTTAGAAATGCCATATTCCTTCAGAATATTTGCTGAATCTGCCGAATGCATAAATGCTTTAACATCAGCGCTGGAAATAACACTTTTCCAAAGTTCCTCTTTTTTTGAGTTTTCTGAAAGGTCATCACTGGTTGCGTTTTCCTTAATCACTTTCAGAACCAGTTTCATCAGTTTTTCAAAATATACTCTCGCTTTTTCGACCAGTTTTTCATCTTTCCAGATTTTGAAGAAACTGAAATCATCGCCTTTTCCTCTATCTGAATATTCATAAATTATTGAAATGGTGTAAGGAATGATTGCAGAACGAATCTGGCTGATTGCTTTATCCCTTGTTCCGTGAATTATCTCCAGTTCTTTAAAGAAAATAACCCTGCCTATCATATCTTCAAAAAAATCTTTGGTAATTTCTTTATCCGAAATGTCTTCAATGAATATTCTGAAAACGGCTTCACCCCCTTTTTTGATTAAATGTGGCTGATTTCCCCACGAACTGTAATATTTCCCCAGCTGTTCTTTGGAAATTCTGCGATCCCTCGGATATTGTTTTTCAACGGAATTTTTATTGGAAGCCATTCTGAGCAATGTGCTGAATTCGCCTTTGGATTTTTCAAAAAACCATTTTTTTCCTGAAGGTGAAAGCACAGATTCTGAAAGCAATTTTATTTTACCTAACTGAAGATTCCTGGAACGTAAATCAACAGATGTAACTTTTGTCTGAGAATTTGAAAACTTACTGATATTGGTAATCAGATCGTCCAGCTCTTCTTCACTGGAATTTTTTGCAATATTAATTTTCGCAGTAACATAAGCCCGTGAGATATCAATACCATCTTTTTTAGAAAAATAAATTGAAGCAGTTGTCTGTCCACCATTAACAATTTGAAAATCGGTAAGTGATTTTATATACCCTTCATCTGTAATTTCTTTGCCTGTTGCAGTGACCGTAAGACCGTTGTTATAGGCAATAAATTTTTCCGGTTCATCTTTCAAAGTCTTTTTCATACCTGAATTAGGTCCGTCTTTCTTAAATTGAAGAAATGAACGGACATTTTTTTCCAACAGTCTGAAACTGTATTTCTGATAAAGTGAAGTCAACAGCAAGGCGGGAAGAACAGCGATGTAGGATTCAAATTTTTCTTCATTTACTGCCTCTGTCGCTTTGATTTCCGGAAAGCCAAGTTCTTCAAAATCAATTTTCAGTTCAGACCTGTGTCCGGTTGCCAGAAAATTGTTGTATAAATAATTCAGATTTATCAGGTGTCTGTAAACCGGAATTTCTTTGGTATGTTCATCATACATATTCTTTGTCCCTTCACGAAGTTTTGAAAATTTCAGTGAAACGGAAGTATCTTTAAAATCAAAATCTTTGAGATTTTCACCGGAACCTGATTTCTGGAAAGTAACTGTAGGTGAAATTAAGAATATATCCACTGAATCAATGGTATGAATCCCTTCAGCAGAAGCCAAAAAATTAACAAGAGCATTTACAAATCCTTTATCCGGAAGGTTGGTTAGTCTTTTTCTGAAAGCATAATTCAGAAAATTTTCGCAGAGTTTAAATTGAGAATTATAATAATCCTGTGTGGACTGCAGGGATTCTTCATCAGAACTAAAAAGTCCCTGTTCATCAACAATAAACAGCTGTAAACGTTCTCCAGTTTCGTTTCTTATATACGAGTTGAGTTTGTAAAATGACTTACTTCCTCCTGATTCAATAAAAGAACTTATGAAAGATTCGTTATTTGATTTATTGTCAATAAGCTTTGAATCCAGAAGAATGTCAAGAGTATAGTCAATAAAGTCATTTTCTGTAAGGGAATTTTCTTCAGAAATATCTTTAAACAGTTGATTTCTGAATTTCTTCAGTTCATAAATATTCATAAAGCTAAATCTTGAATTTCAGAATAGAATTAAGATTCAGCCGGTATTTTACGGCAAAAACTCCGCTTATTAAATTCTCGGCTGTTATCTTAGGGAAGTCTTCGGTATTGCAGTTATAAAACAAAGGTTCAGAAAGTAATATTTTAAAATCTTCATAAACTGCTGTATTTTTAAAATCTATACTGAACATATTCAGTTTATAAAGAAATTTTTCAGAATCTCCCAGTTTTTCATCAATCTTCTGACGGACTGAAGCTACAATATCTACCAATGAAAATCCATTTTCTGAAACTGTTGCTTTGTAAACAATTAACTCGACAGGTCTGTTTATGCAACTCAGCTGATATTCGCTTGAAATATCTACAAAATCTTTTTGGGCTTCAATAGTTTTTACTTCATAACTGATTTCGGGGAAAATAAAATCATTCGCTCTTCCATCGGGACCACTCCAGGCATCCAATACTGAATTTACCTCAAAATCATTTTCTGCTTTTTCTATACGATTTTCCAAATATTTCAGTTCTCCTAAAAGACCTAACAATTCTTTTTCTGACAGGCTGCTTCTTTCAGTTCTTGCTTTAAAAAGTTCATTCCATTTTTTGTATAGACTGATAAAATGATTAAGATTCTGCTCTTCTGGAATGTTCTTAAGTTTATTGAAAATAGAAACAATAAGATCATTAAAAATCTCACCAAAATACAGGTCGTTGAGCTCTATATAAATTAAACTGTTCGGCTTATTTACAATGAGTGAAATATTGGTTTTTTCATTCTGAACGGAAGGAATATGACCTGTATCAGTCATCAGAAAAAGACACCTGTTTCCCAATTCATTATACCCGATATAAATATTTGTTGCATATTCTCCTGAGAGTTTCTGAAGTGCTCCCAAATTTCTGTTATCGGCTGGATCATTTGCAAGCCAAAAACTTTCAATAAATTCTGTAAGGTTATTCATGTGTCATTTCTGTTAGTTCATCATCAAACTCTGTATCATCTTCTTCGGATGATTCATCAACCACAAATTCTTTTATAATATTTCCGTGTTCATCCAAAAAGCCTTTCTGCACAAAATATTCTTTTTCAAAACCGTCACCCAAATCCGGAATTCCAACTGCAAAACCTAAAAGCGGTATTTCTGTATTAATATTTTTATTTCTGAAAAAATCTTTTATTAAATCATCGTTAGAAATTTCAGACATATCAATTGGATAAATAATAAGAACTCCGTGATTTTTATCAAGACTGTTCCTGTATATTTTTTCCGGATAGTTTTTGTTACCGTTTCTTTCTTCTCTGAATTTTCTCTCAGCTTCCTGTCTCTGTTCTTCGGTCAACGCAAAAGCAAAATCAGAACCTGCTGTAATAATGTTGGAAGAGTTACCGGAAGCAGTAAAAACACCGGAATTGACCACTTCAGAAATACGGTAGTTATTTTTTTCATCAATTCTTCTGACTGCCGGTGTAATTTCAAAACCAAAAATTTCCTGCGAATGAGGCACTACTTTTCCCTGTCCTCTGTTTCTTACTGCAACAGACCATCTGTTAAGAATCCCGCGTGATTTTACATCTTTTATAAAAGCAATGAGCGGCTCGTAATGCTGTGGATTCAAGAATGCATTAGGCATTCTAAGAATATTGCACAGTTCATCTGCATCAGTTTCAAAAGATCTTACTGCAGCAAAATCGTCTGAATAACTCTTATCACCAAAATATGCTGTGAAATTAGACCATGCTGTTTCAATTCTTTCTTTGTCAATTACAAATTTTGTGGTCTGATCCAATTTATCCGAATATGACCATTTTATAGTTTGTGCGTTCTTTAAAATTGAAGGTCTTGTAATTTTGATTACATCAGGATCATTCATTACCTTAATTGCAAAATCAGCAGGTGTCCTGTCTTTTGAAGCCATTTTACTGAACTGCGCTTCAACATCTTCAATTACACTGGTGGAAAAATCAAAACTTTCAACGGTATCAATAGTTGTAAAAAGCTTACAACAGTCGAGATAACCAGGTCTGTAACCAAACCACCTTCCCATCTGCAGAAGAGAATCTGCATAATTTGTATCACGGACAAAATAATTAATTGTAAGTCCTTCTAAGGTAAAACCTCTGGAAAGCCGGTTACCTCCTACAACAATATAATTCTTAGCTTCTTTGCTGTAATCCAGATTAAGTTTTGAATTACTGTTGGCACAGACGATTTCTATGCCGTTAACTGCTAAAATAAGATAGTCCAGAATGCCGCCGAAATCATCCTGCTGCATAAATTCATCTCTGTAATCCTCAGGGAGATAATCTTTAATCAGACCGTTTTCAATACTTTCTATATAATATCTGTTCCAAACCCTTCTAAAATCATTGTAGATAGGTGAATTTACGGGTTCATTATTAAGGTCTTTTTTTAATTCATCAAAAAATTTATTCAAAAGTTCTGTTGTAGTGTCCTGCCAGAAAGTAAATCTGGAAATGTGTATCAGCATAGAATTATGTTTCTGAAACAGCACGGAATCTTTCATGGCCGGTTTTCTTTTCAGACGGACTGCACAGGAAATGATGAAACATTTTACAGCGTCTTTTAAAGAATCTGGGAGTTCTTTAGGAAACCTGTCAAATCTGTTTGCTGCACGGGATTCTTCTCTGATTTGCTTTCTTGCTTCCGCTTCAGAACCAAGTTCTGCTGTCAACTCTTCCAAATCAAAATAATAAGGACGGTCAGGATCATCTTTCCAGACACGGTAAGGAAACTCCTCATACCAATCGTTTACGACAGTAATGAGTGAAGGAATTTTTTTGACTTCTGATATTTTTGTCTCAAAGAAATTCTTAGGACCAATATAATTACTTGGCGGACTTAAAAGTTCAATAAAGTCTTCAGGAAATAAATTACCAATTGGATAAAATTCATATTCCTCATTTTTTACTTTTGCCAAATAGGGTTTTTCCGGTTTTTCGTTTCTGTCCTGCAGTATATTGGCAAACGGGGTTGCAGTATATCCAATATAACTGCTTTTTGCGAAAAGATTCAATATGCATCTGATCTGGAGATTTATCCTGGTTGCTTCTTCTTTTCCTTTATGACCAAGATTATTCAACGAAGCGTTGTCTGCTTCGTCATCAATAATTAACAGCGGAATGTTGTCTATTATTTCCTTTGTTGCAAATCTTTTAAGCCAAACAAGAATATTTCTTAGAATGGAAGTATTTTTTTTACAAACCAGAACATTTATTTTATCCAAAGCAAAATCCGCTTCAGATAAGTTAAGATTGAAATCCTTGTCAATAGCAGTGGGTATAATTATCTGTTCTTTGGTATTGAACCTGCCGCCAAACTTTGCAATATTACCTACGCCATTCCATTCATTCTGTCTTACTTCTCTGCCTTCAACATCTTTTTCAATCCTTTCCTGTGTCTGTCTTCTTAAATCCTCCATACCTCCGGAAAGAACTATTACGAGTCGGTAACCCAAATCAATACAGCTGTTGATTACTGCATTAAAGTTTCCTGTTTTACCTGACTGCACGCTTCCTACTACCAACCCTTTTTTCTGAAATCTGTGATTTACCAAAGGGTCTTCAATTTTTTCAAGTATTGATATTGAAGATTTTGAAACATCCTCAATTACATTGTCAGCACGACCTAGTTTTCGTAAATACTCCAAATATCTTGTTCTGTAGGAGCCTAAAGGATTTTCATTATTAATCCATCCGGCTTTTTCTTTTCTTTCATCAGTTAGCCAGTGCTTTTTTTCTTTTACCAGACTTTGTGAAAGATTAACCGTGATTAGGTTTTCGTGCAAATATTCGTTCAAAGAGAGTGCAAAATATTTTGATTGGTCTTCATCTGAAAAATCAACTCCAAACACTCCAAGCATCACTCCATAATCAGCCAGAATTCTGTCCGAAAAATTAGCTGAATGAAAGTCCTTAAAATCTGCACTGGAAGCATGTTTTTTTATCAGTGATTTTATGATGTCAATAAATTTTCTGTCCATAGTTTTTTATAATATGTGATTTACATCTTTTTTGGGAACAATACTGGAAAAATAAATTTTCTTTATGGAATCCTCATCAACTCCCAATTCCCGCAGCTTTGCAACAGCTGTTTCAATTTCATCCAAACTAAGGGCTTCTGAATCTTCGCTTATTACCAAATCTGAATCGAAATTTCTGTTTTTGTTGAAAACTGCATTAAAGTTTTTTATGAAAATCCTGAAAAGTTTTTTCTGTTCTTCGTCAAACGATTCAAACATAAAATCAAGAAGCGGATTTTTTTCATTTACATAAAGCAGTGTGCCTTTACCTGTGTAAACCTTATTAAAAAGATCTTCAGCTTTTGCTGATTTATCTGAACTTTTAATTCCGATTTCCTTAAGTCCGGTATTATAAAATTCCTTCTGAGCACTTTCCTTTAATTCCTCAAGACCTTTATGAAATTCCTGTTTCAGCTCATAAGGGATTTCTATTTGGGATTTTGCAACATTTAATTTCAGAATATTGTCAATTTCATTTCCAATGTCAATTTTCATTCGTCCAAGCTGAAGTTTACCACTCCGTTTTATGATCCCATGCCAACCACCATAAGAAATTAGACGGTCACCCCGATAAATATAGATTCCTTCCATATCCATCAATCCTTTTTTTGGCGTAGTCCATGGATTTAACAACTCCTTTGATTCTTTAACTGCAGAATAAGGAAGGACAATACTTTCAAATCTTACAACCGAACCTTTTATTTCTCCACGCCGTTTTGGAATAGTTATTACTGATTCCAACTGAGGAAAAGGATTAAAAGAACCAATAACTTTATTGTTAAGACGAATTTGAAGTCCTTTTTCAATAAACCTGTGGAAAGCTATTGACAAGTATTCTTCAACATTATCAGACAAATCTGAATTCAGTGCTTTTGACCGGTTTTCTTCTTCAAGATAGTTTTCATACTTGTATAAACCTCTCCAAATTACAAGTGTGTTAGGAATGAAATTCTCAAACTTGCTCAAATGACCGGAACTTGTTTTGTGATACATCTGCATGATAATATTTATCTCCGTTTCCGACAGCTCTTTTAGTGTCCAGTCTTCAGTTTTCTTTAAAAGTTCCACATCCCAGCAAAAACCTCTGTACAACTTTTCATTGGCACTTTTTGACAAAACAATCAACTCTCTAGTTTGAGAAAAAGAAGCGGTTTTCAAGCCCAGACCGAATCTGCCCAGATCATTCTTATCACGGTCATTTTCAACAGATGTGCTCGGAATTGATAACGCTTCAAGCAATTTCTCCCGGTTCATACCGTTACCATTGTCTGTAAGAAATACAGTAAAAGCCCCGTCACTTACGGAAAGAATCTCAATTTTATCGGCTCCGGCGCTTATTGAATTGTCAACCAAATCAGCAAAAGCAGTTTCCAGAGAATAACCCTGTTCTGCAATGCTTTTTATTAAAAATTCGGGATTGGGAGGACGAAGTAACTGTTTACTCATATATTGTTTATCGGTGTGATGTTGGTAAAAAAAAAGACGGCAATCCGTAAAGAATTCTAATGAATACCGATCATTTCCCTGATTTTCTTTGCAATTCTAAAAGCCATTAATGGTGGAACAGCATTTCCAATCTGTTTAAAGGCTGCTGTTCTGCTTCCTTCAAAAAAGAAGTCATCAGGAAAAGACTGTATTCTGGCGGCTTCACGAACTGTAATAGAGCGGTTTTGTGTAATATCCGGGTGAATATAATAATGTCCGTCCATCGCGATATGTGCAACAACGGTGTGAGAAATACCGTCGCCTTTGACAACTTGAAATCTGTTTGTAAAAACATTACGGTTTTTATGCTTTATCAGTCTTTCAGGCAGTTCGTTATACTGCAGCCTTTTTCCTTTCTTCATAAGTTTAGCCGCGATTCTGTAAATTTCCAGATCGTTTTCATTATTTGGACGGGAAATATGCTGTGTGGTAAATTCGATACCATTGCGGATTTCTGTTATTTTAAGATAATCAGTAGTATCTTTTTTATATTTGGTTATACCTAACGTACCACTGCCATTTTTCAATTTGGGCAAATCACTAAACAAGTCTTTAGATATTGTAAAGGAGTTAAAAATAGGTTGAAAATCAGGATATGAAAAATTCAGATTTTTCTTCCACCCAATAAGAATTACTCTTTTTCTATCCTGCAAAACACCAAAATCTTTTGAATTAAGAATTTTAAAATCAAAATCATAACCAACGCCTTTTATTGCTTTTTTAATTTTTTCAAAATGTTCGCCATTACTTGCAGAAAAGATTCCGGGAACATTTTCGAAAACAAACATTTTTGGCTGATATTTTTTAAGAAATTTCACATAATCCTTATAAAGATAGTTTCTGGGATCGTCTTTCATTTTATTTGTGTCCCGGGCACGACCTACTACAGAATATGCCTGGCATGGTGGACCACCAATAATCAAATCCACTGATTTTCCGTCAATTAAACTGTCAATTTTTTCAAAAATATTATTGATTGTTTTCTTTGAAATTTCAGAATTGATAACAGATTCTTTAATTTCACAAGGAACATAAGAAAGAAACTTTTCACGGGAAATTTCACCCTTCAAGTATTTATGATACTGATCTTCATTTCCATTTGCCTTGAGATATTGGTAAGCAATTCTGGTTTCAATTGTTCTGCAAGCATCAGGATTCATTTCAACGTGGGCAACAGGATTAAATCCCTCCCGTGTAAAACCTTCGGAAAGTCCACCTGCTCCTGCAAAAAGGTCAATATAGTTAAGCGTTGAAGCCATAAAAATTAATTCGTTTGTTTTCAGTTAGTTTTATTTTCAGAAATATTAAGATCAAATCCAAGGAACCAGGAAAATTTTGAGAGGTAATCGACAGAAAGGTTATATTTTCCGCTTTCTATTTTTGAGATTGTCGTTCTGCTTACTTTCATGACATTCGCCAATTTCTCCTGGCTGTAACCCTTCTTTTCCCTGAACTCTCTAATTTTATTTCCCAATCTCATTCTGTGATCTTCATAGTATGTTTCTTCTACAAGTGCGTTTGCATTCATAATTTTAAATTTTATTTTATCTCACCACCAAAGAACCCGTGTGCTTTGAGCCTAAACTGTCCAAAACAGTTAGCCAAACATTGGTTTCAACACCATTTACGCCTTTGGTCAGATCAAGCATAATTTTCTGTTCTTTTACATCTACCACTTTGCCGGTTACTTCAGAAAAATCTGATTTTTGAACTGTTACATCGTGACCAATTAAATCGGAAGTATCCACTTCCACAGTTTCAATATCAGAAAGCAAAACGGTATTTACACCTGGGAAAGACAGTCCTGTTCCCAATGCCTGAATATCTGCACGGTCGCGTTCGCCGTCAATTTTAAGTTCCAACACAACATATAACTGATTAGGATTTTCGCCTGGAAGTGGTGAATGAAATTTCACAATCTGTCCTTCTTTAGTCGGTCTCATAAGGGGATTTTTTAGTGGTTGATTATTAATTTAAATGATTATCAAATTTAATAAACTTTTTTATTCTGTGCAATATAATGAACGGAAAAATTTGCTATTTTTGATATGCACAAAATGCTAAAAATCAGCATTGTAATTATGGCAGACAGACACACAAAGGAGCAGCGCAGTTATAACATGAGCAGAATACGAAGCGACAATACCAAACCGGAAATTCTGCTGAGGAAAAGTCTGTTTGCAAAAGGTTTCCGCTACAGAATTAACGATAAAAAACTGCCTGGAAAACCGGACATTGTTCTGAAAAAATACAAAACTGCAATTTTTGTAAACGGCTGTTTCTGGCATGGACACGAGGGCTGCAAATATTTTGTTGTTCCGAAAACAAGAACAGAATTCTGGCTGACCAAAATTCACGGCAATCAAAAAAGAGATTTGGACAACAAAACAAATCTGGAGGAAGCCGGTTACAAAATACTTACAGTCTGGGAATGTGATTTGAAAAAGAAAAATTTTTCAGAAACTGCTGACAAAATTGCAAATCAAATTATCAACGCCTGATTTCGGATAAAATGAAATTTTTGCAAGATTTATGATGTGGAGGTCAATTCCAATTTACCTGCAAATCAAAGCAAACAAAACTGCATAAGGTGCATAAGCAAAAAATTAAAGAATATTTTTTTTAATTTTTCTGTAAAAAAAATCTATTCATCTAGAGGAAAATTGAAGTAAACCGAATTTGTAATTTCAGTTAATTTCACTTTTCCGCATTGAAATTAGAAATAAAATTATTCCTAAAAAAATAAAAATTTTCTTTTGCCAAAAAGTGGTTATGCACCTTATGCAGATAATCTAACGAAAATAAAGGAAATAAAAAGCACTTTTAAAAAGTGTGAAAAGTGCCTGAATTTTTCTTTTTAATTTTCAAATCTGAAAGGAATTTTTTGCTGTTCCTGTTTCTGATTTTTAGGGTCTCCTGCAAGTTTATTTTCACGAGCAACTTCTTCAAATTCATGTATATTTACAGGATAAACATACGCTCTGTTTTTATAAATTCGTGTGAAATTGTGTTTCTTCAACGCTTTTCCTAATTTGTTTACTGTTCCATCGTTAATATTGATATTTGCTCTGGTTGATAAGATTTGCGCTATCTGTGAGGCATTCAGAAAATACTGTGCATTTTCCTTTTCTGCAGGCTCAAACCAAGTCAGCAACAATTCTTCCTCCGGACTTCTTAACTGATACTGTTCGTTGTTGGCGTTAATTTCTTTGATTTCTTCCTGGTTGAACCAATGGCGGAAACCTGATTTGTGTAATTGCAAAGCCTGTGCATAAACTTTGTGAATATCAATATTGTGGGTGTATTCTATGTTTTCCACTTCAAAACATAAGAAACGGCGTGAGCCGGTTGTATCGTTCAAAAACTGGGCTGTGTTTACAGAACCTGCGAATGATGCGCGTCTTGGCATATTTTCATTGTTGTGGCCGTAGGCTTTTCGCATTCTGATATGGGTTTTTGTAATGATTTCTTTCAGTGAACCGATTTCAGTTTTATTTAGATTTTCCAATTCATCAAGATTGATCAACATACATTCTGCTAAGTGAATTAAAGTGTCTTTATTGTTAGGGTTTATCGTGCCTGAAAAGATGTATTCTTTCAGTTGTTTAGGCATTAATTTTTCAATCCAGGTTGTTTTTCCCAAACCCTGTTTCCCTGAAAAAACTATTACAGTTTGATTGACCTGTTTTTCATCTATAACACAAGCAACCATCGCAACAAACCATTTTTTAAAGCAGATTTTCCAAAGATCTTGCTTTGTGGTTGTTATGGTATTTGCCAATTCTTCTATGTAGTCTTTCTCATCTTCAAAATCGGGTAAGTCGTTAAAGTATTCGTGGAATGGATCATACATTTCGCAGTAGTCGGAATGGAGTAAATTCCGTAATGAATTTATACTGCATTTTACTTTTGCTTTCAGAATTTCACGAAGGATTGAGTTTTCGGTGAAGTCGGTCATTGGCTTATATTTATACGCCTTCAAAGTTTTGAATTCCAGTTTTCCTAAAACAGTGTTGTATCGAAAGTTGTAACGGTTGTTTAGGAAGTTCTCCAATTTGTCAATGTATGAAGGTTGTTCTTCCTCGTCATCAGAAAAATTGCCGTCTTCGGTTTTTGTCGCGGACGATTCACCGGAATTTTTTCTATCGCTCGTCAATCGCGCGGATTTCGCAGATTTTTCTTTTGGAACAAACTTATCTGTATTATGTTCTGCGGTGTTCTGATAGGCGCTTTGAACGGCGCCTGTTACTTCTTTTGCGTCATAGCCGTAATCTGCTAAAATATAGCCTAAAGCCATTGATTCTGAAATTCCTTTTCTGTTCAGATTGTTGGCCAAAGCATAAACGAAGTTATTGCGGTTACCTTCGATAAACCGGATTTTTTTCTCTGTAAAGCGGACGCAGTGCTCGTAAATGGTTTCCTGGTTATCGGTTATTGGTTGTCGGTTGTTAGTTTTTTTGCTTGCTGCGCAAGAGGTTCCTTCGCGTTGCTCGGAATGACAGCCAAAGGTGGAAGCATTTTCGTTCAGGTATAATTCAGGATCGTAAGAAAAGAAGCAAAGCCGGGTTATGTCTTTGCCGGATTTGTCAATTTCAACCTGCAGAAGTTCTTCAAAATATCTTTGGAGTTCCAAGAATATTTCTTTGTGCTGTTCTTTGTCGGACGAAACTTTCACGAAAATTTTCAGTCCATTTCCTGAAGGACTTACAAATGAAGCAAACACAAAATCGTCCATTCTGATTTTGGTTTTGCACTGCTGCAGTTTTTCTTTTTCGAGTTTGTCAATATCCAATACCATTAAGGCGTTGTAATGTTGCAGGAATTCCATTTTTCTGCCGCCGTTAAATGTTGCACTGGGTGTAAATGCCGGAAGTGATTTTTTGGCTCTTTCTGCGGCTTCCTTTTTGTCGTCGGCAAGGGATTTTCTTAAATATGTGATTGCATTTTGATATACTCCGGTTTTAATATCGGAAAGGATTTTCAGAATATCTTTCTGTTCGTTTACTTCGTTGAAGTTTTTGAATATGGTGGATTTCATTTTGTTTATGTTTAAGTTAGATCCTTCGACAGGCTCAGGATGACAAATTAGAAGTTAGAGAAAAGCCCTCACTGAATTTGAGGGCTTGGTTTTTTCAGTGCATAGAAAAGTGTTATTCACTTTTTTGCGAAGGATTTGTTGTAGTGATCCTGCATTGTCTTTTCAACATCTGACAGTTTGTAGTAGATTTTACTTCCTACCTGTGAGAAAGAAATTTTGCCTTCATCACGCCAAGTCTGTGCAGTCCTGCGAGAGATTTTAAGCATCGCTATCAGTTCCTCATTATCCAGGAATACTTCCTGTTTCGGTGCTGTCTTAGCGTTAAGTTTTTCGTGAATCTCATTAATTTTTGAGATTAGACCATCAAATTGCTCTTTGGATAAAATAATTGCTTCCATAAAAATTGTTTGTTTAAGATTATGGAGCAAAGGTGTGGGAAAAGAAAAAGTCCCCGAGTCCCCAAATGGTCCCCTGGGGACTAAGTTTTTTTTCAAATCTCTCCCAAGTCTATTCTTTTCTCAGAATTTGGACGCTTGTCTTCTTTGGAAGGCTTCAAAATTGTTCGGATTGTTTGGGGACTTAGTGAAAGTCCCCCTTTGTCTTCAAAACTGTTTACAATAACCGCAACAATGTCATTCACGCTTCCTTCAATATACGGTCTGCCGTCTTCAAATAACTCTCTGGTTAACTGAAAGAAAACATCAACAATTTGATTTACATTGCAGTTAATTCTGAGTTTTGAATATGGTAGAAGCGAAGCAGGAAGTTCCTGTTTCTCGGGTTCCATTTCTGCGCGCATTTTAGTAAGCGTTTGGATTTTACCGATTAACTTTTCGCATTCTTCAGGAAATAGCGGCAGTTTATTGTTGACCATTTCAATGTCGGCCGTTTTATAATCGTAAATTTCAGAAGTAAGGAAATATATTTGTTCCTGGACTGAAGGAAAAGTATAGGTTTTCAGTTTGGTTTCCTTGAAACTGAAATATCTTTCATCAGACAAAGCATTAATCTGACTATTAGGCGGTCTTTTTGACTTTGCCGTTTTTCTTTCATCCTCAATCTTATTTCTTTTCAGTTCAATGCAGGTCTGAAACTTGGTGAGTTTCGTGTCTTTTTTATTTTCGTGGAACAGGTCTTCATTCACTGTCAACAGTTTTTCAAAACGGTTTAACCACATTAAACTGTCTTTATGAAGTTGGGAATGGTAATTCAGAAAATCTGGGATTTCTGAATGTTTGATTTTGAAAGCAATATTGATTAATGCCTGGCAATAATCTTCATTGCTATTCAGTTCTGAAATTTCAATGTTGAAATTTTCGTTCATCTCTTTGGCTTTTACCTGACTTTTGAAGTCGGGAAACTGCACTGCTTCTTTTAATTTGTAGCGGTCCGGCATCGGTAAGTGTATAAAAAAGTTATGGAATTGTGTTTATAAAGGGAAAAAGCAACAATCTTTGGATTATAGTCAACAAACGCCCGAATATCTTGCGACAATCAGGCGATTTTATTTCTTTTCTTCCTTTATACGAAAATAGGAAAACGGATGCAGGAAAGTCAAGATAATTTTTGAAAAAATCTTAAAAAAATATGCTCCGTATTGACATACAGAGCATTAAGTTATTAACAATTAATTTTTAGTAAATGTATTTGTCAACCGCATCATCCAGTTCCTGCGAAATGATTTTAGCATAAATCTGTGTAGTACCGATATTGGTGTGATCAAGTAGTTTTGAAACAAACTCAATCCGCATTCCGTTGTTCAGAGCATTGGTCGCAAAGGTATGTCTTGCAATGTGGAACGACAGGGAAAAAGGAAGTTTCATTCTTTTGCCAATTGCTCTCAAGTGCAGTCCGCACAGCGAGCTGCACCTGGCAATTTCAGCCAAAGCATATTCGCGGTTGGTCAGGTAAGGCGTATCATTATCCAGCATCGGAAAAATAAAATCCGAAAGATTGATTTTTTTAGGTTTGTATTTATTCAGAATTTCCAAAGCTGACTGTCCAAATTTGAAACTGTGCATCCTTCCAGTTTTTCTGATTTTCTTTGAAACCCTGTTGTTATCCAAATCGATAAGCTCCCACTGAATTTCTATCACATCGCTCAAACGAAGTCCACCAGCGTAAACTGAAAAAAGAAACATGTCCTTAATAACCTGCGCCTTGCTTTCCTCATTCACTTCAATTTTTCTGAAATCTTCCAACTGGGTTTTTGAAAGGAACATCCGTTTGCTCGGTTCTTTTTTTAGTTTGATTTTGTCGAACGGATAGAATTTTGATTCTACAATTTCCTCACGTATGGCTTCCTTGAAAAATATAGAAAGGATAAGAAGAGAATATTTTGCAGTGGTATTGGTGTTGCCCAGTTTCTTCTGGCAGTAGTTTACATAATCATTCAGATAGGTTACGGTAATATCGTCGAAATGCAGATCCCTGTTTCCCACATAATTCTCAAATTTCTGCAACTGTGATTTATAGCCTTTGTGCGTTTTCAAAGAAACCGATTCCTTGATTTTTTCCAGTCTGTTGTAGGCATAACTAAAAAAGTTTTCAGAAGGCTTTCCTTTGATGGCTTCTTTCAATCTTTTGGCAGAAACGGTTTTTGATTTTCTTTCCAGATCGGCAACTTCTCCGGTAGCATCGGCAACCTTTTGAGCCAACAGGGCATTCATTCTTGCGGAATTGGGAAAGTTTTTCTTCGCCCTCTGGTTTTCTTCATCCCACTGGTTTGGTTTGAATTTATAGCCCGTAGAAATGAATTTTGTCTTGCGGTCTTTTATGACGCGGATATACAGAGGACATTCTCCCTTTTTGTCTGCCTGGTGGATTCTCAGGATTAATTTTACAGATGCCATAATGCCGAAAATTTGAAATTGTTATAGTAAATTTGAAAAGGAAAGCAACCAAATGAAAACTTCTAAAATGGACTTAACGTATCTGAATGCAACCTAAAACAAAGATACAACATTTAGTATAACAATTTGGTGTTTTTCTTACTTTTTTCTGCTCTTTGTTGCACTGATTAAAAATTAAAAGTTCCTATTTATAGGCATTTTGGAGCAATAAGAACAAAAAAGTTGGATTATTGTAATAACATTGTATTGGCAAAATGCGGGGTTGAAATCAGAGTTGAAATATTTGTAATAATTAGTCGCCGCTATTTTTCCATTTCACTAATTTTTTGTAAGTTCGTTTCATGGAAAAAATATCGGCTACGTTTACGCTTTCTTGAACTAAAGTTCTTCGAAAGCCCGCACTTCGCCAATACTTTTTCCGTTATATGATATGCTTTCGCCGGTTCAGGAATCTAACGCAACAAATGTTAAAGAAATTAACCAATTTAATT
>DALZZF010000025.1:0-26109 GCA_031987605.1 Bergeyella sp. | reverse complement strand
AAAAAAAAGTTTCGGCGGAGCAAAGCTCCGCCGAAACCCAAAAATAAACGTTAGAAAATTGAGATATGTTAAAATTTCAGCGGCGCCGGAGGCGCCGCTGAAATTTTTATCCCAAGAAATTACTATTTTGTTTTCAGAGCATCGGTGTAGTTTATTTTTCCGTTCTCATTGTATTCCGTAATTTTTCCGTTTTGATCTACAAGAACATTCAGATTGTCTTTTGAAGCATCATACAAAACGGTAGTTTGGTAAGCCGGACAGTCGTGTTGCTTACAACCGGTAAATTTATAGATTCCCGCTTCGGAAACAACTGGCGTTTCCACATTAAAGTTTTTAATGATTTCTTCATATTTTTCACCTGCTACTTTTTTGATTCTCGTTCCAATTTCAGGATCATCAAATATCTTAATATCGTGCGGATATTTGCCTTCATTTTTGGTAATGCTATTTTCTTTGGTAATGGTAGATGTTATAGCAGAATCCTGTTGTACGGAGAGTGTGTCCTGCGTCTGTAAAGAATCAGCAGATTTGTTTTGTTTACAGGAAACGGTTACTAATGCCAGCAATGCTGCAGTAAAAAAAATGGTTTTCATAATGTATTTTTTAAAGATTAAATTATTGTACGGACTGGTAAGATGCGAAAAGTGTACCATGAAATATTGAACAAAAAAATCTCGTTGAAACAGATGTTTCAACGAGATTCAAAAAATAAACTATGAAAAAAATATTTTATCCTTAAAACACTTCCCAAATTTCGGATTTTGGAAACTGCTTAAAATGTTTTTTATTTCAAATTCTGATAACTTTTTTGAATGAAATCAGTCAATTCTTTTCCTTTTAAGAGGTTTTGTGAAAGTTTTGCCAAATCTAAAGCGTACGCTATTTTCGCATTTTTCTCCTCCTGATTTTCTGTTTTCAGTAAATCCGAAGCTAGTTCACTGTTCGAATTTACGACCAAATTGTACATTTCCGGGAAATTGCCCATTCCGAACATTCCGCCACCGCCGGTTGCCTGCATATCTTTCATTCTGCGCATAAATTCCGGCTGGGTAATTACAAAAGGAGCATCTTCAGAAGCCAAATCTTCTAATTGAACGGTAAATTTAGTATCGTTAACTGCGCCTTCAACCTCTTTTTTCAAGGATTCTTTTTCGGCATCGGTAAGTTTTGAAATGGCAGGTTCATCCTTTTTAATCAGGTTATTGATGTGATCGGAATCTACACGAACAAACTGAACTTTTTCTTTAGAGCCTTCTAATTTCTGAATTAAATGAGGTACAATCGGGGAATCTAGAAGTAAAACTTCATATCCTTTATCTTTTGCCGATTGAATGTACGAATACTGTTCATCAACATTAGAAGCATAAAGAATCACCAGATTTCCGTCTTTATCAGTTTGGTTTGGTTTTATTTTCTCTTCCAGTTCATTCCATAAATAATAGATTCCGTCTGTGGTGGGATATAACGCAAACTTGTCCGACTTTTCAGCAAATTTGTCTTCAGAAATCATTCCGTATTCGATGACGATTTTTATGTCGTTCCATTTTTTCTCATAATCTTCACGGTTTTCATTGATGAGTGAAACCATTTTGTCCGCCACTTTTTTGGTGATATAGGAGGATATTTTTTTCACTGCACCATCAGCTTGAAGGTAGGAACGGGAAACGTTCAACGGAATATCCGGAGAATCAATCACTCCTCTTAAAAGCATTAAAAAGTCCGGAACAATTCCTTTCACTTCATCGGTTACAAAAACCTGATTTTGATATAATTGGATTTTGTCTTTTTCAATATTAAGGTTGTTGCCCAGTTTCGGGAAAAACAAGATTCCTGTTAAATTAAACGGATAATCCACATTCAAATGAATATTGAAAAGCGGTTCCTCAAATTGCATCGGATACAACTCATGGTAAAATTTCAGATAATCGTCCTGCGTTAAATCGCTCGGAGCAATCGTCCATGCAGGATTTGGATTATTGATGATGTTATCAATTTCCACTTTTTCAGGTTCGGTTCCTTCAGGAGCACCTTCGGGAAGCGGAAGAGTTTCTGTTTTGGTTCCGAATTTAATCGGAATTGGCATGAACTTATTGTATTTCTGCAATAGTTCTTTGATTTTATATTCATCCAAAAACTCTTTTGAATCTTCCGCAATATGAAGGATGATCTCTGTTCCTCGTTCTGTTTTTGAGCTTTCTTCTAATGAAAATTCCGGGCTTCCGTCGCAAATCCAATGTACGGCAGGTTCGTCTTTATACGATTTTGTGATGATTTCCACTTTATCGGCTACCATAAAAGCAGAGTAGAATCCCAATCCGAAATGCCCGATAATTCCGGCATCTTTCGCAGAATCTTTATACTTTTCCAAAAACTCTTCTGCCCCTGAAAACGCAACTTGATTGATGTATTTTTCTACTTCTTCCGCCGTCATCCCGATTCCTTCATCGATGATGTGAAGTGTATTGTCGTCTTTATTTACTTTAACTTCAATTTTCGGAGTGCCATAATCTATTTTGGTTTCGCCGATTGAGGTTAAATGTTTTAGTTTCAAAGTGGCATCTGTTGCATTTGAAATCAGTTCGCGTAAAAATATTTCGTGATCGCTGTAAAGAAATTTTTTAATCAATGGAAAGATGTTTTCCACGGATACATTAATACTTCCTTTTGCCATAATTTATGTTTATTTTTTATTGTTTCTGAATCTGTTTTCACAAAAAAAATACCACACGAAAAGAAGTGACAAAATGGCATTTTTGCCATAAAAAAACAGAACCGGAAGTCCCGATTCTGTTTTTTTATTTATATGAAATTTTTACCTTTTTTTCAAGAAAAAAATTATGCTTTCCTTGCGTGGATTTCTTCTTTGATTTTGGTTTCCAGTTCTTCTGCTAATTCCGGATTATCACGAAGGACATCTTTTACAGAATCCCGACCTTGTCCCAGTTTTGTGTCTTCATAACTGAACCAAGAGCCACTTTTCTTCACAATTCCCATATCTACAGCAGTATCCAGTATTTCTCCGACTTTGGACACTCCTTCGCCGTACATAATATCAAATTCCGCTTGCTTAAAAGGTGGAGCGACTTTGTTTTTTACAATTTTTACTTTTACACGACTTCCAACGGCTTCATCTCCGTTTTTAATAGGAGCACTTGCTTTACGAATATCTACTCTTACCGATGCATAAAACTTAAGAGCATTACCTCCTGTAGTGGTTTCAGGATTTCCGAACATCACTCCGATTTTTTCACGAAGCTGGTTGATGAAAATCACGGTACATTTGGTTCTGGAAATGGTTGCTGTCAATTTTCGAAGTGCCTGAGACATGAGTCTTGCATGAAGTCCCATTTTGGAATCTCCCATTTCACCTTCAATTTCCGCCTTCGGAGTTAAAGCCGCAACCGAATCAATAACAACAATATCAATAGCTCCAGATCGAATCAGATTATCTGCAATTTCAAGTGCCTGCTCGCCATTGTCGGGTTGGGAAATAATTAGATTTTCCAAGTCAATTCCCAATTTAGCTGCGTAATTTCTATCGAATGCATGCTCGGCATCAATAAATGCAGCTATTCCGCCTTGTTTTTGCGCTTCTGCAATAGCATGCAGCGTAAGAGTCGTTTTTCCGGAAGATTCCGGTCCATAAATTTCAATCACTCTTCCTTTTGGATAACCACCAACGCCTAAGGCAAGATCCAAGCCTAGTGAACCTGAAGGAATCACTTCGATGGAAGTGTCCACGGAATCATCACCAAGTGTCATTACGGTTCCTTTTCCATAGGTTTTATCCAGTTTGTCCAGCACCAGCTGGAGTGCTTTCTTTTTATCTTCGTTGCTCATTTCTTTGTATAAATTTTGGTAAAAATACGGAATTAATTTTTCAAAAAAGAATGGGAAATTCAAGAGGTTAGTTAAAATTTCACAGAGATTTTTTAAACTCTTTTTCCAGAACTATATTAAGGAAGTTAAAGAAATTTTAGACCGGTATAAAAGTTTATCTTTTGAATAGTATATAATTGTTAAATGCATTGTAATTTTGCAGTTTATGTTCATAAAACTAAAGATATCTCAATATGTTAAGTTCAAAATTATAAGTTTTGTTCTGTTTACTTTCATGGGATATTTCTGCATTGGGCTTCCTTTGGCGGTGCTTCCGATTTATGTTCATAAAACACTTGGTTTCAGTGAAGTGGTTGCGGGAATTGTGATTAGTTTACAGTATTTTTCCACGTTTATCATCCGTGGTTATGCAGGAACGATTGTTGATCGGAAAGGGCCTAAACTTGCCGTTTCAATCAGTATGTTGGGATTTATCTTGAGCGGAATACTACTGTTGACGGCATTTCTTTTTGAAAAAAATGCGATGCTGAGTTTGATTTTCCTTTCCGCATCTCGACTAATTATGGGAATTGGTGAAGGAATGATTGGCGCAAGCCCGATTAATTGGGCAATGCTGATTTTGGGTAACCACCATACTCCGAATATTATTTCATATAACGGGATTGCAAGTTATGGTGCGTTGGCGTTGGGTGCACCTTTGGGCGTTTTTATGGCTCAACATCTCGGTCTGGAATCTATTGCGATATTGATTATTATCGTGGCAATTCTTGGTGGCATTTATGCAATTCCCAAGCCTCCGGTTTTGGTAAAACAGACTGAAACTCATTTTTCTTTTTTAGAAGTTTTAGGAAAAGTGGCTCCTTTTGGAATTTGTCTTGGTTTGGGCGGCCTCGGCTTCGGTGGAATTTCCAATTTCATTACTTTGTATTACGATTATTTCAACTGGAAAAATGCTGCTTTGTGCCTTACCGTTTTTAGTGTGATGTTTATTGCAGGTCGTTTTTTATTCGCAAATTCAATATCAAAATACGGAGGAATAAAAGTGGGATTACTTTGTCTTATTATAGAAACATTTGGTCTTTTTTTACTTTTTCAGGCAAATACCTCTCTTCTTGCATTGGGCGGTGCTGCGGTTACAGGAATAGGATTTTCATTATTGTTTCCGGCACTTGGAGTGGAAGCGGTAAAATTGGTGCCTTCTTCAAATGCGGGAGCCGCTTTAGCAGCGTATGGTTTGTTTATAGATCTTTCTTTAGGATTAACAGGTCCGCTTATGGGTTTGGTAATAAAGTTTTTAGGTATGCCTTATTTATTTGCATTCTGTAGTTTTATGGTAGGTATTGGTTTGGCTATTTTAGCGATTATTCGTTTTAAAAATAAATCGGCTGTTGCTGGATAATAGAAGTTCAAATGTAAGTTGAAATATTTTTTTAGTGTTTCAGATTGTTTTTTTTTGAAAAATAATTGTGACTTTAAAAAAATGTTTTAAATTTGCACCACAATAAAAAAGAGAGACCTATGGTGTAACGGTAGCACTTCGGTTTTTGGTACCGCCAGTCGGGGTTCGAATCCCTGTGGGTCTACACTTTTAAATTCAACACTCTGATTTTCAGGGTGTTTTTTTATGCTTCATTTTTTTTGCTATTGATATTCAGGATAATGATAAGTTTATTACTTTTGTAATTGTTTTTTAAACACAGAAGTTATAAATTTGCATCAGACTTATGGTGTAACGGTAGCACTACAGATTCTGGTTCTGTCTGTTGGGGTTCGAATCCCTATAAGTCTGCAAGTAAACGCTTGAATATCTCAGGCGTTTTTGTTTTTTGCACCTTTAAATTTTTTTTATGCTTTCAGTTCAAGGGCTAGGCCTTCATCATTCCGGAAATTATCTTTTTAGAGATGTGAATTTTACCATTAAAAAAGAAGACAAGATTGGTCTTGTCGGAAAAAATGGTGCCGGAAAATCCACACTGCTCAAAATGCTTTCGGGAGAGATTAATTTCTATGAAGGAAATGTGGTTCCCGAAGGGAATATCACCATTGGTTTCCTGAAACAGGATCTTGATTTCGTAAAAGGAAGAACCGTTTGGGATGAAACCATGCAGGCTTTTGAACAGATTAATGCATGGAAAAATGAGTTGGAAGAGGTAAACGAACAGTTGGCGACACGTACCGATTACGAAAGTGATGCCTATAGCGATTTAATCCACAGAATGACGGATCTGAACGATTTGCTCCACCATCACGATGCCTACAATCTGGAAGGTGATATGGAAAAAGTTCTGCTGGGACTTGGTTTTAAAGCGGAAGATTTTGATAAAATTACCGATGAATTTTCCGGTGGATGGCGCATGAGAATTGAGTTGGCAAAACTGCTGCTTCAAAAAAATGATCTCATGCTTCTGGATGAGCCTACCAACCATTTGGATATGGAATCCATTATCTGGCTGGAAAGTTTCCTGAAAGATTATCCGGGTGCAATTGTTTTGGTGAGTCACGACAAACAGTTTATGACCGCTGTTTGCAACCGTACTTTTGATGTGAACAACAAGAAAGTGGACGATTATAAAGCCAACTACACCAAATATCTGGAGTTGCGAAAAGACCGTAAGGAAAAACTGATTCAAGCAAAGAAAAATCAGGATGCGGAAATCAAGCAGATGGAAGATAATATCAACCGTTTTCGCGCCAGCGCAACCAAAGCAGCATTTGCCCAGTCTTTGATTAAAAAACTGGATAAAATCGAAAGAATTGAAGTTGAAAATGAAGATGTTTCCAAATTCAATATCCGTTTCGTGCAGTCGGTGGTACCCGGAAAAGTAATTTTTGAAGCTGAAGATCTCGGGAAATCTTATGGAAAAAAGAAGGTTTTCGATCACGTGGATTTCTTTGTGGAACGGGGTGACAGAATTGCGCTCCTTGGACAAAACGGACAGGGGAAAACAACTCTTGCCAAGATTCTTGCCGGAGAAATTACAGATTACACCGGAAGCTGGAAATTAGGACATAACGTAAATATCGGTTATTTTGCCCAGAATCAGGAGGAAGTTTTAACGCCGGATAAAACGGTATTGCAGGAAGCTGAAGATGCAGCAACCGAAGAAACGCGGCCAAGAGTTCGCGATTTGCTGGGAAGTTTCCTTTTCTCTGGAGAAGATGTTCAGAAGAAAACCAAAGTGCTTTCCGGAGGTGAACGTAACCGTTTGGCATTGTGTAAATTATTGCTTCGTCCGTTCAATACGTTGATTATGGATGAGCCGACCAACCACTTGGATATTCAGTCCAAAGAAATTATCAAACTGGCTTTGAAAAATTTTGACGGAACTTTGATTCTCATTTCACACGACCGTGAATTTTTACAGGGACTTTCCGATAAGATTTTTGAATTCCGCAACGGAACCATGAAGGAATTTCTTGGTAATATTGACGAATATCTGGAATATCGCCAGAAAGAAAGTCTGCGTGAAGTGTCTGCTGAAAAAGCTAAATTACATAATGAAGATCGGGAGCCGGCTCCAAAGGAAAAAGAAGTTCAGGCGGAGAAAGAAAAATCTGCTCCTGCTTCTATAAGCAAAGACCAGAAAAATATTCAGAACAAACTGAAAAAAGTGGAAGAAAAAATTTCCACACTGGAAACCGAAATCGAGAAGTTTGAATCGGATTTCACTAAAGAAAATCCTACCGAAGAAACATTGAAAAACTACAATTCTAAGAAAGACGAATTGGATTTGGCTCTTCAGGAATGGGAGTTTTTGGGTTCTCAACTAGAAAACTAGTTTAGAGTCTTCTGAAGTTTGTAGGTTCAAAATAATATCTCGCCGTCTTGGTTTTAGAATTATTTACATCCAGTTCATACCAAGGTGAAATCTTCGGATTGAAAGGGTTTTTCATAATATGAATGCTTTGTGCCGGAGTAAATCCTTCTCCCAAAAGATATAATTTTTTGCCTTCATTGTTTTTGCAAACGCCTGCGATAAACACTACATGACCGGGACTTCCGGGTGTGATGAGGATATCTCCGGTTTTCAAATCTTCGTTTTTTGTGATTGGGAAAGTTTCTTTATTTTGGGAGATAGTTCCGGCATAATTGAAAATCAAATCCAGATAATTTCTGAAATTTTCATACGAATCATCAAAGGCTTCTGTTTTCTGAAAACGAACCGTATTTCCATTCACAAAAGCACGAATTCCATTTTTATAATCATTCCAACTGACCATATCTCCGTTGGTAAAATGAAATTTTATATCACCGAACTTTTTAGTTTTAAATAAATATTCTGCATACAAACGAATCACCGAATCGGCACATTGCTGCAAATCTTTTGTTCCGGTGTCCAAATCAAAAACTGCTTCGTGAAGATGTTGGGTTGCGATTTCGGTGTTGTCGTATTTTAAGATGGGGCTGCCGTATTTTTTTAATGGAAAATTCTCGATAAACGCACCGAAAGAATCGGGATTTTCCTTTACCCATACAAAACCGTTTGGCGTAAGAAATCTTGTCCTGATGGTATTTTCAGAAACATTGATGAGGTGGTTGTTCTGTTGAGTTGAGGCAACTTCATTTTTTTCTATTTTTGGAAGCAGGCGATCGACAGTTCTTTCTTTGCTGCATTGTAAAAAAATCAGCGGGAGTAGGATAAAGATTTTATTTTTCATATTCGTATTTTAATGAATAACTGAAAAATTACGATTTTTCTGTCAAATATTTCCAGTATCTTTTCGGGACATGCTGCAAGTGAAGTTTCATGTTTTTTCGCTCCTTAATATTGGTTTTATCAAAATATCGCTGCCATAATTTCTGATAATTATTTTCTTCTTCGTGAAATTTTTCAGAAAGATTTTTCAAGTCGATTTTTTCTTCCGGATAAAAGAAATCACAGGTTTCCAAATCGTAGAAAATGCCGTAATGACGGCGCAAATCATAAATCATCCATTTCTGATCCTGATACCGTTTCCGGAAATGATTCCGAATCAGTGGCAAAACATTGAAATCAGGATCAATTTTGGCGAAATATACTCCATCTTTCATTTTTTCAAAACGGACGAATGCTTCCATCCGGTGTTTTTCGCGACCAACAGATTTAACGGTTTTTGAGATTTTTAAAATCGCATCATCTGCATAATTCTTCAAAATATTTTCCTCCGGAAACTTTAAAGATTGCTGAACTGCCGAAAAAATCAGATGTTCCAGATCACAGGTTCTTCGGAAAGATAAACCATCAACAGTTGACGGATTCCGTCTTTCCCAAGCCTTAGTTCGGTTTTCTTCAGTACCCGTTCTGCTTTTTCATTATTGGTGATTACTTCATGGATTTTCGCAAACATATTTTCCTGTGTAAAACGGTTTTTGCTCACGATTTCCACGCTTTTGAAACGGTATTCAAAAACCTCAAAAATGGCGGTGAACAAACCTTCAAAACTTCCGTCGTACAAAAGGGTAGTCATATTTTATTGGGAAAATTTAGTGATGTAAAATGAAACGATTGGAAAATTTTAATTGAAATTGATGTTTAAAACAGCGTCACTATTGAGAAAATAATATTTTGACTATAAATATTTTGGTAAATCTCTGCTGCCATGAAGGATTCGTATAATGCGGATATGATTTTCCAATATTCTGTAAAAAATAATATGATTGTCTTTCGGAAAACTGTATAATCCTGTTTTTATTTCGTTCCGCTTTTTGCCGGATTCTGGATTTTCTGTCAAAATTTGCAGAATTTCATCAATTTCTAAAAGGTATTTTTCTGCCTGATGAAATCCAAATTTCGTTAATGTATATGCAAAAATATCTTCCAAATCTTGATCTGCAAAATCCGAAAGAATATAGAATTTTTCAGACATCACTTTTTTTTCTTCGGGATTCAAGAATGTCTTTTATCGTTCGGGAACTCGAATTTCCATTCCAGCCCTTTTCAATTTCCGTTTTCAAATCCTCAATAATACGATGCCGGTAAAACTCGTGGAGACGCAAGGCATCGCGAACAACTTCACTTGCATTCTGGAAATCTCCCGATTCTATTTGCTCAGAAATATAGGCTTCCTGTTTTTTGGTAAAACTGACATTCATGACGGATATTTTTTTCGAAGATAAAAATTATATCCATATTTAGCAAATATGGATAATTTTATTTCTAAATAGAGTTTAAAACAGCGTTAGTTGCTGAGAAAAATGGTGTTGAAATTTCGATTGTGATCCGCCAATAATTAATTTGCGTAAATTCTGTTGAGACAGAAATTTTAAATGCGGATTTCCTGCTGTAAAATCAATAAAATATTTTGAGCGATTGGTTGCAGCACCCAGTTTTTTCAAATGTTCTAAAGTTAAAGTCTGAAATCTTCTGGCACTCACAATTTTCTTTGCTGTTTTTACACCAATTCCCGGAATTCTTAAAATCATCTGATAATCTGCCGTTTGCAAATTCACCGGAAACTGATCGAGATTTCTCAGTGCCCAGCCCATTTTCGGATCCACTTCTAAATCAAGAAACGGCATATTGGGATCGAGGATTTCATCGGCTTTAAAACCATAAAACCGCATCAGCCAATCGGATTGATATAAACGGTTTTCCCGCAAAACCGGAACTTCCGTGGTAAGCGCAGGCAATCGATTATCCGCCAAAACCGGAACGTACCCGGAATAATACACGCGTTTCATGCCGTAATTCTTGTAAAAATAATCGGCTACTTTAATAATCTGAAAATCGTTTTCATTCGTAGCACCCACAATCATTTGCGTGGATTGTCCGGCTGGAGCAAACTTCGGAACTTTCCGGTAAATTTTCTTTTCCTCCTTGTATTGCGAAATTCCGTTTTGCAGATATTTCATGGGAACCAGCATATCCTGTCGGTTTTTTTCAGGAGCCAGAAGTTTCAAACCGCTTTCCGTAGGAATTTCAAGGTTGATGGAAAGGCGGTCAGCATACATTGCAGCCTCTTTTAGCAGCTCATCACTTGCGCCGGGAATGGTTTTTAAATGAATGTATCCGTTGAAATTTTCTTCAAGACGCAGTCGTTTTGCAACCCGAACCAAACGTTCCATCGTTGTATCAGCATTTTTGAAGATTCCGGAACTCAGGAAAAGTCCTTCAATATAGTTTCTCCGGTAAAAATTAATCGTTAAATCCACCACTTCTTCCACGGTAAAAGCAGCGCGTTTTACATCATTGGAACTTCGGGAAACGCAATACGCACAATCGTAAATGCAATGATTGGTGAGAAGGATTTTCAGCAATGAAACACAACGCCCGTCTTCAGTATAAGTGTGGCAAATTCCACTTATGGACGAATCGCCCAACCCTTTATTTTTGTTCTTACGGTTTCCACCGCTGGAAGAGCAGGAAACGTCGTACTTGGCTGCATCAGCAAGTATTTCGAGTTTTTCTTTCAGGCGGTCGAAATTCATAAACGATAAAGATTTTGGTGAAAACTACTTTTTAGGAATATCAAAAATAACTCCAGAATTCCAAACTTCCTATTCTTTATCATAGAAAACTTATCCACAAAAAAATCTTTTAATTTCCTATCTTTACCTCATAAATTTCTTTTTATGAATCATCAACCGATTGAGGGTTTTTCAAAGTTATCCAAACAAAGAAAAATCGATTGGCTTATCAGTGAATATCTCAGTAACGACAGGAGTTACGAACAAATTTTAGAACAATATTGGAACAACGATCCGGATTTGCAAAAGCTCCACGATGAGTTTTCGGAGAACACAATTTCCAATTTTTATATGCCTTACGGAATTGCTCCGAATTTTTTAATTGACGGAAAATTATTGGCGTTGCCAATGGCGGTGGAAGAAAGTTCGGTAGTGGCGGCAGCTTCAAAAGCGGCAAAATTCTGGCTGGATAAAGGCGGATTTAAAACCACCATCATCAATACCAAAAAATTAGGACACACCCATTTTATTTTTGATGTTGAACCGCATAAACTGCAACATTTTTTCAATTTCAAATTAAAGAAAAAATTGTTTGAAGCCACGGAAGACATCACCAAAAATATGAGAAACCGGGGTGGTGGAATTTTGAACATTCGGTTGGTAGATAAAACTGCAGAAATGCCCAATTATTTTCAACTGAAAGCGAGTTTTGATACCAAAGATTCGATGGGAGCCAATTTCATTAATTCCGTTTTGGAACAGTTCGGAAAAACATTGAGAGAGGAGATTTCAAAAGACGAAGATTTTACGCAGGAAGAAAAAGATTCGTTGCAAATTGTAATGAATATTTTGTCCAATTACACGCCGGACTGCATCGTTCGTGCTGAGGTTTCCTGCAAAATTGACGATCTGAAAGACGACAGCGGAATTTCCAACGAGGAGTTTGCCCGAAAATTCAAACAGGCAGTAACCATTGCCGAAATTGAACCTTTCCGCGCCACCACGCACAACAAAGGAATTATGAACGGTGTAGATGCTGTTGTGATTGCCACCGGAAACGATTTTCGTGCAACCGAAGCCTGTGCGCATGCGTATGCATCACGAAACGGAAGTTACTCTTCATTAACGCATTGTACGACCGACAACGGAATTTTCCGATTTTGGATTGATTTGCCGATTTCTGTTGGTGTTGTGGGAGGATTAACCAATCTTCATCCTTTGGTGAAATTTTCTTTGGCACTTTTAGGAAAGCCTTCTGCGCAGGAACTGATGAGTATTTTGGCGGTTTCCGGGTTGGCGCAAAACTTCGGAGCATTGCGTTCTTTAGTGACCACCGGAATTCAGAAAGGGCACATGAAGATGCATTTATTCAATATCCTGAACCAGTTTGGTGCAACGGAAGAAGAAAAACAACATTTTGTAACATACTTTAAAGATAAAACCGTGAGCCATCATGAAGTGATTGCGGAACTGGAGAAACTGAGAAACCAAAAATAATGTACATCACCATTGGAATTGTGCTGATTGCAGCCGGATATTTTTTAGGATTTCGGAATAAAGAATCGAAACCACCGGCAAAAATTGTGGGTGCATTATTGATTTTCTTTGGTGCGAGTTTCATTTTCCGGATAGTGGTTTTGGGATTTTTCAACTGGCTGGAACATTATTAAATTTGAAACCGTAAAATTTAACAAAATTCTGAAAACATCAGTTTTTAATTTGAAAAAAATAATTCATTAAAAATGAAAACATTAACATTGATTATCGGGGCATTTTACGGAATGCTGTCCATTATTTTAGGAGCGTTCGGCGCACATGCTTTTAAGAAAATTCTGTCTCCGGAAAAATTAGAGAGTTTTGAAACCGGCGTACGTTATCAAATGTATGCAGCATTCTTTCTGCTGATTGCAGGCTGGATTTTAAAATTTGAAACCAGATCCGAAAACTGGATTTCATGGCTGATGATTTTGGGAACTTTTTTCTTTTCGTTCAGTATTTATTTCCTGAGTTTTCAGCAGTATTGGGGCGTAAACCTGAAATTTTTAGGACCGATTACCCCGATTGGCGGATTGCTGATGATTATTTCCTGGGCACTGCTGATTTTTTATTTTGTGAAAATAAAACCATAATCTATTGTTGATTTTTTGTTTCATTGCAGGTAGTTGAGACGAGAATATTGAGATAAAAAGCGTTGTCAGGGCTTAAAGCCCTGACAACGCTCCCAATAATTCGAGTTTAATTTCCACTGAACAATTATCAGGTTTTCCATGGCTGTTTTTTGTTGCTTTTTCTTATCTTTGTAAACGTTGGATTTTTATGGATTTCAACACCGGTTATTTGAAATGTATTAATTAAAAATTAAAAAAATATATGAATCTTCACGAATATCAATCCAAAGAGATTTTGTCCAAGTACGGAGTAACCACACAACGTGGGATTTTAGCAAACGATGTTGATGAAGCCGTTGCTGCAGCTGAAAAACTGACTGCCGATACCGGAACTCAGGGTTGGGTAGTTAAAGCTCAGGTTCACGCAGGTGGACGTGGAAAAGGAGGAGGTGTAAAATTCTCCCCAAATATGGATAAACTGAAAGAAAATGCGCAAAACATCATCGGAATGCGATTGGTAACACCACAAACTTCTGCGGAAGGAAAATTGGTGAATTCCGTTCTGGTTGCTGAAGATGTGTATTATCCGGGAGATTCGGAGCCGAAAGAATTCTATGTTTCCATTTTATTGGACAGAGCACAAGGGAGAAATACCATTGTATATTCTACTGAAGGAGGTATGGATATTGAGCATGTTGCAGAGGTAACGCCACATTTAATTCACAAAGAAACCATTGATCCTGAATTGGGATTCCTTCCTTTTCAAGCGAATAAAATCGCTTTCAATCTTGGGTTAAGCGGAAGTGCTTTGAAGGAATTTAAAAAATTCATCACCAGTCTTTACAACGCATATATCGGAATTGATGCTTCACTTTTCGAGATTAATCCGGTTTTGAAAACTTCCGATGACAAAATTATCGCGGTTGACGCAAAAGTAACTTTGGATGATAATTCATTGTTCCGCCATAAAGATCTTGCAGAACTTCGCGATACCAGAGAAGAAGATCCTTTGGATGTAGAAGCTGGAAATGCGGGATTAAATTTCGTAAAACTGGACGGAAACGTTGCTTGTATGGTAAACGGAGCCGGTTTGGCAATGGCCACCATGGACATCATTAAACTTTCCGGAGGAAATCCTGCAAACTTCCTTGATGTGGGGGGAACTGCCGATGCGCAGAGAGTAAAAACTGCTTTCGACATTATTTTGAGAGATCCGAATGTAAAAGCAATCCTTATCAATATTTTCGGTGGAATTGTACGTTGCGACAGAGTAGCACAAGGTGTTGTGGATGCGTATAAAGCAATGGGAAGCCTTCCTGTTCCTTTGATTGTTCGTTTGCAGGGAACCAACGCGGTTGAAGCCAAAAAACTGATTGATGATGCAGGTCTTCCGATCCATTCTGCAATTACACTGGAAGAAGCGGCAAATAAAGTAAAAGAAGTATTGGAAAGCTAAAACGTTTTTCAATCCTGAATATATAAATAAAGCCTCATATTTTTTGAGGCTTTATTTTTTTAAGGCATTCAGAGAATTAATGTTCTTCGGAATTTTCAGAATCACTTGTAATGCTGATGCTGGTTGGTGTTACCAGATGAACCCCTGAATTTTCCAACCCTTTATTAATATTTTTAATTGCTTCACTTCGAACCTGTACAAAATTGGAGTCTTTCAGAATCCAGAAGGTAACTTGAACGGTAAAAAATCCCTGTTTAACATTGGTGAAAATCACATTTGCAGCATCCGCTTTGTCGATTTGTTTCAGGTTTTTTACTTCTTCCAAAATGTTTTGCTGTGCTTTATTGATGTCTTCCCCAACAGGAATTTCAAAATCCAGAATTACACGGCGTTGCGGAGAAGCGGTAATATTGAAAAACGGAGCCGAAAAAATCACCTGATTGGGAATATATACTTTTTTGCCATCATCAGTTATCAGTTTTGTTGTAAGGAAACCAATTTCTGTCACCGTTCCGGAATAATTGGCAATATTGATGTAATCGCCCACTTTAAAAGATTTGTCGATACTTACCAGCATTCCTGAAAAAATGGAGGAAACCAGATCTTTTAAGGCAACCCCGGCAATTACTCCGGCAACTCCTAAACTTCCGATAAATTTCCACAGAAATCCACTGAGTCCCATTACTTCCAGCGAAATAAAAGTTCCCAGAAGAAGAATAAGGAAACGGAAAAATCCTACTAATGAAACAATAGTATCATGCTTATTTGGAAAAAACCGATGAAACAGTTTTACTGCTAATTTGCTGAGGTAAGAACTGGTAATCAGGAAAAATAAGAAAATCAGCAAACCAACAATCAGATTGGGTGTAAATTTTGCAAATTTTTCATACCATTCCTGAAGTGTATTCAATACAAGATCAGAATAATGTTTGCTTTGGTTTTGGATATTCAGGATATGCATATTTTAGTTTTTTTTATTTTGCAAAAATAATAGATTTAAGGAAATCGTTTTAACGTATCTTTTTTTACATAAAAAAAACCGGACAAAGCCGGTTTATATTTCAAATGCAGTATTTATTACTCTACACCTTTAATAATCTGTTTTGCTTTGGAAGTTGGCAAATAAATTTGGAAACCAAGTCCGAAATTGATTCTGTGTGTATAACCAACATCGCCGAATCCTGCATTTGCATCATATTTTAGCAAACCTTCAAGTCCGATGTTTGGAGTAATGAAATAGGTGTAACCAGGACCAAATCCAAAATTAAGACCATTGGAAGAAGCACCACCTTTGGAAATTGAAGAACCGCCGACACCAACATTACCTTCAAGAAACCATCTTCCATGTTTTAGTAAGTTGTCCACACCTTTTTCTCCGGGATTAAGGTAGTATCTTCCTAATGCTCCTACATTGTAAATAAATGTTGTAGGAGCGTCTTTTGCTCCGGAAAATCCTAAGTCAACATAGCCACCAACTGCTACATTGTCTTTAATAAAGTAAGCTCCTTTTGGCTGAATTTGAAAATTGTATCCGCCTCCTTTGTTAAGTCCAAACTCAGCTCCAACTAGATTTCCACCAACCATCCAGTTGCCTTCTTGAATCTGAGCGTTTGCTACGGAAAATAATCCTGTTCCCAATACAAATGCTCCTAATAATAATTTTTTCATAGTATAGAATGTTTAAATTTTTTGCTTTAATAATATGAATTTTACATTACAAAACGTGTGCCATTTGTTTCTATTTTGTTTTATTCATGAACTTTTTTTATAATTTTGTCAGTTGTCTAATTTTTAAAAATCGTACTTTTTTTTGTGATTTATATAATTTTAAAAAATAGTTGTATAATTCAATTAAGTCTACTAAATTTGTCGACTAATAATTTAAAATATTAAAATTATGTCGATAAAATTAGGAGATATAGCACCGAATTTTCAGGCTGCCACTTCACTCGGAGAAATAGATTTTTATGATTATTTGGGAGATTCCTGGGGAATTCTTTTTTCACATCCGGCAGATTATACGCCGGTTTGTACCACCGAATTGGGATATACCGCCAAACTGAAACCTGAATTCGATAAAAGAAACACCAAAGTAATTGCCTTGAGTGTAGACAGCGCAGAAGACCATAAAGGCTGGATCAATGATATCAATGAAACTCAGGAAACCACTGTTGAATTTCCGATCATTGCAGATAAGGATAAAAAAGTGTCTGAACTTTATGATTTTATTCATCCGAATGCATCTGCAACAGCAACTGTTCGGTCTGTTTTAATCCTTGATCCGGAAAAAAAGGTGCGTCTTACGCTAACTTATCCTGCATCAACAGGAAGAAATTTCAACGAAATTTTGCGAGTTCTGGATTCTCTGCAACTGGTGGATAGTGAAAAAATAGCCACTCCGGTAAACTGGAACGATGGGGATGATGTGATTGTTCCGCCAACAATCTCTACCGAAGATGCGAAAAAGATTTTCCCGAAAGGTGTGAAAGAAGTAAAACCATATTTGCGCTACACGCCGCAGCCCAATAAGTAGACGATTTATTGTTTTACCAAAAGTTTTTCTGTTACCATATTACTGAGGGTGATTTTCTCTTTCTGATTCTTAATCAGCATTGACCGATCGAATTTTTCAATTTTTAGAATTTCTAGTTCATTGCCGAGCATTAATTTTTTTTCGTTCAGAAAACTTAGAAAATCATCATCAGAGGTGGTTACGGATGCAAAAATAACCTTGTCGTTTTCATTACACTGGCTGAGTTTTTTTAAATCCTGCGCAATAATATTTCCGTCTTTATCCGGAATAGGTTCGCCATGCGGATCGAGTGTCGGGTATTTCAGAAGTTCATCAATTTTATCAAAAAATATTGGTGAATGCACGTGTTCCAGCTGTTCTGCAATTTCATGAACATTTTCCCACCCGAAATTCATTTTTTCTACGAGAAACATTTCAATAAGACGGTGTTTGCGTACAATCAGGGCGGCTTCTTTTCTCCCTTTTTCAGTAACTATCAGCGGTTTGTAACTCTCATAAATGACCCATTGTTTCTCGGCGAATTTTTTCATCATATTGTTTACCGTTGGCATTTTGACATTCAGAAACTTGCTGATTTCATTAATTGTAACGGTATTTTCTTCCGAAGTAAGATGGAAGATGGCTTTGAGATAATTTTCTTCTGTAAGGGTAATTTTCAAAATTGTTAGATAATGATTGCTGCAAATCTAACAAAAAATTCCTGAAGTTGCCTTCAGGAATTCATGGTTATTAGTATAATATTCTATATGTGTTTTCTGATTCAAATTTGAGCATTCTTAGGCAACTATGAAACCGTGTTTTCACTCTTTTTTTTAAAACCGCTGTTTAAAAACTGTATCTTTAATCCATGAAATATTCTTTTAAAAATGATTATTCGGAAGGGGCACATCCTTCGATTCTTGAATCGCTTTTATCCAGTAACGAAACGCAGGAAAACGGCTATGGGAACGATCAGTACACCGAACGTGCAACAGAAATTATTAAGAATCTTTGTGGAAATAAACCGCAGAAAATTTATTATGTTGCCGGAGGAACCTTGGCAAATCTTCTGGTTATCGGCGCAATTCTTCACCCCTACGAAAGTGTGATTTCCGCAAGTACCGGCCATATCAATACCAATGAAACCGGTGCGATTGAACATTCCGGATTTAGAATTCATGAAGTAAAAACAGTTCAGGGAAAACTTACTGCTGCTGATATTGCACCTGTTTTGGAAACTCATACTAATTTTCCGCATCAGGTGAAACCGAAACTGGTGTACATTTCTAATTCTACCGAGTTGGGGACGGTGTATAATAAAACAGAATTGCAGGCTCTTTCTGAGTTTTGCCGGAAGAATAATCTTTATCTCTTTATGGATGGCGCACGTTTGGGAAATGCTTTGGTTACAGAGGATTGCGGTCTTACTTTAAAAGAAATTGCCGAACTTACGGATGTCTTTTATATTGGAGGAACCAAGAATGGTGGATTGTTAGGAGAAGCCATTGTGGTGAATAGTCCGAATATCCTCAATGATTTTGATTTTCACCTGAAACAGAATGGTGCGCTGCTTGCGAAGGGCAGAGTTTTGGGTGCTCAGTTTTTGCGTTTCTTTGAAAATGAATTGTATTTTGATTTAGCGAAAAAGGCAAATTTTCAGGCGCAGAAAATCCGGAAGTTTCTGGAAAGTAAGGGGATTTCTTTTTTGTCTGATTCTTCAACCAACCAGCTTTTTCCGGTTTTGGAAAATAGGGTAATTGAAAAACTTTCGGAAGATTTTGAATTTTATGTTTGGGAGAAAACAAATGAAACTTCTTCTGCAATCCGGCTCATTACTTCATGGCGAACTCATGATGAAGCAATAGATCAGTTGATTGAAAAATTAAATGAATATCTATAAAAAAACCGATGGAAAAGATGAATCCATCGGTTTTTTATGTTTTTTAAATAAAATTTATTCTGGGTTATTTTCAAAACGATCCACAACTTTCTGGGAAACTCCAGTATTGCTGAATCCTCCGTCGTGAAATAAATTCTGCATGGTAACTTTACGGGTTAAGTCAGAAAATAATGAGACACAATAATTTGCACATTCATCAGCCGTTGCATTTCCAAGAGGAGACATGTCTTCTGCATAGCCTAAAAATCCTCCAAACCCTTTCACACCACTACCTGCAGTAGTTGGCGTTGGCGATTGCGAAATGGTGTTTACGCGGACTTTTCTTTCACCCCAATAATATCCGAAACTTCTTGCAATGCTTTCCAGATAGGATTTATTATCGGCCATATCATTATAGTCCGGGAAAGTACGCTGAGCTGCGATATAGGTAAGTGCGAGAATGGATCCCCATTCGTTTATGCAATCTTTTTCCCATGCCACGCGCATTACTTTATGAAAAGAAACGGCGGAAATATCCCAACCTTTTTCCAGAAAATCATAATTCAGATCGGTGTATTTTTTTCCTTTACGAACGTTCACCGACATTCCGATGGAGTGCAGTACAAAATCCAGTTTCCCGAATTTGGCAACGGCGGCATCAAATAATTTTTCCAGATCTTCAATGGAGGTGGCATCAGCACCAATCACTTCTGATCCGGTTTTTTCTGCAAGTTCATTCAGTTCGCCCATTCTCAGTGCGATTGGAGCGTTGGAAAGGATGAATTCTGCCCCTTCTTCATGGCAGCGCTCTGCTACTTTCCATGCGATAGACTGATTATTCAGGGCTCCGAAGATAATTCCCTTTTTTCCTTTAAGTAAACCGTAAGACATAATTTTTTATTGTTTTCACAAAAATACGTAATTTATTGTTTCGTGCATAAAAACAGAAAGAGAATCAATGATTGATCCTCTTTCTTTGGTTGAATTAATGTAGTTCTAATTGGTTGCTTTTCTGATTTCCGCTTTCACATCTTCTGCGGCATCTTTGGTTTTTTCCCAAGCTTCGCTTGCGGCATCTTTGCTGTCTTCCCAAGCATCAGAAAGATGATTTTTCATTTTATCGAACCAGCCTTCCTGTGTTGCTTCTTCATTTTTATCCTTTTGTTCGCGGATGTATTGTTTTGCCTGTTCCGCGTATTCACCTACTTTGTCTTTAATATTCTGTGCTCCACTTTTCAATGCATTTTCAGTTTTGTCGACTGCATTTTCTGCTTTGTTGAAATCTTGATTGTTCATAATTTTGGATTTTTTATGTTATTTTAATGTTCTGATTGAATTCAAAACTATTCAAAAATTTGTGGTTGAAAGAAAACTTTCTGTTAAACAAATCTTAATATGAAAATTATATAACTTTGCTTCTATAATTCTGAAATTGGATCTTTTATGTCGGAAAAAATTCGTTGTGCGTGGTGTGAAAAGGATGATTTGTATCGAAATTATCACGATTTTGAATGGGGAACCCCCGTTTATGATGATGAAATTATTTTTGAATTTCTTGTACTGGAAACTTTTCAGGCCGGATTAAGCTGGTACACGGTTCTTTCAAAAAGAGAAAATTTCAGGAAGGCTTTTGATGCGTTTGACTATCATAAAATTGCAAAATATTCTCCTGAAAAAATTGAGGCATTGTTGCAGAATCCGGGAATCATCCGCAACCGTTTAAAAGTTCAGGGAACGGTAACGAATGCGCGAAAATTTATGGAAGTTCAGCAAGAATTCGGAAGTTTTTCCCAATACATCTGGAGTTTTGTGGGCGGAAAACCAATCGACAACAAACCTCAAACCCTGAAAGATGTTCCTGCAACAAGCGAAATCTCGGATGCGCTGTCCAAAGATTTGAAAAAACGGGGTTTTAAATTCGTGGGCTCAACCGTTGTGTATGCACATATGCAGGCAACCGGAATGGTGAATGACCATATAATGGATTGCCATACCCGAAAATAAAATTCCCGACCGAAGTCAGGAATTTATTTTTAGAATTGGGAATTAATATTCATCCAGCATCAGCATCCCACCTTACTTTACAATTCTTTCCAAAACCCATTCAATCATATTTTTTTCGGAAGTATGATGATCGGCGGAAAATTCGCCACGTCTTCTGTTGGCAATTACGCAGTTTACGGTTAACGCTTTATGACCCAAAAGTTTGGCAAGACCGTAAATGGCAGAAGTTTCCATTTCGAAATTGGTAACACCCAGGTCATTCAAAGTTTCCAGAAATTTGTCGTCCAATGCTTTTAAGCGAAGCTGTCTTCCCTGTGGTGCGTAAAATCCGGGGAAAGTTGCGGTATTTCCGTGGTATTTGGCATCTTTGTAGTAGTCGGAAATATCTTCTGCCCAATCGGAAAAATAAAGCATTCCTTTAATATTTTCGTAAGGAAATTTGTACAGAAAATTTTTGGAAAATTCGTTTTCAAAATGATAATCGGAATAGAAATGCAGAAGCCCATCCAAACCCACCACATTTTCGGTAACCAGCATATTGTCGACTTCCACATCAGGATTTACACTTCCGCAGGTTCCCATCCGGAAAAGTTGCAGTGATTTTTTATCGTCTTTAAATTCCTTATTTTTAAGGTCGATATTCACTAAAGCATCGAGTTCGTTCATTACAATATCGATGTTTTCGGTTCCGATTCCGGTGGACATTACGGTAATTCTTTCGCCGCGTAAAGTTCCGGTGTGGGTGTAAAATTCGCGTTTGTTTTTTTTCACCTCAATCGTATCGAAGTATTTTGAAACTCTCGGAACACGGTCGGGATCTCCAACCAAGAGTATCTTTTCGGCAATATCTTCCGGAAGCAAATTCAAATGATAAACGCTTCCGTCATCGTTCAAAACGAGTTCCGAAGCGGCAAGTTTGTTCAGCATAATTCAATGTTTAAAAAAGGAAAGTGAAGATACTGAGTTTTTTTGAATTGGCGAAGCGAAAACATGGAAATCCTGAATAACGATTACCCATGTCTAATTCCCAAATATCAACCTCCAACTCTTTTGGTTTTGTAGCCCATTTCTTTAAGGATAATCATAATTTTATCGCGGTTATCGCCTTGGATAATAATAACCCCATCTTTTTCGGAACCCCCAATTCCCAATTTTGTTTTTATTTTTTTAGAAATGGCTTTCAATTCTTCATCGGTGCCTTCAAAGCCTTCGATTAAGGTTACGGGTTTTCCGTTTCGTCCTTTTTTTTCGTATTTGCAGACTAAAGGTTCCTGTTGCTCGGTTTTTTCTTCCGGTATTTCGAAATCCTGTTCTTCATGATCCGGAAAAAGATTTTTCAGTTGATCGCGTAAGTCCATTTTTTTAGGTTTGAAGGTTTGAGAGATTGGATTGATCTATGAGTTTGATGTTATCATTAAGCAAATTTCTTTTTTCTAAACCAATAGAAAAATGCGCCCAAAGCTCCTAAGATTACGATTGGCAGCAGTAAATTGATCCATTGCCATTTGCTTTTTTCTTCGTCGATTAACTGGCGATCCAAAAGTCGGGCTTCGATATTCCGGTTTCGTAAAGAAATCAGGTTGCTGTCGTCCAGAAGATAATCCAGCGCATTTTTCAGGAATTGTGCGTTTCCGTATTGCTGGTTGGTCAGTAAATCTGTTCCCAATGGTAAAGGTTCGCCTTTGTAGATTCCGTTTCTTCCGATGTCGCCATCGGCAATGATAATCATTTTGTTTTCCGGACTTTCAGCCCGGAATCCGGGATATAAATTTTTTTCACTTCTGGTGGCGTATGCAGATTTGAATTTTCCATCCAGAGCAACTGCAAAAATTTTCGGTGTGGAAGGTTTTTCATTTATTCCGAGACTGTCCACACTGGCAATTTCTTTTAATTCCACATAGTTTGGAACCTGTTTCAAAAGTGTTTTGTTGCTGGATTCAAAAAGAACCTGTGTTTTAATTCCCGGCCTTCCCAACGTATCGATGGAAGTTGGGAATTCAAATTTCACAGGATTGATGTTTTTGGTAATCGGATGATCGTTTTCAGAAATTCCCACAGGAAAATATGGCCACGGAACACTGATGTATTGTGGATTTCCCTGTACTTCCCCGGAAACCAAACGCAAAAGTGCAAACTTCTGCACATCTTTCACCAACGCCGGATTGATGCGCACTCCGTAATTGAAGAAAAAATCAGTCATATTCAAATCAATCGGGTAGGCCATGATTTTTTTTGCCCGGGTTAACGTATCCATTTCAGCATTTACGGCATCGAGCATCCAAAGCGTTTTTCCGCCATTCATGATGTATTGGTCGAGAATTACTTTTTCTCCATCGGTAAAGGCTTTTCTTGGTTTTGCAATAACGAGTGCACTGGTACGTTTCAGTTGGGGAACATCTGCAAGTGTAATTTCTTTACCGTCTTTCGGAATGATGGGAAATGCATTGTAATTTTCAAGGGCAAGATCCATGAAACCCTGAAATTCTTTTGGTCCCAGTTCATCCTGATTCACCAAAACACCGATGTTTTTTCGGGTGTCCGAAACCAAAGATTTGATGTTGGAAACCAGATTGTATTCTAAATTTTCAACAGAACGGTTCAGTTGATCCGGAGCTGAAAGTCCCTGCTGATCCACAATGAGCGGAATTGATGTTCCACGGTTATTGTATTTTAAAACCGCATAAGGGAAGAGGACAATTTCGGAAATCTTTCCGTCTTTCATATCCGGCAAAACAGAAGGCTGCATTCCCATCGCTTCCAACGTGTCCTGCGACATTTTGGTTTTGATGGGATCGATAAATTTAAAATCAATTTTCGGATTTACTTTCCGGAATTCTTCCAGCATAAAAGCGGTTTCACTTTGCAGTTGCTTGAAACTTGCCGGGAAATCGCCTTCGAGATATACATCAACGGTTAACGGTTTTTTTACCGATTCTAAAACTTTTATCGTGTTCTCGGAAAGCGTGTATCTTTTTTCCTGAGTAAGATCCAGCCTTGGAAATGAAAGTCTGCCAAACAATCCGGATTTTCCCAATAATCCAATAATCCCGATGGCAATGATGGCAAAGAATACGATGCGGGATGAAGATGTTTTTTTCTTGTTTTGTTCTTCCATTATTTCTTCTTTTCTACAAAATAAGCGGCACCGAAAAGACCGCACAGCATAATAAACACAAAGTAAAGAACACTTCCGGTATCGATCAAACCTCGGGTAAAACTCAGGAAATTTTGGTACAAACCAATATTCTGAAGGATAAAATCTGCACCGCCCAAAAGTTTATAACTTGCCAGTTGCTCAATTCCATAATACATAAAAAAGCAGATGAAAACGCCCAGCAAATAGGCCATAATCTGATTGGAAGAAAGTGCGGAGGCCAGAATTCCGATCGCGGAAAAAGCACCCATCAGAAAAATAAGTCCAATGTAACTACCCAACGCAGCACCCATGTCGATATTTCCTTCCGGAATTCCCAAAACATATATGGTATAGAAATAAATGATTGAAGGAAGCAGGCAAAGAATCCCAATGAACCAGACGGAGAAGAATTTCCCACATACTATTCCGGAAATGCGAACCGGTTGTGAAAATAGCCAGCTTAAAGTTCCGTTTTGCTGCTCTTCAGCAAGGCTTTTCATGGAAAGGGCAGGGATCACGAACATCAAAATCCAGGGCGCAAGAACAAAATAACTTTGCAGGGTTGCGGTTCCGATTTCGAAAATATTATAACTATTGTCGAAGAAAAAAAGGAATAATGAACCGATAATGCTGAATGCCGCAATAATCAGCCATGCGCTCCAGTTTCCGAGATAACTCCAAAGTTCTTTTTTAAATATGGCCAGCATAATGGGCAAATGAATTTTTATATTTGAATGTATTGAGTCGGTGGTTTTTTTAACGAAAAATACTTTAAAACAGTATATTTTTAAAATATAAACCATTGAAAAACCATTGCAAAAGTAAGATAATTACAGCAATAAATATAAAGTGCGTTTATTCAAATTCAATATAAATTTTATCACCGGGATTCATGCCGTAAAGCGAATGAGCACCGTTGGTTTTGCTTCCTTTATAAATGGAGAGTTCCATTAATCCCGCTTCATTGAAAATTACGACGGATGTGCCGTGATATTGGTTTTCATTTTCCCAGTCTTTTACCACATCGGTGTAATATTGGTGAATTTCTGTAATGGTAATATTGCGAACTTTAATCCTGAATTTTTCAAAATTTACCATCTGTTTATCGAAAAAATTTTTGCTGATATTGGAGATGATATTCCCGAAATGGTCAATATACATCACTTCACCGATAACCATTTTTTCATTTTCATTAATGGTGGGTTTGAGAAAACGGATCTGTTTCGGATTTTTAAATTTTCTACCGATTACTTCCGGCAAACCTCCATTCTGAAGATGAACGGCAGCCGGTGCAAAAACATCAGTTGCCATAAAATTTACTTCATCATCAAAACGGTTTCCAATTGTAATTTCGTAGATGGCTTCGGGTTTTAAATCAAAAAAAATCAAACTCAAAACACCATTGTCTGCGGCCATGAAATATTGATCGTCCGCCTTGTAAAGAACGGCTTTTCTTTGTTTTGTATAAAAACTGTCCACTGCGATAATATGTACCGTTCCCTTTGGGAAAAAACGATACGCATTGCGCACAATATAGGAGGTTTGAGAAAGATTATAAGGCTGAATATTATGGGAAATATCCACAATAGTAAGGTCTTCTTTCAGGTTCAGAATTTTCCCCTTAATCGCTGCTACGCGGTAATCCGTAAGTCCGTAATCCGTGGTAAGGGTAATAATGGGCATCTGAAAATCTTGCTTTTTGCAAAAATACCAAATATCTTAGAGCCTGTGATAAATTTTATTGCTAAAAATTTTTATAGGTATTTTGAGATGGATTTTTTGCTTCA
>DALZZF010000024.1:0-28106 GCA_031987605.1 Bergeyella sp. | reverse complement strand
CAAATATAGAAAAAATATATTTTTTTATTGGAAATTAACACAGAATCTACGGAGCTTTCTAAACATTCGCTATAAATGATCTATTAACAGATCATCCCTACAGGATTTAAGTGATTATGAAAAAAATAAATTTTCCCAACACATCACACACCATCATCATTTTAATTCAAGTCGGGAAAAATTAAACCTTTAACTCTAATAAACAGAAAATAAATCAATTGAATATGGTGAAATCTACCGAAATTTAACTCCAAAAACCAATAAGACAATAATAAAACACTTGAAAATCAACTATTTAAATAAGAGTGTAGAGCATAACAAAAAGATACTACTTCTCCCCTTTTCAACCCTATTCTACACCAATTGCATTCCTTCTAAAATCGCAAAATAGGTCAACATCAATCATTGTGAATGTTTATCTTTTACAGCCGATTCATTTAACTGGTAAAACCGTTTAATCGAAGTCGGTTTAAAAAGATAACGCGAAGTTTTGGTAACCGGAGCATTTACATCCAAAGCGTACCAAGGCGAAATCAACGGATTCGACTGATTTTTAATGATATGAACATCCTGTGCCGGCATAAAACTTTCGGCAAGAAGGCAGATTATCCTTCCTGACGCATTTCTGGCTCTTCCAACAATAAAAACCGAATGCCCCGGACTTCCGGGTTTGATGAGAAAATCACCGGTTTGAATATCCGAATTCTTCAAAACCGGAACCGATTCCCGATCCAGAGAAATTGTTCCTGCATAATTGAATACCAAATTCAGATAATTGCGGAAATTTTCGTAGGAAGCATCCGGTTTTGCCGATTTATGAAATTTCACACGATCTTTGATTTCGGTGGTTCGGATTCCGTTTTTGTATTCGTTCCAGGAAAGTTTCTGCCCGGAAGTGAATTCAAAAACAATATGGTCGTAGTCTTTTTTTGCCCAAAGATATTCTGCATACAGCCGCATCCATGCATCTGCACACTGCTGCAAGTCTTTCTCGCCTACATCAATTTTAAGAATTGCAGCGTGATTGTATTGTTTTGCAATGGGAATTTGTTTGTAATCCCGAATGGGAAAATTTTCAGGATACAGCGGAAAATTCACCAGAAAATCTCCAAAAGAACCGGGCGTTTCCTCAATCCAAGTATATCCTCGTGGCGGACTAAAACGCGTTCTGATGGTGGCTTTATCATAATTTACTTTCAAATCCTGAGTCGATTCCACGACCTGTGAAAAAACAGAGGAATACATCAGGAAGAACATCATTAACAAAAACCTCATGACCAAAAAAATTATGTTGAAGATCATTTCAAAATTACCGAATTATTCAGCAATACCAAATCTATTCTGACACAGAATTAATATATTTGACTGTTTAAACAATGAAGTCTACTTTTTCTCTGCTTTTCATCATTCTTGGTTTTGTACCTGTTGTTGCTCAACAGGACAGTATTTTCATTCAGGCAAAAGTATCTTCTGATCTCAAAACGATTGAGGTAAAACAGGAACTTACCTATTACAACACCACGGGAAAAGATCTGGACAAAATAAAACTGCTGAACTGGATTTCCGCTTACAAAAGCAGAAAAACTTCCCTGCTGAAAAGGCAGCTTGAAGATCGAAAAAGGGATCTGTATTTTGCCCGGAAAGATGAATTGGGAAATCTGAAAAAACTTTCGGTAAATATCGGCAATTCTTCATTTGTCGGAATGGATCTTAACCGGCAGAATCTTTACATTCCGCTTTCAAAACCATTGAAAAACGGCGACAAAATCACACTAAATCTGGAATATACGCTGGAACTTCCCCACCGAAAATTCACTGGTTACGGAACCGACGGAAAAGAAATCAGCCTGAAATATTTATTTCTGGTTCCCGATAATTTTGAAGATGAAAATCCTTCCGAAAAAAACTACCAGAATATCGAGGAAACGCAAACTTTCAATACATTCTGGAAAGTAATTCTGGATATTCCGGGCGGATTTTTCAGCAAAAGCAATCTTCCGGAAACATATCCCCATTATTATGAGGGAATTTTAAAAAACGATCCCGAATTTCTCGTTTCTCCACAGCAGTATCCTTCTTCTTTTGTGGAAATGAACGGTAAAAATATACGTGTGGATTTCGGATATGAGCTGAATCAGGAGGAAAAAGAGAATTTAGAATTTTATTTGCCGCTTCACCTGAAATTTATTGAAGAAAAAACCGGAATAATTCCGGAGAAAATCTACCTCAGTCCGAAATTCAGAAATGAGGAGGATTTTTTTGGAAACAATGATCTGCGGTTTTGGAAATTTCATTATAAACTTTTCAGCAATGCGGAAAATACCGATATGGATTATTTCGGAATCATCAGCAAAAATATCCTCAACCAAAACATTATTTACGAAAAAAATAAAGACCATTGGTTGGTAAACGGTTTGAAAACTTATCTTGAAATTGAATACCTGAACCGATTTTATGCCGATAAAAAATTACTGGGCGATCTTCCTGAACAAGCAAAAATTTTCGGATTAAAACCGCTGAAAATTTTCACAGCTTCAAAACTGAAACTTACCGAACGCTATGGTTTGGGCTACCAATATATTGCCAGCGAAAATCTGGATCAGAAGTTGACCGAACCTTTTTACAAACTGAGCAATTTCAATAAAACCGCCATCAGCAATTTTGAAGCAGGAAGCCTTCTCAGTTATACCGCTGAAAAAATGAAAACGGAACGTTTTGATTCTTTTCTGCAATCGTTTTTAAAAAATCAGCAAAATTCCCGGATCAATACAAAAGCATTTCTGGAGCAGCTTTCTATTGCTTCGGATCATTCTTCAGATTTTATGGAAGATTTTATTAACCGGAAACACCGCGTGAATTTCAGATTGAAAAAATACCGGAAATCGGGAGATCATTATGAAGTTTCGGTGGCCAAAAACACCCCGGAAAAAATCCCGTTCAAAATAGAAACTGAAGAAAAATACGGAAATACAAAAGAATATTGGTTTGATACTTCTGATTCCCAAAATGCGGAAATCTATACCGTTCCGCATTCGGATGCTTCCAAAATTCTGGTGAATAATCATTATGCCTTTCCGGAAAGCAATTATCGTGATAATTACCTTTATACCAAAGGAATTTTTGCCAACAGGAAAAAAGTGAAATTCAAATTTTTCCGGGATATTCCCAATCCCGAATACAATGAAGTGTACCTGAATCCGAGGGCAACTTTCAACGTGTATGATAAGGTTCTTTTGGGTTTAAATTTTCAGAATATTTCTATGTTTTCAAGGAAATTTGCCTATTCCGTTACGCCTTATTACAGCACCGGAACTGGAAAACTGACAGGTTCGGGCGGTGTTTCCTATAGTTTTATGCCGCCGGATTCGTTTTTCAGATCATGGCAGTTTGGGGTTTCCGGTTCATATTTTCATTATGATTACGATTTGAGTTATATGAAATTCAGTACGTTCAGCAGAATTCTCTTCAGTAAAGATCCGAGAAGCGATATTAACCGATCGGTCACTTTTTCATATAATTATTTTGAAAAAGACCTTACCCCACAGCTTATTTTTAATCGTGAATATGGGAAATACAATCTCTGGAATCTGAATTTCAATTACAACGACCAACGTGCCATTCTTGAAAATTATATTGGTGGTGGTGTGCAGTGGATGGAAGATTTTTTTAAGGTTTCTGCGGAAGTTTTTTACCGTTGGGAATATGCAAAAAACAAGAAAGTAAGTTTGCGGTTTTTCGGAGGATATTTTATTGATAATCACACGAAAAACTCGCTTTTCAATTTTGGGATTTCGAGGGTTTCCAATTATTCTTTTTCTTACGGATTATTAGGACAGAGTGCTACTTCAGGTGTTTTGGCGCAGCAAATGGTAATTGCAGACGGTGGTTTCAAATCCTATGTGGGAAAAACGGCAACAGCAAATCAGTGGATTGGTGCCGTGAATATTGATTCGAATGTATGGAAATGGTTTAATGTGTATGCGGATGCAGGCGTGTACAAAAACGCACATCATAAGGCTGAATTTATTTGGGACAGCGGTATAAAGGTAGCCGCAATCCCTGATTTTCTGGAGGTGTACTTCCCTATTCAGTCGTCCTTGGGTTTTGAGCCTTCCTTTAAAGATTACGGAAAGAGAATCCGCTTTACTTTGGTACTGAATTTAAGTGCGGTAACGAGTTATTTCAGGAGAGGGGTATTTTAGAGCGTGTTTAAATTGGGATTTATAATCATAAAAAGCCACCTCAAAAAGGTGGCTTCCATATTTTTAATACAATAATAAATTATTGTTTAACAACTTTGCGGCTAACTTTTGCAGAACCGTTATCAACGGTTACCAAATAAGTTCCTTTAACTAAAGACTGAGTATTGATGCTTCCTCCATTATCTACTCTATTAGAAGAAACCAATTTTCCATCCATTGAATAAATATTTACAGTTGATCTTGCAGGAAGTCTCAAAGTAAGGGCATCTTTTACCAAGGTATTCATTACCACTTGTTTGTCGAAATCATTCACATTGGTAACTGCCATTGTTCCTTTTTCACCAAAAATTATATCATCAAAGTAAATTGTTCCTCCAACATTATTGTCTTGGTGATATACTCTTAATGAAAGTCTTGCGATAACCGCTGTTGCAGGCGCTACAGCTTCAATGCTAAATTTTTTCCATTCTGCGGAACCTCCTTCTGCATAATCACCTTGTAGTGAAGTTTCACTTTCTAAAAGTGCAGAAGCCGTTCTCCATTGTCCCCAAGGTCTGAATCTTGCGTTATCCACATTATCCAAATACCATCCTTCATAAGTATATGTTTTTCCAGCTACTATTTCAGTAGCATCTGTAGCTCCTAAATTGGAAGTTGTTGGATTACCGTTTGATCCATTTTTTGAAGTAACTCCGATTGCTTTTGAACCTGTATGTACCGGATTTGTAGATTCTACGAATGTTAGACCGGATGTGAACCAACCATCTGGTTTATCATCAGTCCAGTTTTCAAAACCAGAGTTCAATATTTTATTCTGAGCAAATGAAAACATCGCTGCTGAAACTCCTATAATTGTAAAGATTTTTTTCATAATATTTAATTTAAAATGAATTGATAAATAAGATAAAAATGTATTTCTCAGTACGAGAAATACATTTTGTTTTTTTTTAATTATTATTATTTTTTGATGAATTTCTGAGAAACTGTTGTACCGTTTACCAAACCGGAAACAATATAAACTCCTTTTGCTAAAGAGGAAACATTCAACTCAGTATTGGCTTCCACTTTTGCAGATTTCACAATTTGTCCTGCTGCATTCACAATTTTCACATCGCTTGCTGCTGCAAAAACCAACTGATCCTGAACATTGGTAAATTTAATCAGGTTTGCTTTTGTATTGAAAGCATCAGAAACGGCCAAAGTAGGGTTGAAAGTTTCAATTTTCACATTATCAATATATGCTCTTTTTGCAATTGTTTCAATTGTAACTTTAGAAGTTGCTGTACCTACGCCACTGAATTCAACACTTACAGCTTGCGGAGTACCACTCATTGTAGCAGTATAGGTAACTTCTTTAGAGTTTCCGTCTACGGATACTTTAATAGGACCTTCTACATTTGTCCATCCTTTCACATCAAAACTAACTCTAACGTTTCCTCCATCAGTGGAAAGATTTAATTCTCCTGTTGTCATGGAACCAACTAAAGAACTTGTTCCAAGTTTCGCCATTCCACCAGCTTGATATACTTTTGACCCTACTGGAAAAGTAGAAACATTTGTTCCTTCAGCATACACATCTTTACTGTCCGGAGCACCTGTTCCGCTACTTGCAGTATTACCGCCTAAAGAATAAGCCGCAAAGTCCTCAGTTAAGACCACCGTTTGAGCCTGAATTCCAACTGCCATTGCAGCAACTGCTAAAAAAGAATAGAATTTTTTCATTTCTTAAAAAGTTTAATCATTTAAATTATTGCCGCAAAGATACATCTTTCCGTTTTTTTTCAAAAATGCTTATATACGATTTAACAATTAATTATTAATGAGTTATCAACAATATCACTTGCTAAAAACGAGATATTCAGAAACATTCAGTTCCATGTGTTTTTCTTGTGAAGAATTCCATGTTTTTCCATTGAAAACATTCTGATATTTGCCAGATATTGCAGCATCCTCAATGTTAAATGAAACCGGAACTTTGGATAAATTTAAAATCACCACGACTTCATCATCACCCTTTTTTCTGGCATACGCAAAAATTTTGTCGTCGGCACTGGTTTTCAGAATATAGGTGGTTACTTCCGAATCGCCACCGCGCAAAGCGGGATGGGTGGATTTTAAATCAAGCAGCGTTTTATAAAAATCATTTAACTGATGTTGCCCCGTCCACTGAATTACATCTTTCTCAAAAAATTCCAGACGCTTCAGGTTGGGAAGTTCCTGACCGGAATACAACAACGGAACACCGTTCCATGTTGCAGAAAACACGGCAAGAGGTTTTGCGATTACGCCGTATTTTTCATATTCGGTTCCGTTCCATGAATTTTCATCGTGATTGGTGGTAAACCAGGCTCTCATGGAATGGTCTCCAATCGCTGAATATTTAAACAACAAATCCTTCAAATCCTGAAGCGGAAGATTTTTTTCATAATATTCCTTGGTTTTGTGCATCCACGTCCATGAATAACTAGCATCAAAAACTTTTCCGTATTCCGGAGTTTCCAGTTCATCAAATTCTCCGAGCCAGAATAAAGGTTTTACCTTTTCAACTTCTGGTCTTGCCTGCTCCCAGAAATCGACTTCCACCCAACTTGCAAGATCACACCGGAAACCGTCAATTCCGGTTTCTTCCACCCAAAATTTCATGGCATCAATCATGGCTTGGCGCATTTCCGGATTTTTGTAATCTAATTCAATAATATCGTCCATTCCTGATGCAATATGGAATTTTCCGTCTTCGTCGTGAAGATAATATTCCGGATGGGTTTTGGTCCACACATGATCCCAACCGGTATGATTGGCAACCCAATCGATAATCACGTGCATTCCGAGACGATGAGCTTCATTCACCACATTTTTAAAATCTTCCAGCGTTCCGAATTCAGGATTTATCGAGGTGTAATCATAAGCAGCATAAGGGCTTCCCAGACTTCCTTTTTTATTTTGCTGTGCAATGGGCGTTATCGGCATAAACCAAATGGTTTTCACGCCCATATTTTTCAATCTTGGAAGTTCTTTTTCAAATGCTTTAAAGGTGCCTTCTTTTGTATATTGGCGTACATTTACTTCATAAATATTCGTGGTGTGTTTCCATTCGCTCGGTACACTCATAGTTTTGGTTTTTTTAGTGGTAGAACAAGAAATAATTCCCAGTCCGATAATTGCAAAAAGGATTAGTTTTCTCATAAAAAAGGGTTTCTACAAAAGTACGCATTATAAATTATTCAAGGTTCAAAATTCAAGGTTCAAGGTTCAAAGTTTAAGGTTTAAGGTTCGGGATGGCTCTTTTTACTTTTGCCTTGATTCTTTTACTTTTTACTTTTGCCTTGGCTCTTTTCCTTAGCTCATCCCCTCTTTCACAAAAAAAGCCCTGAAAAAACTCAGAGCTTGTAATTTTATGCTGTATACGATTATATTTCTTCTTCATCGAAGAAATCATCTTCGTATCCTTCTTCTTCCTCATCGTCAAAAGATTCGTCGTCTTCATCTGAAAATTCATTACCAGATTCAAAACTGCTGATATCATCATTAAAATCCATATCCATAAACGGCATTGCAGAAGATTTTCCGGAAGCTTTATTTTTGCCCGGCGCTTTTAAAGGAACATTTCCGAAACGGTAAACGGTAATCGGATAATTTACAGCAGGTTTTTCATCAATAATCTCAATCAACTCGCAGAAAAATTCCCACAAATCAAGCAATCCGTACTGAAACTGAGCTTTGTCGCCCACTTTTTCAAATGCTTCACCAATATATACATCGGACATAATTTCGCCGTCGCCTTCATCACTCATATCTTCCAGAGGAACACTTTTAATCACCGTTCCGTCGTCTTCTAAAAGATTGAAGGCAGAAAGTTCCTCTCCCTGAAGGCTGAACGCACTTTTAATCCCCAAATGAAGATTCCAAAGCGTTTGTTTTGCTTTAATTTCTACATCACGGAAGATGTCATCTTTTGTATCCAGTATGATTCGGATTTTGTAAACCATAAAGTCTTTGATTCTTTTATTTGCTGTTGAATTTTGTGCAAATATATAACAAATGAAAAATGACCAAAATTTTTTAGGGAGATTTTTTATAAAATTTTATCTCTACATGCGCATTTTATTCCAACCCTTGATTTAAGGCATTGTCCAACAATATTTTTTGCAATCTGGCATCAATAAGAAAAGTAGTAGATGAAAGAACTTTTTTATTTTTTGAGACGTGAAAAATCTTACACACACAACATTTAATTCGCAGAAATATAAATTTTATGATTATCTGCTTTTAATCATAATGCCTTTTTAAACGCAAAGTCCGCAAAGATTTTTGTTTTTTCTGTGTGTTTTTAGGCTCGCAAAGGCGTTTGACTATGTCGAATCTTCAATTTCACATAGCAAAGGAAAGCAAATGTAATTTCAATTGTTATGAATTGCGCATGATCAATAAATTCTCTTTGTTGAGATGCTTACCGAATAACAAAAAGGGGTGAATATTTTTTGTACGCAAGTGAGAGATGCAAAATGGAACATAAAGTTACATAATGCCCTAAAAAAAAATATTTGTTAGACAATCCGCTATCAATCCGCTTTATCTAAAAGAAAACTAAATTTTGTTCCTTCCAGATATTCGCTTTCCACGCTGATATTTTCTCCGTGTGCTTCCAAAATATGCTTCACAATGGCAAGTCCGAGTCCGGAACCTCCTGCTTTTCGGTTACGGGAAGTCTCCACTCTGTAGAATCTTTCAAAAATTCTCGGGAGCATTTCCGGTTTAATTCCCATTCCGTTATCCTGTACTTCAATCAGTACTTTTTTGCTGAGGATATTGGTTTTTACAAAAATCTTGGCTTCCTGGCGGTTGGCATAATGAATCGCGTTGGACAAGAGATTAATAAGCACCTGAGAAATCTTTTGTTTATCAGCATTTACAAGAATTACATTTTGTGAGGTCTGCAGTTTTAAAACCGCATTTTTTTGCTGTGCCTCAAATTCCATAAGATCGAAGGTTTCCTTTACCAGTGTATTGAGATCAAAAACGGATTTGGAAAGGTTGATTTCACCGGCTTCAAAACGGTTAATCATATCCAGATCGGTAATAATGGCCACCAATCGGTCTAAAGAAATTCCTATTCTTTCGAGATATTTATCGCGAACGGTCTCGTTTTCAATGGCTCCGTCCTTCAGAATATCAACATATCCCTGAATGGAAAACAACGGTGTTTTCAGTTCATGTGAAACATTCCCGATGTATTCTTTCCGGTAATCTTCCATTTCCTTCATCATATCCAGTTCCGAAGCATCTTTTTGGCGCAGGACGTAGAGTTTTTCCGAAAGTTCACGAAAGCCGATATTCTGTTGGTCATTTTCAAAAATTTCATCAGGAAGTTCATCGGCCATTTTTTGCACCTGTTTTTTTCCGTAATACCGGAAAAGAATATCGATACCGAGAAAATTAATGACAAAAATCAGAAAAATACTGAATAGGAAAATCAGGGTAAAATCTTTAAGGCTGCCTTCCATTTTTGAACGGGTGAAATCATACGCCACAACGATTCCAGCAATGGCAATCGTCATGAGTAATGCGGAAAGAATGGAAAGCCTATTGAATTTCATTAATTTTTTGGACTAAATTTTGAGTTTTTTTGAAAATTTGACTTTTGTTTATTTGTTCGACTCCTTCGGAGTCGAATCATTTTATTGAGATCATCATATATTTTGTTTACTTATTATAATATGATAAAAACATACACCACTTTGTCATGCTGTAAACATCTCTACAAAAAGTATTTAGATTTATTCGAAACGACAAACGTTGTGTTTAAAGGTTAAAAATATGAAATAATCATGTGACCTACGTCATTTTAAATGGTACATCTAATATATAAATATGACAGAGATTAAAGATATGACAGAGATTAAAGATTTGAAATAAATTAAATTTTTATAACAAATTAACATTCAAAATCTTAAAGTTAAATTTTTCAAACCTTCAAATCCTCAAACCTTCTGCACTCACACCACTAATTTGTAACCAATTCCTTTTAAGGTTTGTATGGATTGGTCTCCCAGTTTTTCTCTCAATCTGCGGATGTGCACATCAATGGTTCTTTCGCCTACCACAACATCATTTCCCCAAACTTTTTCCAGAATTTCTTCGCGTTTAAAGACTTTGTTGGTATTAGATGCCAAAAGATACAGCAGATCGAATTCCTTTTTCGGAAGCAGAAAAACCTGCCCGTTTTTGGATACGCGGAAATTGTCTTTATCAATGACCAGATCTCCGATATTAAGGTTTTTCGGGCTTTCATCATTTAGGGAAGTCAACTGCAATAGTGCATTGACTTTGGAAATCAGAATTTTCGGCTTGATGACTTTTACCACATAATCGTTTGCACCAGCCTGATAGCCTGCCAATTGTGAAAACTCTTCGCCTCTTGCAGAAAGAAATACAATCAGCGTGCGCTGCAGTTCTTTAATTTTTCTTAAATCCTGACAGGTTTCAATGCCGTCTTTCTCGGGCATCATTACATCCAGAAGGATTAAATCCGGGATTACTTCTTTGGCTTTTTCAATACCTTCCACTCCGTTGGAAGCGGTTGAAACCTCATACCCTTCCTTCTCAAGATTGAAGGAAAGTATATCGAGAATATCCTGTTCATCGTCAATAAGGAGGATTTTTCTTTTGCTCATTTTTTCTTTTTATGCGCTGTTAAAACTGTCAAATTTACTCAAAAACACCTACTCAAAGCAAAGGACTTTCAGTATTCATAAAAAATTAATATTACCCTCTTTCCGTTAAATATTTCGTAATCATTAATTAAAATTTTATAAACCTGCCAAGCATAAAGTTATACATTTCTTTGCACCGAAAAGAATTTAGCTGAAACTATTTATGAAAATTTCGAATTCAAGTGCTGCGGTGTTTTTTCTACTTTTTGCAGGAAATGCCGTGCTTGCACAAAAAACCGAAAACGATACCGTAAAATCCGAAAAGAAAATTGAAGGTGTTGTAATTCAAGGGAGTAATAAAAAAGGAGCGGAAAACAATATTATTTCGCTGCAGAAAAAATCCGTGGAAGTCATTGAACGTGTAGGTTCTGTACAACTTGCAAAACAAGGGGTTGGAGATGCGGCAACAGCTGTTACAAAGGCAACCGGAACCATAAAACAGGAAGGTGGAAACACAATTTCTGTAAGAGGACTTCTGGATCGTTACAATACTACAACCCTTAATGGATTGCCTATACCGTCCGATGATCCTGAAAACAAAAATCTGGATCTCTCTTTACTTAAAACAGATATTCTTGATTACATTTCGTTAGAAAAGGTTTTCAGTCCAAGATTATTGGGTGATTTTGGCGGAGCCAATATCAATATTGCCTCTAAAGATTATACCGGAAAAGGGTATGTTACCGTAAGTTTAGAAAGTAGCTATAATCTGCAGAATTCCAAATCCGATAATTTTTTGGTTCAGGACGGACTAAATTTTATCGGAACCAAAATACCTAAAATACCTTCAAATCCATTAACTTCTTACGGCTACAATACAAGTTGGAACTTCAAAGAGGTTGCAACAATGCCACTTAATTCCGGGATGAGCATTGAAGCGGGAAAATCTTTCAAAATCGGACAGCAAGGAAGGCTCAACACTTTTGCGTATGCTGGTTTTAGTAATGATTTCACTTTTAAAGAAGGTTCTGAGGGACAATTCGGTCAGGAAACTATTTTTAAAGATTACAACAAAGTTCGGAAATATTCTTACGACACAAATTCTACCGGTTTATTGAATTTGTTTTACAAGATAAATCAGAATCACTCCTTAAAATGGATTACAACATATATCCATTCCACCGCACAGAATGCTAAAATATATGAAGGAGAAATTCGGGATATTGCTGAAAATGGTGGTGGATATGTGAGAAGGGCAGAATACAAAATGACCGATATTTTGATTAATCAATTGGGTGGAGATCATAAATTTTCGGAAAAATTTTCCCTCAACTGGATTGCAGGCTATAACTACCTGAACAGCCAGAGACCTAATCGAATCAGCAATACTCTTGTAAAAGATGACACAAGCGGATTTTACACCATTACCAGAGAATCCGGTCTTAATAACAGATATTATGATAATTTAGATGATAAAGAATATACTGGGAATTTAACTTTAAACTATAATTTAAATGAAGATTCCAAGGTTTCGTTCGGATATCAGGGAAGATTCAAAACCAGAAATTTCTGGTCGAAGCAAGTGGATTTCAAATGGGATAATGCCGTAACAGCACCTGCACAGGTTACAGATCCTAATAATATTGACCAAATATTCAATTCGTTGAACTACAATTTAGGATACTTTAGAATTTCAAGTAACTTCGGAGATGCAAACACTCTTGCTCCGATCTTATATGACGGAAAACAGGACATCAATTCTGGTTTTGCAAACATTGACTATAAATTTTCTGATAAACTCACTGCACAAGTCGGCGTAAGATATGACCGGATCCATCAAAATATTGAATGGGATACCAATTATTACACTCCTGTAGACGTTGTGGATAATAATTACAATAAATTTCTGCCCGCATTAAATCTGAAATATTCTATAAACGATAAACACAACTTGAGATTGGCAGCATCCAGAACATACACCCTGCCACAAATGAAAGAAATGGCACCTTATCTGTATGTAGATCCAACCGAAACGTCAATAGGAAATCCTGCTCTTGTGCCTTCAGACAATAATAACCTTGATCTTAAATGGGAATTTTTTCCTAAATCCGGTGAGGTTGTTTCATTAACAGGATTTGGAAAATATATCGAAAATCCAATTTCTAAAACCTACATTAATTCATCTGATCCTTTCTTTTCTTATCTCAATGCCGGAGATTGGGCTTATGTATTCGGAGTTGAAGCAGAAGTCAGAAAAGATTTATTTACTTTAGGAGAGACCTCAAAACTGTACACATTCCTCAATGCAACATATATGAACACAAAAGCTCAGTTGAATGGGGATAAAGTGATTGAAGATACTCAAAATATTATCCCGTTTTCCGTGAATTTTGATGTGAAAGAAGATAAACTTCAAGGTGCAGCAGATTTTGTTGCCAATGCTAATCTGGGTTTCAATCACAAATGGAGTAAACAAGGTGGTGAGTTAGACTTAGTATTGTCTTATTCATATGTCGGAAGTTACATTTATTCAATCAGTACAAGCCAGATCGGAAACATCATTCAAAAGCCTATAAATGCTCTTGATCTTACCGCAAAATTCAATTTCAGCAATAATATCAGTTTTGGTATAAGTGCAAAAAACCTGCTTAATCCGGAAATCAAAAGAGTACAGGAAAACAACAGACAAGACGAGACGTACAATTTTAAAAACGGAAGAGTTGTCGGCGCAAGTATAGCCTATAAATTTTAAACTTAATATTAATAAAAAATAATAAAAATGAAAAAGTTCATTTCCAGTGCATTTGTTATCTGCACGCTGTCCATTACAACAATTACATTCCTAAATTCATGTAGTTCTGATAATGATGACGACACAACGAGAGGAAACCAAACTCAGGCGGCCATTACCGTGAAAAGTGGCGAAAAATTAGTTTGGGATGCCAACACAGATTATACTTTAGAAGGTGCTATCGTAGTAGAAAGCGGCGGAGAATTCGTAATCCCTGCCGGAACAAAAGTTACCTGTAAAGGAGGAACATCCACTTATATTGCAGTAGCACAAGGTGGAAAAATTTTCATCAATGGTACACAGTCTGCACCGGTAATATTCACCGGAAGTACTGGTACAAAAGCAGATTGGGGTGGTATTGTGCTTGCCGGTAAAGCTCCGATTAACGTAGGAACAACTGCAACATCTGAGGTTGCAAGTTTAACCTATGGAGGAACTGTTTCAAATGACAACAGCGGATCCATCACTTATGCAGTGATTAAACATGCAGGAGCAAGATTTTCAGAAACTAAAGAATACAACGGTCTTTCTTTATTTGGAGTAGGAAACGGAACCACTATCAGTAATGTTTCGGTAATCGACGGTGCAGACGATGGAATCGAATTTTTTGGCGGAACTGTAAATGTTTCCAACATTATATCTGTAAATAATGATGATGATGCTTTCGACTGGACTGAAGGCTGGAATGGTACTGCTACAAATGTGTATACTAAAAGAACATCTGCAACAGTAGGAAACAGAGGAATTGAGGCTGATAACAACTCCAATAACCAGACTGCAACTCCAATGTCCAACCCAACCATTAAAAATGCAACATTTATTGGGTATACTACTACCGATAATGAAGGTGCAGGTACAAATCTTTTCCGTGTAGGCACAGGTGCTACTATTGATAACGCAGTATTCTCAGGTTGGGCAACTGCAATTACAATTCAGCATGATACAACTATTGCAAACTTAAATGGAAAAGGCAAGTTTACAAACATCAAATTTGATAATGTAGGAGCAAATGCAGTTACGATTGCATCAGCTTCCGGATCTACTGCTCAGCCAGCGGAATCAGGAACTTATACGGAAAATGCAAATGCAACCGGAGCCGGAAACGGAACTTCTACTCCAACTTGGGCTTCAGGTTGGGCTGGAATCTAATCAAGACTTTTCATATCAAATAAAGTTCTCCTTTTTTAAAGGAAAAACCGCGGAAATTCCGCGGTTTTTTTTGCTATTTTATTTTTTTTCTTCCTATTTTTCCTCTCCTTCTTCATCTTCTTCATCCTCATACTGCTCAAGATAATAGGAAAAAGTAAATCCTTCCACCTCATCTTCGGCATCTTCCAAAGTGGTAAGCAGATCTTCAAATGTTTCCAGCTGATCCACACTCATATTTACAAATTCCAGATGGAGCGGAAGTTCCACATATCCTGAAATCACATCATACAAAGCATCCAGATTATCACCAAAATAATCCGGAAGCGGAAGTTTTTCTTTTAACTGAGTGTAAAAATCTTCGTAATCTCCGATGTTTACGAAATCAATGTAAATTGTATTCATATTTTAAGAAAATTTCCAGTTTTTAGATTTTAAATGTTTTTTACATTTAGGACAAAAATCCTTCTCTTCATCAGTAGGATTTCCACCTTCTGCAGATCGCATAAAACACGTTTTCTCGGGGCAATGCGGCAAACCTTGTGTATGCCCGATTTCGTGAATGATAATTTTATAAAATTGACTTTCCCTTTTCGCAGGATTCAACCTAAAACTTGAAGCTACACATGATTTTCCCGGACGATAGCCCAAACCCATCACGCCAAAATCTTCTATATTTCCTTTAGTAGCACTAATGTCTTTGTGTGTTAATCCAATTTTTACAAAACCATTTCCTGTTTGCAAACTTAGGAATTGAATAATAGAATCTGCTCGATAACGGTTTCTTTTTTGGTAATATGAATTTTTCGGGAAATCAATTTTTTCTAAAATAGCCACTTCCGGATAAATCAAACGAATTTGTTTTGCAATATTTTCCACTTCTTGCGTTTTCATATCGGAAAAAGGTTGAAGTTGAAGAACAAACTTCTGATCCTTTTTTTTAGGTTCGGTTTTATGATTTTCTTTGCATGAAATCATCAATAAAATCAGCACAAAAAATAGAAAATTAAACCTCATCATTTGCAATTTTAATTTATGTAATTGTTGATGCACAACTTCCGAAATAATATGAAATGCTACTTTTCTTCTAACTGAGTGTAAAAATCTTCGTAATCTCCGATGTCGGTAAAGTCGATGTAAATTTCCATAGTTCTATTTGCTTAAAGTTTAAGGTTTTATGTCTTTGCGAGAAGTGAAGAATGAGCGACGAAGCAATCTGTTTAATCTTATTCATGGATTGCTTCACTCCGCTACGCTCCATTCGCAATGACGAATTTCCAATGCTTTTTTTTAAAAAAATTCTTTGCATTTTTAGCAATAAATTAACTTTAGGTAATTAAAAAGATAATCATATTTAAAATTAAAATATTTTGTTTTTTATCATTATAAATATACATTAATAAACGACTTATATATTTTCCGTCTTGTTTCCTCACCCCCAACCCCTTTGCCTCTTTCTTTTTATTTTTTTTAAGGAATCGGCGAATCCTGTGGATTTCCAAAGGAGAGGGGAGCTGAAACCGCATATACTTATTTTGTTTATTATACTTCAAACTTCCCTCTTCCAAACTTCCCTCTTCCCTCCTCCACTCATCACTGTTTTTCAAACGATTTATAATGGTTTTTGGTTAAATATACCGTTCCGTTTCGGGTGAAAACAATCCGGTCTGCACCGCGGTTTCCACAGTTGTAATTCACATCAGCTTCAAAATACTGTTCGCCTTTCGGAAGTTGTTTTTCCCGGTTGCTGAATTTATCACCACCAATTGCTCTTCCCGGAAGCACCTCGCACAAATTCCCTTTAGAAGCAATCCATCCCTGATTTCTGGCTTCGGATTTGGTGAGGTAATAATCCGGAAGCTGATGATTTTTTTTCACATAATCAATCACAAGTTCTTCATCTGTAAGGTCATCAATAGATGAATTTGCGGAAGTTTTCTCAGATTTATGTTCAGAATTTGAATGGTTTTCAGTATTTTCAACTTTGGAATTTATTTGGGTATTCTGAATCGTTCCTGTTTCAGATTTTTTCTGCAATGAGTAATTGCTGAACAGATACATCACTCCCATTCCCAAAACCGCACCGATTACGAAATACAAAAAAGTCTTTGTTTTAGCGTTCATTTTTAAGGAAAATTATTCAGTTACAATTACCGTTTTGGAATCGTAGGAGGAATCTCCGTTTTTAAAATTAAACTGATAAGTTCCCACAACAGTCGGCGTAAAAGTATACGCTGTATCCACCACCGATGCACTCTGTGTGCAGGTGCAGCCACGATATGCCGCAATGGTTTCGATATTGAATTTTTGTGATAAAGAATCTGATTTTGCTAAAAAACCACCGAAACTTCCACAACTGTTTTTTAAAGTCACTTTCAAATTGATGCTCAGCTGTTCGTTGATTTTAGCGGATTCCGGACTCACAATATCAGTAGGATACACAAACTCTTTGGAAAAACAGTTTTCGGAATTTTCCATATTCATTTCCTGACACGAGGTAACGGCAAGCCCGGCAAGCATGAATGCTGCCACAATGTTTTTGGTAAGTTTAGTTTTTAATTTCTCCATTCTTCGGGGATATTGCATACGGGAATTGGGTTTATTTTATGTTGTGCAGCTTTATTCATTTTTGCAAAAATTTTGTAGACTTCCAATTCTCTTCCGGAATAATCGGCTTCGGTTTTAGTTCCCCATTCTTTCTGAATTTTTTCCAGCTCAGGATAGGTGGCACCAATTTGCTGTTCATCGGTTCGGTCGACGTCCCAAAGTCCGTCTGTAGGAATGGCATTCTGAATTTCTTCATGCAGATGGAGCGCTTTTGCAAGTGCATACACTTCTGTTTTATACAGATCGGCAATAGGAGAAATATCCACGCCTCCATCACCGTATTTGGTGTAAAACCCGATACCGAAATCTTCCACTTTATTTCCGGTTCCGCACACCAAAAGCCCATTAATCTGACCATAATAATACAAAGTCAGCATTCTTAATCTTGAACGTGTATTGGCAAAAGCCAGTTTTTCATTCGGATAAATATCATCCTGAACATCGAAGGTTTTGTGCAGTTCTTCAAAAGCGGGCGATAAATTCACCGAAAGAGTTTCCACATTTTCAAAGCGGTTTTTCAGGTGTTCCATATGCAGTTTTGCGCGATCTACCTGATCCTGTTTTTGGCGGATCGGCATTTCCAGAGTTAAAACCTGCAATCCTGTCATCGCACAAAGTGTAGACACCACACCGGAATCCACACCACCGGAAACTCCGATTACATAACCGTTTGCGCCTGCATTTTGGGCATAATCTTTCAGCCAGTTTACGATATAATCAATAATTTTTTCAGTCTGCATGATGATATTTTTAAATTTCTAATTTCATTTTGTTCTCATATATTTCTTTCGGCATTTCAAACCAGATGCAGGTTCCGTCTTCCTCTTCAAAATTTTCTTTCTGCAAAAAACCTGTTTTTTTTAAAACCTGAAGAGAAGCCGTATTTTCGGCGTGGGCATACGCATACAAAATCTCTAAATTCATCTCTTCAAAACCCAGTTTCAAAGATGCTTCCACTGATTCCGTAGCATAACCTTTTCCCCAGAATTCTGGAAGAAAACGATAACCGACTTCATAAAAATTATGGTGATGATGAATGGTTTCGCGGTTCAGTTTCAAACCGCTCCAGCCGATTAAAAGATTGCTTTGCCTTTCTATAACGGCAAAACGCCCGATTCCATTGTCCTGATATTGGTTTTGAATCATTTCAATCACTTTTTCCGACTCCGAAATTTGTGTTAAAGGTTTCATCCCAACATACTTCATCACTTCCGGATTGCTGTCCAGCAGAAAAAGTCTTCCGGCATCTTCTTTTACAAGAGGACGAAGCAGTAATCTTTCTGTTTCGATAGGTTTCAGCATGATTAAAATCCTTATTTTTGTATCCCAAATTTGATTGTAAAAGTAATGAAGTTTTTCAGAAATATCACCATTGCCCTCTTTTTAATTTTTGCGGTTTCATCGTGCAAAAAAGATGAAAAAGCCCAATGGAATGTAGAGATTAAAACCGCCCAAAAATCTTTGGAAATCACCGATATTTCCAAGGAGCTCTATGATCCTGCGGTATCGCCTGAAAGTTTTAAAGCCAAATATCCGTGGTTTCAGGGAAGCGTTCCGGATGCCGATTTTGAGATCAGAAGAAAAGATCCCAACGAGATCGGCATTTACAAAGATGCCGTTTCCAAAATTGATATGGGCAAACTGAAAACGGAACTCAGCAGTCTTTTTGCGCGGGTTCAGCATTATTTTCCAGAATACAAAATACCTAAGATTTTCCTGTATTCATCTGCATTACAGGGAAGTCAGGATCCGATTTTCATCCAGCCACAGGAAAATTTTCTTTTTATCGATATTACCGGATTTATGGGCGAAAACGATTCCCATTACAAAGGTCTGGAACAATATTTCCGAAACAGCATGAACCCCGTAAACATTGTACCAAAAGTAGCACAAGTAGTGGCAGAACAATTTGTTCCGTATAATGCTGAACATCAGAAATTCCTCGATCAATTGATTTATCAGGGAAAAATTATGACTTTGAAAGATGCCTTCATCCCCGATTTTCCGGATTATCTGAAAATAAATTATACACAGAAACAATACGAATGGGCGGTTTCCAACGAAGTGAACATCTGGGATTATTTTGTGGAAAATGATTTGATTTACAGTGATGATGCCCGATTGGTAGAACGTTTTATTGCGCCCGGACCTTTTTCTAAATTTTATACAGAAATCGACAATGAATCTTCTCCACAAATCGGAATTTTCACCGGATGGCAGATTTGCAAAAAATACTTCTCTGAAAAACCCGAAACCAAACTTCAGAATTTCCTGAAAATGGATGCACAAACCATTTTTAATGAAGCGCAATACAAACCGAAGTTTAAATAAGTGGATACGAGATGTTAGATAGTAGATTTGAACCTTAAACTTTGAACCTTGAACCTTGAACCTTGAACCTTGAATATAATATATATGCGAAAAACAAAAATAACAATAGACGTAGAACTCGACGAAAACCATATTCCTGAAAAAATATTATGGAATGCCCAGGACGGCGGAGTTGAGCAACAGGAAACCAAAGCCACCATGATTTCGGTTTGGGACGATAAAACAAAAGAAGCCCTGAGAATCGATCTTTGGACAAAAGAAATGCCTGTGGACGATATGAAACAGTTTTTTCACCAAATCCTCGTATCTTTAGGCGACACCTATCAAAGAGCAACCGGCGAAGATGATGTAACGGAATGGCTGCATGAAGTCGCCAACGAATTTGCCGTAAAATCTGCAATAAAAATGTAAATCAGCGGTCGGCTTTCGGCAGTCGGCTTTTAGCAAAACTATAAATTTTCAGAACTCTGCATTGCCGAGGGCAGAAAGCTGAAAGCAGTAAGCAATACATATGAAATTCAATACAAAAGTAATACACGGCGGTCAACATAACGAATCTGCAACAGGAGCGGTAAATGTTCCCGTATTTTTAACGTCTACATTTGCCCAGAAATCTCCGGGAGTGCATTCCGGATATGAATATTCCAGAGCTGCAAATCCTACGCGTCAGGCTTTGGAAGATGCTTTGGCAAGTGTCGAAAATGGTGCTCGCGGTTTGGCTTTTGGTTCCGGACTGGCAGCAACAGATTGCGTAATGCGCCTTCTGAATCCCGGCGATGAAGTAATTGCCTGCGATGATTTGTACGGCGGAACCTATAGAATGTTCACCAAACTCTACGAAAAGTACGGACTGAAATTCCATTTTGAAAACTTCAACAATCTGGAAAAAATTTCCGAAAAAATAAACGACAAAACCAAACTCATCTGGATTGAAACACCTACCAATCCACTGATGAAACTTATCGACATAAAAGCCGTAACCGAACTGGTAAAAGACAAGGATATTCTTGTGGTGGTAGACAATACTTTTGCCACGCCTTACCTTCAGAAACCTCTGGATTTGGGGGCCGATATTGTGATGCATTCTGCGACAAAATATTTGGGCGGACATTCCGATGTTGTGGCTGGGGCTTTGATTTCCAAAACGCGTGAGTTGGGAGAAAAATTGCATTTTATTCAGTTTGCCGGCGGCGGAATTCTAGGACCGATGGATTCTTATCTGGTTTTAAGAGGAATAAAAACCCTTGCCTTGAGAATGCAAAAACATTGCGAAAACGGAATTAAAGTTGCCGAATATCTGGTAAAACATCCCAAAGTAGACAAGGTTTTTTATCCCGGAATTATTTCGCATCCTCAATACAAAATTGCAGAAAAACAGATGGAAAACGGTTATGGCGGAATGGTTTCGTTTACGTTTAAATCAGGTTTGAAAGAAGATGCTGTTAAATTTTTAGAACGCATCAAGGTGTTTACTCTTGCAGAAAGTTTGGGTGGTGTGGAATCTCTGGCGAATCATCCTGCCACGATGACGCACGCTTCCATTCCGGAAGATATTCGTAAAGAAGCCGGAATTTCCGATGATCTGGTACGTTTGAGCGTAGGAATTGAAGATATTGAAGATCTATTGGAAGGACTTGAAAAAGGCTTCGCCTAACTTTCTTACTGTACTATATTTTGTTTAATCCAACAACAAAACCATGATTCGTAAAGCCCATTCCGGCGATGTAAAACCTCTTGCCATTCTTTTCGATCAATACCGGAATTTTTATGGAAAAAATTCGGACATCGAAAGTGCAGAAGAATTTCTGAATGCACGAATAGAAAACAATGATTCGGAAATTTTCATTGCTGAAGAAAATGGTACCATTACAGGATTTGTACAGCTATACCCTCTTTTTTCTTCGGTACGGATGAAAAAATACTGGCTGCTGAATGATCTTTTTGTAAATGAACATTTTCGGGGAAAAGGTTTTTCAAAAAAATTGATTGAAGAAGCAAAAATCCTTTGCCAAAAAACCGATGCCTGCGGAATTCTTCTTGAAACTGATAAAACCAACACCATCGGAAACCAGCTTTACCCAAGTTGCGGTTTCAAAATATACGAACATGCCAATTTCTACGAATGGACGAATAACGATGCCTAAATAATGACTGATTTTGAAAAATACATCCAACGCTATCTGGATCTGATCCCTTCCGAAAACTGGATTTCGGAAATGAAAAACACCGCCAATCAAACCTTGGAAATTTACAGTTCTTTGACTGAGGAACAAGGCAATTTTGCTTATGCAGAAGGCAAATGGACGTTGAAAATACTTCTGGAACACTTAACCGATACCGAGAAAATTTTCAATTACCGTGCGCTCCGTTTTGCCAGAAACGACAATGCAGAACTTGCGGGTTTCGATGAAGAATTATTCGCCGCAAACGGAATTGCCAGTCAGCTTTCGGTGGGTGAACTTGTGGAAGAATTTCAGTTAAACCGATTGAATTCTCTGGCGTTTTTTTCAAAACTTCCTCAGGAAAAACTTATTCAAACCGGAATTGCAAACGGAAATGAAATTTCTGTAGAAACCATCGGAAAACTGATTGTCGGGCACAATATTCACCATTTGAATATCATTAAAGAACGGTATTTATCTAAATTGGATTATTGAGTTGGGGCGGGCTTTAGCCCGCTTAAGGATTAAACAGGTAAAAAAGGCTTTAGCCAAAACTTAAAAATTTCAACAAATGCCTTTTATAAAAGTATACATTCATTTGTTTTTTTCAACCTTAAATAGAAAAAACTTATTAAATACACCGGATTTAAGAGTAAAAGTATGGAAACACATTAAAGAAAATTCTGTTAAGAAAGGAATTTTTGTTGATGTTGTTAATGGATATTCTGACCATTGTCATTGTTTAATTTCTTTATCATCCAATCAAACCATAGAAAAAGTAGCACAGTTGATTAAAGGAGAATCTTCCCATTGGATTAATAAAAACAATTTAACCATAGAAAAATTTGCTTGGCAATCGGAGTATTTTGTCACTTCTGTTTCAGAATCTATCATAGATCAGGTTAGAAATTATATCATCAATCAAGAAAAACACCATCAAAAGAAAACGTTTTCTGAAGAGTATAATGAATTTTTGGAGAAATTTAATTAAGGGCACTACACAACTTCATACTTTGTTACCTATTATAATTCAATATAATAAAAAATATGCGCCACTTTTGTCATGCTGTAAAAGCATCTCTACAAAGGGAATTTAGATTTCTGCGAAATGACAAATGTTGTGTTTAAAGGTTTTTTCATCTTTTTTAAAATAAAAAATTAGTATTTGACATCTGAAATTTAATTCTGAAAATGAGGTTTGGCTAAAGCCTAAATTTTGAAACTATAAAGCGGGCTAAAGCCCGCCCCAATTAAAATGGACAAAGCATTAGAAACACTTAAAAACGGCGGCACCATCCTTTACCCAACAGATACGATATGGGGAATTGGCTGTGATGCTACAAATGTTGAGGCGATCAATAAAATTTTTGAAATTAAAAAACGGGAAAAGAATAAATCCATGATTATTCTGGTAGAATCTGAAAAACGGCTTCAGGATTTGGTGGATGTTCCGGAAATGGCTTGGGAAATTATTGATCTTTCCGAAAAACCTGTCACCATTGTGTATGAAAATCCGCGAGGACTTCCCAAAGAATTACTTGCCGAAGACGGCAGCATCGGAATCCGTTTGGTGAAAAATGATTTCTGCAAAAAAATGATTTCCAAGCTGAATAAACCTTTGGTTTCCACTTCCGCCAATCTGAGCGGACAAAAATCACCTTTAAAATTTTCAGATATTGCTCCGGAAATTATTGATGCCGTAGATTATGCTGTGGAAGAAAACCGCGATAAAATTTCCGAATTTTCCGGATCTTCTGTGATAAAAATCTGGAGCGACAACCGGATAAAAGTTCTTCGGGAATAAGTAATTTTTTTTGATTTTGGAGATTTTTTGCTTTTTGTTTGAGATTTCTTCGTTCCTCACAAAGACTACTCAAAAGAACCCAATTAAAACTAAAAAATGCAATTGAACAAAATATATCAAAGAATAGCAATGGATGGCGAAATTCCTGACTTTGAAAAAAAGCTGATCGCCAAGTATTTTACTTTAGAAAAATACAGAAAAAGCACCATATTGATAGGAGATCAAGAGGATTGTGATAAAATGTATTTTGTATTGAAGGGTATTCTTCGAATCTTCTTTTTTAATAACCTTCAAACGGAAGTAACAAGAACTTTTGTTTTTGAAAATGAATTTTGCACCAATCTAATTTCTTTTTCAAAACAAGGAGAGAATACTGAAAATATACAATGTTTAGAAGACTGTTTACTCTATACAATTACAAGAGAAAATTTCTATAAAATGATGAAAGAATCTCATCTCATGACTCATTTATATTCTAAAGTATTGGAAAAATTCATAAAATATAATCTGGAACGCTTTCAGTTTATGAGCACTCTTAACCAAAGAGAAAGAGTTGAAAAATTTCTATCAGATTTTCCAGAAGCCAACAGGCGGATAAAAGACAAAATAATTGCAACTTATCTTGGCATATCGCCTGAGTTTTTCTCAAAAATAAAATCAGAATTTTATAAAAAGTAATAAAAGATCTTATAATAAAGGTCTTTTTTTATTTCTTAATTATAATTAAGTTTTTTCTCAAAAACGTGATGTAGATTTACAAAATAATTAAAAAATATTATGAAAATTCTATTATTAATAATCTTTATTAGCTCTTTAGCCATCAGTTGCCACCGCAATTCTGATAACGAAGACTCTTCTCCACAAGACCAGCTTCCTGCTGCCACACAAACAGGTGCTAACACAGCTGGATGTTATATTAATGGGAAACTTCTAATTCCCAAAAACGGTAGCCAATCAATCGGTGGAAGTCCTTTGTATGGCTTGAATTTAAATAAAGGAAATAATTTTTGGCCAGACAAGGATGACTATTGGCAATTAGAAATTGCCAACAAAAAGGATCAAAATACAATTGGTATAATTCTATGGATTAAAACTATGAAGAGTGGAATTGAAGATTATTCAATAAATCAATCTAATGGAAATTTATATGAATACGGACCTGATAATAACCAAATTATTGCTAACATAAAAGAAAATGGAGTTAGTAAAATATATTATTCTTCTGATAATTCTGGTTTAATTAAAATTACTCGTTCAGATTTATCAACAGGGGTATCAATTTATTCTGGAATATTTACTGCCACATTGTATAATAAGGATAATCCGTCAGAAAAAATACAAATAGTTGATGGGCGATTTGATATTAATAATTTAACACTAAACCAGTAAAAAATGAACATTTCAATTCTATTTGTTCTATTACCAGCATTTCTTTTCTCTCAAAACAAAAAGCAATGGTTTTTTGGAGCAGAGGTTGGGATAAATACAATTATTTCAAAAAATAACAAAAACTCTTTTCAAGGAGGTTTATTGGCAGAATATTATTTTGCAAAACAATGGAGTGTTATGGGACGACTAAAATATTTTGAAACAGGAGTAATCAATAATTCGGAAACAGAATATTTTGAAGGAAGTATAATATCAGTCCCTATTGATTTGAAGTGGGAATTCAGAGTTCATAAAAACCTTAAAGGAAATCTTTTTATGGGTTTTGCATTAAATCAGGAAATTAAAAGCGATTACCATTATCCTTCAAATGGAGATACTAATTTTTCTAAATTCTATGGGACCGCTAATGCAGGAATTGGATTTACTTATTTCTTTAATGATAATGTGGCAATCTTTACAAATTACGAAACTTATTTATTTGGAAATGATAGAAGCAGTAGAAGCTCATACTCCCCATTATTTCCCAATTCTCCCAATAATAATTTATTCAATGTCGGATTAAAATACAACTTTAAAAATTGAGAGCCTGTTTATATTTTATTGTTGAAAAATTTTATGGGTATTTTGAGTGGATTTTTTGCAGGTTTATCGGGCTAAATCAAAAATAGGAAGTTAGATTGCTTCGTTCCTCGCAAAGACTCAAGCAAAAAAACATCAAAATTTAACACAGATGATTTTCTGAGGCTATATAAAAAATTGTTTTGGCAAAATGCGAGGTTTCATTCCAAGTTGTTCAACTCTATTTTTTGCGTAAATATTGAATTTAGATTATATATCTTCCATCTCCCAGTCTCCCATCTTCCAACTCCCAACTCCCAACTCCCAACTCCCAACTTCCATCTTCCATCTTCCATCTTCCATCTTCCATCTCCCATCCCCCATTCTCCCATCTTCCTAAAAACCATAATTCACGATAGAAGGCTCCTCAATCCTGTATTGCTGAATAGGAATCTGATAATTTTTATACGAATTAAAATCAAAAACCGACTGATTATCAAAAGGAACTTTCGGATAGTACACCAGCGAAATCTGCACCCTGTTAAAAGACAGATAAGGATTGTTGATTAAAATTCCCAAACCGAATTTACTTTGCAACGGAGAAGAAAACATTTTCTTATTATCGATAGACAGCCAGCCCAAAGTAGTGATAAAATACGGATTAAAATGGAAATTCTTCCACGATTTTTTCACAAAAAACTGTAGTTGATAGCGTAAAACCAGTTTATCCCGACCTACATAATTGCTGTCATATTCCGGAAATTCATTGGTTGCGGACAAATTGATGCGGTCGAAATAAGAAGGATTTCTATTGTTTCCCAAAACCAAAGACGGCGAAAAAAAATGTCGTGTATTGGCAAAATTCCAATCCTTTAGCGGAGAAAAATAAGTCGCATCAAATCGTATGGTGGAACGGAAATTCTTTGCTTCCCTGTAAAAACTTCCATACGAAGCAGATGCACTAAAATAACTTCCTTTCCTGAAAGCTCCGATGCTTGCACTGGCTCCGGCGTAAGGATAAGAATTCCCTTTTAATCGCACTGCACCACCCGTTAAACTAAACAATTTTCCGTAAGGAATATCTTCCGGAAGATCATACTGAAAAACATTTCTTTCCACAGAAAACCGACGTTCCGAAAAAGAGATTGAGGTCAAAAATAAATTATGAGAATCTATAAAATTATACGGATCCAGCGTATCATCCGGCGAATCCATGTATGTGAAATTCTGGAATCTGGCGGTTATCGCAAGATTTTGTGTCAAAACACCTTCTTTTTCGTTTAGCCCAAACTGATAGCCCGCCCAGAAATCCTGATTATTGGCTTTGATAAGCGTTGTTGGAAAATTTTTCCCATCCATTCCCGGAACAGGAACCCGGAGTAATCTTTTGTAATAATCCAAACCAATTCCGCCTCCCCATTTTGTGAAGGTAGAATAGAATTCTCTGCTGCTGCGGAGAAAGACGTTTTCATTTCGATCAAAATCTTTTTCAGCAAAAATTTCAGCATCAATATAGGTGCCTACAATATTTTGCGCTTTATACCGAACCGAATTATAGTTTCTTTTGTTGCCGTAATCATTCCGGTAATCCAAACTGAGGGAGTGCCCTAATCCTAAAAGATTGTTTTCCGTAATTCCAAATCCAATTTTTTTGGAAGAATAACCAAAACCCGGCTGCAAACTCCACGAATCCAGAACATTCACCTGAACATCGATGGAATCGCCGGAAATAGAACTTTCTATGGGCATAATGCTTGCACGGTTGATAAATCTTGTGTTTCTCAGCAAACGTTCAGATTCATATAATTTCTGAACATTGTATGGATCTCCTTCTTTAAAAAGCAAATATCCGCGCACCGTAAATTCTTTGGTTTTGATGTGCACATTATTTCCCAGATTCTCATACCAGCGGTTGCTTTTTACGGTCATATCCGCGCTGTAACCCAACGGATCTACGGTAGTAATTTTGATATTTCTGATCTTCAGATTCGTGTATCGGTCGTCGTACATCGTTTTGGTTTCCGGAACAATCGCAGAATCCGGAATATTTCGAAAAACCAATCGGTACAAAAATTTGGAAACCTTTGTTTTCCTGGAAAAACTCTCAATTTTATGATACATCGAATCCCTTTTCTGCCGATGCTGAGCATCAATAGAAAGTGGAATTAAGATTAAAATCAATATATAAAAAAACTTCTGCAAAAGACGATTTTTCCTTAAAATTAGTGGATACTTTTAATTTTCAAAAAAATAAGTTTCTTCGACATTTTGTATGGAAATATAATTTTCTACTATCATTTTAAATCGACCTCGGAAATGGAGGCGTTAATAAATTTTGAAGAAATTCCGTTAAAAAATATCCACTGTTCGAGTGGCGGCAAAAATCTTTCTTATGTGATGAATCTATCTTTCCGCCCGAGTTTGGAGATTTTAGGAAATTCTTCAAAATTTTAGCCGAAGTTTCCA
>DALZZF010000023.1:0-30467 GCA_031987605.1 Bergeyella sp. | reverse complement strand
AAGATTTTTTGAATGAATTCTTCGTTTCTCTTTGCGTTAATTGTAATGCGTATAATCTGATCCGAAATTGAAAATCGAAACTCGTAATTTTCCAATTAGCGCGTAAGTGATTGCAGCGGAAATCCCGCAGTGAAGCCGCGGAGCGAAGCGGAGCGGCGAAACGAGGAATTGTAGCGGAAAGCACGGTATTTTCGCAGCGGGAAATGGTGCTGCGGAAATATACGCCATAAAAAAAGCCCTTCAACTCAGCGTTAAAGGACTTTTTGATTTTGTATTGAAGCTTACAGCAACAGCGTCAAAGGTTGCTCAAGATAGGTGCGTAATGTTTGCAGGAACTGTGCTCCGGTTGCGCCGTCGATTACGCGGTGATCGCAAGCCAAAGATAGTTTCATGGTGTTTCCTACAACAATTTGTCCGTCTTTTACCACCGGTTTTTCAACGATTCCTCCTACGGAAAGAATTGCGGAATTCGGTTGGTTGATGATGGAGGTAAAGGTTTCAATTCCAAACATTCCCAGATTGGATACCGAGAATGTAGAACCTTCCATCTCGTTGGCTTTCAGGGCTTTTGTTTTGGCTCTGGATGCCATATCTTTCACGGATGCGGAAATCTGGTTATAGTTCATGAAATCTGTATTTTTCAGAACTGGTACCACCAAACCGTCGGGAACGGCCACTGCGACTCCAACATTGATGTTTCCGTGATGTACGATTTTATCGCCCGCCCAAGATGAATTTACTTGTGGATGTTTTCTCAGCGCCATGGCTACCGCTTTGATAATCATATCGTTGAAAGAAACCTTAGTATCCGGAAGGGAATTGATTTCTTTTCTTGCTTCAATCGCTTTATCCATGCTTATTTCCACCATTAAATAATAATGTGGTGCCGTGAATTTACTTTCTGCAAGTCTTTTCGCAATAATGTTACGCATTTGCGAATTTGGCGTTTCGCTGTCTTCACCTGCAACGAAATTAACTGCCGGCTGAACAGGTGCTGCCGCAACTTGTTTTGCTTCGCTTGCCACGGCTGGCGTATAATTTTCGATATCTTTTTTTACAATTCTTCCGTTTTCTCCGGAACCTTGCAATGCGTGAATATCAATTCCTTTATCTTCTGCTATTTTTCTGGCTAATGGAGAAATGGCTACTCTTTCTGTAGAGGAATTGGCGACTGATTGTGCAGGACTTTCAGAAGCAGAGGCTGTATTTTCTACAGGTTTTTGTTCTGTTTTTGCAGGTGCTGCTTTTGGTTTTCCACCGCCGGCAACAATTCCCGAAACATCGGTTCCTGCAGGTCCAATAATGGCTAAAACGGAATCAACCGGTGCTGCTCCACCTTCAGAAACACCCTGATAAAGAAGTGTTCCATCTACTTCGGATTCAAAATCCTGAACGGCTTTATCGGTTTCAATTTCTGCAAGAATATCGCCTTCTTTTACGGCATCACCAACGTTTTTATGCCATTTGGCAACTTTACCTTCGGTCATGGTATCGGAAAGTCGTGGCATGGTAATAACTTCCACTCCATCCGGAATTTCTGCAGATGCAGATTCTTTTTCTACGGGTTCCGAAGTTTCTACATCGGTCACGTTGTTTTCGGTTTTATGTTCTTCAGGAACTGCGGCTGCTTCTGGGGCGGCACCTCCTTTTAATGCAGAAATATCTTCGCCTTCGCTACCGATAATCGCCAACACAGAATCTACAGGAGCAGAACCTCCTTCTTCAACACCAACGTATAATAAAGTTCCTTCAATTTCGGATTCAAAATCCTGAACGGCTTTATCCGTTTCAATTTCTGCAAGGATATCTCCTTCTTTTATTTTGTCTCCTACTTTTTTATGCCATTTTGCCACTTTCCCTTCCGTCATCGTATCGGAAAGCCGCGGCATTGTGATTACTTCTGCCATATTTCTTTTTATTTGAGATTTGAAAATTCGAGGTTTGAGATTCTAAGGTCTCAAAGATCAAAATTCAAACGTACAATTTTAGTTGTTTTCTAATTTATCAAGGAATGGATAATTTTCCTGTGCATACACATATTCGTAGATTTTTTCAGGATCCGGATATGGAGAATTTTCCATAAAATCCACACATTCTTCTACGAAATCTTTGGATTCACCATCGATTTTTTCCAGTTCTTCTTCTGTTGCCCAACCGTTTTCCAGTATTCTGTTTTTTACCAGTTCAATTGGATCATCTTCTTTGTGAAGGGCTACTTCCTCTTTGGTTCTGTATGGTTCCGCATCGGACATGGAATGACCTCTGTAACGGTAAGTTCTGGCTTCGATAAATGTTGGTCCGTCTCCTCTTCTTGCTCTTTCAATCGCTTCGTGAGCGGCTTCTGCAACTTTTTCAGGATCCATTGCATCTACTGGCAAACAAGGCATTTCGTATCCTAATCCTAATTTATAAATATCTTCATGATTTGCGGTTCTGTGTACGGAAGTTCCCATTGCATACTGGTTATTTTCCACCACAAATACTACAGGAAGTTTCCAGTTCATCGCCATATTGAAGGTTTCATGTAATGATCCCTGTCTTGCGGCACCATCTCCAAAGAACGTGATACAAACGGCTTTGCGATCGAAATATTTATCTGCAAATGCAATACCTGCACCCAAAGGAATTTGTCCGCCCACAATTCCATGACCACCATAAAAACGGTGTTCTTTACTGAAAATGTGCATAGAACCACCCATCCCCCCGGAAGTTCCGGTTGCTTTTCCACAGAGTTCGGCGAGAATTCTTTTAGGATCTACACCCATTGCCATTGGATGAATGTGACATCTGTATGCGGTAATCATACTATCCTTCGTCAAATCCATTGCATGCGCAAATCCTGCAGGAATGGCTTCCTGACCGTTGTATAAATGTAAAAAACCTCTGATTTTCTGTTTTAAGTAAAGAGAACGGCATTTATCTTCAAACCTTCTCCACATTGTCATGTCTTTGTACCAGTTGAGGTAGACATCTTTAGAAAACTCTTTCATGCGTAATTGAAATTATACCGCAAAAATAGTAAAAAAGAATTTTGTATTGAAAGCATAGTTCATTTAATTTACCGAAATCTACATGAGATTTATCCTATCCGCTTGCGAATAAAAATCTCATAAGCAAGATAGAATAACGGCAACGCCATAATTCCCAAAAACAAAGCGTTCTGAATCGCCTGTTGCGGTGCCACTACAACGGCATACACCAAACCTAAAACCGCACCGCCCATATGCGCAGCATGACCGATATTGTCTCCGGCTCTCGGATTAATCATGCTGTACACGGAATATCCGAAATACAAAAGCCCGAAGATATACCCCGGAATAGGAATGGGAATAAAGAAAAAATAAATTCCGATTTGCGGATAAATCGCAATGGCAGCAAATAAAATACCCGATACACCACCACTTGCCCCGATAGCGGAATACCACCCCTGATTTTTATATATGAAAAGTGAAAATAAATTTCCAAGTAAAATGGATCCGATATAAATAATCAGAAATCCAATTTCACCAAATGCCTCCAATACAATAGGACCAAAGAAATACAGTGTCAACATATTGAACAACAAATGGGTAATATCCGCATGCAGAAATCCTGCAGAAAGCAAACGGATATATTCTTTTTTGTAAAGAATTGCACTTACATTGAATTTATATTTTTCAAAAAAAGCCGGATTCTGAAATCCGATAAAACTGATAATAGCCGTAATGGCAATAACAATAAGTAAAACAGTATTCATCTGTGATATTTAATTTTTAATGAGTTGTTTTTACAGCAAATTTAAAGCCGAACAAAAAGACCCAAATTTACAAAATCTGCCTGAGATTTATGTGAAGTCAGCGTTCCCTGAAAACCAAACTTCGGGGAAACATAATATTTAAGGTTGGCATTCCAGTAGATTTTCTGGTCATACGGACTTTTAAAATATACATATCTTCCCACATTTGCATTGAGCGCAATCACGCCAAAACGGAATTCAATTCCGGCACTGCTTCCCAATCGTAAATGTTTCTCCGATTCGCCAAGATAAGTAACGGAATCCGAATATTCCTCAGGATTATACACTTTCACAAAATATACACCATCAATCCCAATTCGTAAACCAATCATCTGATTCAGAAAATAGCTATATCCTCCGTAAAAACCATATTTGGTGAAGCCCCCTTTTTGCTTATATTTCCCTCTGCTTCCAATGCCAGCACTAAGTTCAATACCGTGTTTTTTTAATTGAATTTCTTTGGATTCCGAGGTTTGGGATTCTTCATTATTTTTAAATTCTTTTCGGATTCCTACACCAAGATTAATGGCATTTGCCCCAAAATTCGGAAGGTGAAAAGCACCATTGGAAGAATGCTGCAAAGTAAAAAACGGAAGCAGTTTCCAGTTTTTATTCATCGGTATTTCTGCCCCCAAACTTGCCCCAAAAAGTGCATTGATATGTGAACCAAAAACAAAAGAATCGGGACGGGTAAAAACCGTAACCGTAGCAAATCCTACCCCGATTTCCGGCGCAAGAAAAAAACGAAGATTATTTTTTTTAAGCAGATTAAGCTCAGTGGAAAGTGAAAGTCCGTAAACTTCACCAAAAGGAACTCCGTTGTATTTCATTTCCGACATATCCCAATACACAAAGGAAAGGCTGACATTGTCCGCACCAAAAAAGCGTGCCCAGTTTTGAGTTTCCGGATTGAGTTTTTTCCCGACACCTGCGCGGATTCCTTTGCTGTAATTTCGTTCAACACCATGAATTCTTCCGATTCCTTCACCATAAAAAGTCCGGAAATCGGCATAATAGATATTGTTCTGAGCATAAAACAAAACCACGTAAAAAACCGCAAAAAAGAAGGTAAATATTTTTTTCAAACGGTATTTTTTATTCGTCAAAAAGGCTTCCGATTGTTCCTTCTTCAGGGAAATCTTCATCTTTCACATCGTGATCGATAAAACTAATGCTGTCTTCTGTTTGCTCCACTTCATCAAAACCGGGATTTTCTTCTTCCTCCGGTTCAGGAATGGTGATATTAATGGTTTTTACCTTATTTTTAGTCAGTTGATTTCCAATAGCTTTAATCCCTTTTACCGAAATAAATTCATCAATATTAATGTTTTCCGGTTCTTTTTCTTTTCCTTTCTCTTTTACAAAAATAATTTCTGCAGAAGCATTTGGGGCGACAATAATGTTTTCGATAAAAGATTTCGGATGTTCGGAAGGCATAAAGGTTTGTACATTCGTCGTATTTTCCAGAAGGAATCTTTTAATAAAATAAATTCCTTTATCACCATCAAAATAAATGCACATTACGGGTTGTTCCGGTTTCCATTTTTCCAGCACCAGATATTCATCATCAAAACGGTTGCTTAAATCAAAACTCACGAGTCTGGCTTCCCCTTGCGAATTAATGGTTAAAATTTTATCATCACCTTTAAAAGTTCCGAGTAACGTTCCGCGTCCGTCGGCATTCAGCCTGCGAACCGTTTCATCAAACCAGATTTTTCGTGGTGCCAGAGTGGAAACACCTTCTTCTTTCAGTTCTACTTTTTTTACGGCGTATTTGGTCACCAGATTTCCTTTGGAATCGCGGCCTTTAATAGCGAGTTCTGAAAAATCAATATCCATTTTTGGTTTTCTGATTCTGGCATTGGGTTTCAGAAGAACAGAAACGGTTTCGGCTTCACCATTCGGATTGGCAGAAAAATAAAGCATTTCCGATCCTTTTTGGTCAGAAGCCAGTTTGTAATCAGTATTTCGGGTGATGGAAGTTACCGAAAAACGTTTCATATAATATGGTCCTTCCCTGCCTTCACGGTAAATCATGTTGTATACGGTACGTTTATCGTTTTTCTTCCAGATTCCGACATGCACAATATCTTTTCCGATAAAGGTTTTGGCTTCTACTTTTACCACTTTCATGGAGCCGTCTTTTCGGAAGGTGATGATGTCGTCAATATCCGAACAATCGAACAAATATTCATCTTTTCGGAGTGAAGTTCCGATAAATCCTTCTGCGAAATTGGCGTAAAATTTCACATTGGCCACTGCAACTTTTGTCGCATCAATGGTATCAAAAATGCGGAGTTCTGTTTTGCGGGTTTTGTCTTTTCCGTATTTTTTCTGGATATTCTGATAGTAATCAATGGCGTACTGAATCAGATTCTGAAGATGGTATTTACAATGCTCGATTTTCCCTTCCAGAGCGGCAATATTTTCTTTAAATTTATCCAGATCAAAACGGGAAATTCTCTTAATTCGGATTTCGGTAAGTTTTAAAATATCCTCTTCTGTTACGGCGCGAAGCAAGTGTTTGGTATGAGGCTTCAAACCTTCATCAATAGTGGAAATAACTTCTTCCCAGGATTTCACTTCTTCAATATCGTGGTAAATTCTGTTCTCGATGAAAATTCTTTCCAGAGAAGCAAAATGCCAGCTTTCCTGTAACTCATACAGTTCAATTTCCAGTTCTTTTTTCAGAAGAGAAACGGTGTGATCGGTATTCCTCCTCAAAATTTCCGAAACCGAAAGAAACATCGGCTTATCGCCCACAATCACGCAGGCATTCGGAGAAATACTAACCTGACAATCGGTAAATGCGTACAGCGCATCGATGGTTTTATCCGGTGAAACATCGGGGTGAAGATGGATAATGATTTCCACCTTATCCGATGTATTATCCTCAATTTTTTTGATTTTAATTTTTCCTCTTTCATTGGCTTTCAGAACGGAATCAATCAAATCGCCCGTTGTTTTGGAATACGGAAGTTCGGAAATGGTGAGCGTGTGTTTGTCTGTTTGCGAAATTCTGGCTCTGGCTCTTACTTTTCCGCCTCGTTTGCCATCATTATATTCGGAAACATCCAACAAACCTGCCGTTTGAAAATCCGGGAAAAGTTCAAACTTTTTCCCTTTCAGATAGGCAACAGAAGCATTAATCAGTTCATTAAAATTATGCGGAAGAATTTTTGTGGAAAGCCCGACTCCGATTCCTTCCACACCTTGTGCCAAAAGCAGAGGAAATTTTACAGGAAGATCGATCGGTTCATTATTTCTGCCATCATAGGATTTTGCCCAATCTGTGGTTTTTGGATTAAAAACTACTTCCAGCGCAAAAGGAGTTAATCGTGCTTCGATATAACGCGCCGCTGCCGCAGAATCTCCGGTGTATACGTTTCCCCAGTTTCCCTGTGTATCGATCAGAAGTTCTTTCTGCCCAATCTGAACCATTGCATCGGTAATGGAAGCATCGCCGTGCGGATGATATTTCATGGTATTTCCGACGATATTGGCGACTTTGTTGTAGCGCCCATCTTCCAATTCACGCATGGAATGCATAATTCGGCGTTGTACAGGCTTAAAACCATCATAAACAGATGGAATTGCACGATCCAGAATTACATACGATGCATAATCCAGAAACCAGTCTTTGTACAGGCCTGAAACTTTTTTTAAACGCTCTCCTTCGTTCGGAAATTCTTCTGTCATGGGTTTATAGTATTGGCGTTGCGCGTTCTTTATTCGCTTTTATTGCTTTGTTTAAAGATAATTTTAAATCTTTTATTTCTTTATTGGTGAGGTATGAAACATCGTATTTCAGAACGATAGCACTATTTTTCTTGCTGGAAATCGTTACATAAAGTCTTTTTACAAGAAGCATATTCACCAATTCATATTTTAACAGTTTATATTTGGGAAATTCATCACTTAGCGGTTTATCCAAAATAGGGATGATGTTTCTGTTTTTAAAATTCAGGGCTTCTCCATCGCTGTCGTATTCAAAAATCTGCCGGCCACGAAAGTAAAAAATAGCCAAAAGAAGTATAGGAATAATCAAAAGTAGGGAACTTTCCCAGCCCATAAAATCAAGTTTAATCCTCTCAATTATAAAAATTGCCAGTCCCGCTAAAAACAGCATCAGCAGCAGTGTACTGATGAACTGATAAACAGGAGCCTTGTTTCGGTTACTAAGTCTCATTATTGCGTGTTTTCATTTATTAGTTTTATTTTTTTATTCTGTGTTGCTCAGAATTTCTTTTTTATCAATATCCGGATCTTCCACTACAAGATTATCAAGAATAAAAATCTGTCTATCAGGAGTATTTTTGCCCATGTAAAATTCAAGCAACTGATTGATTGTCTGGTCTTTTCCGATCACCACAGGTTCCAGTCGAATATCTTTTCCGATAAAAAATTTGAATTCGTCCGGAGAAATTTCTCCTAAACCTTTAAACCTTGTGATTTCCGGATTTTTTCCCAACTCCTGAAGTGCTTTTACGCGTTCCGCTTCGGAATAGCAATAGCGCGTTTCCTTTTTGTTGCGCACTCTGAATAAAGGCGTTTGCAGAATATACAAATGTCCGTTTTTGATGAGATCCGGGAAAAATTGCAGGAAAAATGTAATCATCAAAAGGCGGATGTGCATTCCGTCTACATCGGCATCAGTGGCGATAATGACGTGATTGTAACGCAAATCTTCGAGCGATTCCTCAATATTTAAAGCAGCCTGAAGAAGATTGAATTCTTCATTTTCATAGACTACTTTTTTGGTTAAACCATAGCAGTTCAGCGGTTTCCCTTTTAGTGAAAATACGGCCTGAGTTTCCACATCCCGCGATTTTGTGATGGATCCGGAAGCAGAATCTCCTTCGGTAATGAAAATCTGGGTTTCCATCTTTCGCTCTGCTTTCTGATCGTTGTAATGCTGCCTGCAATCGCGCAGTTTTTTGTTGTGAAGTGAAACTTTTTTTGCCCGTTCTCTTGCGAGTTTCTGAATTCCGGAGAGTTCCTTTCTTTCACGTTCCGAAATGAGGATTTTTCGTTGAATCGCTTCAGCAATTTCAGGTTTTTTATGAAGATAATTATCCAGTTTATTTTTCAGGAAATCGATGATAAAAGTTCTTACCGTAGGCCCTTTCGGGCCCATTTCGCTGGAACCGAGTTTGGTCTTGGTCTGTGATTCGAAAACAGGTTCTTCCACATTAATGGAAATGGCGGCAATGATGGATTTGCGAATATCGGAAGCATCGAAATTTTTATTAAAAAACTCGCGAATGGTTTTCACATAGGCTTCCCGGAATGCATTCAGGTGTGTTCCTCCTTGCGTTGTATTTTGTCCGTTTACGAAAGAAAAATAAGTCTCGGTTTGTGATTTGTCGGAATGCGTGATGGCCACTTCAATATCTTCGTCCTGCAAATGAATAATCGGATACAGAATTTCTCCTTCCAATTCTTCTTCCAGCAAATCTTTCAACCCGTTTTCTGAGAAGAAGGTTTCGCCGTTGAAAATGATTTTCAATCCGGGATTCAGATACGCATAATTGCGCAGCATTCTTTCGATATACTCTTTTCTGAATTTGAAATTGGTAAAAATATCGTGATCGGGAATAAAGGTAATTTCGGTACCGTTGCGATCCGAGGAATCGACTTCATTCTGTTCTTCGGTGATGTTTCCTCGGGAAAATTCCGCCATTTTCATTTTTCCGTCGCGGAAAGAGCGCACTTTAAAATAATCGGAAAGCGCATTTACAGCTTTGGTTCCGACACCATTCAAACCTACCGATTTTTTGAAGGCTTTGCTGTCGTATTTTCCACCGGTATTCATTTTGGAAACGGCATCAACCATTTTCCCCAAAGGAATTCCACGACCATAATCTCGGATTACGACTTTCTTTTCATCGAGTTTGATTTCGATCCGTTTTCCGGATTTCATTCGGAATTCGTCGATGGAATTGTCGATAATTTCTTTTAAAAGGATATAAATCCCGTCATCCGCAGAAGAACCGTCTCCTAATTTCCCAATGTACATTCCCGGACGAAGGCGGATATGCTCCTGCCATTCCAGCGTACGTATATTTTCTTCGGAATAATTTGCTTGTTGATTTTCACTCATAAAACATCCTGCTTATCAATCGGAAAAGTGTATTGCAATTGCATAACTCACAAATTTAACGAAAAAGGTTTGAAATTCTAAATTTTGTGGAAAATTTTCGGATCTATGGCAATTTTTTATATTAAATCCTTTTAAATTAATGAATTTTTTAAATTTAAAATTTAAATATATAGAATAATATACTATTTTAAATCAAAGTATAAATGAATTTAAAAAAAATAAACATCTGGAATTTAACTGTAGGCTTCGACTCCGCTCAGCCTGACATTTTGATGATGATACACCAATTTGAAAAAAACTGTAAATCAACCAGTTTTCAATACTCTTTTCTCAATAAAAAATACCAAAATCACATTATATTCAAAAAATCTGCATTTATCTATAAAAAACGTCGATTCATCTATTTTGCTGGAAAGTAATTATCTGCCCGTTTACATTTGCAAATAAAAAAATTATGTTGATATACAGTATTGTGGTCATCGGTTTAGTGGTGGTGGTTTTATTCCTCATTAATTCAAAGTTTACCAATACATTCAGAACTAATAACGGAAGGACTTTTGAATTTTTCATCTCGCTCATTTCCACGTTTATCGGTTTTTTCATTGCATTGAGTCTCAATACCGCACTCAATGAAATGAACCAGAAGAAAAATCTCATTAAACTGCTTACTGCAACCAATCTTTCTCTTGAAAACAGTGAAATGAAAACAAAAGGAATGTATATTCTTCCTTCAAAAAACGGAACCGACATCAGTGAAATCATTCAGTTTGCGCCAGTAGAAATGCCAAAACTGTACGGAAATCTGGAGTCCAATAGTTTGGTGAGTGATTTCTTTTCCTCCAATGCTTTTCAAGCGTATATTTTGTGTAGCGACAATATGCAGACTTTCGTGAAAAACGCCAATGCAACCAATCAAAGTTCTGCAAAAAAAGCAATCATTTTGGAAAAATACCTGAAATATCTGGGTTTTGCAAAACAAGTCAACACACTGGAAATCCAGAGATTAAACGGCGATATTTCGCAATCGGAAGAGAACCAGCAGTTGCAGACTTTAACGGAACAAATTACGAACAACAAATAATGTAAAAGATTTTATCAATATGAAAAAAATATTCTTCACCTTAACTTTTGCAGGATTACTTCTGCTTAATCAAAACTGCAACAAATCCGATTCTGCATCATTAAAAATTGATTATACCCAATCGTATGAAGATGCTGCACTAGCACTTGCTAATGCTCAGGAAAATTACAATAATGCCATTGCAACCAATGATCCTGTGAAAATTGCCGAGGCAAAAAAGCAATTGGAGGATGCGCAGACAAAATATGAAACTTCTAAAAATACCTATATTTCTAATGGAGGAACCGCTAAAGCTGAGTATGAAAATTATCTTTCAACATCTCAACAAACCCTTCAAAATACAGAATCCTCTGTAGAAAATGCGGCTACAACCGCGACTGCAAAAGTAAGTAACGCGGTACAAAAAGCAGAAAATGCAAATACCGCTCTGCAGGAAAAAGCTCAGGAAGCTAAAAATAAAATTGACACCAAAGTTTCCACCGAAAAAGCAAAACTTGCAGAAGCAAAAGATAAAGCAACCACCACAATTAAAGAAAACAGCGACAAGATAAAAGCAACCAGCGAAGAAACCAAAACCAAACTGGAGAAAGCTAAAAATGACCTGAATGGTTTACTGGGAAAATAAAACAACTCTTATTGCATAATAAAAACAGGCTTCCGAACGGAAGCCTGTTTTTATTTTTCAAGTATGGAATGGTTTTAAAATCCTTAACCCGAACTCATACTCATACTCATACTCATATTAAATAAATTCAGAAAAATTATTTCTTGATAATCTTTCTTGAAACCACCTGATTGCCGGAGTAGATGTTTACAATATAGGTTCCTGCGGAAAGTTCTCGAATGTTTGCTTCTGAACCTTTTGATTCATAGACTTTTCGTCCGCTCAAATCAAAGATTCTGATTTTTTCCACTGTTTTAACTCCTTCAATTTTTATCCGATCATTGGTCGGATTCGGATATATTTTCACATTCGCTTTATTCAATTCGGAAGTAGCTAATCCCGGTGTCATTTCTACCGAAATATTATCCAAACCTATAAAAGCAATATCGGTGCAATCATAATGTCTGAAGACCAACTGCACATCCTGTCCTTTATATTCCGTAATCAATATGCTTACCGATTTTGCTTCTTGTGTATACCCGGCATCTAATGTTTCCTCGAAAACGGGTTCTTCATTTCCTGTGAATTCAGTATTTGCAGGAATTACATATACAGCATAATGTTCCTGAAAAAGTTCCTCATCAAAAGCACCAACTTGGAAGTTCAGCATAATAGAATTTTCTGTGTCAGGCAAGGAAATCACAGGACTGGTTAATGTATTATCCGGAGTGAAAGCCTCGAAAAACCAAGACCAAGAAGTTGCAAAATTTCCGGAAAATGCAGGCATTTCTTCTTCCTCAGCATTATAAAACTCCCATTTTTCGCCATCACCGTCCCGGTCTGTATTGGTCCATTGTGCAATGTTTTCCTCAGTATCAAAACCTTCAGTGAAAATTGTATTCTGTGCAAAAACATTTGCCGTTAATAAACATACGGATGCTAAAAGTACTTGTTTAATCATATTTTTTTATTGTTATCCTGCAAAAGTACAATAAAAAAATGCCAACCAAAATGTGAGCATTTTATATCAGTGATAAGGATATATGGTTTACAATTATCATTAAAAGCATTCTAAAAAATAAATTTTAAACATTAAAACGGAAATGCATTACATCGCCGTCCTGCACAATATATTCCTTCCCTTCTACGGAAAGTTTTCCGGCTTCTTTTACTTTTGCTTCGGAACCATAATTCACAAAGTCATCGTATTTAATCACTTCTGCACGGATAAATCCTTTTTCGAAATCGGTGTGAATAACTCCTGCAGCCTGCGGCGCAGTCCAGCCCTTACCGATTGTCCAGGCACGAACTTCTTTTACTCCGGCAGTGAAATAGGTTTGCAGTTTCAATAATTCATAGGCTTTGCGAATCAAACGGTTTACGCCGGGTTCTTCAAGTCCGAGTTCTTCCAGAAACATTTCGCGTTCTTCAAAAGTTTCCAGTTCGTTGATGTCGGCTTCAATCTGTGCTGCTAAAACCACTACTTCGGAACCTTCATTTTTTGCCATTTCTTCAATCTTCGGAATCCAAGAGTTTCCGTTTTTAATGGAATTTTCATCTACATTGCACACATACAGCACCGGTTTTTTGGTCAGAAGATGAACTTCATCAATGATGGGTTTTGTTTGTTCATCCACCAGAAATTCACGGGCGTTTTTGCCGCTTTCCACAAACTGCTGCAATTTCTGAAGCGTTTCATAATTGAGAATATCTTCCTTCTTTCCGGATTTAATGAATTTTTTTGATTTGTCTACGGCTTTTGTAAGGGTTTCCAAATCTTTCAGCTGCAATTCGATGTCGATAATTTCCTTATCGCGGATCGGATCTACGGAACCTTCAACGTGTACGATATTTCCGTTTTCAAAACATCTTAACACATGGATAATCGCCTCGCATTCGCGGATATTCGCCAAAAACTGATTTCCCAGGCCTTCTCCTTTTGATGCGCCTTTTACCAAACCGGCAATATCTACAATTTCCACCACAGCAGGCTGCACACGCTCAGGATTCACCAATTCTTCCAGTTTCACCAAACGCGGATCGGGAACGGAAACTGTTCCCAGATTGGGTTCGATGGTACAGAAAGGATAATTGGCGGACTGCGCCTTGGCATTGCTCAGGCAGTTAAAAAGGGTTGATTTTCCTACATTCGGAAGACCTACGATTCCACATTTCATAATTGAGATATTTGGTTTAAAGCACAAGATTAAAGACTTATGCCTGAAAATTTAGGGTGCAAAAATACGGATTTAAGTTGAATTCCGGAAGTACCGGGAAAGACTAAGGATGTTTAAATTTTATGGTCCTTCGCCAAAAACTATGGATTTTTGACTTAAAATGAATGTAAGGAACCATAGAATTCACTTTTATATTAAATCATAAATTTAACGCATAGGCGCAAATATTTTTTTATTTGTCAGTGTGCATTTTAAGTTCACAAAGGCATTTCACTTAAAAGAAATGATTGAATATTACTCATTGTGATTGATTAGTAAAAAAAACAATTTCCATACAAAATAGCGAAGAGTCAATTTCGTTGCTAAAAAAATTAAACATCCTTTAAAAAAATCAATCGTCCAGAACAATCGTTTTGTTGGCGTGAATAAAAACTTTATCATCAAAAACACGTTTCAAAGCCTCAAAAAGTACCTTTTTTTCAACTTCTTTGCCCATTTTCGCAAGGTCTTTTGCGGTTTGTGAATGATTGACTTTTACAATATCCTGATAAATAATCGGTCCTTCATCCAGATCATTGGTTACGAAATGTGAGGTGGCACCAATCATTTTTACTCCACGCTGAAAAGCCTGTTTATAAGGATTTGCTCCAATAAAAGCGGGAAGAAAAGAGTGGTGAATATTGATAATGCGTCGGTCAAAACGTTCTACAAATTCCGGAGTGAGGATGCGCATGAATTTCGCAAGCACCACATAATCAAAAGCATATTTTTCAATCATCTCAATCATTTCATTTTCCTGTTCTTCACGGGTTTTGTTTTCGGAACTCACGGTATGGAAAGGAACGCCGAATTTTTCGGTGAGATTCTGCAGGGTATCATAATTCCCGATTACGGCAACAATATTGAAATTCAATTCATGGTACTGATTGCGAATCAGAAGATCAGCAAGGCAGTGGTGTTCTTTGGTAACGAGGATCACGACATTTTTTTTCCGTCCGTTCAGGCAGCGAACGCGGCTGTTTTCCGGGAGGATTTGCAGGACTTCATTTACTACTTCTTCGCGGTTGCAATCGCCATCGAATGTGGTTCGCATAAAAAAGCGCCCTTCTTCCCGATCTACAAACTCGTCATTTTTGGTAATGTTAAAGCCTTTTCTGTATAGGAGTTCTGAAATTTTGTAAACCAGACCTTTTTCGTCGTGACAGTTGATCCGAAGGATATTTTCCATATATAAACTTTGTTTCGATTTCGTTTGCTACTCCTTTTTTGTTGGTGCTATGTAAAGTGGTGTAACCAGATCAATTCCGGCTTCGGAAAAGACTTTCAGAATGTTTTCATTCAAATCTGATTTAATAAAATACATTCGTTGAGGAGTTACGGTGTAGGCGTTGAGTTGGTACAACACGCTGGTTTCTTTCAAAACATTTTTAAAAACATAAGGTTTGGGAACGGCAATAATTCCGTTGGTTTCCAAAGCAGCCTTTATCAGTAATTCATTAACCACATTGAACGGCACATTGTATTTTACATAGATTTCCGCATTTACAATCAGTCCTTTTTCCGGTGAGGAAGAACTGAAATTGATGGTTTCATTGGTAAGAATCATCGAATTCGGAACGGTAATATCTTCGTTGTTGATGGTGCGAAGTCGCGTAACCAAAGCGGTTTTTTCAATGACTTCACCAATCATATTGTTCACTTTAATCCAGTCTCCAACCTGAAAAGGCCGCATATAAGTAATGATAAATCCTGCAATGGTATTGGCAATCGCCGAAGAAGATCCCAGCGAAAGCAAAACCCCAAAAAACACCGATATTCCCCGAAATGCACTGGTATCCGAACCCGGCAAATAAGGAAAAATCATAATCACCGCAAAAGCGATTAAGCATATCCGCAAAAGATTGTAGGTGGGTTTTGCCCAATCCTCATGGAATCCGTTGATTTTCAGGTTTCCTCTTTGAATTTCAATAGAAAAATACCGCAGAAGCTTATCTGCATATCTTCCGATAATCAGGATCACGATAATCCGGAACAAATTCGGAATATAATTGACAAGCGAATGAAAAACATCTTTAAGCGGAACGGTTATAAAGTGTAAAAACTGATATGCCCAATGCTCTGTTGCCGGAAAAATACTAAAAATCAGGCTGACTGCTAAACCGATGAGAATAAAAAAGACCAGAAGGTGCATCCATTTCAAAATTCTTACCAGTACAATGCGCAGTTTTCTTGGGCTAAGAATTTCATAATTTTTGAATTTCAGGCTTTTTGGTGTACCTGAAGTGGTTCTTTCCACAATTTTCCGAATAAGAAATCTGAAAAGTTTCCGGGATAATTTTAACAAAGTGAAAAAAGCAAGTACAATTCCCAATGTCATGAGCCAACGCAATGCTGTATTCTCAAGCTGATGGCTGCTTCGATTATCTTCAATGCTTTTTCCAATGGCATGCAAATAGCGATTGGCAAGTGAATCCTGAGGTACATTTTCCCAAAGGGCATCTTCCTGAGAAACACTGGTGATAACATCATTCTGGTACATGATGTTCAGATATTCCTGATTCCGCTGTATTTTCAGGGAATCTTTAAGGTAAATCTTTTTATTATAGAGTTCACCGATATTTTCCTGAGCTTCAACTGCACGGTCTTTGGCAGAGAAAGGGCCTAAACCCGAATAAACATCGAACAGTTTCTGATGAAAAAGCATCACCGGATAAGGATGAACTTTCTTGCGAAGTTTGTCGATACGGATTTTCTGGTTTACCAGCCGCAGCGAATCTTCCTGCTTTATTTTTTTGAGTTCGGTCTTGTATTTTTCAAGTTCCCGGGAATTGGGAGAAACAATATTGCCCAAACCTTCTTTCAGGATTTCGGCTTTTAAGGAATCTTTTATTTTCAGGAGATTGTTGGTCTCCTTGATCGCTTTTAATTCATGAAGAACGGAGTCCTGCTGTGCGAAGGAGATGTGAAACCCCAACAGCAAAACCAAAATTGAATAAAATACTTTCATCTGCAATGTTTTTGTTTTCTTAGAAAGAAGAAAACAGAACGTCAAAATTAAAAAATATTTTATAAACCCAAATTCAGGGCAATAAAAAATCCCCTTTTGAAGGGGATTTTGAAATTCTTAATATCTGTTTCGGTTGTTATCTCTGTTATAACCGCCACCGCCACCAAAGTTGCTTCTTGGCTCTCTTGGTCTTGCTTCGGATACATTCAGAACTTTTTCTTTGAATTCTCTCTGATTCAGTTCTTCGATAGCTTTAAGTCCTTCGTCGTTGTTTGGCATTTCCACGAAACCAAAGCCACGGCTTCTTCCGGTATCGCGATCCATAATGATCTTTGCTGAATCTACTACTCCGTAGTTTTCAAAAAGTGCTTGAAGTTCAGATTCTCTTGTGTTGTAATTGATGTTTGAAATAAAAATGTTCATTATAAAAAAATAAATAAATTGTTGTATGATAAAAGATTAAAGTGAAAACAACAGTTGAATGAACATTGATTGTAATCCCTGAAAAATTTCGTGCAAGATACAATAATTCTGATATAAATGTAATTTTTTTTTAATTTTATTTAATACACACTGCATCGTACTCGCTTTCGTTCCCTAAACGGTCGATGGCTTTTATGGCAATGATATTCAGCGATTTCCCGTTTTCCGTTTTCGGGAGGGTTTTATGAGTGGTTGACAGATCCAGAATTTCGGTTTTCCAGATGTCGCCGTATTTTGCGTAAATCACCCAGAGAAATGCTGCTTTTGGCTGATTTTCCACCCAATTTACCACAGCCTGATTTCCGGAACTAGTATACTTCAATTTTGGTTTTGTTAATGGAATTGTTTTCAGCCAAGATGATTTCGGAATGAGAGCCTGCTCTTTATACGGTCCGTTTTTCAGCATTTGCTGCATGGAATAATTTTTGGAAATCCCGGCAATACTCCAGTGAATTTCGCCTACATCTCCGCTGAGTGTTTTGCGGTTGATTTCGAGTTCTCTTTTGATTTCTGTTACAGGATCCGGAACTTTGTTGGTTACCGTATTAATTCCCGGCCAAAGATGTCGTTCTTTGGTATTTTCATCTCTCCACCATTGCAAAAGAGCCGGATAACTCTGTCCTTTCGAATCAATCGGCCAATACAGTTGCGGCGAAAAATAATCTACCCAGCCTTTATTCAGCCAGAGTTTGGCATCGGCATACAAATCATCGTATTGCGAAGTTCCCGTAATGCCAACAGGATAACCCGGTTTCCAGATTCCGAACGGACTGATTCCGAATTTCACATAATCTTTTTCATTATGAATTTCATGATACACTCTTTCGATGAATTTGTTCACATTGTCGCGTCTCCAGTCTGCTCTTGTAAGATTTCCCCCGGAATTTTTGTATGCATTCCAGGATTTATCATCCGGAAAATCTTTCCCACCATTGTATTCTTTGTACGGATAAAAATAATCGTCGATGTGAATGGCATCAATATCATATCGTTTTACAAGATCTTTAATTACTGCGGAAGCCTGATCCTGTGTTTTTTTGCTAGTAGGATCGAACCAGTACATTCCGTTTTTCAAACGAACTACATTATCGGGAGATTTTTTCACCATCGATTCCGAAGTCACACTTCCTCCGTTTGAATGATGCGCGCGGTAAGGATTGAGCCAAACATGCAGTTCAAGACCTCTTTTATGCGCTTCTTCCACCCAAAATTCCAAAGGATCGTAATATGGATTGGGGGCTTTCCCGATATTTCCGGTCAGAAAATACGACCACGGTTCGAAACTGCTTTTATACAACGCATCTGCAGACGGACGAACCTGAAGAATTACCGCATTGAAGTTGATGCTTTTCAGTAAATCCAACAATTGTATTGCTTCTGCTTTCTGCTGTTCTGTGGTTAAACTATTTTTTGAAGGCCAGTTGATGTTCGCCACGGAAGCAATCCACGCTGCACGGAATTCCCGCTTTAATTCCGGAAGATTTACTTTTACCGCATCGTCTTCCTTTTCTTTAGTTACGGGTGGAATTGGTTTCGGTTTTACGGTGGTTTTTGCAGGTGTTTTTTTAATTGATTTTTTCGGCTGTGAGGTGCATGAAAACACCAATAAAGCGAAAAGTGCAAAAAGCGAAAATCGAAGAAGGGTTCTGTTCATAAAGTATATTAAATTAATTAATCGTCACAAAAAATCTCATTTTGGAGCTCTTTAGTAACGGTGTGAAATTTTTGTAAAAATACATTTTTAAACATTGTTGTCCGATAAAAAATAAACAAACAGGTTATACGCATTACAATTAACGCAAAGGGAAACGAAGAATTCATTCAAAAAATCTTTAAATAAAGATAAACAAAGGCGATAAATCTTAATTAAAGTAATACAAAATAATTTTCTTCGTATTACATTCGTAAATGAAATGTCTTTGTATTTCTTAAAATTATTGTTTAAACAAATAAAAAATCTTTGTTTTTCTTTGCGTTTATTGATTTTATTTCAATAAATCAATGTAATAATTATTTGATAATATTTTAATGCGTTTAACTTGATAAACAAATCGAAAAACGCAATATTAATAGGATAAATAAACAGTTCGCTCCTCTGGAGCTTTGTTTTCACGGGCTAATTTTTTTTCTATTAACAGTAAATCCCAATGGTATTAATACAGAGCTCCATGAGAGCAAACTATAGTCGTTCCCATAATTAGAGCTCCAAAGGAGCGACCTGTTCATTGTATTTCTAATTTTTATCGGACAACAATGAATTTTAAAGTGTAATAATTTTGTTTTCAAATAAATTGAAATTTTTTCAAACCAATTCAAACTCTTCAAACCATTTCAATCCATTTCAATCCATTTCAAATTATCAAAATAAAGCTGCCTATTTTACCATAAATGAAATCCCGACATGAAACCATATTCCCGGCATTGGAACACCGAAAACTTCGGTATAATCCGAATTTGTAAGATTATTAATCAAAACATACGTTTCAAAATTTCCCGATTTAAAAGTGAGTTTTTCGTCCAGCAATTGATAATTTCCCGTGCTTACTCTTTCAAGATAACGATAGGTTAACTGATTGCTGAATTTTTTCAGAAAACGATTTTCCATTTTTGCGATAAATTGATGGCGAAGATTTTCAGCAACATATTTTGAATAATGAAACGGAATTTCGAAAGAATTGTCCAAATAGGTGTAACTGAAATTTAAATCTGCAGAAATTGCTTTCACCGGAATTTGAAGTTCGGTTTCGAAACCTTTGGTTTTTACTTTTGCAATATTTTCTGCGGTCCACAAATCAGCTTCGTTATTTTTAATCCAGTCAATCATATTGTCGGTATCACGCATAAAAATGCTTGCTTTAAAGAGCCAGTTATTTTTACTGAATTTGTATCCCAGTTCTGATGAAAGTGCATTTTCGGGTTTCAGATTTACGTTACCCGATTCTGTTTTGCTTACATAATACAAATCTGTAAAGGTGGGAATACGGTTTACTTTGGCGATATTTCCGTAGATTTTATGGCTTTTATTGAAATCAAAACCAAGATCCAATCCCGGATAAAAATAATTTCCGGCACTGGAAAAATCTGCCCAGGAAATTCCCGGAATAATCTGAAGCTTCTCCGACATCAAGGAAAAACGATGCTCAAAAAACAATTGGGAAATAAAACGATTTCTTTCCCCCAGATTATTGGAAACCAAATATTCTTTGCGAAACTCCGCACCAAAACCGGTTACGCCTAAACCGGAAGTGTAACTGGCATTCAGTTCTGCGCCGAAATTATTTCCGATGTGCATATTGCGGTAAATTTCCGGTTTTTCACGATTATACAAATACATGTCCTGCCCTCTTCTCCAGTTGATATTCGAATACAAATTCCATTTCCTGAACCGCTGTTCATAATTCACATTTACCAGAGATGCCTGCATTTCCTCGTATTGTTCAGTAGCATTGGGCGAAGCATAAAATCCGTTGGCTCCGAATTTCTTTTCCGAAAAACCGGCCTGAAATCCAATATTTCCGTTTTGAATACGGAATTTGTTCTGATAAAAAATATTCCGGATTTCGTAATCCGTATTATGGCGATACCCTTCCGAAGCATTGGTGGAAACCTGAAAAAGATTCGAGAAATTTTCGGTTCCAAAAGTGGAAGAAAGCCCGAGTGCATACGAAGAAAAATCTCCGGCTTCCGCAGTAATCTTCGCCGATTCTTCTGAAGAAGTTCTGGTGATAATATTGATGGCTCCGGCATATGCATTTTGTCCGAAACGCCGTGCTGCAGGACCTTTTATTATTTCAATTCTTTCAACAGAAGAAAGATCTACGGGAATATTCAGGCTGTTGTGTCCGGTTTGGGAATCGTTCATACGAACACCGTTCAGCAAAATTAAAACCTGATCGAAAGAACCGCCACGAATGCTGACATCACTTTGTACACCATTGGCACCTCTTCTTCTGATGTCCATTCCGGAATACTGCTGCAAAAGTTCGTCAATACTTTGTGCCGGGGAATTTTCGATTTCGGTACGGGAAATTACTTCAATATTTTCGGATATTTTTTCATACGGCGTATTTAAAATTTTTCCGTGAATGGTAATGCTGTCTATATCTTTAGTTTGCTGGGCTGATACGGTAAAACCAAGGCTTAACAAAGAGATTGAAAAGATAAATGTCTTCATAAAAATTATGGGAATTTCGTTTAAAAAAACGCACAAAGATAAAATTCAAAAAAGAAATGAAAGATTTTTTCCATAAAAAAATCCCCGAAAATCGGGGATTCTATTATAAAACACTCAACGTGAATTTATTCTGATTTCGCCATTCTTTCGGCACGTTTTCTTTCTTCTTCGGAAAGGATTTTCTTTCTCATACGGATGAAATTTGGAGTAACTTCAATCGCTTCATCTGCCTGAATATATTCCATGCATTCTTCCAGACTCATCTGGATTTTAGGAGCAATATTTCCGTCCTTATCTTTTCCGGAAGCACGCATATTGTTCAGTTGTTTTCCTTCTACAATATTCACGACCAAATCTCCCGGTTTGTTCTGTTCACCAACAATCATTCCCATATACACTTCTTCACCCGGATCTACGAAGAAACGACCTCTGTCCTGTAATTTTTCAATAGAATATGCGGTACATTGTCCCTGATTTTTAGAAACCAAAACCCCAACTAATCTTCCCGGAATACTTCCTTTGAAAGGTTTGTATTCTGAGAAACGGTGTGCCATAATCGCTTCACCGGCCGTTGCCGTCAACATTTGAGAACGAAGCCCGATCAAACCTCTGGAAGGAATATCGAATTCCAGATGCTGCATTTCGCCTTTGGTTTCCATAATCAAAAGATCACCTTTTCTTTGTGTCGCCAAATCGATTACTCTGGAAGAATATTCTTCAGGAACATCTACCACCATATTTTCGTAAGGTTCGCATTTTTCTCCGTCAATTTCTTTCAAAATTACCTGCGGCTGTCCGATAGTCATTTCGTACCCTTCTCTTCTCATGGTTTCAATTAAAACAGAAAGGTGAAGAATCCCACGACCGAAAACCAGAAATGTATTGGCATCATCCGTTGTTTGCACACGCAGCGCCAAGTTTTTTTCCAATTCTTTTTCCAAACGGTCTTTCAGGTGATTGGAAGTTACATATTTTCCGTCTTTTCCGAAGAAAGGTGAATTGTTGATGGAGAACGTCATATTCAGCGTTGGCTCATCAATGGCAATTCTTGGAAGTGGTTCCGGATTATCAATGTCTACGAAAGTATCTCCAATCTGGAATTTATCAAATCCTACGACTGCACAAATATCTCCTGCGAAAACTTCGGAAACTTTTTTCTTTCCAAGACCTTCAAAAACGTATAATTCTTTTACTTTTCCTTTTACAATTTTGTCGCCTTCCTGTGCAAGACCGATCCACTGTCCTTCTTTTACAGAACCTCTGGCTACTTTACCAATGGCAATTCTACCGAGGAATGATGAATAATCAAGGGAAGTAATCTGCATTTGAAGGCTTCCTTCTTCTGTTTTAGGAGCAGGAACATATTCCAGAACGCCATCCAAAATCGGAAGGATTGAATCTGTTGGTTCCAGTGAAGTATTGAACCATCCTTGTTTTGAAGAACCATAGAAAGTCGGGAAATCCAACTGTTCTTCTGTGGCATCCAAAGCGAAGAAAAGATCGAAAACTTTATCGTGAACTTCTTCAGGACGGCAGTTTTCTTTATCTACTTTATTGATGACAACAATCGGTCTCAGTCCTAATTGAAGGGCTTTCTGAAGTACAAATCTCGTTTGTGGCATTGGTCCTTCAAAAGCATCTACCAAAAGAATTACTCCATCCGCCATTTTCAGCACTCTTTCCACTTCACCACCGAAATCCGCGTGTCCCGGTGTATCGATCACATTGATTTTGGTGTCTTTATAGTTTACGGAAATGTTTTTGGAAAGAATGGTAATTCCTCTTTCTCTTTCCAGATCGTTGTTATCCATAATCAATTCTCCGGATTCCTGATTGTCGCGGAACAAATGAGTGGCATGGATAATCTTGTCCACCAAAGTAGTTTTACCGTGGTCAACGTGGGCGATAATCGCTATATTTCTAATGTTTTGCATCTTGGATTTTTACGGGTGCAAAGGTACATCTTTTTTATGGAAATACAATTTTTAGTCAGGTATTTCTTACAGAACTTAAATTAAATTTAAGTAACACTACAAAACAGAAAATTTTTATACGCTTTTGATGAGATAAATGGAAAGGTGAACCCAAAGATAAAAATCATCAAAAACAAAATCCTGAACAGCAACGTAAAGCCAAATATTGTTAAAAATTTGTGAACCAGACTGAAAACATTTAGTTTTGGTACGAAAATTTGTTGCCGGCTTTTCAACAAAAATCGGAACCGTTTTCGGAATTAAATGAAACTGAATCTATGAATAGAAAAGGACTTCCGAATCTGTATCTACAGAAATCTACCCCACTGTTTTCCCTCATCCTTATTTTTTTAACCTCATTTTTTGCAGTCCTGAAATCGCAAAATAGAGCAGAGCAGGCTTTGCAGATTTTTCAGGAGAAAATCCCGCAGGAAAAAGTCTATCTGCTGCTCAGTCAGGATCAGTTTGCTGCTGGGGAAACGGCACTCTTCAAGGCGTATGTTTACCATGATTATGAAATTTCCACTATTTCCACTACCCTTTTTGTGGAACTTCTGGATAAAAACAAAAAATCGGTTTCCAAAACGCTCATTCCTTTGTATGACGGACAAGGACACGGCACCATTGCTATTCCTGAAAAATTACAGGAAGACACCTATTATATCCGTTCCTACACAACATGGATGCTGAATTTTCCGGAAAAATTCCAGTTTCTGAAAGCAGTGCAGGTATACAATCCCACCTCAGACCAAAAATTAGTAAAGGACGAAAAAACAACATGGAACGCCACCCTTCATCCCGAAAGCGGTGTACTGATTAGCGGTGTAAAATCCAAAATTGCGGTGCGCCTGCATACCAAAGGAACACCTCCTTCAGAATGGTCGGGATTTGTAACCGAGAGCGGAGATCCATCAAAAAAAATTGCAGAATTCAAAAATCTGGACGGCAATGTTGCACTTTTCAATATAACACCGGAAAAAGGAAAAAAATACAGCGTAACGGTTCTTGACAACAAAGGTCAACAATCTGTAACCGAACTTCCGGAAAGTATTGACAGCGGAATTAATTTAATCACAGAAAACCTGCCGGAATCTATAAAATATACCCTGCGCTCCCGAAGTACAAATGCCGAACCGCAGAAATATAAAATAATTGGTACCGTAAACAGCATTGTGGTGTATAAAGCCAATATTACCAAAAAAAATGAAACCGATATTTCTTCTGAAATCCCGATGAAAGACTTTCCGAACGGTATTTTGCAACTGACTTTGTTTGATCTGAATGAAAATGTGGTCGCACAACGTTTGGTTTTTATGAAACCTAACCAGATTGATGTGAAAACGCCCAATCTAAAACAGGTTACAAAAAATCTCCAGCCACGCGGCGAAAATGAATTTGATTTGAATTTTACCGAAGGGTTTTCCGATTATGCTATTCTGGTAAATCCGATTGACAAGGATGACAATCCGGACGCCAATACCTTCATCAGCAACCTGTATCTTACCGCTGATCTTTCCGCTAAAATTTTTGCTCCTTCCCAATATTTTCAAAAAAATGCAAATACAGCGGCTTTGGATGCACTTTTAATTTCAGAAAAATGGGAACGTTTCGACTGGGAATCGCTGGTTAACGGAAAATTTCCAACGCTGAAATACATGCCTGAAAATTATATTTCCTACACCGGCTTGGTTACCTCCAACGGAAAACCGGCTCAAAACAAACTGGTAAACCTGATTTTTGATTCGCCAGATGCCGGAAATTCAATTACACAACAAGTGACCGATATGAACGGAAAATTCATTATCGACAACATGAATTTCACCGAAAACATGAAAGTTTCCTATCTTTTGGATTCCGGAAAAAACGATTATGTGCAGGTGTTTTTTCAACCCAACAATCAATTTGTGGCGTACACCGGAACTCTTCCCGAAGCCGGCTATCATCTTGAAACCCGAAATAAAAATGAACCGCTTCCGACAAAAGTTTCTCAATATTTAGCATCGCGGGACATCAATAAAAAAGTAAATGAAAAAATTCATGATATTGAAGAAGTAAAAATTACCGGAAAATTAAGAGAAAAAACAAAAAAACTCGATGAACAGTTAAGTTCCGGAATGTTCCGTGGAAATTCTGATAAAATTTTTGATTTTGTAAATGAAAATCAATTAATCGCCGGACAAACCAATATTATTCAGTGGCTTCAGGGAAAAGTAGCCGGACTTCAGGTAAAATATGAAGCCGATGAAACCGGGATGATGACCTATATTCCGTACCTAAGGAATTCCAAAGCCGACATTTATCTTGATGAAATGAGAATGGATCCCGGAAGCATGAGTTCCGTGTCTCCCGAAAATGTGGCAATGGTAAAAATTCTGCGCAATTTCATGGGCAGCAATTCCTCCGGAACTGCGATTGCAATCTACACCAAACGTGGCGATATGGGGCGAAATAAGGAAAAAGAAGTAAACCCTAATCTCAATGCGGGAAATAATTTTTCGATGCTGCGTGGTTTTCAGCCGGAAACGGAATTCAATAATCTGGATTATTCCGGTGTAAGGGCACAGAATATTAATGGTGATTTCCGAAAAATGCTGTACTGGAATCCTTTATTTACCGTTCCTTACGGAGAAATGTCGAACTTCCGTTTTTATAATAATGATGAAGCAAAGAAATACAGAATCACCATTATTTCAGTAGATAAAAGCGTGGGCGTTCCTTTATTTTATGAGGAAGTGGTGGAGTAAAATCTGTGCAAGTTTTTATGCCAAAATGCAATTGATATTAATTAAAATCTTCACGTTCTCAAATAAAAAAGCGGTTCAAAATGAACCGCTTTTCCTTTAATTTTCATTCAGATATCGGTAGAGTTCATCTTTCAGATGAAGCCTTTTTTTTCTCAAATCGGTAAGGTGTTCGTCCGTGGTGTGATTTTCACCTCCGATTTCGTAATGTACAATTAAAGCATTCACTTCTTCATAATTCACATACATTTTTCGGAACATTTCATCTTCTGCTTTCATGCTCATGATTTTCACCGTATAATCGGGAAATTCATTGGTAAGGGTATGTTTTTCCATCTTTGTAATTTTGGGGATTGTTGTTTTCTAAAGTTAAGGATTTTTTAACATTCAAAAAACATGACGGAAATCATTTTTCAGCATCCGTACGCATCGGCTGTCGCTGTTCCGGCCATTTTACTGTTTCTCCATCATTGTTTACCGGCATTACCCTTTTTTCACGATTGTTGAAATTCGGATCTTCAGATGCCATATAAGCCAGAGTTGCAGTGAGAATGACGTTGCTTTTTACATCATCAAAAATAATTTTATCATACGTATCTTTATTGGTATGCCAGGTATATCCGAAATATCCCCAATTGAGCGAACCCAGCATAAAAGCAGGAACTCCGGCTGAAACAAATGAGGAATGATCGGAACCGCCTCCGCTTGGCATTCCCGGAAAATCGGTTTTAATTTCGTCGCGGATTTTTTTGGGAACGGCATTTAAATAACGACCAAGGTAATCGTAAGAATCTACAAAACCTTGTCCGCCCAAACTCACCACTCTTCCCGTTCCGTTATCCTGATTAAAAACTGCCTGAATTCCTTTTACAATTTCCGGATTATCGGCGACAAAAGCACGCGAACCGTTCAATCCCTGCTCTTCGCTTCCCCAAAGTCCGATGATGATGGTTCGCTTGTTATCGGGATAATATTTTTTCAGAATTCTGATGGTCTCCAGCATGGTTAAAGTTCCGGTTCCATTGTCGGTTGCCCCTTGCGCACCATCCCATGAATCGAAATGGGCAGAAAGAATTACGTATTCGTTTGGTTTTTCTTTTCCTTTAATGATTCCGATTGTGTTGTAGGTTTTGGATTCCGGTAAAACTTTGGATTGCATCTCGAATTTAATTTTCGGTTTTTTACCGTTTTCAGCGAGCCGGTATAGCATTCCGTAATCTTCCAGTTCGATATCGAACATCGCGATTGTTTTGGTTTTCGCACCGAAAATACGGTTTGCGCCCATAATTCCGGTCCAGTTGGAAATGGAAATTCCGGCAGCACCCGCTTTTTCTAATGCTTCGGGCAAGGTATTGTTATCATAGCCGATTTGTTTAAAATATTCGCGGAAAACTTTTGAGGCTTCATCTTTTTCGGCTTTCAGTTTTTCGTATGTTTCGGTGGTGGCAAATTCTTTCAGTTGTTCGTCCGATCTTCCGATTTTCTGATATTGTGCCATTAAAACCACTTTCCCTTTTGCATTTGGAAGCCATGCATCAAATGCTCCTTTTGAATTTACTTTCGGCAAAATTACAACTTCGGCTTCGACTGGTTTTTTGGTTGAAGGACTCCAAGCCAATTGCATGGCATGAAGTGTTTTCGTTCTCGGGTAAACCATATCTACATGCGTAATTCCGCGCTGCCAGCCTTTCCAAGTTCCGTATGGTTGATTGGAGGCTTCAATTTCCCAAGAATTCAGTTTGGAAACTGCCCATTGATGAGCCTGCATCATTTCAGGTGTACCCACCAAACGCGGACCGATACCATCCAAAAGTTCAAAAGCCATGGTTTCCAGTTGCGAATTATGATTGACTTCATCTACAAACTGCTGTACAACAGGATTCAGTTTTTCCGGTGAATTTTCACGGGTTTGTGCGAAGGTTACATTCAGGCTGCAAAAAGCGACCGTTACTGCAAAAATCATCGTTTTCTTCATATAATTTTCAATTTGGATAAAGATAAAAAATATTTTGGTTGAAAAATTTTAAGAAAAATAAAAAAACACCCTGAAACAGAGTGTTTTTGTAGGCTCATGAGGAATCGAACCTCAACCTAAAGAACCGGAATCTTTAATTCTATCCATTAAACTATGAGCCCTCTTTATGTACGATATACGATGTACGATTTTTGATGTACGATGTATGGTTTTTGATGATGATGCTATCCCAATTTGATTTCAGAAGACATCATTTAAAAACATCAGAAAGTAATCTTTACACCGCCTAAAATCTGTGCACCCAATACTTTATAACCTTTGTAGGTTTGATAATTGGAGTTCAGGAGATTATTTCCGTGTGCAAAAATACTGAAATTTTTGTGGATTTTGTACTCTGCGGAAAGATTTAAATCGGCATAACCGCCTACTTTGTCGTCTCGGTTCTCATTTACATAAAAATCCGGAGGTGTTAATCCCAATTCAAAGGAATTGGTGGTTCTGTCGCTTACAAAATACCCGTTGAAACCAAGTTGAAGTTTTTTATCCAGCATGGTATATTTTGTCCCGATATTGGCTTTCAGTAAAGGTTTGTTGTAAATGTGCTCGTAATTGTCCAGATCGTATTTTGTGAAATTCAATTCACCATTCAACACTAGATTTTCAAGTGGAAAATATTGGATACTTCCTTTTATCTCACTGATTTTTCCGTTATCATAAACGGCAGAGAAAGTATTGGCATAACGATAAGGAGCATCAATAAACGCAGGCTCAAAAACCGTAAGATTATTGCCTTCGTAGAACATGATATTGTTGGCTTTTCCAAATCCGGCTGAGAAATCATATTTCAGGTTTTCCTGAATATCACCGCGCAAACCAACATAAAAATGATATTTGGTTTCAGTGGGTTTCAGGAACTGATCGGAAACTACATAAGGATTTTCCTGAAGCATTTCGGTGTAGGAATTCAGTTTCAAACCACCATCAACTCCCGCATAGAATTTAAATTCATCAGCAGCGGCAATCTGCAGTTCTGCTCTTGGAAACCAGTATGTTTTATTGGATTTCTGCTGCTCAACCAACTGATTATTATTGTTTTTTGAATTGTTGAATGTAAAATCTGAACCCAACATTAGATAAGATTGCCCTTTAAACAAAGTAACTTTCGGAGAAATTGTTCCGTTGAAAAAACTGGAAGTATTGGCATTTAAAGCTTCAAAAGTGGTGCTTTGAGTTTCAATACCTAAACCTAAATCGCCGTTCAGCGTAATGTCGTCATACACCGAAACCGAATGTTTGGAAAGATTGAGCAATGCAGAAGCCTTGTTTTCGGAAGCATCGAAAAGATCGGTTAAAAACGAAGTTTTCAAGCGTGCATCATTCAAAATTTCATTGGAATAAAAATCATAATAACCATCGGCTTTTATGAGATTGGTTTTCTGCTTGATGTCGATATCAGCATTTGGCGTTAAAGCATAAATCCCGTAATAATTGAAAAGATCCGTGGAATATCCGACATTGATATTGAATTTTCCTTTTTCACCATAACTATTCAGGAAAGCATTCAAATCTGCTGTTGTTTGTTTGGATTTCCAGTCGTATACTTTTTTCAGTCCGTTTGTGGAGTTGAAATGCACATCTGCACCCACTTCCATTTTGCTTTCCAAAACGGTGGAAATGTTGGCATCGGCAAGGATTCTTCCGAAATTTCCCATTCCGAAACGCACATAATTATTTTGATAGGAATTGTTGAATTCCGGTGCAATATCTGAACCTTGAATGGTGGATGTTTTAAAATCTGAAACCGCCGGAACATCGGTAATATCATATTTCAAATTCAGGGAATCCTGAACTTTCTTTTCTTTTGGCGGATAATTTTTTACCGTTTCCACCGAAGTTTTTTTCTTTTCGATTTTTCGGATTTCTGGTTCGCGTTTTTTATTCAGAATCAGTTTTTCTTCTTTAATCTGCGAAAATGCAGACTGAGCGATTCCTAAAAAAACGAGTAAAAGTATTTTGGTTGTTCTGTTCATAATTTTTGATTCGGGTGCTACTTTATCATCAGTTCCAAGGGCTACAGCCTTGGTTATTTTATTTCGCCACTTCGTGGCTTTCTAAACTCTAATTCTTTCATCTTTTTCATTGGACTGTACCCAATGCTGTTGATGTCACCACTTCGTGGCTTTTTTAATCCTTATCCTATTTCTTTTCATCGGGCTATGCCCGATGCTATTGATTCCGCCACTTCGTGGCTTTCTAAACTCTAATTCTTTCATCTTTTTCATTGGGCTGCACCCAATGCTGTTGATGTCGCCGCTTCGTGGCTTTTTTAATCCTTATCCTATTTCTTTTCATCGGGCTATACCCGATGCTATTG
>DALZZF010000022.1:0-30707 GCA_031987605.1 Bergeyella sp. | reverse complement strand
CGCAAGGTGAAACGAAGTTTTCTTTAAAAGAAAATTGTTTTTAAAGATAAACAAAGGTGCTTCGCTTGCATCAATAATACAATGAATATGGATTTTATTGATTTTCAAACAATTGTATTTTTATACAAAATGCACAACAGGTTAATTAAAGTAATACAAAATAATTTTCTTCGTATTACATTCGTAAATGAAATGTCTTTGTATTTCTTAAAATTATTGTTTAAACAAATGAAAAATCTTTGTTTTTCTTTGTGTTTATTAATTTTATTTCAATAAATCAATGTAATTTAATAATGATTTGATAATATTTTAATACGTTTGACTTGATTTCGGACGTACAATTACTGTGTTTGAGAGTTTGAATATTTGATTGTTTGAGAATTGAACGGATGAAAATTTTTCCACCATTTTTTGGTAGCAAGCAAAAAATACTTTTAGGAATAATTTCGGGGGATTATGACAAAAATGTTGTACAACCTCCATGTCCTCTGTGAAAACCTTCGTGTCTCTGTGGTAAAACTTCATCATTTTCGAAACAATTTCAAATTTTCTAAAAATCTCTTTGTTCCAATTTCAAATCTCAATACTTATCACTATTTTTGAGGTTATGATTAAAGCAAAAAATATTCACAAATTCTACGGAGATCTGGAAGTGCTGAAAGGCGTGGATATCCACATCAAAGAAGGCGAAGTCGTTTCAATTGTTGGCGAGTCCGGTGCCGGAAAATCTACCTTACTTCAGATTCTGGGAACGCTGGATAAACCTTCAAATCCCGATGGTTATAAAACGGAAATCGCTTTGGACGGGAAATCTTTTATGAATATGAAAGACAAAGAACTTTCAAAATTCAGAAATCAGAATATCGGGTTTGTATTTCAGTTTCACCAGTTGCTTCCGGAATTTACTGCCTTGGAAAATGTTTTGCTGCCTACGAGAATTGCAGGTTTTCATCACGAAAAAGAATCGCTGGACAAAGCCTATTCACTTTTTGAAGATTTGCGTATTGCAGACCGTATTCATCATAAACCCACACAACTTTCGGGTGGAGAAGCGCAGAGAGTAGCAGTAGCAAGAGCCTTAATCAATTCTCCGAAAATTATTCTGGCGGATGAACCTACCGGAAATCTCGATTCCAAAAATGCCGACGATCTTCACCAGTTATTTTTTGATCTTCGCGACAAATACAACCAAACTTTTGTAATCGTAACGCATAACACTGGTTTAGCTGAAATTACCGACCGGAAACTCGTGATGAAAGACGGGTTGATTTTGTAAATGGTGAATAGTCAATAGTGAATTTTTTCATAAAAGAAATGACTATTGACAGCGAAGCGATTGACACATTTTATGAGAGATTAATGAGCTGCGAAGCAGCGAAATCAATAGCCAAGGGTGAAGCCCTTGTGAATGAATGATGAATAATGAATTAAAATTTGATAATCTATCCCCTAATTCCTCAACCTCAAAAAATGTCCATAAAATCACTTGCAGAAGACGATCGACCTCGGGAAAAATTTTTGCTTAAAGGCAAAGATTCGCTTTCCGATTCCGAGTTGCTTGCCATTATCATGGGAAGTGGAAACCGCAATGAAAGCGCCGTGGAACTGGCTCGCAGAATATTGGACAGCGCAGAAAATAACTGGAATACGCTTTCAAAATTTTCAGTAAAAGATTTGATGAAATTCAAAGGAGTAGGCGAAGCAAAAGCAATTTCTATTGCGACGGCATTGGAAATCGGACGTAGAAAATCCCTGCATGAAATTCCTCAAAATATTAAGATCAGCGATTCCAAAACGGCTTTTCAGGTTTTATCACCTTTGCTTTCGGATCTTCAGACCGAAGAATTTTGGGCACTTTTTCTGAATCAGAATAATCGGATTATTTATCGTACAAGGCTTACACAGGGCGGAATCAGCGAATCTGTGGTGGATGTGCGTATTTTGTTCAAAACCGCTTTGGAACATTTTGCGACCGGAATTATCGTTGCCCACAATCATCCGTCAGGAAATCTTACGCCAAGCAAAGCCGATCTCGATATTACCCGTAAAATTAAAGAATCCGGTACCCTTCTCAATATTACCCTTTTCGATCACCTGATTATTTCGCAGAAAGGATATTATAGTTTTGCAGACGAAAATATATTATGATTAAAAGACTGAAATATAAAGAAGTTGATTTTGATAAATATTCAAAATGTCTCGAAAATTCTGTTCAAAGAAAATATTCCGCTAAGAAAGAATTTTTAGATATTACATCAGGAAAGAATTTTGAAATCTTAATATATAATGATTATCAGGCAGTTATGCCTGTACCTTTGGTGCGGAAATTTGGCATCAACTTTGTTCAGAATCCGAAACTCTGTCAACAACTTGGCGTTTTTTCTGAAACCGATGATAAAGAAATTAATACACTTTTCCTGAACTTTTTGAACCGGAATTATTTGGTTTCGTATTACGCATTTAATGATCGAAATCAATTTCTTACAGAACTTCCTACAAGGAAAAATTTCATCATGATGTCGGAGGATTATGAAACGGTTGCCCAACGCTATTCACCAAAAAGAAAACGAAAAATCCGTCAGGAACCGGAAATCAAAGAAAATTCGGAAATCAGAGAGAAACTTTCCCCTTTTGAAACCCGTGAATTTATTCTTTCCACCATGCGCGGAGCAGATAATAATCCTAAGGATAGCGAGGATTTTCTTCAGTTATTAAATACTTTTTATGAGAATAATTCCCTCGATTTGTACGGATATTATTATCATGAAAAACTCACCAATCTTATCGCAGTTTATACCGATTTCCGTACGCTGGCACTTTTAGGCACATTCAATGACCCGGAATATATGAGAATCAGTGGTGCTTCTGTTTTGATTGATTATGCTTTGAAAAATACAATCAATCAGTTTGATTTCGATTTTGAAGGGGGAGATATTCCCAATATTGAAGAATTTTTCCGGGGATTTCGCCCGAAAATGTTTCCATATCCTTATCTACAAAATTCTAAAAAGAATTTGATAAAACAGATGCTGAGAAGAGGTTCAGTATTTTGTTGGAGATAATTGTATATATTCTTCTTCCTGAGAATATTTGTATTCAGGATAAATCATGGTTTTTAGCACTTTTATATTTCTATATTTGTAATAACCAAAATACTTAATAGTTTATATGAAATTATCTTTATTTTTTAGCGTTGTTACCATGTTTTTTGTATTGGTATCCTGTAAATCCGATGAAAAGAGGGAAAATGAAATTGTTAAAGAAATACTTGCTACATCATCCAATTCTTACGATTTTGATACTTTACGAAATAAAACAATCATAGGCAAAGCTAAAAAATCAGGATATAAAGAAGCACAGGGAGTGGCTTTGCTAAAAAAGGCCATCTATCTTAGTAACAGTAATAAGCCGGATTCTGCCTATGTAATTTTGAAGGATATTGAAAATGAAAAATTACTTCAAAACAGCAGAAATCCGGAATCACAATTTCAGTTTTTGATTTTTAAAACTAAGGTTTTGGGACATTTCAATCGGTATCAGGAAGCTTATTCTTTGGTAGATTATCTTTTGAAAGAATATAAGGATAGACCAGTGAATATGTTTAGAATTTATGATGCAAAACGTGTTTTAGATGGTAATACCAATAACGCAGATTATACAAGTTTATCAAAAGCATATTACTATTCTAAGAAATTCCTTCAGTCTGATTTAAAAGATTATAATGAAGATTATGAGAAGAATATTATAGAAAGTGCTTATTTTACAACATCGGTAATTGCAAATTATTTCATACTGAAAAATGAAGCCGATTCAAGCCGGTTATATACTCCGGACATGATAAAGTTTGCACCGAAAATAAAGAATAACATTTCCAAAACATTTACTTACATTATTATTGCCAATAGTTTTTCAGTAATTGATAAAGATTATAAAAAGGCTAGAATGTATTTTGATTCTGCACGAACAACGGTGGATAAGAATTTCTCAGACAATCTTGGTGTTCAAGCCAATTTTAATTATGGTATGGCGGGATTTTTTCAGGCTCAAAAAATGCAGGATAGTGCCGTTTATTATATGAACCGGCAAGTTGAAGTTGAAAAAAAGCTGCAGAAGCCTAATGAAAATGCCCAAAAAACAATGGATAAAGTAAACATAAAAGTTTTGGATGAGAAAAATAGAAACAGAAATTATATTATTGCTCTATTTACCACTATTTCTTGTTTTTTGTTGTATTTATGTTTCCATTATTACAGAAGATACAACAGAATTAGTCATTTGGATAGGATTGATGTTGTACCGGCAAACAGTTCCGAAACAGAAAGCGAAGAATTAAGCGGTGAAAAGAGGATACTTTTCGATAAAGTAATAAAAGCGGCAGAAAACAATTCTACAGAGTTAGTTCCATTATTTTCAGAATACAACAGTCATTTTATCGGTAAAATACTGAATCTTGATGAAACCATTAAAAATTCGGAGCTCAGGTTTCTCATTTATATCTATCTGAATTATTCTACCAAAGAAATAGCGCAGTTCACCAATACTTCTGTAAGAACGGTGCAAACCAGAAAATATATACTCAGAAAGAAATACAAAGTTCCTTCGGATATGGATATTTACATTTGGGTGAAAGGCTTTACAAAGTAAACGTTGTAAGATTTTACAATGATCCAATAAAAAGATTTTTTTTTATAAAGGGTTGATTTTTAGCTTATTATAATCTTTTACGTATTTGTTACGTAGTTCTTTTTTACAGAATTTAAGTATCCATTACGAATGTTTTTATTTTCTTAAACAATAAAAGCATTATAGTTTTGCTCATCTGTAATTTACGATTGCAGAAAAGAAGAGCACAAATGATAAAAAAGGAAATTTGGAGAAATACAATCTCGCCGATAAGAAGAAAATTCTCGGTGAGATTGTTTTTTTATTTATTATTTCCTATTACCTCTTATGCGCAGATTTATATTCAAAACGGTGCACAACTTCATATTACAGATGGGATTTACCTGTCTGCAAAACTGAATGATTCTTCAAGTCATAATGCAAATATATATGTGGTTGAAGGAACAATTGTAACACATCTGCAAGAAAGTACCAATGCATTTGTTACCTTAATAGAAAGCAAAAACAAAACGTTCCATAAAAATGAATCTGCGAAGCAAAAGCCTGAACGGAAAAAGAATATTCTAGCTAAAAAAACAATAAAGCTCAATCGTTCAACCAGAGATAACTTCAATTATACTTCTCATTCTTCAGATTCTAATTTCTCCGTTTCGGAAAAAAACAATAATCACGCAACCAGTATTAATGAACATAATTTTCGTTTTGATGTTGCAGAATCTGGAAGAAGAGTACAACTCACAGAGTTTCAGTTTCAGAAAAATGTTATCAATAAGAATAATGTGGTTGTTTTTTTTAACAATTACCTCAATTACTATTCTAGTATTCGCCCACCACCAAATGTATTTTTATGAAAGAATTATATTAGGATGAGTATTTATACTGATAAAATATTTATCCTAAGGCAGTTTTATAAATAAGGTTTAAATAAAAATTGCCCGAAACAGAACTCAATTTTATAATCGCAGAACTTCAATACTGATTCTTACAATTGAATAGAAAAATCAGAAAGATTGTAAGTATTCTATAAAAAAATAAAAAAGCATGATTGAAACTTATAACAATTATGGTAAAGAAGTGCTGCAAATTCTTTAAATCAAAAAATGAAAAAATATATTATTTTATCCACAATATTAGTGAGTGCATATAACTTTGCACAGGTAGGTATTAATACAAATAACCCTCAGGGAATATTAAATATAGATGGGGCTAAAGATAATCCTACATCAGGTACTTCCCATACCGCAGAACAACAATTAAACGATTTTACTGTTCTTTCAAACGGAAATACCGGAATTGGAACAATTTCCCCATCTCAAAAATTAGAAATTCAGACAGGAGGAACTGCTGAAGTGCCCGTTACAGGCTTTAAACTTTCCGATGGAAACCAAAGAAAGAACTATGCGCTGACGTCAGATGAAAATGGTGTAGGAACATGGAAATTAGTTACAGTGATGGGTATAAATGGAAAATTTGTTCCGGCAAATTCCTCAAATTCAAAATATTACTTTTCGACACAGGAAAATACATATGTAAATACAGGATCATATATTGATCTTCCACCCGGAAAATGGCGAATAGATATCACTCAGTTGCTTAGACCTGATTATACCAATAATCAATTATTGGTTGCTGATGATTATATATTTGTAAGGTTTACATTTACAGATTCCGAAACTTCTACATCACCTATGGCAGAAAGTAACTTTGGGAGTAATGTTGTTGAATTTGCTGCAGGTTCTTTTTCCGGTCCTCTTGCCTATGGAGTACTGAAGTATGAAGTGGTAAACGGAACCATTATTTTAAAAAATAATTCTACAGATATAAAAAGATATTATTTACTGGCAGGAAACTCGTTGGCATCTAATAGCTATCGGGAATCCGATGTTGGATCTAATGGTAAGGTAGGAACTGTATTTTTTCGAAATATAGGTTCAAGCAGTTGGAGAGAAAACAGAATAGTGGCAATGCCTTTAAACAATGATTAATGGGTATTTTGAATATTATACTAATTACAAATACTTATTGTAATTATTTGTAATTCAAATAATTATTTATATTTAAAAGTTTATTGAACCTCGGTTTAATAAACTTTTTTAATATATGAGGATTTGTAAAAACCCACTTGAGAAGAAAAATAATATTACAATTCAGAATTTTTTTAAGATAAAAAGGAATTTTGTTTTAAATGATATCAAAATAATGCATCTGGACTCTTTAAAATTTTGAAGAAGAAGATTATGTAGTCTAAATTTTTTGTGTTATATATTATTACAATTTTTAGTAGGATATTTTTGTACGTTTTGTGTAATAATTATAAAAAAATAATTTAATTGTTCACAAACAGCAAATTATTAGTAGTTTTGCAGTCTTACATTATGGCAAATATATCAGACTATCTTCCATACGCGGTCGCAATTATTATTGCGATTCCTTTTTTGGTTTTGTTGCGTCAGTTTGTGCATACCTTTACAACGCTTAAAGAAAAAGAACTTAAAACCCTTGCGATAAAAGAAGGGAATGATCTTCGTTTTCAGGCATTTGAAAGAATGACTTTGTTTCTGGAAAGAATGAAACCAGTGAATCTTGTTGCACGTTTCGATAAAACTTTGGCACCTCATGAATTCCTTTATCTTACAGAAAAAAGTATTCAGGAAGAATTTGAGTACAATGCTGCACAACAAGTATACATCAGCAGTATAAACTGGAAAAATATTTTGATTGCAAAAGATCAGATTCTGGCTTTGCTCCGCTCCACACACGAAGGTTTGGGAGATCAGGCAAATCTGGAGGATTTTAAGTCCCTGTTTTTGCTCAATTACGTGAATGAAGGAGACTTCATCACCGAAACTATTGATGAACTTAAAAAAGAATTATTAATATTAAACTATAAATCATAAGAATGATACCTAATTTTAAAGCACACCCTTGGCACGGAATTACTGCCGGTGAAGATGCTCCGGACGTAGTGAACGTATTTGTAGAAATTGTTCCTTCCGACACCATAAAATATGAAGTAGACAAACAAACCGGATATCTGAAGGTAGATCGCCCTCAGCAGTTTTCCAATATTATTCCGGCACTATACGGTTTTATCCCTAGAACATATTGCCACGATGAAGTGAAAAAATTAGCCGTTGAAAGCGGTGCTGATGATGTTGCCAAAGGAGATTTGGATCCTTTGGATATTTGTGTTTTGAGTTCACACAATATCCACAACGGCGGAATGCTCATGGAAGCAATCCCAATCGGTGGTTTTAAAATGATCGATAAAGGAGAAGCCGATGATAAGATTGTTGCCGTAATGAAAGGCGATCACGCTTTCGGACATTTCCGCGATATTTCCGAACTTCCTCAGGCAGAAGTAAAAAGACTGATGCACTACTTCCTTACCTATAAAAATCTTCCGGATGAACCTGCAAAATGTAGAATTCAGGAAGTATACGGAAGTGAAGCAGCAAAAAACGTAATCAAAGCATCACAGCGCGATTACGCCAATAAATTCGGAGGATAAGAATCCACAGAATACAATATTGATAAAAGGCAGATGGAAACATTTGTCTTTTTTTTGTAGAAATTATTAAGAGCACCAAAATTTAGCAAAGATGATTTTCTAAGGTAATATTAAAAATTTCGATAAAATTTTAAACTTGCTCTAATGTTAAGTGAACATTAATAATATTTATTATATTTAGATTCTTATTAATAAATCTCTAAACTATGAATTCTTTATTTGTATTAGTTCCGATTTTCGGGGTCATTGCACTGCTGTATACTTATATACAGAGCAATTGGGTAAGCAGGCAGGATGCCGGAAACGAAAAAATGAAAGAAATTGCCGGCCATATTGCCAACGGAGCAATGGCATTTCTTAAAGCGGAATACAAAATCCTTACGTATTTCGTAATAATAGTGGCAGTGCTGCTCGCAATTATGGGAATGAGCAATGCCAACTCGCATTGGTCCATCGGTTTGGCCTTTGTTATCGGAGCTATTTTCTCCGCTTTGGCAGGTTTTATCGGGATGAAAATTGCCACCAAATCCAATGTACGAACCGCAGAAGCCGCAAAAACTTCACTTTCAAAAGCACTCAAAGTTTCCTTTACCGGAGGTTCTGTGATGGGAATGGGCGTTGCCGGGCTTGCCGTTTTAGGTTTGGGCTCGCTTTATCTGATTATCAAACATTTCTTTGCTCCGGATGCTCCCGTAAATTCACACGAAATGGAACGTACCATTGAAATTCTTACCGGATTTTCCCTTGGTGCAGAATCCATTGCGCTTTTTGCCAGAGTAGGAGGAGGAATTTATACCAAAGCGGCCGATGTAGGAGCCGATCTTGTAGGAAAAGTAGAAGCGGGAATTCCCGAGGATGATCCGCGAAATCCTGCAACCATTGCGGATAATGTGGGAGATAATGTGGGAGATGTTGCCGGAATGGGAGCCGACCTTTTCGGTTCGTATGTGGCAACGGTTTTGGCAACAATGGTTTTGGGTAGAGAAACCATTTCCAATGATGCTTTTGGTGGTTTTGCGCCCATTCTTTTACCGATGCTTATCGCAGGAACGGGAATTATATTATCCATTTTGGGAACTTTCTTTGTGAAAATAAAAGACAATACCGGATTTTCAACAACAGCAGTTCAGAACGCTTTGAATCTCGGAAACTGGGGAAGTATTGTACTCACAGCCGTAGTTTCGTATTTTTTAGTCGACTATCTTTTACCTGAAAATATGGTACTTCGCGGTCATGAGTTTACCAAAATGGGCGTTTTCGGAGCGATTATGGTCGGGCTTGTTGTGGGAACGTTAATGAGTATTATTACGGAATATTATACAGCAATGGGAAAACGTCCGGTTTCCAGTATTGTAAGACAATCTTCCACAGGACATGCGACCAATATTATTGGTGGGCTTTCCGTAGGAATGGAATCTACCTTGCTTCCCATTCTGGTTTTGGCAGGCGGAATTTATGGCTCTTATCTTTGTGCAGGATTATACGGTGTAGCAATTGCCGCAGCCGGAATGATGGCGACAACAGCCATGCAGTTGGCGATTGATGCCTTCGGACCAATTGCGGATAATGCCGGAGGAATCGCAGAAATGAGTGAACTTCCGAAAGAAGTACGGGAAAGAACCGATATTCTGGATGCTGTTGGAAATACCACTGCCGCAACCGGAAAAGGCTTTGCCATTGCTTCCGCTGCATTAACGGCTTTGGCCCTTTTTGCAGCATTTGTAGGGATTGCAGGAATTGATGGAATTGATATTTACCGTGCCGATGTTTTAGCCGGACTTTTCGTGGGGGCGATGATTCCTTTTATTTTTTCATCGCTGGCGATTACTGCAGTTGGGCAGGCGGCTATGGCAATGGTGGAAGAAGTGAGAAGGCAGTTCCGGGAAATTCCGGGGATTCTGGAAGGAAAAGCCAAACCGGAATATGAAAAATGTGTAGCCATTTCCACCGATGCTTCTATTAAAAAAATGATGTTGCCGGGCGCAATTGCCTTAATTTCTCCAATTCTTGTCGGTTTTATTTTCGGACCTGAAGTTTTGGGAGGATTTCTTGCTGGTGCAACAGTTTCCGGAGTGTTAATGGGAATGTTCCAGAATAACGCCGGAGGAGCTTGGGATAATGCAAAAAAATCTTTTGAAAAAGGGGTGGACATCAACGGACAAACCTATTACAAAGGTTCCGAACCGCATAAAGCATCCGTAACCGGAGATACGGTGGGAGATCCTTTTAAAGATACTTCCGGCCCGTCCATGAATATTCTGATAAAATTAATGTCCATCGTTTCATTGGTTATTGCACCTACTTTAGCTTCCATTCATAAGGATAAAATTAACAGCGAAAGAAAAGCGAAATTAGAAAACATTTCTGCAAAAATGGGTGTAGCAGCAGTGCTTGCAGGTACTCATGCCGAACCTTCGGATGTTGTTTTGATAAAAGAAGTAAAAGGAACTTTAAATGAAGATGGTGATTTTGTATATGATACGGGCGATATTGAAGAAATAAAACTCTTCAACGACAAATCCATCAGACTGGGAAATCAAAGTCAGCTAAAATCTTTCTACAACGGAGTGAAAACTCAGGACAATACACTTTTATATAAAAATAATTGGTTCACGATCGAGAATCTGTATTTTGCATCTTCAAGTGCAGATTTGAAACCGGGTTCAGAAGTTCAGTTGCAGAGTCTTGCAGAAATTATGCATGCCTTTCCAACCTTAAAAGTAAAACTCGGTGGTTATACCGATAATACCGGAAGTGAAGAAGCGAACAGGAAACTTTCCAATATGAGAGCGCAAACCGCAAAACTGAAACTGATTGAAGCAGGAATTTCAGGCGACCGGATTGAAGCGGAAGGGTATGGTTCCCAATATCCGGTTTGTCCGGCAAATGATACCGACGAATGCAAAGCGAAAAATAGAAGAATTGATGTTCGCGTAACTCAGTTTTAATCCTATTGACATCCAATAGAAAATGCCGGAAATTCCCGGCATTTTTTTGTTGATTAAAGAATGTTTTTTAAATTTTTCACTGCATCCACAATGGTTTGTTCCTTCTTGGTAAAACAAAACCGAACCGATTGCGTGTTTTTGCTGTTAAAATAAAACGCGCTCATCGGAATGGTTGCCACTTTATGTGTTTCGGTTAGCCAGACTGCAAAATCTTTATCGCTTTTATCCGAAATTTCTTCAAAACCCAATACCTGAAAATAACTTCCTTCTGCAATATTTTTTAAAGTAAAGGGAGTGTTTTTCATTTCAGAAAGAAAGAAATCTCTTTTCTGCTGCAAAAATGTATGGTTTTCCCGAACATCAAAAATCTCAAGATATTCCGCTAAAGCCTGTTGTCCTGGAGCATTCACCGAGAATACCAGATATTGATGAATGCTCCGAAATGCCGCCATCATATTTTCCGGTGCAAGAATATACCCGATTTTCCAACCTGTGATGTGAAACATTTTTCCAAATGAAAAAACAGAAAAACTCCTTTTTTTTAGTTCCGGATGATGTTGTGCAGAAGAAAATTTGAAATCATCATACGTAATTAAATCATACACCTCATCGGAAATCACAATAATTTCGGTGTCCTGAATAATGTTCCAAAGCATTTCCCAGTCTTCATATTTCCAGATTTTTCCGGTAGGATTATGCGGAGTATTGATGAGGATGGCTTTGGTTTTATGGTTGATTTTGGTTTTCAGGGCATCCCAGTTCATTTCATAATTTTCGTCCAGCGAAATAAAAACCGGAATTCCACCGTGCATTTCCACAGAAGGAAGATAACTGTCGTAAGCCGGTTCTATCAAAATTACTTCATCATCCGGCTGAATAACCGTCGCCAGCGCAGTATAAATACCATACGTTGCTCCGGGAATAATGCAGATTTCCGGCGTTTCAAAATAAATGGGATTTTCACGGTTGCGGTTGAATGAAATCAGGTTGTTAATCAGAAGCGGATTTCCGGCAAGGGGTGCATACTGATTGTAATTTTCCTTCGTTGCCTTTGCCAGAAGCTTTTTCAGGCGTTCATCAATTTCATAATCGGGGAAACCCTGAGAAAGATTAATAGCGTTGTTTTTTTGGGCAAGTGCCGACATTTCTGTAAAAATCGTTATCGCACTGGCATTGTGTTTCTTCTTGAGTTTCATAAATCAAAATTAAGTGATTGATTTGTTTTTTCTTACATTTAAATTCATTTTTTTAGTTTTCTTTTTCCGAGAATAATCCCTACTTTTGAGCAATGGAAAATTTCGTTGTATCCGCCAGAAAATACCGTCCGCAAGAGTTTGATACTGTTGTAGGGCAATCCCATATTACGGATACTCTGGAACATGCGATTGATAATAATCAATTAGCGCAGGCATTGCTTTTCTGCGGACCGCGAGGTGTTGGAAAAACCACTTGTGCAAGAATTCTTGCCCGTAAAATCAACGAAAAAGACGGTTCCACTTCGGAAGACGGTTTCGCTTATAATATTTATGAGCTGGATGCTGCTTCCAATAATTCCGTGGACGATATTCGGGAACTGATCGATCAGGTTCGTTTTGCACCTCAGGTCGGAAAATATAAAGTATATATTATTGATGAGGTTCACATGCTTTCTCCGGCAGCGTTCAATGCGTTTCTGAAAACATTGGAAGAACCGCCTGCACATGCCATTTTCATTCTGGCAACGACGGAAAAACACAAGATTATTCCTACGATTTTATCCAGATGTCAGATTTATGATTTTAAAAGGATTACGATTGAAGACATTCAGGATCACCTGAGAAAAATCGCGGAAAAAGAAAATATTCAATACGAAGATGATGCGTTGTACCTGATTGCCCAAAAAGCAGATGGTGCATTGCGTGATGCGCTTTCGATTTTTGACCGGCTTTCAACTTTTACACAGAAAAATATCACGCTTTCCAAAGCGGCGGAAGTGCTGAATATTTTGGATTACGATCAGTATCTGAATATGGTGGAACTTGCGCATGAGAATAAAATTCCCGAAGTGCTTGCAGCCTTTAATGAAATTGTAAAAAAAGGCTTCGATCCGCATATTTTCATTGGCGGATTGGGAAATCACTTCCGGGATTTGATGATGGCACAAAATCCTGTCACTTTGGATTTAATCGAAGTTGGTGATAAAACGAAAGCCAAATTTTCTGAACAAAGCAAAAAATGGAACGCTCAGCAATTGATTGATGCGATTGAAATATGCAACCATGCAGACATCAACTATAAAAACTCAAAAAATCCAAGACTGACGGTAGAAATCGCATTGATGCAACTTTCAAGTCTTACCGCAAACGGTTCAGAAGTTAAAAAAAAAAGTTCCTGATTCTCGCGCCTTTTCTTAAAGAAGTCTCGGAAAAACTAATTTCAAATTCTGAAAATAAATCCAAAGAACCAAAATCTCCCGCGGAAATTTCCGGTGAAGCCAAGGTTACAAAAATTCAGAAATCATCCGTTCCGCTTAACACCAGCAAATCATTTTCAAAATACAGCATTACCGATACGCTCACGAAAAAAGATCAGGTAGAAGAAAGCAATTCTGCGGAAGTGAAAACGGAAGATTTGCCCAATAATCATTTTTCGGATGCCGATCTTAAAAGTGAATGGAACGTTTTTCTGGAAAAAGTAAGAAAGCAGGATTTGGTGATTTACAGCGCAGTACACGGATTTTTATTCGAAAAAAAAGATGAAAATACCATTCTGGTGCATTATCCATCGGAATCTGCCAAAACTGAATTTGATAAAATCCAGAGGGAATTTTTCAATCATTTTAAAAGAAAAGTGAATCACTATCAACTAAAAATTGAATATAAAATTGATGCTGCTTTGAAGAAAGAAATCCTTACAAAAAGGAAGATTTTTGAAAAAATGCTGGAAATTAATCCACTTTTGAAAGATTTAGATGATTTAATGAAGTTTGATTTCACATAATTTATATATTTGTACGGAAATTTTTTGGGAACATTAAAAATCCCGGAATTTATTTTTTTAAATGAAAACAATTTTAACTCCATTTTTATCCGCTTTCCGGCAATCTGCTGATTCGGTTTTTCTTTTTGCTTCAGAAAGAAATTATGGCTTTTGGGGTTATTATTACGGAAATTTCAGACGATTTTACCGCTTTTACTGGTATTATTAACTGAATTTCTTTCTCAAAATAAAAGGAAATACTTTCCTTGCTTTTAAACATTAATTAAAATTTTAAACGTTTTTTTGAAAGAAATTATAAAAACAGGATTTTTATAATCAAAAATGATGTGTAAACCAAATATAAAATAGATAAATGAATTTAGCAGATTTGAAAAACGAGTGGATCAACGAATTCCCGGCTCCACTTGTAATTGCAGGACCTTGCAGTGCAGAAAGCGAAGCGCAAATGCTTGAAACCGCGCGCAGAATAAAAGAATCCGGAGCCAATGTTCCCGTTTTCCGGGCAGGAATATGGAAGCCGAGAACCAAGCCGAATGGTTTTGAAGGCGTAGGCGTAATCGGACTGAACTGGCTGAAAAAAGTAAAAGAAGAATACGGTTTTAAAACCGCAACCGAAGTCGCCAATGCACACCATGTTTTTGCTGCATTGGAAGCAGATGTGGATATTCTCTGGATCGGTGCGCGTTCCACTGTGAATCCGTTTACCGTTCAGGAAATTGCGGTGGCATTGCGCGGAACCAACAAACCGGTTTTGGTAAAAAATCCTGTAAATCCGGATTTGGCACTTTGGATTGGCGCGATGGAACGTCTTTTGGGACAGGGAATTGAAAATTTAGGCGCTATTCACCGCGGATTTTCTTCTTATCAGAAAACAAAATACAGAAATACACCCAACTGGCAGATCGCTTTGGATTTTAAAAATCAGTTTCCGAATATTCCGATGATTGTGGATCCATCGCATATTTGCGGGAACCGTACCGGCTTGGCTTCCATCGCTCAGGAAGCATTGAATGTTGGGTATCAGGGAATGATTATTGAAACGCACAGCAATCCTGATGAAGCGTGGAGTGATGCTTCGCAGCAGATTACCCCGGAAGTTCTGGCAGAATTACTGTCCAATCTTAAAATCAGAAATACCGATATTTCCGGTTATGCAGACGATTTGGGAAAACACAGAACTTTGATTTCCGATATCGACTTTCAACTGATCGAACTTTTATCTCAGAGAATGAAAATTGCAGAAAAAATCGGAACCATCAAAAAACAGAACAATATTGCGATTTTTCAGCCCGACCGTTGGAAAGAAATTACTGAGTATGCTTCCCAAAAAGCCAGTGAAACCGGAATGTCTCAGGAATTTATTGAAAAAGTTTTCAAGTCGATTCACGAAGAATCCATTGAAGTACAGAATAATATTATGATTGAAAGGTCATAATATCTTGTAAACCATTAAAAATATGAAGGCGCGGGTTTCCGCGCTTTTTTTATGCAGGATTTTCCTACATTTGCAGCGGTTCAATTACAAAATATTTGAAAGGTTTAGTTACAAAATCAACAGGAAGTTGGTATCAGGTTTTCGATCTGGATACACAGAAAACGTATGAAGCCCGGATCCGCGGAAAATTCAAATTATTGAAAAACCGATTAACCAATCCTTTGGCCGTGGGAGATTTTGTTGAATTTCAATTAGAGCAGGATAATATTGCATGGATTACGAAAATTGAGCCCCGTAAAAATTATCTCATCCGAAAATCGGTAAATCTTTCCAAAGAATCACACATTATTGCTTCAAATATTGATGTTGCCTGCTTTATTTTCACCTTGAAATTCCCCGAAACATCTTTGGGGTTTCTCGATCGTTTTCTGGCATGTTGTGAAGCGTATAATATTATTCCTCTTATTCTTTTCAATAAAATGGATGTTTTGAATGAGGATGAAAAAGAGCTTGTATATGATATTGAAGTCATTTATCAGAAAATCGGTTATGAAACGCTGGAAATTTCTTCCTATACGCACCTGAATTTAGAAATTCTTCAAGAAACAATTAAAGATAAAACTTCCGTGTTTTTCGGACATTCGGGTTGTGGGAAATCTACTTTGGTCAATGCTTTGCAACCGGATCTTAACCTGAAAACCTCCGAAATTTCCGAAACTCATTTAAAAGGAAAACATACTACAACCTTTGCGCAAATGCATTTCTGGAGTTTTGGCGGAAGCGTAATAGACACTCCCGGCGTTCGCGAATTTGCGATGATTGATGTTGAAAAAGAAGAAATTCAGCATTATTTTCCGGAGATTTTTAAAACCGGAAGAGAATGTAAATTCCATAACTGTATGCATATTTCAGAACCAAAATGTGCTGTAATTGCCGCCGTAGAAGAAGGCGAAATTGAAGAAAGCCGTTATTACACGTATCTGAAACTGATGGAGGAGGCAGAGGAAAACACTTCGAATTAATTTTTTTTTGATTTCTTAGGTCCCTTATTTTTTACGAAATTAAGAATATTCAATAGTATTCGACTCCGAAGGAGTCGAACAATTCAAGAATAATTTTTTGTTCTAACAAAAACGAAATCCTTTGGTTTCTTGTAGATTATCATTCTTGTCCGATAAAAAAATAAACAAATCGAAAAGCGCAATATTAATAGGATAAACAGACAGTTCGCTCCTCTGGAGCTTTGTTTTCACTGACTGATTTTTTTTCTATTAACAGTAAATCCCAATGGGATTAAGACAGAGCTCCATTGGAGCAAACTGTTAATAGAAAGTTGTTTCCGTATTTAGAGCTCCAAAGGAGCGACCTGTTCATTGTATTTCTAATTTTTATCGGACAACGATGATAGATTATATACAAAACTTGTAGATTGGAAGTTTTTTTCTTTTCAGATTGGCTAATGTTTTTGCATGTCAAACGCATTAAAATATTATCAAATAATTATTACATTGATTTATTGAAATAAAATCAATAAACGCAAAGAAAAACAAAGATTTTTTATTTGTTTAAACAATAATTTTAAGAAATACAAAGACATTTCATTTACGAATGTAATACGAAGAAAATTATTTTGTATTACTTTAATTAAGATTTATCGCCCTTGTTTATCTTTATTTAAAGATTTTTTGAATGAATTCTTCGTTTCCCTTTGCATTAATTGTAATGCGTATAATCTGATGTTTTTGCCTAGTCCCCAGATTTTGATCCTGATCCCTGATCCATTCTTTTTAAATATTTCACTTTACCCCATAAAAAAACCCGACCGAAGTCGGGTAAAAACTAATAACCATGAAAACTCAAATTAAACATGAGAATCAAAATAATATTAACAACAAGCGTGCCAAATATTATTTGCAAAAGAAACTCTGTTAGAATTTTCAGGTACAAATATAGAAAACTTTTAGTAATTTTGCGCAACAAAAAAAACAAATTTATGTCAGGTAATATCACCTTTACAATGATTAAGCCCGATGCCGTGGAAGATGGGCATATTGGTGCAATTTTAGGTAAAATCGCAGAAGCAGGTTTTGAATTTAAAGCATTAAAACTTACACAGTTAACGCTTGATGATGCGAAGAAATTCTATGAGATCCATAAGGAACGTCCTTTTTATGGAGAATTGGTAGAGTTCATGAGTAGAGGTCCTATTGTGGCTGCCGTTCTAAAAAAAGACAATGCCGTCGAGGATTTCAGGACCCTAATTGGTGCAACCAACCCTGAAAATGCAGCAGAAGGAACCATTCGTAAACTATATGCAAGAAGCGTTGGCGAAAATGCAGTACACGGATCCGATTCCGACGAAAATGCATTAATTGAAGCAAGATTTCATTTTTCAGGAAGAGAGATTTTCTAACAATTTCGCGACAAATCATATAAGATATCCGGTTTCTCCGGATATTTTTTTGTTTTTGAACAAATCACCAAAATGGATGATTTTCATTACATTTGTAAGGATTTCAACAAAATATTTTGAATCGTTTTAAATAAAATGATTTTATTTTAAAAGCGTTGATTGTAATATTTGTTTAATTAAAATAGTATTTTTATTAAAAATATTCGCTAAAAAATATTCGCTAAAAAATATTTTATTGAATAATATCTTGATATTGTGGATGTAATCCCTGAAATTAGCACACCAAAATACTCAAAACGTGAAAGTATCAAAACTGGCCTCTCATCTCGTAGGCTCCGAAATCGTAAAAATCGGAAACGAGGTAAATGATCTGAAAGCAAAAGGAGCGGAAATTGCCAATCTTACCATTGGAGATTTAAATTCAAATATCTACCCGATTCCTGATTTATTGAAGGAAGAAATCAAAAAAGCGTACGATAATAATTTTACCAACTATCCTCCTGCAAACGGACTTTTATCTTTAAGAAAAGCGGTTTCTGAAGATTTAAAATCCCGATGGAATCTCGATTATGAGCCCAATAATATTCTGATTACCGCAGGTTCAAGACCGTTGATTTATGCCACTTTCAAAACCATTGTAGATGAGGGAGATAAGGTCATTTATCCGGTGCCATCGTGGAATAACAACCATTATGCATACCTGACTTCAGCAAATGCGGTGGAGATAAAAGCCGGTATTGAAAATAATTTTCTTCCCACTGCAGACGATCTTCGTCCACATCTGAAAGATGCGGTGTTGGTTTGCCTTTGTTCACCATTGAATCCAACCGGAACTATGTTCACGAAAGAGCAACTTTCCGAAATCTGTCAGTTAATTCTGGAAGAAAATTCCAAAAGAGGTTCAGAAGAAAAACCGCTATATTTAATGTACGACCAGATTTATTCAAATCTGACTTTTGGTTCAGTGCATTACGATCCGGTGTCACTTTTTCCGGAAATGAAAGACTATACCATTTATATTGATGGGATTTCTAAATGTCTTGCCGCAACCGGAGTTCGTGTTGGATGGGGATTTGGTCCAGCTCCCGTTATCGATAAAATGAAGGCGCTGCTTACTCACGTTGGTGCTTGGGCTCCAAAACCGGAACAGGAAGCCACCGGAAAATTCTATGAAAAAAAGGAAAATGTGGATGATTTTGTTTCCGATTTTAAAACCAAACTAGAAAACAGTCTTGATGTTTTGCACCATGGAATTCAGGAGATGAAGAACAGAGGATTTTCTGTTGAAAGCATTCAACCAATGGGCGCACTTTATTTGACAATCAAATTGGATTATCTGGGGAAAACCGCTCCAAATGGTGATAAAATAGAGACTTCTTCTGATCTTGTTTTTTACCTGATAAAAGAAGGTGGTGTTGCTTTAGTTCCATTTTCCGCATTTGGTGCAGAAAAAACCGAACCTTGGTTCAGAGCTTCTGTAGGCGGACTTTCTTTGGATGAAATTAAAGTAATGCTTCCGAAATTGGAAAATGCATTGGGAAAATTGAAATAAGAAATTTTAATTACGGTTTCACTTCTTTTGCCAAAACTGGAAATGAAACAATAAATGATAAAATTCTGATCGGAGAATTTGAATTTTAATTTAAAATCCTATAAATTGCTGGGAATAATTCTTGGCAATTTTTTTATATGAAAATTATCGCTGTCATCCCTGCACGCTATCAGGCAAGCCGGTTTCCCGGAAAATTGATGCAAATTTTGGGTGAAAAAACCGTGATTGCAACAACGTATCAAAATGTTCTTCAAACCGGACTTTTTGATGAAGTTTTTGTGGCCACCGATTCAGAAATTATTTTTGATGAAATTTCTAAAATTGGCGGAAAAGCATTGATGACGGGCAATCACGAAACCGGAAGCGATCGTATTGCAGAAGCGGTACAGGATATCGATTGCGATATTGTGATTAATGTTCAGGGTGATGAGCCGTTTTTGAAAACCGAACCTTTACAACAACTGATTGATGTTTTTCATCATGATGAAAAAAAAGAAATTTCTCTGGCTTCACTTAAAATTCAGTTGAAAGATCCATCCGAAATCGAAAATCCAAACAATGTAAAAGTAATTACCGATAACAATGGATTTGCGTTGTATTTTAGCCGTTCCGTAATTCCTTATCCACGCGAAACTTCGGTTCAGGCAACTTATTTTAAGCATATCGGAGTATATGCATTTCGCAAAGATGCCCTTCTGAAATTTGCGCAGCTTCCCATGAAACCTCTGGAAATTGCCGAAAAAATCGAATGCATTCGCTATCTGGAATACGGAATGAAAATCCGCATGATCGAAACCTATTTTGTAGGCGTAGGAATTGATGTTCCCGAAGATCTGGAGAAAGCCAGAGAAATTCTCCGCAAGCATTCTTAGCTCTTTTTTTAATACAATATAGCTCTTAAAAAGTGTTAAGAAAGAGGTATTCTTTTCTAAAAAGTTTATCTTTGAAATCCTTAAAATTTTTAAATGAAAAGATTGATTCTTGTAGTTTGTATTCTGCTTTCATCATTTTGTTTTTCGCAAACGGCGAAAGAAATTATTGATAAAAATATTGAACTTTCAGGTGGTTTAATCAACTGGAAATTACTGAATTCCGTCATACTCCAAGGCAAAGTTACCTTGGGAATTAATGATGAATATCCGATCAGGATTCTTCAGAAACGCCCGAATCTTACCAAAACATCAATCGTAATCGACAAAAAGGAAATGCCCATTGAAGGTTTTGACGGAAAGAAAGGATACGCCATGAACTACGCCACCAATAAAATTCAGGAATACCCGAATTATGTGCCGGAAAGTTTCGATAACGATTTTATTGACTATGAAAATAAAGGTTTTGAAGCCAAATATTTAGGAAAGGAAAAAGTAGGAAATACCTATTGCCACAAAGTGGAACTGACTAAAAATGTGAATGTGAATTATTATTATTTCGATACCAAAACCTATATGTTGGTAAAGGAAGAGAAGAAAGATGAAGTCCTCAATTACTCAGATTATAAAAAGGTGGGCAATTTGCTTTTCCCTTTCAGAATCGAAAGTTCGAGTGTGAAAAAAGACAGCGATTACGTAATTGTACTCAACAAAGTAGAAGTCAACAAAGAATTTCCGGCAAACACTTTTAAATTTTAAAAAAATGAAAAAAATATTCATATTTCTGCTTTCCGTCGTTGCATTTTTGCAGAACTGTGCACAGAAATCGGATGTTTCAAAAGCCAAAACCGAAGAACTTATGGGAAAAACAATTTATGACTTCAAAGTAGAAAGTCTGGATGGAAGTGAAATAAATTTTGCAGACTATAAGGGCAAAAAAATCCTGATTGTAAATACCGCTTCCGAATGCGGATTTACACCACAATATGCTGATCTTGAGAAACTTTATCAACAATACAAAGATCAATTGGTGATTGTAGGATTTCCTGCGAATAATTTTGGCGGACAGGAACCCGGAAGCAACGAAGAAATTGGGAAATTCTGCCAGAAAAACTATGGCGTAACTTTTCCTATGGCAGCGAAAGTTTCTGTAAAAGGAGATGATACCGCTCCGGTTTTCAAATTCCTAACCGAAAAAGAATTAAATGGCGTGAAAAATACGACCATTATGTGGAATTTTACAAAGTTCCTTTTGGACGAAAACGGAAAACTTATCGACAGTTTTGTCAGCACCACAAAACCAACCGACGAAGCGATTACAAAATATTTGAAATAACTGACCAAACCGAAAAACACTTCTTTTGAAGGTGTTTTTTTTTGAATTTCAACTCAGATTCCGAAAATTATTTTCCTGCCTGCCCAATATCCAAACGGTTGAATTTTCCGTCCGCATCTTGATGGAATTTAAAATAAACCCGGAATGTGCCCCATTGTCCGGCATAAAAATTTCCGTAAATGTCTTTGCCATTATTTTCTACTTTGTCGATGGTGAGAAATTTTTCTTTTTTATCAAACGCATTATCGAAAAATGATTTGAAATCCAAAGTTCTGCCATCATCCATAAAAACAGCATCGCTTGTAAAGTAGGAATAGAAAGTAGTTTTGTTATTTTCTTGTAAAGCGTTAATGGCTTTTTTTACGTTTTCATTGGAGATTATAGAAGTGTCCATTTTTTGTTCGGTTTTTATTTGTTGGGTTGAATTTGTGTTTTTGTTGTTTTGACCGCAGGCGGTTAGTGTCATTGTGGAGAAAAGTATACTCAAAAGATGTTTCATTTTAGTTGGCTTTCAGTGGATGTTGCAGATAAATAATCACCAGATTAAGGAGCAGAAAAGGAATTTCAATAGCAACACCTTTCGGATCTTTGTGCAGCAGTTGCAAACAGATAATCAGAAGGATTCCGGCAGCCATCAGAAAATTTCCCCAAACAAATGTTTTTGGGAAAAGAATTAAAACAGAAGCCAATAAAGTAACGGCTCCGTTAATCATCACTGCATTTTTGTTAAAGTTCCATTTGCCAAACATTTCCAGCATTTCGGGTTTTGCGGTAAGCATATTCCAGCCGTGTTTGATGCCCATAAAAACGGCAAAAAGAATAAGAACAGAATTGATGATTTTAATAAACATTCTTTGAATTTTTAAGTTAAAAGGCAAACAACGCTGTTATTTGCCTTTTCAAATATAATAATTTGTGTTTTATCTTGTTGTATAACCACCATTTGCGAAAATGGTTTGTCCGGTAATCCACCAACCGTCAGTTACCAAAAATTCTACCAATGGAGCAATGTCTTTGATGTCGGTCAATCCACCCAAATCCGATGCTTGTTTGTGATATGCCACGGCATCATCGCTTTCCTGTCCGTAGAAGAACGGCGTATCCATTGGTCCGGGTGCAACCGCTGTTACGGAAATTCCGCGGGAACCAAATTCTTTGGAAGCCGCTCTGGTAAAATGTTCCACCGGAGCTTTTGCACCTGCATAGGTGGAATAATATCCGGTAAATGCAGCCAATAAAGAAGTAACAATCGTACAGATTTTCCCGTTGTCGTTTAGTTTTTTCCCGGCTTCCTGAATGAAGAAATACGCCACTTTGGAATTGATGTCGCTCATGCTGTCGTATTCTTCTTCCGTGGTTTCAGCAAAAGGCTTTTTCAATACTTTTCCAACCGTGTTGATTGCAATATCAATCCCTCCAAACTTACTGATTGCTGCATCAAAAAGTTGGCTGATATTCTTAACATCGGTGAGATCAGCTTGGTATATAAATGCTTCTCCGCCAGCATTGGTAATGTCTGCCAGTGTTTTTTCGGCATCGGCTTTTGTGCTGTCGCTGTTATAATGAATGGCTACTTTTGCGCCTTTTGCTGCAAAATCACGGCTTAATAAACCGCCTAAGTTTTTCGCACCACCTGCGATTAAAACTACTTTTCCTTTTAAATCGTTTCTTGACATCTGTAAAAATTTTAATGGTGTTAAATTTCTTTTTACAAAGATGATTATTGAAGATAAAGGAATTGTGGTGAACTTTTCGGAAGTTTTATTTTGCCTCTCCCGACCTCTCCAAAGGAGAGGAGAAATAGGAATTTTAATTATTTTTTTCGGAATTGTCCGGGCGTTTGTCCGGCAAATTTTTTAAAGAATTTGGAGAAATTCGATGGATCGTAGGTGAGTATTCTTGCAATTTCTGCAATGGATAAATTGGTTTCAGAAAGCATTTTTTTTGCTTCATCAATGATTTTCAAGTCGTAAAAATGGCAGGGATGATTTCCGGTTTCGTTCTGAATGGTATCGCTCAAATGTTGATGGGAAACAAAAAGTTCACTCGCAATCTGATTGATTTCCATAAAATCACTCACTTTTCCGGAAACGACATCTGCAATGTGTTGGTCGAGAAACTGAAAGTAGTTTTCGGTGATTTCCTTACTTCTTTTTTGGATGTCTTGCTCAGATTGACTCATTTTTTATACTGTGAATACAACAAAGATGAGGTTTAATTTTAAAATTTTTATGGTGAACTTTTCGGATTTTCAGAAATATTGAAGGCAAGAGAAATATTAATTTCCGAAAAAAAAGTTGTAATTATTGATTTCCTTTTTCCGCAAAACTGAAAATACTTCCGAGTTTTATTTTCGAGTAGCCGTAGGATTTTATTTTTGAGGAATTTACCATTGCCTGCGCCAGAATATTGGTTGGTAAAGGTTTCTGGCTTTCCAGAAATCCGAATTTATTGGCAAATTTTATGATTTTTCCACCCAGAACTTCACCGTTTCTGTTGGTGTTCCTTCGTTCCAGCATTCCGGGTTGGAAAATCGTCAGTTTATTGAAATGCAAATCTTTGATTTCATTTTCCAGTTCACCTTTCATTCTGGAATAGAAAATTTTGGATTTTGGATTGGCACCGTATGCCGAAACCAAAACATAATCGTCCACATTGTTTTCACGAGCGGCTTTTGCAAAATTGTATTGGTAATCCACATCAATTTTCCGTTGTGCTTCTTTGCTTCCGGCTGCTTTTAGTGTTGTTCCGAGACAGGAAAATGCTACATCGCCTTTCACCAAATCTTTCCATTCTTCCGGCTGATCGAAGTTGACGATATGGTTATGCAATTTATTATTTTCAATATCCAGCGGTTTGCGTACGAAAGTATGTACTTCGCTGAAATCATTGTCCTGAAGCAGTTTTTCAACCAGATCTTTTCCTGTGGCACCTGTTGCGCCTAATACCAAGGCTTTCATAATGATGGTTTTTGACGTATTAAAGTTACATTTTTTTCTGAATTCCATTTGGTCTGTTTCTCTTTTTCAAGGAACTTTTTATAATTTTACGTGATGCTAATCAAACCGAATGAATACAGAGGAAATCCGTAACTATTGTCTCACCAAAAAGTCGGCCACCGAAAGTTTACCTTTCGATAACGAAACTTTGGTTTTTAAAGTAGGAGGGAAGATGTTTGCACTTTTGCCTTTAGAAGCCATTACGCCTACGATTTCTTTAAAGACAAATCCGGAATGGAGCGTAGAATTGCGGGAAGAATTTCCACAAATTCAGGGAGCTTATCACATGAATAAAACCCATTGGAATTCAGTGGTTTGCGAGGGATTGAAGAAAGATCTAATTTTGAAATTAATCGACCATTCCTATGATTTGATTTTTTCTTCATTAACAAGAAGAGTGAGAGAAGAAATTATGGAAGAAGAATAATCAGGAATAAAATTCTTCGGTGAGTTTTTGGTCTTCTTCCAGTTTCTCGATGAGTTTTTCCAGAGATTCAAATTTAATTTCCTCGTGGAGAAATTTCCGGAATTTTACCGTAATATTTTCATTGTAAATATCTTCACTGAAATCCAGAATATTCACTTCTGCCGTAAGTTCGGTTCCGTTTACCGTTGGGTTGGTTCCGATGCTCAGCATTCCCTTGTACTGTCTGTTTTTCAAGAAAACATCTACAATATAAGCGCCTTTTTTGGGAAGAAGTTTTATAGGATTATATTCAATATTTGCTGTTGGAAAACCAATCGTTCTGCCTATTTTTTTTCCGTGAATCACCTTTCCTGAAAGCGGATATTCGTAGCCGAGCATTGAATTGGCTTCTTCAATGTTTCCATCCAAAAGGGCAGTTCTGATTTTGGTGGAAGAAATATTCTTATTATGAAAATTTACCACTTCCATTTGATCGACTTCAAAACCAAACTTTGGAGCCAACTCTTGAAGCAACTCAAAATTTCCGCTTCGGTTTTTTCCGAAAACATGGTCGTGACCAATAATCAGATATTTGGTGTGAAGTTTTTCTGCTAAAATCTGCTCTACAAATTCAGTTCCGGTTAAATTTCTGAAATCGGCATCAAATTCCTTCAAAAACAAAATGTCAATTCCGTACTGTTGCAAAAGTTCGGTTTTTTCATCAAGAGTATTGAGAAGTTTTAAATTTTCATCAGGATTGAAAACCAAGCGCGGATGCGGCCAGAAAGTGAGAATCGCGGATTCCAGATGCTGTTCGCCGCTGATTTTCCGAAGTTCATCAATAATACATTTGTGCCCAAGATGCACGCCATCGAACATTCCCAACGATAAAGCAAGAGGTTTTTGCGACTGATACGTATTGAATTCCCTGAAAATTTTCATAGAAATGCAAAAATACACCATTTCCTTTTGATCTGTTTGTTTTTTGAATAATTTTGTAAGATGAATTTCAGCGAACTAAAGGATTTTCTTGATGTAAAAGCAGATCAGTTCAACCGTCCGGATTTTATTGCCCATGATCCGATTCAGATTCCGCACCGGTTTTCTGCCAAAGAAGACATTGAAATTGCCGGATTTCTGACTGCAATTATTTCTTGGGGAAACCGAAAATCCATTCTGGCAAGTGCTACCAAAATACTGGATTTTATGGGGAATTCTCCGCACGATTTTATTTTGAATTTCAAAGAATCTGATCTTGAAAATCTGAAAAGTAAAGCCATTCACAGAACTTTTAACGGAGACGATTTTTTGTTTTTTCTAAAGAACCTTCATAGGATTTACATAAAGGGAAATAACCTTGAAGATTTATTTTTATTAAAACCCGGAGAACCCGATTTTTATCATTCTATCGAACGATTCCGAACAGAATTTCTGCTTTCAGAACCCGAACATCGGAGCAAAAAACACCTGAGCTCAACCTACAAAAATTCAGCCGCCAAACGTTTGATGATATTTCTGAGATGGATGGTGCGTCATGATAAACGCGGAGTGGATTTCGGAATCTGGAAAAAGATTGATCCACGATTTCTTTCCGTTCCGCTGGATGTGCATACCGGCAATGTTTCGCGGCAACTCGGAATTGTTTTTCGAAAACAAAACGATTGGAAAACAGTGCAGGAAATGGATGCCGTTTTGCGCAAAATGAATCCCGATGATCCTGCACAATACGATTTTGCACTATTTGGGCTCGGTATTTCTGATTTTATTAAGAAATGATGGCTATATTTGTCAATAATTATATTCTTTTCTTCTTAATAAATAAAATATGATATATAAGGACAGAAAACTATTTTTATTCATTTTTAGCATTTTATTTACCATTTGTTTTTCGCAGAAAAAACGTTCTGATTCTATTATAAAGGGTTCTTTAGAAAGTTCAAAAGCAGCAAATTTCATCAGTGTCAATTCTGGCGGTTTTCCCGAAGTTTCCTATTCTATATCCGATTTAGTAAGCAAGGTGCTTATTTCCGGGGGCTCAGACTGTTCGGAGCCCAGTGTTACCAATGTAAAAGTATATCCTGATCGTCCTTCTACCAATACTTCAAGATCATGGGGATATTTTAATTCGGGTACAACGGCGTTTCCTTTTAGTGAAGGAATTATACTATCCACGGGTTATGCCAGAAATGCAGGTAATAATTTTATATCAGGTACTTTAAGTGATAATATAGGAACAGGTGGTGATGATGATCTGGCTACTGCCATTAATCCACAGGAGCCACTTACCAATGCCACCTATATTGAATTTGATTTTGTTCCTTTTAATAATGAATTGACTTTTAATTTTCTTTTTGCATCCGAAGAGTATAATAATACTTATAACGGATTCCCTTGTAGTGGTTATTCGGATGGTTTCGCTCTAATGCTGAAAAAACAGGGGAGTTCACAATATACAAATCTGGCTATTCTTCCCAACAATGCCGGTCCGGTAAGTGTTACCAATATTGTTCCTGCCAGCTATTCTTGTGGTCCATTAAATGCGGGATATTTTGGAGGTCATAATACCGCTAATATTGAAACCAATTTTAATGGTAGAGTAGTGCCTTTAAAGGCATACGCTACAGTAGAACCGGGGAAAACCTATCATTTTAAGATGGTTCTTGCTGATGCAGGAGATAGTATGTATGATTCGGCAGTGTTTTTAGAAGCAGGTTCTTTTAATTTAGGCGTTCAGTTTCAGGATGAAAGTGGTGTGAACTTAGGATCTAAATATGTTTTATGCGAAGGCCAGAGTATTACGGTTTCCGCTTCCACTTCCGTCACAAATCCTACTTTTAAATGGTATAAAAATGGGGAACTAATTGCGGGAAGTACCGGAAACGCGTACACCATTACTTCACCCGGAATCTATAGAGTTGAAGTATATGTTGATGGAAGTACATGTCCCATTGCTACTAATGAAATTGAAATTATTCAAGGGCACGCACCCGTTGCAAAAGATGCCATACTCAGTGAATGTAGTGACCAGAATGCAGTGGTGTTTAATCTGGAAGAAGCAAAGCCGGAAATCTGTTCAGAAACCGGAGTTGAATTCAGGTTTTATGAAAATGAAAATGATGCCAATGCAGGCAATTCCAATTTTATCAGTAATCCTACATCCTATCTTTCCGGCAATAAAACATTATATGTAAGAGTAGATAATGGAGTCTGCACTAAAGTTGTGGAACTTCAGCTATTGATAATGCCTCTGAATGCTGTCCCAACCATTATCGCAAGTAGTACAGTTTTATGCCAAGGCGGAAGTATTGTACTCACTTCCAGCGAAGATTACGGAAATATTTGGTCCACCGGAGAAACTACAAAATCCATTACCATAACAGAACCGGGAACGTATACCCTGAAATATACCAATGGAAACTGCGAATCGCAAACGGTAAGTATCACCATTACCCTGCAGCCGGATATCCATCTTCAAATCAGTGGGAATTTGCTGTTATGTGATGAAGGTACTACAACTTTAACCTCCAGTTCAAACACAGGAAATCTATGGAGTACTGGAGAAACCACGCCAAGTATTACTGTTTCTTCAGCCGGAGTTTATTCCCTTTCTGTAACTACGGAACATGGCTGTGTTTTCTCAGAAATGGTTACCGTAACCTTAATAACTCCGATTGTTTTTAATAATAATGCTGAATTAAAGGTTTGTTCGGCATCTTTGCAATATTCTTTTAATCTCTATGAGGCAGAGGCGGATATCACCACCACTTCTTCCGTTTCATTTACCTATTATGAAAATAAAAGTGATGCGATTGCAGGTAACAATAATTTTATCATTACCCCAGAATCCTATACTTCAGGGACGAGAAAAATATATGTACGATTAACAGATGGGCAATGTTTTAAAGTTGCTGAACTTCAGATTACGGTGAACCCCTTACAATCTGCTCCTGAAATAATTACAGATACTTCTGTTTTATGCGAAAACGGAAGTATTGTACTCACTTCCAGTGAAGATTACGGAAATATTTGGTCCACTGGTGAAACAACAAAATCCATTACGATAACAGAACCTGGAATCTATACTTTGCAGTACACTACGGATAATTGTTCCTCTGAAACAGCCAGTATTACCATCAGTCGGCAAGCTGATATACAACTTACAATCATCAGTGATTTGGTGATATGTGAAGGAGGAACGACTACTTTAACCTCAAGTTCAAATACAGGAAATAACTGGAGTACAGGAGAAACCACAAAAACCATTACCGTAAACGAACCGGGAAATTATACTCTGACCGTTACTACGGAGCATGGCTGTGTTTTTACAAAAACGGTTACGGTTAATAAAACTATTTTTAATTTAACTATTGCACCTGCTCCAAAAATTACGTGTTCTACCCCTCAAATCCAGCTAAATGCAAACGGTTCTGAAATTAAAGAAGGAGATGTAATTGTATGGACTGCAACCGCGGGTGGAAATATCGTTTCCGGTGAAAATACACTCACTCCGTTTGTAAATGCCGCAGGACAGTATATTTTAACCGTGAAACGAGGCAAATGTTCAGGCTCAAAAATAATTACTGTAGAAGAAGACAAAACACCTATTTCCGTTTCCCTTTCATCAGATCGTATCACGATATGTGAAGGGGAAAGTGCTGTAATTACAGCAAGCGGTGGCTTAAGCTATATTTGGCATCAATTCGATAATAATTTTACTGCAACTCAATCGGTATCGCCCCTGCAAACCACGACTTACACAGTTTCCGGTTATGGAAATAACGGCTGTCTTTCATTACCATCAGAAATTACCATTGAAGTTGTTCCTTCGATTACATCTTCATTGGAAGGAGGCTTGATTTGTGAGGGAGATGCAATCATCCTTGATGCCGGAGCAGGACCTAACTACACTTATTTATGGAGTACCGGAGAAACTCAACAGAGCATTACTGTAAACCATCTAGACACTTATACTGTAACCATCAGCAATGGTGTTTGCTCCCAAAATTTTACTGCGGAGGTACAGCAGGCGCAACTGCCCGTAATTACCGAAGTTATTTATCATGATCCCAAAATAACGATCAATGCCATTAATAATGGAACCGTGCCATTGGAATATTCTATTAATGGTGGAATAACGTGGAGTGATTCCAATATTTTTGAACCTGTTCAGAGAAATCATAAACATCACATTTTAGTTAGAAACAAAAATACCTCATGTATTGCTGAAGCAGAATATTTTACTTTTTTCCTGTCCAATGCTGTCACTCCAAATGGTGATAAACATAATGATATGGTGGATTTTTCAGGTATCGTGAACTATGAAAATTTCAATGCTAAAATATTCGATCGTTTTGGGAAAGAAGTTTTTACTGCCGATAAAAATCGTACAATTTGGGACGGAACTCTTGATTCCAGAAAATTACCCAGTGCAACCTATTGGTATGTGGTAATGTGGGATGATCCCATAACAGGAATTAAGCACCAGAAAACAGGATGGCTTTTACTAAAAACCAGATAAAGGGAATTTTTACTAAAGGATTTAAACATCCTAAAAATAGAAGACGTTTTTTTAAGGAATTTCAGAGCCTGTTTAAATTTTATTGCTAAAAATTTTTATAGGTATTTTGAGATGGATT
>DALZZF010000021.1:0-33271 GCA_031987605.1 Bergeyella sp. | reverse complement strand
ATTCTCTCTCATCTTAATTAGCCAATTTATTACTTTGCAAACATAGGAGGAGCGACCTGTAAAAAAATAATTGAGCTCATTATATAACTTCACAATTTTATTATATATCCTACTGTAATTCAATGAGATAAAAAAAATGCGCCACTTTTGTCATGCCGAAAGCATCTCTACAAAGAGAATTTAGATTTCTGCGAAATGACAAACATTTTGCTGAAGGGCTTTCTCGTATTATTTAAAGGACACCTCTAAAAACTATATGCCGAAAGCGGACACTTTGTGCTCTTTGTGATTAAAATTCGAGTTTTTAGAGGTTCCCTAAATTGAGAAAATATTAATTCAGACTTTCCAAGTACGCATTCCAGCCGGCAGTTTTGTATTGAAGAGAAGCCTGTTCTGCATCATTGGCTTTATATATTCCGCGACCTACAATCATAAAATCGGTTTTCAGATTTCGGAAAACATGATCCGGCGTGTTGTACTGCTGACCTTTTCCATCGCCTTTTACTTCAAGATTTACCCCCGGAGTAAACAGCAAAAGTTCATCAGAAACCGCTTTTTGAGAGACACCGCCAATCACATTCGGGTGCGATAATGCAATGTTTTGTGCTTCCTCAAAATAATGCTGATTGGTTAAAGTTCCTTTGGAAGACATGCTTAAGATCGCAACCACGCCCACATTCCGGAAACAGTCCAGAGATTCATAACCGCCGATAACCTGTGCCGTTACGAAATCAGCCCAGTTGGAAATTTTATATACGCCATACGAAAATTGCAGTTCCTGTGTATTCCCGATATCCGCAAATTTGCGGTCTTCCATCAAAAGAAAATTGTGTTTGGCGGCAAGATCTTTCAAGGGCAAAATCGTCTGGTCGGAATCAAAATCCGTAATGATGTCGATGTGTGTTTTCAAGGCAACGATATTCGGTCCGATTTTATCTGCAAGTTCCAGAAGTTCAGCAGTCGACATTACATCTGCAGAAGCAATCAGGTTGGATTTTTTTTCTATCGCGATTTCCAGTAGTTTTTGGGCAACGGAATGATCGGCATTTTGGAGTTTCTGTTCGTAGGAAAGTCTTTTTTTCTCTTCAAATTTTACCACATTTCCGGCAAGAAAATCTTTAATTCTGTCCACTTCATCATCGGTTAAAAGGTTTTCTTCCTGAAGCAGCTTCACAATTTCCGAAATCTGGAAAAGCACATGAACACGATATCCTTTGGATTCCAGAAGTTCTTTTCCGCCCTGTTCACGATCCAGAACCACCACAATATCCGAAACCGAAATGCCTTCGTTTTCAATTTCAGGAATGGTTTCCAGCAGTGATTTTCCGGAAGTGATCACATCTTCCACCAAAAGGCAGTTTTGTCCTTTTTTATAAATCCCTTCAATCATTTTTTTGGTGCCGTATTCTTTGGCTTCTTTTCTTTTAATGATGAGGGGAAGATAACTTTCCAGAGACATTGCCGTTGCCATAGGAAGTGCTGCGTACGGAACACCGCAAATCAGGTCGAAATTATCCAGAGGAAGCATATCCAAAAGATAATTGGCAAGATTTTTAAGGATTTTTGGTTCAGATGCCAGAGGTCTTAAATCTACATAAAACGGACTTTCAATTCCGCTTTTCAGGGTGAATCTTCCGAATTTGATGATGCCGAGATTGTAACACTCCAAAAAAAATTCTTTCTTATTTTCCATTTTACTTTTTACGATTTCTACAAAGTTAAGGAATTCATTATCTTTGAGAAAATTATATTCGCTATGAAACGCTGCTTTACGCTTTTGTTTTTTGTTTTTATGTTTGCCTCTTTTTTTGCTCAGATTGATGAGAAAAAACTGGATGAACTCATTAAAAATACTTTGAAAACATTTGATGTTCCGGGAATGTCGGTGGGCGTAATTAAGGAGGGTAAAGTAGTATATTCCAAAGGAAGCGGCGTGCGTTCGCTGGATAATAATTTGCCGATGACCGATCATACTTTGGTGGGAATTGCTTCCAATTCAAAAGGGTTTACCTGCGTTGCACTTGCTATTCTTGCAGATGAAGGACGGTTAAATTGGGATGATAAAGTGAGCTTGTATATTCCTGAATTTCAGATGTATGATCCGTATGTTTCAAAAGAAATTACCATTAAAGATCTGGTTACGCACCGTGCAGGATTGGGTTTGGGACAGGGAGATTTGATGTTCTTTCCGGAAGGTGGAAATTTAAGCGTAAATGATATTGTGCATAATGTTCGCTACCTGAAACCCGATCATTCATTCCGTACAAAACTGGAGTATAATAATGTGATGTTTGTTGTTGCCGGGGAAATTATTCATCGGATTTCCGGACAATCCTGGGCAGATTTTATTGAAAAAAGAATTATGAAACCGGTAGGAATGCTCTCCAGTTACGGAAGTTATTCCCGGGCGACCAATGCAGGAGCCAATAATATTATTGATGCACATGCGCCGGTAAACGGAAAAGCAATAAAAGTTCCGCACGACTGGAGCGAAAATGCCAATGCCGCTGGAGGAATCATGAGCAATATTCACGATATGATGATTTGGGCGGAATGTCTTTTGAATAATTTCACCACAAGAGAAGGAAAGAAATTGGTTTCGGATAAGCAAATTCAGCAACTTTGGCAAATTCAGCAACCTTCTCCAGTAGCGCTTCAAAATCCTTATGATACCCATTTTTATGGGTATGGATTAGGCTGGTTTTTAAGTGATGTAAAAGGATTTCAGCAAATTCAGCATACCGGAGGTTTAATCGGAACCGTTACCCAATTTACGCTGATTCCTGATCTCAAATTGGGAATTGTGGTGCTGACCAATCAGCAAAGCGGCGCTGCTTTCAACACCATTACCAATACCGTGAAAGATTCTTATCTGGGAATTTCCGACCGAAATTGGCTGAAAACTTATAGCGAAAGAATGACCAAGTACAACGAAAACGTCAGCAAAGGAAAAGCAGAAATTTTTGGAAAAGCCAATGTTTTTTCTAAAATGAAAGCCCAGCAACCAAAACCCGAACAGTTTTTAGGAACTTACACTGATCCTTGGTTTGGCGAAGTGGATTTGTTTCAGCAGGATGAAGATATCCGTATTTCCTGCAAAAGTTCACCACGTTTGAGAGGAAGTTTGCTGGCCTATTCGCCCAACACATTTATAGCAAAATGGGACGACCGAAGTTATGATGCCGATGCTTTTATCACTTTTGAATTTGATGAAACCGGGAAAGCGGTTTCCGCAAAACTGAAACCTATTTCGGATATTACCGATTTTAGTTTTGATTTTGAAGATCTGGATTTAAAAAGAACGAAATAAAACGAATTCAGATTTCTTTCGGGACGAAAAAATGCAGTAATTTTTTATGGACTCCTTCAAATAAAGACCATTCATCAGTATCAATCTCAAAAACGGCAATTCCGCAGGTGGGAAACTGAAGTACATTTTCTGTTAAAGAACTTGCAAAATCCGAAATTCCGGGATTATGCGAAAATAAAGCAACAGAAGAATATTCATCTTCCAGATCCAAAACCGTCTGGATAAAATCATCCTGATGCGGTTCGTACAAATGTTCCACTTTTTTTATTTTAGGTTTCCCAAATGTTTCCGCAAAATAGCGGCAGGTGGTTAATGCCCTTTTCGCTGGACTACTCACAAACTCATCAATCCGGATTCCTTGTTCCAAAAGGAATTTGGCCATTTTGGGAGCATCTTTATGTCCGCGTTCATTCAACGGTCGATCAAAATCGGGAACTTCATGGGTCCAGTCGCTTTTCGCGTGTCTTACCAAAATCAGCGTTTTCATAAAAACGAAATTAACAAAAAAACATATTCCATCAAGTCAAACGCATTAAAATATTATCAAATAATTATTAAAATACATTGATTTATTGAAAAAAAATCAATAAACGCAAAGGTAAACAAAGATTTTTTATTTGTTTAAACAATATTTTAAGAAATACAAAGACATTTCATTTACGAATGTAATACGAAGAAAATTATTTTGTATTACTTTAATTAAGATTTATCGCCCTTGTTTGTCTTTATTTAAAGATTTTTTGAATGAATTCTTCGTTTCCCTTTGCGTTAATTTTAATGCGTATAACCTGATATTCCATGCAGAATTCCTTACATATTTTTTAAAATTCGTAAATTTGCCCCTTATGGCACAAATCCTTGCAATCGACTTTGGAAAAGTACGTTCGGGAATCGCAGCAACGGATGATATACAATTGATTGCGAGCGGACTGGAAACCGTAAAAACACCGGAACTGATGCAGTTTCTCAGAAATTATTTTCAGATGAATGCTGTGGAAACTTTGGTTGTAGGTTTGCCCACGGATTTGAAAGGGAATCTTTCGGAAATTGAAACCAGCATTCAACCTTTTATTGTTGAATTTCAAAAAGAATTTCCTCAGATCAAAGTGGAACGTTTGGATGAAAGGTTTACTTCGAAAATGGCTTCATTTTTCATCAGTCAAAGTGGAAAAAACCTCAAACAACGTCAGGATAAAGGATTGATTGATAAAATAAGTGCCACCATAATTTTACAGAACTATTTAGAACATAAACAAAAATGATTTTACCAATACGCGCTTTTGGAGATCCCGTTCTCAGAAAACAATGCGAAGAAATCAGCGCAGATTATCCGGATTTAAAAGAACTTGTAGGCAATATGTTTGAAACCATGGGAAATGCAAATGGCATCGGACTTGCAGCACCACAGGTCGGGCTTGATATCCGCCTTTTCGTTATCGATGTTTCGCCTTTGGCTGAAGATGAAGATTATGAAGACATTGCGGATGAATTAAAGAATTTCAAGAAAGTATTCATCAATGCCAGAATTTTAGAAGAAAGCGGCAACGAGTGGAAATTTAACGAAGGTTGCCTTTCCATTCCTGATGTTCGTGAGGATGTGAAAAGAAAAGAAACCATCATAATCGAATATTTTGACGAAAATTTTGTGAAACATACCGATACTTTTTCCGATATTCGTGCCCGAGTTATCCAACATGAGTACGACCATATTGAAGGAATCCTGTTTACCGATCACCTCAGTCCGCTGAAAAAGAAACTGGTAAAAGGGAAACTGAACAAGATTTCTCACGGAGACATCAATGTAAATTACAAAATGAGATTTCCGAAATAACGGAAACCAAATGGATACTAAAACACGACGATTAACGTTGAATTTATTAAACTTTGAATATACGCTATGCAGTTAGAAAAAATTATTTCGATTTCAGGAAAACCGGGATTGTATAAATTAGTGGCCCAACTGAAAAACGGATTTATTATTGAAGATGTGGTTACCAAGAAAAAGGTAAGCATCGGAAACTCCTCTCAGGTAAGTTTGTTGGACAATATTTCCATGTACACTTTGGACAAAGAAGTTCCGCTTTTTGAAGTGTTTGAAAACATTGCAAAAAACAACGAGTATAAAGAAACCATTTCCCATAAATCCGATGAAACGGAACTGAAAAACTTTATGTCAACCGCACTACCGAATTATGATGCGGATCGTGTGTATGTTTCAGATATTAAAAAGCTGGCACAATGGTATAATACCTTGCAAAAAGCAGGATATATAAGCCCTGAAAGTTTTGTGAAAGCAGAACCGGAAATGACTGATCCGGATAATCCTCTGGAAGAAGCAGCAGAGAAAAAGGCAGCCGCTAAAAAAGCTGCTTTAAAAACTGAAAAAGCCGCTGCTCCAAAAGTGAAAACTTCTTCCGCAGCGAAATCTGCACCGAAAAGTACCCACAGAAAACAAGGTTAATTCCTTAAAGATATTCTTGTACAACTTTGTCAGAGTTCCGAACTTTGACAAAGTTTTTTATTTTCAGACCTTTCTTTTTAACCAAAAACCACCACACATGCATACCAAACAGGAAAAATTAGAAGCCTTCGGAAAACTGCTCGATATTATGGATGACCTTCGGGAAAAATGTCCATGGGATAAAAAGCAAACCCTTCAGACTTTGCGGCATTTAACTATAGAAGAAACCTATGAACTTTCCGATGCTTTGTTGAATGAAGATTTGCAGGAAATAAAAAAAGAACTGGGTGATGTACTGTTACACTTGGTTTTCTATTCCAAAATCGGTTCCGAAAAAGAAGCCTTTGATATTGCCGATGTCATCAATTCCCTTAATGAAAAACTAATTTTCCGCCATCCGCATATTTATGGAGATATTGAAGTGAAAGATGAGGAAGAGGTAAAACAAAACTGGGAAAAACTTAAATTGAAGGAAGGAAACAAATCCATTCTTTCCGGGGTTCCGAAAGGTTTGCCGAGTTTGGTGAAAGCCTACAGAATTCAGGACAAAGTGAAAGGTATTGGTTTTGATTTTGCCAATGAACACGATGCCTGGAAAAAAGTAGAAGAAGAATTTGCTGAGTTTTTGGAAGCCGTTTCCGAAACTGAGAAGGAACATGAATTCGGTGACATTCTGTTTTCGCTGATAAATTATGCGCGGATTTCAGGAATTAATCCGGATACTGCTCTTGAAAAAACCAATGCCAAATTTATTAACCGTTTTCAGAAAATGGAAAGTACTGCTGCAGAAAGAAATCTGAAACTTTCGGAAATGTCTTTGGGAGAAATGGATCAACTTTGGGAAGAAGCCAAAAAAAGCCTGAAAGAATAATGGTTTCTGGGCGGCGGCGAAGCCGCCGCCCAGAAACTAAGAATGTTCAAAACGGTCAACATCTTCCAGCTGGTCGAGTTGTTCTTTTGTAAAAAGCGTATAATTAACCTTAAAAGTTTTTCCTTTTGGAGTTTCCAGAGAAAATCCACCTGCACCAAATCCATCGATGACATCTAATTCAAAGTGTGCATTTTTCCAGTATTCAAAAAGGTCACGGTCGATCCAGAATTCATTTCCCAAAATTTCTCCGATTTTCACATCATTGGTTCTGGGGAAAAATCCGCCTTTTTCAAAGCATTGTGGTTGGGTGCCTTCACAGCAACCACCAGCCTGATAAAACATCAGATCTCCGAATTCTTTCTGTAATTCGATAATGAGATCCAACGCCTTTTCGGTGGCACTTAAACGTTTTACTGCATTTTCCATATTTTGATTTTTGGTGGTGAATTGTTTTTATTGAATGTAGGAAAGATACAAAAAAGCCATAAAAGTTTATTAAAAGTGATGGTTTAAAATTTCATCAAAATTTTTTATATACGCCAAAAGGAATATCATTTTTGCTGAAAAATAATATTATAGTTGGTTTTTAGCGGTTTTTTTGTCTTTCTGAAAGAATCTCATAAAGCCAAATTAGATTGGCTACGCCGACCACTACGTTAGGTTTCCTGCGGAATTATAAAGCAGCTGTTGAGTTTTAATGCTATGACGAAAAACAGACATAAAAAAAAACTCTATAAAATTTGCAGGATTTCGAAAATCTGCTTCGGATATTTTATGGTGTATGTGGCACCGTTCAGTAAAAGTTCTTCTTTGGTACGAAAGCCCCATTGTACACCGATTCCTTTTATTCCGGCATTGATGGCCGTCAGCATATCCGTTGCGGAATCTCCGAAAAGAAGCGTTTCCGATGGTTGGCTGTGCAAGGTTTCCAGAATGTTTTTAATGATGGCAGGATCGGGTTTAGGGTGGATATTGTCCCGTTGTCCGAAAACAGCATTGAATTTAATATCCGGAAAAAATTGGTGGATCAGTTCCTGTACCGCAGCATCAATTTTATTGGATGCTACTGCTAATTTGTATCCTTTTTCCTGAAGCTGAGCCAGCGTTTCCCGAATATCGGCATAAGGTTGGGTATGATCTTCTTTGTGCTGATAATAATAATTAATAAATTCCTCGCGAAATTGTGCAATGTATTCCGGTGTTCTCTGTGTTTCCGGGAGCGCTCGCTCTACGAGTTTGGTCATTCCGTTTCCCACAAAATAGCGGTATTCGTCTTCCGTATGTTCCGGGAAATTATATTTTTTTAAAATAGCATTGCAACTTAATGCCAGATCTTTTATTGTATTGAGTAGGGTTCCGTCCAGATCAAAAATCAGCGTCGTAATCATTTTCATTAAATTAATGATAAATTTACGTACAAATCCTGAATTTTCAAGGGTTATTATGAAGTTTTTCTATAATTCCAAATGGCAAGGCCATTAAAAACCAATGCCATTGTGAAAAGTGCATAAAATTCCGGCAGTAAATCTTTAAAACCACTATTTTTAAGGATAATTAAACGGTTGACTTCAATCATGTACCGCAAAGGATTCAGATAGGTGAGTTTTTGTGCCCAATTGGGCATACTTTCAATCGGTGTGAAAAGTCCGCTCATCAAAATGAAAATCATTACAAAAAAGAAATTGACAAACATGGCTTGTTGTTGCGTTTCCGAAATGGTAGAAATTAAAAGCCCATATCCGAGAATCACACAAAGATATATGGCCAGAAAAAAGTAAAGCAGCACAAGGTTTCCCTGAATTTCAATCCCATAGAAAAATCTGGAAATGATGAGCCCAATCGTAAAAACCAGATTTGCCAGAATCCAGAAGGGAATCATTTTTCCAAGGATAAAATTGTATTTTTTTACCGGGGAAACGTTAATCTGCTCTATCGTTCCGATTTCTTTTTCGGCTACAATATTTAGGGCAGAAAGCATTCCTGCAATTAATGTTACCAGAAAAACCAGAATTCCGGGAACGAGCGAAAGCCGATAGTTGTAATTTTTGTTGAACCATAATGAAGTACGGATTTCCAGACCGGAATTTTTTGCCGTTTCTGCAATTTCAGGATTGTATTGAAGAAGGATTGTTTGGTTAAATTTCTGTATAATTTGTGTAATATACGTTCCTGAAAGTCCGGCTTTGGTTCCGTTAATCGCGTTAATCCCGAGAAATATTTTTTCTGAATTTTCACGGATGAGGTTTTTTTCAAAATTTGCCGGAATTTCCAGAAGCAGATCGGCATTGTCTTTTTCAACTTCTTTAAAGGCATTCTGATAATTTTCACCATAGGAAACCAACCGAAAATATCCGGAACTTGTAATGTCCTTCAAAAGATTTCTGGAAAGTGTGGAATGATCGTGATCGACAACGGCAAGATTGATATTTTTAACTTCGTAATTGGCAGCGAGCGGAAGAATAATCAGTTGCATCATCGGTGCTATAAAAATAATGGCAAGGATGGATCTGTTCCGGAAAATCTGCCGGAATTCTTTTTTAATTAAAATCAATAGCTGCCTCATTTATTCTAATCTTTTCTTAAATTTCTTCATCGAAACCACAAACAAAAACAGCATCATTCCGGAAAGAATTAGGAGTTGTCTCCAGATCATTTCCAGCCCGGTTCCTTTTATCATAATGTTTTTTATCATTTTGTAATACCATGTTGCCGGAACGATGTTGGACACTATTTGCAGTGGCTTGGGCATATTTTCGATCGGGAACATATATCCGCTCAGCAGCAAAGTGGGCATCATCATTCCCAGAAGTGAAAGAAGCATTGCCTGTTGTTGGGTTTTTGCCTGAATGGAAATCAGAATGCCAAGAAATAAACTCGTCATAATGTAAATAAAACTGACGAAAAATAGCAGCAGTAGACTTCCGTTTACGGGCAAATCCAAAAGAGTGACACTGAGAATCAAAATGGCAATCAAAATCAAAACCGATAATGTGAAATACGGAACGGCTTTGGAAATTATGATGTATATTGGTTTCATGGGAGAAACGAGCAGGATTTCCATGGTTCCGGTTTCTTTTTCTTTTACAATCGCGATGGAAGTCATCATGACACAAACAATCAGCAGAATCATTGCCATTACACCGGGAACGAAGTTGGGAGCGCCTTTGAGTTGTGGATTGTAAAACATCCGGACTTCCGGTTTTACAGAATAATTTTTCGGAACAGAAATCTGATTTTCGAGATAAAATGAGGTGATGATATTTCCTATATAACTGCTGATTTGGTTGGCAAGATTGATATCCGTTCCATCTGCAATTAGTTGAATATCTGTTTTTTGTCCTTTATTGAGTTTTTCTGAAAATCCATTTGGTATATTTACGATCAACCGTACATCACCACTTTTAAAACTTTGGTCGAATTCTTTTTTTGAAGTAAGATTTTCGGAAATATCAAAATACTGATTGTTGTTGATTTTATTCAGGAGCTTTTGTGAGAGTATGCTTTTATCCTGATCGAAAAGAGCAATTTTGGTGTTCTTGATTTCATTACTCAATGCAAAACCAAACAAAATAACCTGTACCACCGGCATTCCGAAAAGAATCAGCAAAACCCTTCTGTCCCGAAAAACGTGCAGAAATTCTTTTTTGATGAAAGGGATCAGCTGTTTCATTTTTTTTATTCTAATTTCTTTTCTAAAAGATGTCGCCACTTTGTGGCTTTGTATAATACTTTTGAAGTAAGTTATTCCTCAATTTTTCTACAATTACTCTGCTCTTTCTGCGCCTCTTGCCAGTTCGTAAAAAACGTTGTCCATGGAATTTACATCAAACTGGTTTTTTAGGTTTTTGGGTGTATCAAGAGCTTCTATTTTTCCGTCTACCATTATGGAAACGCGGTCGCAATATTCCGCTTCGTCCATATAATGTGTGGTTACAAAAACAGTGATTCCGCTTTCGGAGGCTTCGTAAATCAGATCCCAGAACTGCCGTCTTGTAACGGGATCTACACCACCGGTTGGTTCGTCCAGAAAAACAATTTCCGGATGGTGGAAAATGGCAACCGAAAATGCCAGTTTCTGTTTCCATCCCAAAGGAATTTCGGAAACCAGTTTGTTTTTTTCTTCGTTTAATCCTAATTTTTGAATCAGGTTTTCGCTTTTTTCTTTTAGTTCTTTTTTAGGAACACCATAGATTCCGCCAAAAAATTCAAGGTTTTCCTTTACCGTGAGGTTTTCATAAAGGGAGAATTTCTGACTCATATATCCGATGTTCTTTTTTATTTTTTCGGTGTCATTGTAAATATCAAATCCGGCGACGGTTGCTTTTCCAGAGGTTGGAATTGAAAGTCCGCAGAAAATGCGCATCGCCGTGGTTTTTCCGGCTCCGTTGGCTCCGAGAAAACCAAAAATTTCACCTTTGTCCACTTCAAAACTGATGTTGTCGACCGCCGTGAAATCCCCGAATTTTTTGGTAATATGTTCTGATTGTATGGCTTTCATTTTTTTATTTGAAAATTGATCGTTACTTCAAAAGTTGGATAAAACTATCTTCAATGGAGGCGACTATTTTTTTGATTTCAATGTTTGTAAAATTTCTTTGTTCAAGAAAATGTTGGATGCTCTGTTCCGTATTATTTTGGGTTTTCAAAAAAGAAACATGCACGCTTTCTCCGAAAACAAATACACTTTTTATTTCCGGGAAGTTCTCCATTTCCTGTAACAATTTATAGGTTTTTCCGTCTGTTTTTACTTCGTATAACTGATCGGGATATTCCTGCGAAATCTGTTGTGGCGTGGCGATTTTTAAAATTTTTCCGTTTTGCATTAATGCAATTCTGTCGCAAAGTGCTGCTTCATCCATATAGGGCGTGGCTACAAGAATCGTGATGTTTTGCTTTTTTAAATTTTTCAGCATTTCCCAGAATTCTTTTCTGGAAACGGGATCAACGCCGGTGGTCGGTTCGTCCAGAAACAAAACTTTTGGTTGGTGAATCAAGGCACAGCAAAGGGCGAGTTTCTGTTTCATTCCTCCGGAAAGTTTCCCTGCTCTTCGGTCTTTAAAAGGTTCAAGTTGGGTATAAATTTCTTTTATTAAATCATAATTTTCCTCAATGGTTGTATTGAAAACGCTGGCAAAGAAATTCAGGTTTTCTTCTACCGATAAATCCTGATATAGAGAAAATCTTCCGGGCATATAGCCTACAATTTTCCGGATTTCCATCATGTCCTTCACAACATCCAGATTTTCAATGGTGGCAGTTCCGGAATCGGGAATTAAAAGTGTCGTCAGGATTCTGAAAATCGTGGTTTTTCCTGCGCCATCCGGACCAATCAGCCCAAAAATTTCTCCATCGTTCACCGAAAAGGAAACATCATCCACGGCAAGAACTTTGGCGTTTTTTTTACCGTAAGATTTTGATATGTTGTTGACTGTAATCACTTTTTTAAAATGAAAAGAGGAAAGATTCAATTAAATTTAACATCACCATACATTCCGATTTTGAGTGTTCCGTCGTTTTTCACTTTTATTTTGCAGGCATAAACGAGATTGGCGCGTTCATCTTTGGTCTGAATGGTTTTCGGGGTAAATTCCGAATCGGAACTGATCCAGATGATGTTTCCGTTTAATTCGCGATTTTCACCATTTCCGGAATTTACCAGAATTTTTACCGGTTGGTTGATTTTAATTTTCGCAAGCTGATCGCCGGTAACATATACGCGCAAAATCATATTCTGTAAATCCGCCATCTTGAAAATGGGTTTTCCGATGGTGGCGTATTCACCTTTGTACATATATTGTGTAAGCACTGTTCCGTTGATCGGGCTGGTAATTATATTATGTTTGAGTTGATCGTCGATTTGTAACACTTTTTTCTGATTGGGCAACTTTTCACTGAGAACGGCTCGGTTTTGAATACTGATGTTTTCTTTTGTGGAAGCGATTTGCTGGTTCAAAGTGGTGAGTTGCGTTTGGGCCGCTTCGATTTGCTTTTCAATTACTTGTACTTGCCCATTCCAGTCGTCCAGTTGCTTTTTGGTAGCAGCATCGGATTTTACCAGACTGGCGGTTCTGTTGCGTTCCTGCACTGCATTTTTCAGTTGCTGTTGCAGCACGCCGATTTGTGATTTTTGGGAATTGTACTGTGTTTGCAAAACCTGAATTTGTGGTGTTGCAGAATTGGTTTTTTCCTCCAAGGAATTGATGGATGCTATCACTTGTTCTTTTTGAAGTTCAATATTTTTCCCATCGATTAATCCTACATTTTGATTGGCATTCAGTTGTGCTCCTTCCTGAATATTCAAGTCCAGAATGGTTCCGTTGGCTTCTGCAACTACCATAATTTCATCAGATTCAAAAGTTCCGGAAGCATCATAGTCTTCATTTTTATTCTTGCAGGAAATTATTGTTAATAGTAGAATGATGATGAGTGGTAAATTGAAAATTGAAAGCTGAAAGTATTTTTTCATTTCCAAAAAGTATTTTATTGTAGTTTTTAGTGTTTTCATTTCTTTGACGATTTTTTTAACTTTGATTCTTCCCACTTTCTATTTTCAATTATTCAATAACGCTTTTTGATTATACTGCATTAATAAAAACTGCATTTCGTGCTGAATTTTCTGCAGTTTTGCCTGTTGTTCTGCGTTTACGTCCCGGATATAATCATTGGTGTTGATTACGCCGTTTTCCAGTTGGGCAAGACTGGCTTTTTTGATGCTTTCGCGAAGGGAAATCAGTTCCTGATCTTTGTCGATGAGGTTTTGGACTTTTATAAGTTCATTATTGTTTTGCACCGATTGTACACTCTGGTTAAACAGAAAATTCTCCTTTTGAACATCCAGATCATTCTGTTGGTTTTCCAGCAAAGCAAGATCGTTTTTCTTAGTATAAAACCCCGAAATCGGAATATTCAGGCGAAATCCGCCCATATAATAAGTGTCGAATTCATTTTTCAACATATTTAAGCCCGGTTTTCCGTAGCCTGCCTGTAGAAAAGCACCCAACTTTGGTGAATTTTTTGAATTGATGATGGATTTCTGGGTTTCAAGTGCTTTTTTCTGTAAATCGAAAACTTTCAGTTCAGTTCTTTTATTTTCTTCTGTAAGCAGAAGTTTTTCGGGTTTTTCAAGATTGACATTTCCGTTTAAATCCTGATGAATAAACAGGGAAAGGACATCGAGAAAATTCTTTTTCACATTTTGAAGTTCAATTTCATTTTGATCGATGCTTACGAGTTGTGCTTTTAAAACATCTACATCACTTCGGAAAATTGTGCCGTATTTCAATTGTGCTTCTGCTTTTTTCAATCCATTGTTGAGGTCTGTTTTTGTAAGTTCCAGTTGCTGCAACTGTTCGTTGGTTTGCAGAATTCCGAAATAGAGCTGATTGATTTTGGTTTTCAGATTGTCGAGTTCGGCTTCATTTTGCTGTTGACTGACTTCAGACTGTATTTCTGCCATTTTTTTCTGGTTTGAAATCATTCCGCCATCATAAATATTTTGTGAAACATCGGCATAAAATTTATACTGATCTTTGCTCATCGGATCAATATTTACATTCGGAAGCTTGATAGGAATCTGCGTTACTTCGTTTTGATAACTTGCTTGTCCTGTAATATTGATTTGTGGAAGCCAGCCTTTTGCCACATTTTCCAGATTGTACTCTTTGGTTTTGGCGATTAAATCGTTTCTTTTTATTAAAGGATAGTTTTTACGAGCCAAATCGTAACACTGTTCCAAAGTCAGCGTTTGTGTAAAAGCCAACTGAACAGCGAAAAGCAGGAAATATTTTAAAATTTTCATGATTCCGGATTTGAAATGGGAGTATTCAATAATATTTTAATCCACTGCGGAACCAGAATACGACGTTCTGCAACGAATTTTCTAAAGGAATCTTCATCCATCAGTTCAAAAGACATAAAAAGCGGTTTTGCGATAAATGGAAAAACCGTCATTCCAAGAAAATTGAACAGATAATGAAAAGGATTACTTTCTGGTTTTACAGCCTGAATCTGGCGAATAATGGAAGAATCTTTCAAGACTTGCTCAATCGGAAAACGGTTTCGTATATCGGCAGAATTTTTCTGTACTTCGGAAATTACAAAAAGTGGAAGAGTAGGATTATTGCTTAAAATATTAAAATAGGTTTCGCTGGCTTTATCTATTTTATGCTCCAAAGTTGTTTTTTCATCGGTAAGAATTGGAAGAATTTCGCTGAACAATTCCCGAAATTTCAACAGCATGACCTTCTGAAAAAGTTTCTCTTTGCTTCGAAAATAGTAATTCAATAAGGCAAGATTTATTCCGGCTTCTTCTGCAATATCACGGGTTCTGGTTCCCGTATATCCTTTTTCGGTAAAGACTTTTGAGGCGGCTTCCATTATTTTTTCTTCGGTGGAAAGTTCAGTTGCCATAGTTCTGTTTAATAAATTATGGTGCGAAATTACAATTAAATTTTTGATTTAAACAAAATAATTAATCAAATGATTAAAATTATTTCAAAAAAAATCACAACCTGAATGATTGTGATTATTTTATTTTTCTGAAGTTTTTATCTTAAGCCAAACTGTATTGCAAAAGCATCCGGATAAACACCCAGAACTACAATAGCAACAATAATGAAAACAGCAATAATGTTGTAGGTGAGGGTCACTTTTTCTGATGTTTTAAACGTGCTTTCTTTAAAGAAAAACATGGCAATAATCAGTCTTAAATAATAAGCAATTGAAATAGCTGATCCTAAAACAGCAACCAGTACCAGAAAAGGAGCAGTCTGAATCGCCTGGCTGAACAATCCGAATTTTCCGATAAATCCTGCAGTCAACGGAATTCCCGCCATTGAAAGTAAGGAAACTGTAGCAACAACAGCCAGTAAAGGTTCTGTTTTTGCCAATCCTTTGAATGCTGTATAAGAGGTTTCTCTTTTTATTTTTTCCACCCAGATCAGGCACATGAATACGCCGATGGTGGATAATGAATAGGCGAATAAATAAAAAGCAAGATTATAGGTAGAAACATTAGTAATTCCGAAGAAAATCATGGCAATATATCCCGCATGCGAAACGGAAGAATACGCCAGCATTCTTTTGGCGTTAGTTTGCGCCAGTCCCATTGCATTGGCAAGGAAAAGCGTAATGATAATCATTACTCCGATTACATTGATCCAACTTGGAAGAATTCCTGCGAAAGCAATCGTCATTAAACGGAATAACGCATAAAAACCGGCAATCTTCACCACACTTGCCATAAACATGGTGATTAATGAAGGTGATCCCTGATAAACATCCGGACTCCACATATGGAATGGTGCCAGAGAAACTTTGAATGCCATGGCAACGAGCATCAATAAAGCGCCCATTATAAACATCATATTTTTCGGGAAGGTAATTCCGTAGAATTGGATGGTATACAAATCAAACGTTCCGGTGGAACCATACACCAATGCCACCCCGAACAGTAAAAATCCTGTGGCAAATGCGCCCATCAGAAAATATTTCATGGAGGCTTCTACAGAACGAAGTTCGGTTTTGTTGGTTCCCGCCATCACATACAGCGGAATGGAAAGAATTTCAATACCGAGAAAAAGCATCACCAAATTCTGATAACCAAACAAAATAATACTGCCACAAAGGGCAAAAAGCATCAGCGCATAAAGTTCCGACTGGTGACTTCTGTGATTGTTAAAGGCAAAACCGCCCAAAAAGAAAATCAGCAACGTAACGACAATAGAGATTTTCGTAAAAAGAGCCGCGTTTTCGCCAAAAATATACATGCTTTGGTAGCGATCAAAAAATGATAGTTCCGGAAGATAACTGGATGAAAAGGCCATCAAAAGCCCAATCAGACCAAAGTATCTGGCAAATTTGCCGTTGTTGAAAACACCGGAATACAAGACCGCTAATGCTGTAAGGAAAACAATAATTAAAACTGTCATTTCTTAAAATATCAAATTAACCAATCATGGATTGGTAAATAAACTTCACTGAACTGTTCACCATATCGAGAATACTCTGTGGCCAGATTCCCAAAAGAATTACAAATACGGTTAAGCTGGCAAGCACCGCAAATTCCACATCGGAAATATCTTTCGCTTTTGCCAGAACTGCTTCGTCTCCTTCACCGAACATTGCTTTTGCATAAAAACGAAGCAAATAAACGGCGGCAAGGATAATTGTAATTCCAGAAATAATTCCCATTAATGCATTGAAATCATAAACGGATTTTATCAGGATAAATTCACCAATAAAACCATTGGTCAACGGAACTCCCAAAGATCCGAACATGATAATCATAAATAAAACGGCAAATTTAGGAGCCACTCTTGCCAAACCTCCCATTTTTCGGATGTCTCGCGTATTGAATCTTTTCGATAAAATATCGGCACAATAAAAAAGACCTACGACATTAATCCCGTGTGCAAAAGTCTGCACCATGGCACCGTCTCCACCTTCATAGGTGAATGTTCCTTTCAAGGTTAATAATGCGGAAGCAAAAATTCCGGCTGCAATTAAACCAACGTGAGAAAGGGAAGAGTAGGCGATAATCCGTTTGCTGTCATTCTGTACAATTGCGATCAATGCACCGTAAATCACCCCGAAAACACAAAGCATCAAAACAATTCCTCCGGAAGTTCCGGCAAGTGCATCCGGTGTAATCGGCAATAAATAGCGCAATAATCCGTATACTGCCATTTTCAGCATAATTCCCGAAAGCAGCATTGATCCCTGAGTTGGAGAATACGTATATGTATCCGGTTGCCAGGTATGGAATGGAAAGATGGGTAATTTTACTGCAAATGCAAAAAATATAAACCAAAAGACCACAACTTGTTCTGTTAAATTCAGGTTTGCATTATACATATCCGTTAACGCAAAAGATGCGGAATGAGTGTACACGTAAATAAATCCTGCCAGCATAAACAACGATCCCACAAATGTGTACACGAAGAATTTAGTGGTGAAGGAAAATTTCTTGTCGTCCTGTCCCCAAAGTCCGGCGATAAACCAAATCGGAATTAAAGTGATTTCCCAGAAAACATAGAATAAAAGCCCATCCAACGCGGTGAAAACTCCGGTTAATCCAAACTGCATTAAAAGAATTAATGCGTAGAATGAATTCGGGTACGGTTTCTTCTCATTAAAAGAGGAAAGGATAATCAAAGGGACCAGAATATTGGTCAATAAAAGCAATAGCATCGACATTCCGTCTATCCCGAAATGAATGGTGCTTTTGATATAATTGGACCAAGGATACGTAATCTCGTATTGCAATTCCGAGTCTACGGTAGGAACGTTATTGAAATACGCCAAAAGATAAAAGGTGAAAAACATCTGCACCAGCGCGATAGCCAATGCCAGATTTTTGCTTGCCGAACCTCGATACGCAAACACCAATCCTGAACCGATTAAAGGTATAAGTAGTACTGCTAATAACTGCTCCATTACTGTAGTAAAAAGTTAACTATTAAAATAATTCCCACTGCCAAAGACATGATTAATACATAATTTTCGACATTTCCGTTTTGGAAACGCTTCATGGCTTTACCGGAATCTTCTGCTCCGTCTCCCACAAATTCTACTGCGGGATCCAGAATATCTTTATCGAACATTTTTCCTGCTCTTCCCAAACCTTCAATGGTTTTTACGAAAAGAACGTTGTACAATTCATCGATATAGAGTTTTTTCGCAGAAAGTTTTTCCCAACCGGTGTATTGGTTTTCGGCGAGTGGTAATTTCTTTTTGGTGACATAAATATTTTTCACAATGAACCACACTGCAAAGAACATAATGATGGTTAATGCCAAAAGAACGAGTTCGGTGGTTACGCCTACCCCTGAAAGATTGGCTTCTAATTGTTTTTTAGCATGTTCATTGATGAGCGGACTCAACCAGTGTTCCAGTCTTGCAAAATGTCCGTGAGCAATTAAATGCGGAAGATTGATGAAACCTCCGATCACGGAAAGAACTGCCAATACGATTAATGGGAAAGTCATATTGCTCGGACTTTCATGCAGATGATGTTTTTGTTCTTCTGTTCCTCTAAATTCACCATGGAAAGTCAGATAATACAAACGGAACATATAGGTTGCGGTAAGTGCTGCAATAACGAAAAGAATCACCCAGTAAACAGGGCTTTTTGCATATGCTGCGACCAAAATTTCATCCTTTGAAATCATCCCTGAAAGCAATGGAAATCCGGAAATCGCCAGAGTTCCGATAAGGAAAGTCCAGTGTGTTACCGGAATATATTTTTTCAAACCGCCCATAAAGCGCATATCCTGTTCGCCGCTCATCGCGTGAATGACGGAACCGGAACCTAAGAATAATAATGCTTTAAAGAAAGCATGCGTCATTAAATGGAACATTGCAGTTGTGTACGCCCCAACACCCAATGCCACAAACATAAATCCAAGTTGTGAAACGGTAGAATAGGCGAGCACTTTTTTAATATCGTTTTGTCGAATCGCATAGAATGCTGCCAAAGCTGCAGTCAGCAATCCGATGAATAAAATTCCACCCTGAACAGTCGGTGCCAAAGTATACAAGAAATTGGAACGGACGATTAAATAAATTCCGGCAGTAACCATCGTCGCTGCGTGAATCAAAGCGGAAACCGGAGTTGGACCAGCCATCGCATCCGGAAGCCATGTATACAAAGGAACCTGTGCCGATTTACCAACCGCTCCGATAAATAAACTTGCGGTAATGAAAATAATGATTTTGCTGTCTACCGCAAATTGAGAAGCATTGTTGGCAACAGAAAGATAATCCACGGCATTGGTTTCTTTTGCCAGAAGGAAAATTCCAATCAATAGACCTAAATCCCCGATTCTGTTCATAATGAAAGCCTTTCTTGCTGCTTTTCCGTATTCCCAGTTTTTGAACCAGAATCCAATCAACAAATAGGAACAAACTCCAACACCTTCCCAACCAATGAAGAGAATCAGATAATTGCTTCCCATCACCAATAAAAGCATGGAGAAAATGAAGAGATTTAAATACGTGAAGAATTTATAATATCCCGGATCGTGGCTCATATATCCCATTGAATATAGATGGATTAAAGAACCGATTCCGGTGATAATCATAATCATCATCAAAGAAAGCTGATCGATCTGAAATCCGAAATTTACCTGCATTCCGTTGATGGTAAACCATTCGAATGCTTTTACAATAATCGGAGATTCTTCCGCATTAAAACCAATAAAGATGGAAGCAGCGATGCAGAACGATGCAAAAACCACCAAAGTTGCCAAACTACCAACAAATACTTTCGGAAGGTTTTTCCCGAAAAGTCCGTTGATTAAAAATCCGGCAAGCGGTAAAAGTATAATTGCGTAAACTAAATTTTCCATCCTGTTATCCTCTTAATTTATTAAACATACTCACATCCACAGATTTTGTATTTCTGTACATCATGGCGATAATGGCGAGTCCTACTGCAACTTCAGCAGCGGCTACCACCATAATGAAAAACACAAGCATCTGTCCGTCTCCATCTCCTTTATAAGCGGAAAATGCGGCCAAAAGCAAATTCACAGAATTCAGCATCAGTTCCACACAGCCCAAAATAATGATGGCATTTTTACGAAGCAGAACGCCCAAAACGCCGAGACAGAATAAAATCGTACTGAGAACAACAAAATATTCCAAAGGAATGCTATGTATAAAAGTATTGGTTGCCTCCATAAAATTATAAGTCTTTTTTACCGATTAATACTGAACCTACGATTCCGGCTAAAATCAGGATTGAAGCCAGTTCAAAAGGTAAAACGTATTCATTAAACAATAGTCTTCCCAGATTTTTGGTAAGACCCACACTTACATCCACATCTTTGGTAACAGCACCGCTTTGATATCCGCGATAAGCCCCCAGCATTCCGATAAAAAGAATTCCGGCAGCAAATATTCCGATAAATTTGTTGATGTTCTGCTTGCGACCTTCATCTTCTTTATTCAGATTCAGCATCATCAGAACATAAAGGAAAAGTACCATAATGGCTCCGGCGTACACGATAATCTGAATGATTCCCAAAAACTGGGCATTCAAAAGAATATAAAGAGCAGCAATGGAGAAAAAGGTCACGATCAACGAAAGAATTGCATACAAAGGATTTCTTGCAAAAACAAAATATGCAGCGCTTCCCAAAGCCAATGCGGAAAAGAGATAAAATAGTATCTGATCCATTTATTTAACTGATTTTTTTTGTTTTTCGGACTGGCGGTCGGTAATGTCAATCCGGTGATTTACGTCTTCCACCAATTTATCTTTTCCATATACGAAAGATCCGCGGTTGGTTTCCACATCCACCAAACGATCGGTAAGATAGATGGCGGATTTTGGGCAGGCTTCTTCGCACATTCCGCAGAAAATACAACGCAGCATATTGATTTCGTATACTGCCGCGTATTTTTCTTCACGATAGAGGTTTTTCTCTTCCTTCGTTCTTTCAGCGGCAGTCATGGTAATGGCTTCAGCCGGGCAAGCCACGGCACAAAGTCCGCAGGCAGTACAGCGTTCTCTGCCTTCTTCATCACGCTTCAAAACGTGCTGTCCGCGCCATACTTTTGCTCTTGGCTTCTGAACTTCGGGATAGGAAAATACTTTTCCCTTCGGGCCTTCAATGGCGTGTCTCAAAGTAATCCCCATTCCCTGCACAATGGCGGGAAGATAGAGTTTTTCCATAAAACTCATCTTTTTGTTGGAGACTACCTTTGAACGGTTCGTAAGTTTCATTCGATATCTTTTGTTAAAACTTTTGGTTCGAAAACCTCAGGTTTGTTACTTCAATTTTTAGTTATGCATTAAATGCCAAAATTACGGCTGCGGTAATCAGCAAATTCACCAGGGAAAGCGGAATTAATGTTTTCCAGCCCAGATGCATCAGCGTATCATATCTGAATCTCGGGATCGTCCAGCGAATCCACATAAAAATGATGATTCCCACGATTACTTTTCCTAAGAAAGCAAGGATACTTAAAATTCCTGCCCAGTTTTCTCCCCAGTTTTCAAATACCCAGTTGATTCCCGGGAAGTTATATCCCCCGAAAAATAAAGTGGTAATCAATGCATTGGAGATGAACATATTCACATATTCCCCGAACATATACTGTCCGAAGTTCATGGATGAATATTCAGTCATATATCCGTTTACCAGTTCGGCTTCACATTCCGGTAAATCGAAAGGGTGACGGTTGGTTTCTGCAAGAGCAGCCACCACAAAAATAATGAATGCCAAAGGTTGATAGAAGACATTCCAGTTCATTCCGTCCACATTCAGCAATCCCCAAATTTTTCCGGTTCCCTGTGCTTCGGTCATTACTTTTAAATCCAGACTTCCGGACATCAGAATAATGGAAAGTAAACACAATCCCATCGCCAGTTCGTAGGAAATCATCTGTGATGATGCGCGGATAGCACCAATCAGTGAATATTTATTATTGGAAGCCCAGCCTCCGATCATCACTCCGTACACTCCAATAGAAACCATTCCCATTAAATACAGAACACCGATATCCACATTGGCCACCTGCACATCGAAGGAAGTTCCGCCAATATTTAATGTTTTTCCCCAGGGAATTACAGCACCCGTAACCAGTGAAATAAACATGGTGATTGCAGGGCCGAGATAAAACAGAAAACGCTGCGCACTATCTGGTACGAAGCCTTCTTTAAAGAAGAGTTTTCCACCGTCTGCCAATGGCTGAAGAATTCCGAAAGGTCCGGCTCTGTTTGGTCCGATTCTGTCCTGAAGCAATGCCGCCACTTTACGTTCTCCCCAGGTGGAATACGCGGCAACTCCCAAGGAAACTGCAAAAAGGGCAACTACTAATATGATTTTAAATGTAATTAATTCCATAATTCTTTTTCAATAAAAGTTTTTACACTTCGTCTTCTCCTTTTTCAATTTTTTTGTCGATGATGACTTCGTCTTTCACGGCAAGTTCTTTTGCATCAGGATTATCGAGAATACGGTGATATTCTTTTGGTTTTTCGTAATGGTTCAATGAGATAACGGAATGACGGTCGATATTTCTTGGTCCTTCAATTGTCCAGTATTTTATGTCTTTCTTTTCGAAACGGCATTCATCACAAATCCATTCCTGAACTTCATTATACTGATCTTTTCTGGCGGTTACTCTGATGATTTCATCACCTTTCATCCAAACTACGGCTTTACCGGAACATTTTTCGCATTCGCAATGGGCATCCATCGGTTTTGTGAACCAAACACGGCTTGCAAAACGGGACGTTCTGTCGGTTAACGCACCAACCGGGCAAACATCAATCACATTCCCGATGAAATCGTGATCCAGTGCTTCATTCAGATAAGTAGAAATTTCAGCGTGATCGCCGCGGAAAAGGATTCCATGTTCTCTTTTATCGGTAAGTTGGTTGGCCACCAATACACAACGTGCACAAAGAATGCATCGGTTCATATTCAGTTTGATGTGTGGTCCCAAATCATCGGCATCGAAAGTTCTTCTTTCAAATTCGGTACGGGTTTGTTCCAAACCGTGTTCATAACCCAAGTCCTGAAGATGGCATTCGCCTGCCTGATCGCAAACAGGGCAATCCAAAGGGTGGTTAACGAGCAGGAATTCAGTAACGGCTTTTCTGGCTTCCTGCGTTCTGTCGGAGTTCAGGTTTTTTACTTCCATACCATCCATCACATTGGTTCTGCAACTGGCGACCAATTTTGGCATTGGTCGTGGATCGGCTTCGGAACCTTTGGAAACTTCTACCAAACATGTTCTGCATCTTCCTCCACTGGTTTCTAGTTTACTATAGTAGCACATTGCCGGCGGAACCGATTTTCCTCCGATTTGCCGAGCCGCTTCCAAAATGGAAGTACCGGGCAAAACTTCGGTGGTTTGTCCGTCTATGGTTACTTTGAATTTTTTTACTTCTTCGCTCATAATATCTTTTAAGCAAATGCTTTTTTAATTTATTTTTCTGGTTCCAAAAGTATATCCGATTCCAAAATCAAATTCTCCATAAACAAAATCCTGACTTGCTTTGTCGGGTTTATTATTGAGAGTGGTTTTGATATCTGGCATATTAATATACCCATATTTGCCCTCGATTTGTAAAGCTACATGTTGCAATGCAACCAACGTTACTGTAGTCCGAATATCGGTTCCAAATCCTGCTAGGTGAAAGCGGTCGCTTCTTTTATTTTCCATAAGCGTGATATTGGATTTGGGCAATAAAGCTCCTATACCTGCACCATATCCCCAATATAAATCAATATTTTTTTTATTTATTAAATGCAAATATTTTTGTGCTCCTATATTGATATAATTCAGTCCGTCTGTATGTTCAAATCTTAGAAATCCAGGCTGGCTGAGATCAATTTTTCCATTTTGCACATATGCTGCATAGTCGGGATTATCAATGTATCCCGTAAATGCTATGGTTTGATTTTGATTCATCACATATTTCATATGATCCATTCCCAACGTTATACCGAAATTATCTTTCGGGAAATACGTAATTCTATAATTTACTTGAGGAATTGTAATGTTCCCCGGATTAAAATAGGTATTAAAATTAAACTCACTTTGTCTGTCCTGTGCCGCTACATTGTGTAGTTGAAAGTCGTACCCATTTCCTTTAAAATGAATATCGGACTTGGAATATGCTGAAAAATTCCAACCCCAAAATACCATTATCGATCCTTTTCTGAATGGTTCATTTTGTGCTTTTATACTTAAACCAGCCAATAAAACGAAAAGGCTTATATATTTTTTCAATTTCTCTACTTTATTGTTCTGATCTTATTCCTTAACAGCAACAGGGATTGGATCGGCATAATTGGCCAATCCGTAATTTTGTTTTTGGCTAAGTTCCGGATTTTTCACATGCCATTCAAATTCATCCCGGAAATGACGGATTGCTGCTGCTACAGGCCAAGCTGCGGCATCACCCAACGGACAAATGGTGTTTCCTTCAATTTTTCTCTGGATGTCCCAAAGCAAATCAATATCTTCCATTGTTCCTTCTCCGTTATTTATTTTTTTCAGGATTTTATACATCCACGGAGTTCCTTCGCGGCATGGAGTACATTGTCCGCAGCTTTCGTGGGCATAAAATCTTGATAAAGTCATTGTGTGTTCTACAATACACTGATCTTCATCCAATACTTCAAAACCTCCGGATCCCATCATGGTTCCGGTAGCAAAACCGCCGTCTGCAAGAGATTCATAGTTCATGTATCTCGGTTCGCCATTAATGGTTTTTAAAAGAAGATTGGCAGGAAGAATCGGTACTGAACTTCCTCCGGGAATACAAGCTTTGAGTTTTTTCCCGTTCGGAATTCCGCCACAGTATTCATCAGAATAGATGAATTCTTCCACGGTAATGGTCATATCAATTTCGTAAACTCCCGGTTTATTGATGTTTCCACAGGCTGAAATCAGTTTTGTACCTGTTGATCGTCCAACACCGATTTTGGCATATTCCGCACCGGTAATGTTGATGATCGGAACGATTGCTGCAATGGATTCTACGTTATTTACTACGGTTGGTCTTTCCCAAGCTCCTTTTACCGCAGGGAAAGGTGGTTTTAATCTCGGATTTCCTCTTTTTCCTTCCAAAGATTCGAGCAAAGCGGTTTCTTCACCACAGATGTAAGCTCCGGCACCTCTTTGTACATAAATTTCCAGATCGTAACCGGTTCCTAAAATATTTTTACCGAGGAATCCAGCTTTTTTGGCTTCTTCAATGGCTTCCTCCAGAATATCGGGAATCCAAGAATACTCACCGCGAATATAAATATAGGAAGTATTGGATCCCAAGCAGAATGAAGAAATCAACATTCCCTCAATCAAAAGGTGTGGAAGATATTCCATCAAATACCGGTCTTTGAAGGTTCCCGGTTCGGATTCGTCGGCATTTACCACCAAATGTCTTGGGATGCCTTCCGGTTTTGCGAGGAAACTCCATTTCATTCCTGTAGGGAAACCAGCGCCACCACGACCACGAAGTCCGGAAGCTTTTACTTCTTCCAAAATTTCTTCGGGAGTCATCTTCAATGCTTTTTCGGCTGCTTCGTAACCGCCTTGTTTACGGTACACATCGAAGTAACGAATTCCTTCTACATGGGCATCTTTTAATAAAAGTTTTTTGCTCATTTCCTTAAGATTTAATCTATTGCAACGGCTCCCTGACGGCAAAGTTCAAGGATTTCGTCTACTTTTTCAATGGTTAAATTTTCATGATAAAATTTTCCCAACTGCATCATGGGTGCATAGCCACAAGCGCCAAGACATTCCGCAGGTTTGAGGGTGAAAAGTCCGTCTTCTGTGGTTTCACCATCTTTTATATTCAGTTTTGTACGGATGTAGTCGAGGATTTTTTCGCTTCCTCTTACCATGCAAGGTCCGGTTCTGCAAACTTCTAAAACATATTTTCCGACCGGTTTCATATTGAACATGGTATAGAATGTAGCCACTTCATATACTTCAATCGGTTTAATGCTGAGGACTTCTGCCACATAATCCATTACCGGAACATCCAGCCATCCGCCGAATTCTTTCTGTGCAAGGTGCAGTACCGGAATCAGGGCAGATTTTTGTCTTCCTTCCGGATAGCGTGCGATAATTTTATGTACCTGAGTTAATGTTTCAGGTTTAAAAGCTATGGTTTCGCTCATTTTTTTATCTTGTAAATGTACAGTGTACGTCTTTTAAAATCTTTATTCCTTTTTCAAGGGTTTCACCACATGGCACTTTTTACTTGGATCTTGCCTAAGCATCCAGTTCCCCTGCAATAATATTCATTGAACTCATGGTAACTACGGCATCCGAAATCATTGCTCCCTGAATCATTTCCGGATATGCCTGATAATAAATAAAGCAAGGTCTGCGGAAATGCAGTCTGTATGGGCTTCTTCCGCCATCGCTTACCAAATAGAATCCTAATTCTCCGTTTCCGCCTTCAATGCAGTGGTAGACTTCTCCTTTCGGAATTTCTGTTTCTGCCATTACAATTTTGAAATGGTAAATCAGGGCTTCCATTTTTTTGTAAACATCTGCTTTTTCAGGAAGGTAGAATTCTGGTACATCTGCATGGAATGGTCCTTCAGGAAGGTTTTTATAGGCTTGCTCGATGATTTTTAAACTTTCCCAAACTTCATGCTGGCGTACCATAAAACGGTCGTAAGTATCGCCGCCGGTTCCTACGGGAACGATGAAATCAAAATCATCATAAGAGGAATAAGGTTGTGCAACGCGAACATCATAATCAACTCCTGCTGCTCTTAAGTTCGGACCGGTAAAGCTGTAATTCAATGCTCTTTCTGCTGAAATAGGACCTGCACCGATGGTTCTTTCCATGAAAATTCTGTTTCTTTCGTTCAGGGTACAGAACTGTCCCCAGATTTTCGGGAATTTTTTCAACCAGGTTTGCAGCAATTCATGGAATTTTGGGTTGAAATCTCTTTCAAAACCTCCAATTCTTCCCATGTTTGTGGTCATTCTTGCTCCGCAGATCTGCTCATACATTTCGTAAATGGCTTCTCTTTCGCGGAAAAGATAGGTAAGTCCGGTAATCGCTCCGGCATCCATCGCAATTACGCCGTTGCACACCATGTGATCGGCAATTCTTGCCAGTTCCATCATGATGATTCGCATATAATCCACGCGTTTCGGAACTTCACAACCAATGAGTTTTTCTACCGTCATGTGCCAACCAATATTGTTGATTGGAGCGGAGCAGTAGTTCATACGGTCTGTTAAAGTAGTGATCTGTGCAAAATTTCTACGTTCTGAAATTTTTTCAAAAGCGCGGTGAATATATCCTACGGTTTGTTCTGCATGAAGAATTCGTTCCCCGTCCATGGTAAGGACATTCTGGAAAATCCCGTGTGTGGAAGGGTGGGTAGGACCGAGGTTCAGCGTATAAAGCTGTCCGTCAATCTGTTCCTTGGATTCGTAATTATTCAGGATATTGGAAAGTGCGTTGTCTTTCATATTTTTTTAGATTGCAGATTTGAGGTTTGAAAATTTAATTTTAAAATCATTTAAAATTTCAGAACATCTCAATTCAAAATTTTTATCTACCGAACATTTTATCATCTTTATCGGTACGGGTACCATCTTCCAGTGCATATTCTTTCAGCATGGGGTGATAGCCCAGTTCCGGCATATTCAGAATTACTCTCAGATCCGGATGTCCTTTGAATTTAATTCCGTAGAAATCAAAAGTTTCTCTTTCCATCCAGTTGGCACCTACCCATAAATCGGTAAGGGTTTCAAATTCAATATTTTCTCTTGGTCCGAATGCTTTTAAGCGAATTCTGAACCCGGTTTTCATATTGTGAAGATGGTAAATTACGCCCAGTTCTTTTTCAGGAAGTTCGGGGTAATGAATGCCACAAATATCCGTCAGAAAGTTGATTTCCAGTGAAGATTCCTTCAAATGGTGAATCACTTTTTTGATTTCGGATTTTTTAATTTCAACAGTAAGAAATCCGTATGGTTCGCTGCTTTCAATCACGGCATCCGGAAATTCGCGATTGATGGCTTCTAAAACAAATTCGTTGGTCATTTCCATAATTATCCGATTCCGTAAGATTCTAATAGTGCTTTGTATTCCGGTGTATCCCTTCTTCTTAAACTTTCGCTCTGCGAAATTTCCTGTAACTGCATTACCCCTTCAATAATTTGTTCAGGTCTTGGCGGACATCCTGGAACATACACGTCCACAGGAATAATTTTATCAATTCCCTGAAGTACGGAATAGGTATCGAAAATTCCACCGCTGGAAGCACAAGCGCCTACCGCAATTACCCATTTTGGTTCTGCCATTTGGGTATAGACCTGTTGAAGTATTGGAGCCAGTTTTTTGGAAATAGTTCCGCAAACCATCAGCATATCTGCCTGTCTTGGAGAAAAAGAGTTTCTTTCCATCCCGAATCTTGAGGCATCGTAGGTAGGATTCAGCACGGCCATAAATTCAATTCCGCAACATGATGTAGCGAAAGGAAGCGGCCAAAGAGAATAACTTCTTGCCATACCAATGATGCTGCTGAGCTTGGTGGCGAAAAATCCTTCTCCTTCGTAACCATCAGGAGCCGGAGCATCCATTCTTACAACGGGTTTATTATCTGACATTTTTTTCTTTTTTAAATTTAAATAACTTTACTCCTTCCTCCATTATTTATCCCAATCCAGTGCGCCTCTTTTCCAAACATAGAAAAATGCGGCAAAGAATACGGCCACAAAAGTGAGGACAGCCAAGAATCCTTCAAAACCAAATTCTCTGAAGTTGACGGCATAAGGATAGAAAAATACAATCTCAATATCGAACAGTACGAATAAGATTGCGGTAAGGAAATATTTTACAGAAAACGGGGTTCTGGCATCACCTTCCAGTTCATAACCACATTCAAAGTTTTCATTTTTCTTTTTTGAATTTACTTTAGGCCCTAAAAAATGCGTACCCAAAATAGAAAGAAGTACAAACGAAAGCCCTACGGCTGCCTGAATGAGAATCGGAATATAATTTTCTGGTAAGTTCATATCGTGATTATTATTTGCTGAAGGGCAAAAAGGAAAAATTTTGTTTTCGCCACAACATACCTCTATCAAGGTGCAAATTTAGTTAAATAAGTATAAAAGAGGAAATTTACCAAACTGAAATCTGGTAAACGAAAGGTGAAATGGATAATTTAGAATGATTAAAAATTACTTTTTTTTGCCCATTTTTTTTACGAGCACAAATGCCATAAAGGCGATATAAGCGAAAAGGATGCTGGCAAAAAGGATGTTAACGGCGGTATTGGTTCTATCGTCCCCAATTTTAAAAAAGAAATTATAGATCACAAACAGTACAATAAGAACCGCGTAAATGGTCAGGTGTTTTTTCATGATTTTGGTTTCCGTTGTTATTGTACATTCATGGAGTAGGTTCTTCTGCGTTTGTGATTTTTCGGATTGTAATCCTGCCAGAGCAGTTGCACATTTTTATTTTCTTCCAACTCAGGGTTGGTTTCCAGATATTTCACGCCTTTCTTTTTAAAAACATCATGAATTCCTTTGAAAATAATTGAAGTTACACCTCTTCGCTGGTATTCGGGATGAATTCCGATCAGGTAAAAATTGGCACGGTCATTCTTTTTTCCTGCCTGTAACAAGTGATACCAACCAAAAGGAAACAACTTTCCGTTGGCTTTCTGGAGCGCTTTGGAATAGGAAGGCATGGTAATGGCAAAAGAAATCAGTTGATGATTTTCGTCTTCGATGCAGATGATAAAATCTTTGTCGATAAAACCAAAATATTTTTCCTTGTACATCTTAATCTGTTCTTCTGTAATCGGCGTGTAAGTGGAGAGTGTTTTATAGGTTTCGTCCAACAGTTTAAACATGGGTTCCACCAAAGGAAGAATTTCTTTTTTACTATTGAATTTCAGAACGTTAAGTTTGTATTTTTGTTTGATTAATTCATTGAATTTCAGGATTTTTTCTGGAAGAACTTCAGGAAACATCAATTCAAATTCCACCCATTCTTTTTCTTTTTTCAGTCCGAGTTTTTCAAGATGTTCGGGATAATATTCAAAATTGTAAATGCCGATCATAGTGGCCAGTTTATCGAATCCCATTGTCAGCATTCCGGCTTTATCCAGATTGGTAAATCCCATCGGACCTTCGATTTTTTCGATATTTTTTGATTTTGCGTAAGCAATGGCAGTGTCAATCAATGCTTTTGTAACTTCTAAATCATCAATAAAATCCAGCCAGCCAAAACGCACTTTCCTGATTCCGAGTTCCAGTTCTTCTTTGTGGTTAATCATAACAGCAATTCTTCCAACCACTTTATGATTTTTAAAGGCAAGATAAAGTTTGAATTCGGAATAGTTCAGCGCCGGATTTTCTATTTTGTTCCAGATGTTTTTCTCGTCGTTGATTAACGGCGGTACATAATTCGGATTGTTTTTGTACAATTCCATAGGAAACCGAACGAACTGTTCCATTTCCGCAGTATTGGTGGCTTCTTTTATGGTGATTTCGGACATTTTGCTGCTTCAAAAAGCAAAGATAATTTATATCTGGAAATTACGGAACTTTGGCACGTTTTTTATACTTTTATGACCGAAAATTAAATTTAAAAAAATGACAGGTTATTACTTAATTATCGGTGCTATTTTTCTTATCAGCATGTATGTTCAGAGCAAACTCCGTTCTAAATTTGCATATTATTCCCAACTTCATCTCCAAAATAATCTTTCCGGAAAAGAAGTGGCTGAAAAAATGCTTCGGGATAACGGAATTACTGATGTACAGGTAGTTTCGGTTCCGGGACAGTTAACCGACCATTATAATCCATTAGACAAAACCGTAAATCTTTCCGAAGAAGTATATATGCAAAGAAATGCCGCCGCTGCTGCCGTTGCCGCGCACGAATGCGGACACGCTGTTCAGCATGCAGTCGGATATTCGATGCTGCAACTTCGGTCGAAATTGGTGCCGATGGTGAATATTTCATCAAAACTGCTTCAGTTTGTATTAATGGGAGGAATTGTGGTCATGGCAATGAGCGGAAATAAAACCATTTTAGCCATTGGTGTAGCGTTATTTGCCATCACAACACTTTTTGCTTTTGTAACTTTACCGGTGGAATATGATGCCAGCAACAGAGCATTGGCATGGTTGGAAAAATCCGGAACTTTGATTCCTCAGGAATATGCCGGAGCAAAAGATGCCCTAAAATGGGCGGCAAGAACCTATGTAGTTGCGGCACTCGGTTCTCTGGCACAGTTGATTTATTTCGCATCCATGCTTTCCGGAAGAAGAGATTAGGGAATTACGATTTTTGATTTACGAATTGTGATTTGGGAATTTGCTAGAAAGTCATTACTCTTTGAAAGAATAATTGCAAATCCTTTAATCCAGAAATTCAAAAGATATTAAATGCATCTCGGACAAAATTTCCGAGATGTTTTCTTTTTGAGAGGTTTTAATGATCGCGGTAATCATGCAGGTTTCCTGTGCATCGAAATTCTGGATTTTAGCATCGAACTTATTCAGCAGGGTAAAAATGGTATTTTGATGTTCAAAAGGGAAAGTAAGTTCAAGGGTGGTTTCCAGTTCCTTGGTAATGATTTTGGCTTCATCCAGCGTCAGTTTTGCCGATTCTTTGTAGGCTTTTACCAAACCGCCTACGCCTAATTTTGTTCCGCCAAAATATCGGATCACCACCACCAAAACATTGGTAATGTCGTGCGCCAAAAGCTGATTATAAATCGGCAAACCTGCGCTCCCTGAAGGTTCACCATCGTCATTGGCGCGATAATTTTCACCCTGAATTCCCATTCGAAACGCATAACAATGATGCGTGGCTTTCGGATGTTCTTCCCGAAGTTTTTCCAGATTTTTTTTCAAATCATTTTCATTGGAAACAGGATAGGCAAATCCGATGAATTTGCTTCCTTTTTCCTTCATCAGAATATTTTCAATGGAGGATTGGATAGTGTTATACTCGAACATTTTTTAGAAATTCTTTTTGTGAAACTCCACCACATTATCCCGGAAATTTTCCACTTTCTCAGGTGTGAAATTAAATGCTGGAGCTTTGGTTCCGTTTTTTAAAAACAGATTAGGATTTTTAATGACGATGGCTTCATCCCAAATTCCTGCATTGATGAACTCTTGCAGCGTAAATCTTCCACCTTCCACTAAAACGGACTGGATATGATGCTCGTATAATTTTTCCAGAAGTTGTTCCGGAAAATGGGTCCTTTTTACTTTAATGAAATGAATGTTTTCTTCAATTCCTTCTTTGATTGTATTGAAAATAAATGTCTTTGCTTCATTATTGTACAATTGAAAATCCTGTGGTACTTTTAAATCAAAATCAATCAGAGCCCGAATCGGATTTCTTCCTGTAATTTCTCGTGTGGTTAAACTCGGATTATCGTTCAAAGCCGTTTGAGTTCCTACCAGAATGGCATGTTCGCGACTTCTCAAAACATGAACAAACTGTTTGGTTAATGGGTTTCCAATCGGAACCGGTTTAAAATTCTGATCCAAAAATCCATCCGCAGATTCTGCCCATTTCAAAATAATATACGGTCGTTTTTTTTGATGGAAAGTGAAAAACCTTTTGTTGAGTTTCTGGCATTCTTTTTCCAGAATACCATCAATCACTTCAATTCCAGCATCTTCGATGATCTTTTTTCCTTTACCGTTCACTTTTTCGTGCGGATCAAGAGTTCCGATAATCACACGTTTAAAACCGATTTCTGTAATTTTCAAAGCGCAGGGCGGCGTTTTTCCGAAATGTGAACAGGGTTCAAGGGAAACATAAATATCCGAAAAGGGAAGGAGTGAGGCATCTTTCACGGATTGTATGGCATTAATTTCCGCATGCGGTTGCCCGGCTTTTTTGTGATAGCCTTCACCAATAATTTTTTCGTTGTGCACAATCACACTTCCCACCAAAGGATTGGGATAGGTTTCGCCTTCGGCTTTTTTGGCGAGATCAATACAACGCTGGATATATTTTTCGTGATTCATGGTGGATAAAAAAACACTTAGAGCCTGTTTAAAATTTTACCAAATTTTTTTTATATAGCATCAGAAAATCATCTTTGCTAAATTTTGATGCTCTTTTGAGCGTATTTTCTACTTC
>DALZZF010000020.1:0-33901 GCA_031987605.1 Bergeyella sp. | reverse complement strand
TGGATTTTATGCTTCATGTTTGCAGATTTAGCGGGCTAAATCAAAAATAGGAAGTTGATTGCTTCGTTCCTCGCAATGACTCGCTCAAAAGAGCATCAAAATTTAGCAAAGATGATTTTCTGAGGCTATGTGAAAAATTTCGGTAAAATTATCACAGGCTCTAAGATTGTGGAAAAGTAAAATGGATTTTAATCTTTTTTTATCCTAAATTTACTCCACTAATCTTTAATTCCATACAATTAATGTTTGAACTTAATTACGAAATTTCCGGCATTGATGCCAAAACATTTTACGGGGTCAACAATCAGTATTTCAATCTTATAAAATCAAGTTTTCCTACCTTAAAAATTACAGGTCGCGATTATCATATTTTTGCGATGGGAACGCAGGAAGCACTGGATGTTCTCAAAGCCAAACTCGATGATATTGTCAGTTTTATTTCCCGGAACAATTCCATACAGTTGAAAGATGTGGAGAATATTCTGAACATGAAAGACGAAACTGAAAAGCAATTGGTTTTTGATCAGGATATTATTGTAAAAGGGGTAAATGGTAAAGTAATTAAAGCCAAAACCACCAATCTGAAAAAGTTGGTGAAGGAAGTGGAGAAAAAAGATATGGTATTTGCCATTGGTCCTGCCGGAACCGGGAAAACCTATACCAGTGTTGCTTTGGCAGCAAGAGCTCTTCGCGATAAAGAAGTGAAAAGAATTATTTTAACGCGCCCTGCTGTGGAAGCCGGAGAAAGTTTGGGATTTCTTCCCGGTGATCTGAAAGAAAAACTCGATCCTTATTTGCAGCCTTTATATGATGCGCTTCGGGACATGATTCCGCACGAAAAACTGGAAGGTTTTATAGAAAAAAAAGTGATTGAAGTAGCGCCATTGGCGTTTATGCGGGGAAGAACTCTGGATGAAGCCTTTGTCATTCTGGATGAAGCACAAAATACCACGCATTCCCAAATGAAAATGTTTCTTACAAGAATGGGGATGAACGCTAAATTCATCATAACCGGAGATCCGAGCCAGGTCGATTTGCCACTGAAACAGAAATCCGGACTTAAAGAAGCCATGCGAATTCTGAAAGGGGTAAACGAAATTGGTTTTATTCATTTAACAGAAGAAGATGTGGTTCGGCATCCTGTAGTCCGTAAAATTATTCATGCATATGGTAATGAAGAAAAACGGTTGAGAGATGAGTAATCCACATTTCCATATTAAGTAGTACTGTTAGTATTTATTTAAAGAGTTATTAATAAAACAACGAAATTTATTTTGCGTAATAACTCTGTTTAATGCTCGTTTTGTTTGTTATTTAAAATAGATTATCCTTATTTTATTTTTTAGAGAAGTGATTTTTTTACGCTTAATTTCTTTTTTTAATTTGTAAATGTGTAAAAAATTGTGAAAAAATTGTGAATAAGTAAAATATTTATATATTTGCGATAATTTAAATTTTAAATAATCATGAAAAAAACTATTCTTTTAGGTGCTATTGCACTATTTGGAGCAATGAATGCTCAAACAAAATTTGGAGCGAAAGCAGGGTATTCTTTGTCTACTATTAAAGCTGAGTCTGATGGCGAATCTGAGTCTTCGGATCCTAAATCTACTTTTTATGTAGGAGCTTTAGTTGAGCATAAATTCAGCAGTAAATTTGCTTTGCAGGCGGAAATTTTGTATTCACCGCTTGGAGGGAAAGAAACTGAAGAAGGTACCGAATCTTTTGAAGGCACTACATTTTCTTTCAAGAGTGAAAATAAATTAGAGCTGGGGACATTGCTTATTCCTGTTGGAGCAAAATATTATATTACGGATTCATTTAATGTGGGAGCAGGTCTTAACTTTGGTATTATTACATCGGCAAAATCTAAATGGTCAGAAACATGGACCGCTGGTGGAGAAACAGAAAGTGATAGTGGTGAAGAAGATATTAAAGAATTTACTAAAACGCTTAATTTAGCACCTTTTGTAGGAGCTGAATATAATTTAGCTAACGGATTGTTTTTTGATGCAAGATATAATTTTGGGGTAAGTAACCTTGCAAAGAATGAGGATGGAGATGATTATAAATTGACCAATAGCTTTTTCCAGATTGGTTTAGGATATAAATTCTAACAATTTTTTTAAAAAAATATTACTATTTAAACCGCCTTTTTGGGGCGGTTTTTTATTCAAACATAGTCACCTCTTAAAAAAAATCAGACCTCTTATACCTCCAATTTTGTCTTGAACTCGTAATTCTTTCCCGCTTTCGTCTTCCCAATGCAAGCAATCTGTGCCTTATGAAGACTGTAAACTCTATCTTTTGTGCGCGTTCTTTGAGTAAGCATTTTGAGATAAGTTTTAAAAACGTCTTCATAGCTCTTCATAACAATTTCCGGAAGTTTTCTTTTCAGTTTCCGAAGCACTTTTGTTTTACCTAATGTTTTGCTACTTTTTATACTCTAAAATTACAATTTCCTGTAATTACGCGCAAGGTTTTTTGATGTTTTTCAATAACTATTTATCACATTATCAAATAGTTAATTTTAAATCAAAAGGGTGGTGGTGTAACCAGAATTCACACAAATGGAGGAATTCTTACCTCTAAATTCATCCGAAAATAACGAACATGAGAAATTGCTCAATTACAAAAATTCACGCAGTGAGTTTTTAAATATAACACCTCCAAAATATTCACTATTTTTGCAGAGCCGCACAAAAGCGGCTCTGTTTTTATGGAACTCATACACCGCAACCTGCTTATCGGGATTCACGATGCGCTACAGGAAACTTTTTTTGAAAAAAATAAATACGCCGATAAAGTCATCGAGCGCCTTTTGAAAGCCCACAAAAAATGGGGAAGTCAGGACAGAGCCGTGGTTTCTGAGATTTTTTATAACATCATCCGCTGGAAAAAACGTTTGGAATATTATATGGGGGAAGGCGTAAAACCATCCAATATTTACAAATTAATTCTGGCGTATCTGCTTTGGACAAAAACTCATTATAAAAAATTTGAAGAATTCGATGGGATTAAAACTGCAGATATTCTCACCAAACTGAAAAAAGGAACCGTTCCCACAAAAGCGATTGAATATTCCGTTCCCGAATGGTTGGTGGAAACCCTGCAAAAAGAATTGGGAGAGAAGTGGGAAAGGGAACTTTCAGCATTGAACGAACAAGCGCCCACGGTATTGCGTGCCAACACCCTGAAAACAACTCCAAATGAGCTGGTAAAAGAACTTGCAGAAGAAAATGTGGTGAGCCAAACCCTCAGAAGCTATCCGGAGGCGGTGCAATTGGAAGAAAAGAAAAATGTATTTCTCACCTCAGCTTTTAAAGACGGACTTTTTGAGGTTCAGGATGCGAGTTCTCAGGAAATCGGATATTTTCTTGATGTAAAAGAAGGGCAACGTGTGGTGGATGTTTGCGCCGGAGCAGGAGGAAAAACCCTGCATTTGGCATCTTTAATGAAAAATAAAGGACAGATTATCGCCCTTGATATTCATGGCTGGAAACTGGCAGAACTGAAAAGAAGGGCAAAACGCGCCGGTGCTCATAATATTGAAACCCGTGAAATTTCGGATAATAAAGTCATCAAAAGACTTCACGAAAAAGCAGACCGATTGCTGATTGACGCACCATGTTCCGGATTGGGCGTTTTGAAAAGAAATCCCGACAGTAAATGGAAAATTGATGAGGATTTTATCAATAGAATCAAAAACGAACAGCAACAGATCTTGCAGGATTATTCAAAAATTCTGAAGAAAGGGGGCAAAATGATTTATGCTACCTGCTCGATTTTACCTTCCGAGAATAATCTTCAAGTGGAAACTTTCCTGAAAAATAATCCTGATTTTAAATTGATTAAAGACGAGAAAATTATGCCGAGCCAAGGCTACGACGGATTTTATATGGCACTTATTGAACGTTTGGATAAATAAAAACCTTTCTGCGCATGAAGCAGCAGAAAGGCATAAAAAACACAAATGATGAAAATGTAAAGCAAATAAAGACTAATATTTTTTCATAAAAATTATCATAAATCAATATTTATTAATATTTTTTTTCTTATGGTTTTTTTTACTCGTTTTTTTCTGTTTATTGAATAGATTTTTCGAATTCAGATGATAATTTCTGCTTTTAAAATCAATCAAAGAATCCCTTAATACAACGTCTGTCATTACAAGGAATGTAATGCAACGAAGCAATTTCTCAGTCCAAATTTTCTTTATAGAAATTCTTGAAACATGAAAGAATTATATCTATTTTTTATCGTATTGGATACCAATAGTGAAAAAATGCATGAAGTGATGCAATGCTTTCTGTAAAATTTTTTAACCAAAATTTTATTTTTGGGCAATTTTGGTTTAAATTCATTCTTTTATGAATATTAATTACGAAAAATATTCTTAATATGATATTTTTGTTTTTAATTTATTCATTTAACTTGTAATATTGCCATTAGAAAATAGTAAATCACTTTAATTTATTTTAAAAAAAAATATAAAATGTGCGGAATAGTATGCTTGTTTGATGCAAAACAGAAAACTGAAACTTTAAGACCTCAAATACTGGAAATGTCCAAAAAAATCCGTCACCGCGGTCCGGATTGGAGCGGCGTTTTCCAAAACGATAAAACCATTTTTTCCCATGAGCGTCTGGCAATTGTGGATCCGACTTCCGGGAAACAGCCACTTTTTTCAAAAGACGGAAAAGTGGTTCTGGCGGTAAACGGTGAAATTTACAACCATCAGGAACTGAGAAAAGAGTTTCCAAATTATGAATTTCAAACCAAATCCGACTGCGAAGTAATCCTCGCTTTATACGAAAGAGACGGAAAAAATTTCATCGAAAAACTCAACGGAATTTTTGCATTTGCGCTCTATGATATTGAAAATGATATTTACCTCATTGCCCGCGATCACATGGGAATTTGCCCGCTGTATCAGGGGTGGGACAAAAACGGAAACTTTTATGTGGCTTCCGAACTGAAAGCTTTGGAAGGCGTTTGCAATACCATCGAAACTTTTCTTCCGGGGCATTTCTTGTTCAGCCCCGATGGTCATGAACTGCAACAATGGTACAAAAGAGATTGGGAAAGTTATGATGATGTAAAAGATAACGTAACTGATATTTCAAAAATCCGCGAATCGTTAGAAGCGGCTGTTCACAGACAGTTGATGTCCGATGTTCCGTATGGCGTTTTGCTTTCCGGCGGTTTGGATTCTTCCATTATTTCTGCTGTTACGGCGAAATATGCCAAAAACCGTATTGAAAGCGGCGACACTCAGGAAGCGTGGTATCCGCGTTTGCACAGTTTCGCGGTCGGATTGGTCGGTTCTCCGGATTTAATTGCAGCAAAAAAAGTAGCCGATCATATCGGTTCGGTTCACCATGAAGTGAATTTTACCGTTCAGGAAGGTCTGGATGCGATTCGCGATGTCATTTATCATTTGGAAACGTATGATGTTACCACGATCAGAGCTTCCACGCCGATGTATCTTCTGGCAAGAGTCATTAAATCAATGGGAATAAAAATGGTGCTTTCTGGTGAAGGTTCTGATGAATTGTTTGGTGGCTATCTCTATTTCCATAAAGCGCCGAATGCGAAAGAATTTCATGATGAAACGGTAAGAAAATTGTCTAAACTTCATTTGTATGATTGTTTGAGAGCCAACAAAGCACTGATGAGTTGGGGAATTGAAGGTCGTGTTCCTTTTCTGGATAAAGAATTTATGGATGTGGCCATGACGGTGAATCCGAAAGATAAAATGATTAACAAAGCAGAAGGGAAAATGGAAAAATGGGTGCTCAGAAAGGCATTTGAAGATTTACTTCCACCAGAAGTGGCGTGGCGACAGAAAGAGCAATTCTCCGATGGAGTGGGCTATTCATGGATTGATACGCTGAAAGAAATTGCGGAAAAAGAGGTTTCTGATGAAATGATGGAAAACGCAAAATTCCGTTTCCCGCTAAACACCCCACAAAACAAAGAAGAATACCGTTACAGAACTATTTTTGAAGAACATTTTCCAAGCGAAACTTCAGCAGGAACTGTTCCTTCCGTTCCTTCTGTTGCGTGTTCCACACCGATTGCTTTGGAATGGGACGAGGCCTTCAAAAAAATGAACGATCCAAGTGGAAGAGCCGTGAATGTGCATGAAACGGCGTATTAAGCAAAGCGTTGAAAGCGTTGTTAGGGCTCAAAGCCCTAACAACGCTCCCAATAAATAATCATCAACTTTTCCAAAGTTCTAAACTTTGGAAAAGTTTTTTTTAGACTTCACGTAGTTTTCGTTGGAGATTCTGCATTCAGCAAAAACAGAAATAAAACCTTATTTTTGCATAAAATCATTCATAAAATGTCAAAAGTAAAAATAGGAACGGTTCAGACAAGCTGTGTAAAAGACAAACAGCAAAATCTGGATAAAGCCATTGAAAAGATAAAAGAAGCTGCTGCAAAAGGTGCGCAGATTGTCTGTTTGCAGGAATTGTTCACGTCGCTTTATTTCTGCGATGTGGAAGATTATGATAATTTTGAATTGGCAGAAGCCATTCCCGGTCCTTCTACGGATGCACTTTCGGCAGTGGCAAAAGAATCCGGTGTTGTGATTATCGCTTCGCTTTTCGAAAAAAGAGCGCAGGGATTGTATCACAATACGACTGCTGTTATCGATGCCGACGGCACTTATCTCGGAAAATACCGCAAAATGCACATTCCCGATGATCCGGCATTTTATGAAAAATTCTATTTCACACCCGGCGATTTGGGGTATAAGGTATTTAAAACAAAATTTGCAACCATCGGTGTTTTAATTTGCTGGGATCAGTGGTATCCGGAAGCGTCCAGAATTACCGCTTTGAAAGGTGCTGAAATTATGTTTTATCCCACCGCAATCGGTTGGGCAACGGATCAGGATGAAGAAACCAACAAAGATCAATATAATGCGTGGCAAACCATTCAGCGTTCGCATGCGGTTGCCAACGGAGTTCCGGTGGTTTCGGTAAACCGTGTGGGTTTTGAGCAGGAAGGAGCCATGAAATTCTGGGGCGGAAGTTTCGTTACCAATGCGCAGGGAAAACTTCTTTATCTGGGATCTCACGATCAGGAAGAAGTGGTGGTAACAGAACTGGATTTGAATGAATCTGATTATTTCCGCAAACACTGGCCTTTCCTCCGCGACCGAAGAATTGATTCTTACCAGCCGATTACCAAACGGTTTTTGGATGAGGAATAATTTTAGTCGGAAGACGGAAGTCGGATGTCAGAAGATTAAAAGATTGGTCTAATTAAGATATTTTACTTTTTGAAATTAAATAGAATACATATAATGCGACGTCTTCGGACTTCGGTTATCTAACTTCGGACTGTAATTATGGCATTCAAATTTGAAAAATTACGTGTTTGGCAAAGAGCTTTGGAATTGAGTTCTTTAGTAAATACCGTGACGAAAGATTTTCCAAAAGAGGAAGTTTTCGTTTTAGCTTCCCAAATTAAACGTGCATCAGATTCAGTTTCTCTCAATATTGCTGAAGGTTCAACTGGTCAATCTAATCCAGAATTTATTCGATTTTTGAGATATTCTCTTAGATCAAATATAGAAGTTGTTGGTTGTATATTTCTGGCTCGTGAAAGAAGTATCATAACTGAAGAAAATTTTGAAAAAATATATCAAATGAGTGAAGAAATTTTAGCAATGATTTCCGCACTCATCAAAAAACTTGAAAATGAATAATCAAAATTCAAATAATAACGATACATCTTCCGACATCGGTCTTCCGACATCGGACTTCAAAACCCCAAAACAACTCGGCTACCGTTTTCCGGCAGAATGGGAACCGCACGAAGCAACCTGGCTTTCGTGGCCGCATAAAGAAGAATCCTGGCCGGGAAAAATTGAAGCGATTTATCCTAAATATTGCGAATTTATCAAGGTTCTTTCCGAAGATGAATTTGTCCGTATCAACGTTCGTGATGAGGAAATGCGCAAATTTGCGATGGATTGTATTCTGCAAACCGGAGCCAATCTGGAGAATATCGAATTTTATTTTAATCCGACAAACGATGCGTGGTGCCGCGATCACGGTCCGGCTTTCTTGGTGAATCCCAAAGCGGAAGAACCAAAAATTATTGTCGATTGGAATTTCAATGCGTGGGGCGGAAAATATCCACCTTTTGATCTGGATGATGTGGTACCGACCAGAATTGGTGAGGAATTTCAAATTCCTGTTTTTCATCCCGGAATTATCATGGAAGGCGGAAGTGTGGAATTCAACGGAAAAGGAACAATTCTGACTTCAAAATCCTGCCTTTTAAATCCAAACCGGAATTCACAATTTAATCAGGAAGAAATTGAAAATTATCTGAAAGATTTTTATGGTGTGGATCAGATTCTTTGGGTGGACGATGGAATTGTGGGTGATGATACGGATGGTCATGTGGATGATACCATTCGTTTTGTGAACGAAAATACGGTTCTGACGGTTGTTGAAGAAAACCCTGAAGACGACAATTATGAAATTCTACAGAACAATCTTCGTCAATTAAAGGAAATGAAATTGATGGACGGCACTGCTTTAAATATCATTGAATTGCCAATGCCCGATCCTTTGATTTGGGAAGATCAGCGTTTACCGGCTTCGTATGCGAATTTTTACATTTCCAACAAACATGTGATTGTACCAACTTACCGTTGCGACAAAGATCCGATTGCTCTGAGTATTATTCAGAAATGTTTTCCCGAAAGAACCGTTGTAGGAATTGATTCCACCGATATAATCTGGGGACTGGGAAGTTTCCATTGTCTCAGCCAACAGGAACCGGCGGTGAATTAAAAGATTAAATTTTGGAGAAATAATAGTGAATGAATTCCGTACCACCTAAAGCCACCGATCAAACCAAAAAAATCCTGCCTCTTGTTTTGGGAACCGCCATTTTTATGCAAATGCTGGATTCCACCATTCTCAATACTTCGCTTCCTGCCATCGCAAAAGAACTGAACGAATCCACTCTGAATATGCAGAATGCCGTGATTTCCTATGTTCTCACACTGGCGATTATTATGCCAATCAGCGGTGTTTTGGCGGATAAATTCGGAACCAAAAAGGTATTCATTTCCGCACTTGTGATTTTTAGTCTGGGTTCGGTATTTTGCTCACTTTCTCAGGATCTTACACAATTGGTTATTTCCCGTGTGGTACAGGGAATCGGAGGAAGTTTGATGGTTCCCGTAGGAAAATTAGCTTTAATTCGGACTTTTGATAAAAGCGAACTGCTGAAAGCCATGAATTATGCTATTATTCCGGCACTTATTGGCCCCGTTCTCGGGCCTTTGGTTGGAGGGTATATGGTGGATTATTTTACGTGGCACTGGATATTTCTGATTAATGTACCCATTGGTTTAATCGGAATTGTGTTGGGGTTAAAATATATGCCGGATTACAGATCTAGTTATACCGATTTTGATTTAAAAGGTTTTTTCATTTTCGGAGGAGCTTCATTATCACTTTCCATTGCATTGGAATGGATGGGAAATGCCAAAAATATTACGCCCGTTCTCTTCATTATGATGCTGGGTTTTTTCCTGATTTACAGATATTACCGCCATGCCCAAAAAGACAATAATCCTATTTTTCCGTTGGATCTTTTTAAAGTGAGAACCTTCAGAGTCGGGATTTTAGGAAATCTTGCCACGCGTTTGGGGATTAGTTCTGTTCCGCTTTTGGTTCCGCTGATGATTCAGATTGCGTACGGACAGTCTGCTGTGGTTTCCGGTTGGATTGTCGCACCCATGGCAATTACGGCCATGTTTGGGAAATCGGCGGTCATTAAAATTCTTGATAAGTACGGCTATCGCAATACATTGATGCTCAATACCATGATTATCGGTATTCTGATTTGTTTGTTGGGGATTCCCGGAATTCATTCATCCATTTATGTTTTTATCCCGCTTTTGGCGCTTTTAGGTTTTTTCAATTCCATTCAGTTCACGTCCATGAATACGATTTCTATTGCGGATTTAAGACCCTATCATACCAGCAGCGGAAATTCATTGGTTGCCGTGAATCAGCAGTTGGCGATTGGTTTTGGAACCGCTTTCGGTTTAATTATTCTGAAAATTTTTGAAGGTGATACCCACCTTATTAAAGATGATGTTCATAATGCCTTCCGTTATACTTTTTTTGTCATCGGGATTTTAACCGTTTTTTCCGGTATTGTTTTTCGGCGCTTGCATTCTAAAGATGGGGATAATCTGAAAACAGAACATTCTTGAAAGAGCCAAGTAAAAAGAAAGAAGTAAAAAGAGCCAAGTAAAAAGTAAAAAGAATCAGGTAAAAGGTAAAAAGGGGCATTGAAAAGTTTCGATGAAATTTTCTAAACTTTAATTTTTTGGTTAAGAAAATGGGATAGGGAATTTAACATATTCTTGCCGCATCAAACATCCAGCACCCAGCATCCAACATCTTTTCCTATCTTTGTTCTATGACTTCAACTTCAGACAAAAAACTGTACCTGATCGATGCTTTTGCCATGATTTTCCGTGGTTACTACGCACTTATTCGTAATCCGAGGCTCACTTCAAAAGGGATGGATACTTCCGCAATTTTCGGATTTACCAATTCACTGATTGAATTGATTCGTCGTGAAAAACCAACGCATTTAGCCGTGGTTTTTGATGTGGGAAGAGAGAATGTGAGAACCGCAGATTTTGCCGATTACAAAGCCAATAGAAGCGAAACTCCGGAAGCCATTCTGGTGGCAGTTCCGTATATTCATAAAATTTTGCAAGCCATGGGAATTCCCATTCTTGGGGTGGAAGGTTATGAAGCGGATGATGTAATTGCAACCATTGCCTGCAAAGCCGAAAAAGAGAATTATCACGTTTTTATGGTAACTCCGGATAAGGATTTCGGACAATTGGTGACGGATAACATCAAAATTTACAAACCCGGCCTAAAAGGTGGTGATGTTGAAATTCTTGGTCCGGAAGAGATCAAAGCCAAATATGAAATCCAAGATCCGAAACAGGTCATTGATTTTCTCGCCATGATGGGCGATGCTGTTGATAATATTCCCGGTTTGGAAGGCGTTGGTGAAAAAACGGCTATGAAATTTTTGAAGGAATTCGGTTCCATTGAAAATCTTCTTGCAAACACCGATCAACTCAAAGGAAAACTCAAAGAAAAGGTTGAAAGCTCTGCGGAACGCGGACTTTTATCCAAAAAATTAGCCACCATCATCTGCGATGTTCCCATTGAATTTGATGAAGACAAATACGATTTGGAAACACCCGATTTTGAAAAAATAAAAGAAGTTTTTGAAGAAATCGAATTCAAAAGATTGTATGAAAATTTATACCGTGCATTTGCTCAGCAGTTGGGAGAGGGAAGTCTGAAGTCGGAAGATTCTGACCCCAATAAAATCACACGTTACGACAAGTCAGAGTCCAATAATTCCTCTTCTTCTGGGAGTTTAGGAGGGGCTGTGCAGCTGGATTTATTTGCCAATTATGAAGATTTGGAGCAGGCAACTTCCTCCAAAACCACGATTGAGCAAAACGATCATTTATATCAATTTATCGATAATCCAAAGGCGCAAAAAATTCTGGTCGAAAATTTACTGAACCAGAAAGTTGTCTGTTTTGATACCGAAACCACTTCGCTCAATGAATTAGAAGCCGAACTGGTGGGAATGAGTTTTTCCTACAAAAAAGGTCTGGCCTACTATATTCCTCTATCTGAAAATCTTGATGAGGTTTTGCAAACACTGGAAGTTTTCAAACCTTTTTTTGAAAAAGAATCCATTTTGAAAGTGGCTCATAATCTCAAATACGATTACAAAGTGCTTCAGCAATATGGGATTTCGGTAGACGGCGCTATTTTTGATACCATGATTGCGCACTATCTTCTGAATCCGGATGGAAGACACGGAATGGACTATTTATCCGAAGTTTATCTCAATTATATCCCGGTTTCCATCGAAACGCTGATCGGTAAAAAGGGAAAAAATCAAGGTAATTTTCGGGATGTAAAAATTGATGCTGCTACGCAATATGCCGCAGAAGATGCCGATATTACCTTTCAATTGTACGAATTATTTGCCCCGCAACTCAAGAAAGAAAATCTCGAAGATTTGTTTTATCAGGTGGAAATGCCCCTGATGAAAGTTCTTGCAAAAATGGAATTGGCAGGTGTTTCGCTCGATCAGAAATGGCTTTCTCAGGAAAGTAAAGATTTGGAAAATGATTTAAAAAATCTCGAAACCAAAATTTTTGAACTTTCCGGTGAAGAGTTCAATATGAATTCACCTAAACAGTTGGGCGATGTTTTATTTGAAAAACTCCAGCTTGATCCGAAAGCCAAAAAAACCAAAACCGGACAATATCAAACTTCGGAAGAGGTTCTGCAAAAACTGTCCGGAAAGCACGAAATCATCCAATATATTTTAGAATACCGAACCTACCAAAAACTGAAATCCACCTATGTAGATGCGCTTCCTTCGCAGATTGAAAAGAAAGATCATCGTGTGCACACAAATTTCTCGCAAACTACGGCTGCAACGGGAAGACTGGCTTCTGTAAACCCGAATTTGCAGAATATCCCAATCCGGACTTTACGCGGTCAGCAAATCCGTGGCGCTTTCGTAGCAGGTGAAGGAAACAAAATTATTTCAGCCGATTATTCTCAGATTGAACTTCGCCTAATTGCCGAAATTTCAGATGAAGAGAATATGATTAAAGCCTTTCAGGAAGGTCAGGATATTCATGCTTCTACCGCTTCAAAGTTGTTTAAAATTCCGTTGGAAGAAGTCACAAAAACCCAACGTTCGCAAGCTAAAACCGTGAATTTTGGAATTATTTACGGTCAGGGAGCGTTTGCTTTGGCAGAACAAACCGGACTTTCCCGAACTGAAGCCAAGCAAATGATTGATGAATACTACAAAACCTATCCAAAATTGAAAGAATTTATGACCGAACAGGTGAAAAAAGCCCGTGAACTCGGTTATGTGGAAACCATTTTGGGCAGAAGAAGACATTTGAAAGACATTAATTCCAATAATTTTGTGGTGCGCAGTCATGCCGAAAGAAATGCCGTAAATGCACCAATTCAGGGAAGTGCTGCGGATATTATCAAAATCGCCATGATAAAAATTGATGAAGAATTAACCGAACAAAATTTAAAATCGAAAATGCTGCTTCAGGTTCATGATGAACTTGTTTTTGAAACGCCCATCGATGAAATAGAAACCGCGAAAAAACTCATTAAAACCGAAATGGAATCCGCCATAAAAACCCGGGTTCCGCTTTTGGTGGAAGTGGGAGTTGGCGATAACTGGCTGGAAGCGCATTAGATTAGTAACACCCATGAAATTCCTCATTATCATACCGGCGCACAACGAAGAGAAAAATATTTCCTATTGCCTGAAATCTTTGGAAAATCAAACCTGCAAAGATTTTAAAGTGGTGGTAGTGAATGACGGTTCTACGGATAAAACGCAGCGTAAAGCAGAAATGTTTGTTACCGAACCGCTTTCGCAGTCGCAGTTTATGGTGTATAACCTTGGAAAATCCGGGCATGAGCCGGGAGCGAAAGTGGTGCGGACATTCAACAAAGGATTAGAGTCGCAAAATCTGGATGATTTCGATATCATCTGCAAATTTGATGCGGATGTTATTTTCCCTGCCGATTATTTGGAAAAAGTGGCGAAAGTCTATCAGGAAAATCCAAAAGCGGGAATGGTTTCCGGATTGGTTCGGGTGAAAAAGTCGGTATTGGATTATTCGCTTGCCTTTGATTTTGATGAAGAAAAAACCAAATGGAAATTTGAAAATATTTCATCGAGCAATCATGTACGCGGACCGATAAAGTCCTATCGTAAAGAGTGTTTTTTGGCGATGAACGGTTTGCGTCCAGTTTTGGGTTGGGACAATATTGATTCCATGTTGGCAAAAATGCACGGATATGAAGTGATTACCATTAAAAACCTTTGGGTAAAACACATTCGTCCAACGGCTTATAAATACAAATCACAGAAAGCCGAAAAATTGGGAGAATATTTTTATAATATAGGTCTTAATACACCATTAACACTGATTTCCGCTGCGAAAGTCGCAGTGAAAGACAAATCTTTTTCTGAATTTCGTACGATTATGAAATCGTTTTATTCTCAAAATCAGGAACGTTCATTAACCGGTGAAGAAATTGCTTTTATCCGCAAACTTCGTTGGAAAGAGATGTTTCGAAAAATTTTTTAATATGAAAACCTTATTCTCGCTTCTGCTGTTTTTTACATTTTCCATTTCATTTTCGCAACAAAAGGCAGATTTTATTATATACAATGCAAAAATTTATACCGTGAATCATTCCTTCACAATTGAAGAAGCCATGGCGGTTTCCGGCGGAAAAATTCTGGATATTGGAAATTCAAAAGATATATTGAAAAAATACACTTCCAATAATAAACAAAATGCAAACGGAAAATCTGTATTTCCGGGATTTATTGATGCCCATTGTCATTTTACGGGTTTTGCGTTGGACGGTTGGAAATGTGAACTATGGGGAACAAAATCATGGGATGAAATTCTCGGTAAAATGCAGGAATATTCCAAAACGGCACCAATGGAATGGCTGTACGGAAGAAGCTGGGATCAGAATAACTGGGAAATAAAAGAATTTCCCGACAAAGAAAAACTAGATCAGTTGTTCCCGAATCGGCCCGTGTATTTAAAGAGAATTGACGGGCATGCAGCCATTGCCAATCAAAAAGCATTGAACATTGCAGGAATTACCCCCGAAACAAAAATAAACGGAGGGGAAATCGAAGTGGAAAACGGTAAACTTACAGGAATATTATTGGATAAAGCCATGCTTTTGTTGGAAAAACACATTCCGGAAATAAGTGAAAATCTTGCGCTTTCTTATATTAAAAATTTGCAGAAAACCATTTTTGAAAACGGTTTAACCTCCGTTCACGATTGCGGAATTACGCCGAAAATGTTTGCCCTTCTGGAAAAATCCCAGTCGAAAAAAGATTTAAAACTCAAAGTTTTCGCTTTTCTGGAAGACAATCCCGACACCTATGACGAATGGATTTCCAAAGGGCGGTTTACCGTGGGAAATATCACTTTTGGGGGCTACAAAGTGTTTTCAGATGGTGCGCTCGGTTCGCGTGGAGCCTGTCTTTTACATGATTATTCCGATAAAAAAGGGTGGAAGGGTTTTATGCTTAGCGATGAAAAATATTTTCGGGAAATATCCAAACGTTTGATTAAAAGTAATTTGCAGTTGGCAACACACGCCATTGGTGATTCTGCAAACCGCACGATTTTAAAAATTTATGCCGAAGTTTTACGCGGAAAAAACGACCGCAGATGGCGTATTGAGCATGCACAGATCGTAAATCCGGAAGATTTTAAATATTTCGGTGCATATTCGGTTATTCCTTCTGTTCAGCCTACGCATGCCACTTCTGATATGTATTGGGCGGAATCGCGATTGGGAAAAGAACGTTTACACCATTCCTACACGTATGAAGAATTGTTGAAAGAAAATGGCTGGATTCCTTTGGGAACTGATTTTCCGGTAGAAGAAATCAATCCGATAAAAACATTTTATGCAGCGGTCGTCAGGAAAGATGCCAAAGGCTTTCCTGAGCAAGGCTTTCAGAAAGAAAATGCCTTAACCCGGGAGCAAACATTACGTGGAATGACGATCTGGGCAGCAAAAGCCAGTTTTGACGAAGACAAAAAAGGAAGCCTGGAAAAAGGAAAATCCGCCGATTTTGTGATTCTCGATCAGGATATTATGCAGGTTCCGGAAAATAAAATTCTGGACACCAAAGTTCTGGAAACCTGGATTGATGGCGTGAAGGTTTTTTAAACATTCTTATTGGGTAAAGTTTTTATTTCATCAGATTCTTCTCTTTTTCCCAAAAATCTTTTTGTTTAAATAGTCGAAAATATTCTTTTATTAAAACCGGAAAAGCAATAAAATTTCCATGCTTTTTAAAGATGTATTTTGCAATGCCCAAAGCATTTTTAAAGCCTTCTGAAAGACTTTGTTTTTGGGTTAAATTGGGATTCAGTAAAATTGTTTTCAACTTTATTTTGCCCAGTTTTATAGCCTTTTCTGGACTCATTTTCTGTTCCCGATCATGAATGACTTTTATTTTTTTCGGGATAAGAATTTTAAACTGGTGAAAGATTGTTCGTTCTGCATAGTTCCGGTCTTCACCGTAATGTGGAAAATGTGGACTGAAAAAACCAACTTTTTTTAGGCATTCTTTTGTAAGCAACCACGCTGCAGCATTGGCAAAAGATGCTTCGTAATAGTCTCCTTTATCAATGGATTTATGAATGTAATCTGCAAAATTTTGATCCACATTTTTACCACTTCCTTCCAGTTGAATTGGAGCGATAATACCGGATTCAGGATGATTTTGAGCAAATTCAACAAGTTTTTCAACCGTGTTTTTTTCAACATATAAATCCTGATTTACCAGAAAATAGTAGTCATAATTTTGAGTGAGGGTTGCCTTCAACAAAATATTGTTTGCAAATCCAAAGCCTGAGTTTTTTTCGGAAATTTCAAGTTTTACAGGATATTCCCGAACGATCGAAACTGTGGAATCCGAACTTTTATTGTCCAAAACAAAAATATCCGGAACATAAGTTCCCTGTAGCAAAGCATCCAAACATTTTCGGATCCATTTTTCACCGTTATAAGTTACAATGATTATTGCGGTTCTTGTCATTAAAAATCCTAAACTTTGTGATTATTAAACATCTTTTTCGCAAACTACAACATGCTGAAACACGAAATATTTGAATTTAATGCGCAGTGCACTTTGAATTTTTGAAAGAAGTGACTTTACATCATCTCTTCCACGGTACTTCGGCTTATAGGAAATCACACGCAATCCTGCGTTTTCAACGAACTCATAAAGGTTTTTTTTGGTGAACCAGGTAACATGGGTCTTATCAAAAATTCCTCTTTCGTTCCTCGGCCAATAACCGTGGAAGTATAATTGCACAAATGTTTCAATATGCTGAATATTGGGTACGGAAATAATAATTTTGCCTTTTGGCTTGAGCTTTTCCTGAAAAATTTTCAGTATGGATTCTACATCCAGAAGATGTTCTAAAATATCGCCGCAGATGATGTAGTCAAATTGTTCCTTCAATTGTTTAATTTTATTGCGAAGTTCTTGGGAATTGAGATCTCCTACCAAAACTTCCTCGTATTCTTCGGCTGCTTCTTTTGCCATTTCGGTATCATATTCAATTCCGATTACTTTTTCAGCAATTTGCTTTTCCAAAAGATATTTTCCGTTTATACCTGTAGCACAACCTACATCTAATATACAAAGGTGATTCCCTCGTACCAAATCAACCAGATTCTTCCTTAACAGTACATAGGAAGGGTTAAAATTTTCATCGACCATATTTTAGATTTATGAAGTTTCAAATTTATTATTAATTCTGCAAAAAAAATGTTTTTTGAGGAAAGGAAGATTCTCCTCTTTGGAAAACAAACAGAGAGGAAGGGTATAATGATGTGCAACTCCAAAAATTATTAGAACATTATTACGAAGAATTAAAAAAAAATATCAAAATTTAAACAGACTCCGGAAAAATTTACGGTTGATATACTCTTCCAGTGGAAAAAGATTCAGAAAATAATTGCCGGCAAAAAAGAAAATGAGAATAACCGAAGGTTTATAAATCAAATTCCAGATACTGCTGTGGAAATCGGGCAGAATAATGGCAACGGTAATCGCCAGAGTTCCAATAATCATGGCATACATCATTTCAATGGTAAGCGGAAAAACATTAAATTTCCAGTAATTGAAAATTATTTTTGCAAAATTGAAAAGCGTAAGCGAAACTGCATAAGCAATAGCAATTCCCAATAAATCCAGATTGGTGAATTTCAGAAAATAAAAGTTTAAACCAATAGTCGTAGCCGCCAGAAACAGCATCACGACAATGTTGAACCGGTAATATTTTGAAAGCGAAATGATATGTCCGTTGAAACCGGTGGCCAGATCAAAAAGCATGGCAAATCCGAGGATCCAAAGTACAGGTTCGGATTCTTTGAGATGGTCTCCGTTTTTGATAAAATCGGAAAGATAAGGGAATCCGACCAACACGCACGAAAGTAGCACCAAACCTACAAAAAATAAGGTGAAAGATGATTTTTTATGAATTCGGTCGAGTTCTTCAAAATCGCCGTCTTCAATATTTTTATTGATAATCGGAGCCGAAATATTGTACAATCCCATGGATGGAATACTGATGAGGGAAATAATCGCCAAAAGCGTGCTGTACACCCCGTTTTTCTCAAAATTCAGGAACTCGCCAATCATCACATTGTCGATTCTCATGGCAATAAAATTCCCGATATTTCCCAGAAATCCATAAAAACTATAACTGAAAATCTCCTTCCAAAGTTTGTCTTTTTTAAAATATCCGGTACTGAAATCCGGCTGTATACGCTCCAGTTTATTGGTGTAAAAAACATATCCCAGCAAACCAATGAAAAACACAGAAATAAAGAACAAATAGGCTTGTTTCTCCGAAATGTGAATAAAGAAAAACAAGCAGAAAGCGCCCAGATTTGCGATTTTTGGAAGCAGGTTTTCAAAGATATTCGGAACAACAATCCTTTTGTAATTCGACAAAAATTTATTGAAAACCGCACTTAAAGCCAAAACCAGAATCAGCGGAAAAATCAAACGTTTCATTTTCCAGATTTCCAATTTTTCCAGATCTGGGAACAGAAAATTCAACAGAAAGTAAGCTCCCATGAAAATCATAAAATTCAATACCACAATCAGCAACGAAAGCGAAAGCATATTGTGGTGCTTTCCGTCTTGAGCAGCCTGATTAAAAAACTTTACATTGGAAAAAGAAATCCCGAAAACCACAATTGGAAGCAACATTTCGGCAGTTGCGAGAACATAACGAAGTTTTCCGTAAAATTCATAATCGAATGGAAAAATAAAAATTGCCGAAAAAGTTCCCAGCAAAAAACCCAGATATCCCACAATGGAATACTTAAACCCCTGTCTCGCTACAACACTCATTGTTTTGTAAAATTCAGTTTCAGATATTTGTTTTTAAAAACGGATAATGAGGTAGAAATCAGTTCGATAGGCAGTAATTTTGTCTTCGGTTTTGTAAAATCGGAAAACAAATATAGTGTTTTTTGTTAATAAAATGTTAAAACTCCTTTCGTTTCTTAAATTTTTAGGGTTTATTTTTTTGTAGAATATTTTTATTCTGTTATAATTTCAGTTTATTTAGAAGCCTTGTCAAGGTTCAAAACCTTGACAAGGCTTTAATTTTGCCAATGGAACGAGAATAAAATTCTTACAAAAATTTCTGATATTTTTTGTTTTTTCCTAAATTGGAAAATATTGGTCTAAATTTGGCAGGTTTACCACCGAAATAGAGAAAGAAATGAAAAATGTAATGATTGCGGGAAGTATTCTCTTCTCCACTGCAATGTTCAGCCAGAACATTCCTCAGAATAACAAAACTGAATTTTCACAACCGGCACTTGCGCAGAAAATCACTTCTTTGAACGGAGAAAAAATCCCCGTTTCAAAGGTTTTGGAACAGTACAAAGGAAAGGTTTTAATCATTGATTTTTGGGCAAGCTGGTGCAAAGATTGTATTCTGGCGCTGCCAAAATCCAAAGAATTGATGGCTAAAAATAAAGAGGTGAATTTTGTCTATTTTTCTTTGGATCGTTCTGAAGAACAGTGGAAAAAAGGGCTGGAAAAATATCAGATTACAGGGCAAAATAATTTTTGGTTTGATGAAGGATGGAAAAACGCGTTCAATAACGAAGTTGATTTGAACTGGATTCCGCGATTTATTGTGGTGGATCAGACCGGAAAAATTGCAAAATATTACGCTATCAGCCCTGATGATCCGGAAATTCAGAAAACGATTGATGCTTTGCTTCCCCAGTAAAAGTAAGTTTTTAAGGTCGACGAAAATCCTTGTTATACACAAAGGCAGAATCATTCAGCGTTTGCAGAAACAAAAGAAGGTTCTGCTTTTCTTTTTCTGAAAAAATAATCGGGAAAGTAAGTTCTTTTGCCAAAGTCGGGCTGCGTTCCATACCAAAAGTGTAATGTTCCAGAACGTCCTCTAAAGTTTGAAAACGCCCGTCATGCATATACGGAAAAGTGAAGGAAAGGTTGCGTAAACTCGGGGTTTTAAACTTCAAACTATCGGATTTGTGTTTGGTGATATTCATTTTTCCCAAATCCCGGAATTTTGGATTGGGCGGAAGTCCGATATTTGAAAATTCATTGTTGGTAAACAGCGGTTCTGTGTGGCAGGAACTGCATTTTTCCACGAAAATCTCATAACCTTTCTGTTCGTTTTCGGTGAATTTTTCTTTTCCGGATTTTACTTTATCATATTTGGAATTAAAGGAAACCAGCGTAAGCTGAAATTGCGCCAATGCTTTACTGATCTGTTCTGCAGAAGCCACACTGTCTCCAAAAGTCCGGTAAAAAAGCCTTCTGTATTTTGGGTTTTTGTTTAGTTTCACAACAAGTTGAGTCATGGTTTCGCCCATTTCTTTCGGATGATTAATGGGGGCAAAAGCCTGATAATCCAAAAATTTCTCGGAGCCGTCCCACATCAATTCTTTTTGCCATGCCAAATTGAAAAGTGCAGGTGCATTGCGGAAACCCAAAGAATCGTAAATTCCTTTGCCTACACGATGTTTGTTATTGGAAAAAGAATGTTCGGGGAGATGACAGCTTGCACACGAAATAGTATTGTTTTTTGAAAGAAAAGGATCATAAAAAAGTTCTCTACCAAGCGCGATTTTCTCTTTATTTAAAGGGTTTTTCTCAAAATTGTAAATGGGTTTCGGGAAATATGACGGATAGAGAAAAGGTATTTCTTCCCGTGCATGAAAAGCAAAGAAAACGATGGGCAGAAAAAGCAGAAAAGTTTTTTTTAATGTGATTTTTTTCATCTTTCCTGAAAAAAGACCAGCGATCTTTCTTTTAAGTTTTAGGTAGGTTTAAAGAAAAGTTGCATTCAGAAAATCGTTGAGCGGTTTTATGGATTTGTAAATTTCAGCAAATTTTTTTGCAGAATTTTCATCCAGTAATTCTTCATTTGACACGGGATGTGATACGATGAAATGTTTCAGTTTCAGGAATTCTGCCATTGGATCATCTTTTTCAAAACCATTGGGTACTCGTTTTAATTTTCCTTCCACACTTAAGCCACGGAAATGATTACGAAATTTTTTTTCATTGAGAATGTTTAGAAAATCACCTCCTTCTGTTGAGATTTCTTTTCGGATTTCCTTTAAAACTGCTGAGTCCGGCATATAAAGTCCACCCGCCAAAAATGATTTTCCGGGTTCGATATGCAGGTAGTATCCGGCTTTCTGGCTTCCTTTTCCAATGCCCAAACTTGCGCCAAAGTTGTTTTTGTAGGGCTGTTTGTTTGGTGAAAATCTTGTATCGCGATAAATGCGGAAAATTGATTTCTTGGCATCGATTTTTAAGATTTCTTCATCAAATTTGCCTATTTCAGAAATCAGTTCGTCAACAAATGAAATTACATCTTGCTGTGCTTCTGTATAAAGATTTTTATGTTCATTGAACCATTCACGGTTGTTGTTTTTTTCAAGTTTTTGCAGAAACTGAAGGGTTGAAGATTTCATTTTTTTTAATTTAAATCAAAGGTAGAAAAGTTTTCTGGTGAAACCATAATGAATATTTTCAGAGATATAAAAATGAATAGTTATTTTTTTTCACCACGCTTATTTTTGTTTTCGTTTCATTTCTTAAAACAAAAAATCTTTTAAAATCTAAAATTTTCTTAAACACAACGTTTGTCATTACAAGGAATGTAGTGCAATGAAGTAACTAAGCAATCTCATTCAGTCCAAATTCTCTTTGTTGAGATGTTTATTGCATGACAAAATGGCGCATATTTTTTATTGCATTGAAAATAGTAGCATATTATAGAAAAACTAAGTATTAAGTTATGTAACGACCCCAAAAATTTTCTTTGTGACAATTTATTGACTCTTTGAGAATACTTTTTCTTTTTGGTAACAAATCATTTCTTTAAATTTTAATATCCTAAAAAAATGTAATAAATTGTCCATCCTTACAAACAAATCCTATTTTTATGAAAAATCTATACAGCGTATTATTTACCTGTTTCCTGAGCATTATCCTTTATGCACAGCAAACGGTCGCTTATTCTGTGAATCCATCCACTTTTGATGAGACAGAGCAGATTACTGTTACGTTTAGCGGAATTAATGAATCTACATGGGGCGTTTCTTCCAGTCATGCTCTTTATTTATGGGCGTGGTCTTTTGATGCGGCTAACACTCCTTTGGATTGCCCGACAAACGGTACTTGGGGAAACTCAAATGAAGCAAACCGCCTGACAAGAATAAGTGAAGGCGTGTACAGTATAACTTTTGTACCTTCCGTATTCTATGCTAGAACCGGATTGAAAACCATTGGAATGCTGGTGAAAACCAAAACGGGAAGCGTAAATTCTCAGGATATTCTTTTTCCGGTAGGCAAATTTCTTTTGAATCTTACCAATCCTGCAGAAGGAAGTGTAAATGTGATTACATCCGGAACTGCGGCAAACATCACCGCCAATACGTCGGTAGCGGCAAATTTTCAGTTGAAAAGTAATGGTTCAGTCGTATATTCTACGAGTACAGCATCCACGAATTTCAATTATAATTATACGGTTAATGCCGATTCAAACATGGAACTTACGGCGACGGAAGCATCTGGTTCAGGAAGCATTTCCAAGACTTTTACCTATATTACAACACCGAATGTGGTAACAGAAGCGATGCCTTCTTATATAAGACCGGGAATCAATTATGATCCTTCTGATGCTACAAAAATTGGTCTCGCTCTTTATGCTCCCTATAAATCGTATGTTCATGTAATCGGAAGTTTTAACAATTGGGCGGTGAATTCAAGTTCTTTAATGAAGCGCTCTTCTGATGATCCCAATATGTATTGGATCGAAATTTCCGGACTTACACCACAACAGGTGTACACGTTTCAATACCGAACCAATGATGGCGTAAAAGTAGCCGATCCATATTCAACACTGGTGCTTTCTCCGGATGATGATCCTTATATTTCTTCATCAGTATATCCAAATATGCCGGTTTATCCTTCCGGACAAAAATTTGATGTATCGGTGGTGCAAACCGGAATGCCGGCGTATAACTGGGCGGTTCCCAACTTTACCAAGCCTGCAAAAGAAAATCTGATGGTGTATGAATTGCTGGTTCGTGATTTTACCACAGAAAAAACGTGGCAATCCATGATTGAAAAAATTCCTTATATCAAAGGATTAAATGTAAATGCTGTAGAATTAATGCCGATTATGGAATTCGATGGAAATAATTCCTGGGGATACAATCCCGGATTTCATCTTGCTTTGGATAAAACGTACGGAACTCCGGAAAAATTTAAAGAATTTGTAGATGCCTGCCATCAAAACGGTATTGCCGTAATTCTGGATGTCGCCTTGAATCATGCAACAGGACGTTCTCCACTGGAAAGACTTTGGATGAATGATTCCGGAAACGGATACGGTCCGGTTGCCTCCAATAATCCTTATTTTAATCAGAGTGCAACGCACAGTTACAGTGTGTTTTATGATTTTAACCATTCCAAAACGGAAACCCGATATTATGTAAACCGTGTTCTGGAACAATGGATTAAAGAATATAAAATTGACGGATTCCGTTGGGATTTGACTAAAGGTTTCACCCAAAACTGTACCGCTAATGATGAAGGTTGTACCGGTGCTTATCAGCAGGACAGGGTAGATGTACTGAAGTTATATTCCGATTATCAGTGGGCACAGGATCCGACTTCTTATGTAATTTTTGAGCATTTAGGAGTGGATCAGGAAGAAAAAGAATGGGCAAATTACAGGATTTCGGAAGGAAAAGGAGTGATGCTCTGGAACAAACTCAATCCGGAATACAATCAGAATACGATGGGATATGCCGACGGAAGTAATTTCGACCGTGTTGATTTTAAAAATCATGTTGGATTTACAGAAAGAAGCAATGTCGCCTATGCCGAAAGTCATGATGAAGAACGGTTGATGTACAAAAATCTCCAATATGGTGCTTCCAGCGGTTCTTATAATATCAAAAATCTGGCAACAGCTTTAAAACGTCAGGAATCTGTTGGTGCGGTATTGTTTACCGTTCCCGGTCCGAAAATGATCTGGCAGTTTGGTGAACTGGGCTACGATTTCAGCATCAATCAATGTGAAAACGGAACCATTAGCAGCGACTGCCGTACTGCTCCCAAACCAATTCCTTTTGAAATCGGGTATGATACCCAAGCAAACCGAAAAATGGTGTATGAGGTCTGGGCAAAATTATTAGATATCAGGCTTTCCAATGAAGTCTTCAACACCAAAACATTTACCGTTTCTTCCGGCGATCTGAAACCGAGGATTTACATCTGGAATGATGCTCTTCCTGCCACTTCACTCAAAGATGTAATTGTAGTAGCCAACTTTACCACATCTGCTCAGGATCTTGCTCCGGCATTTCCGTACACCGGAACTTGGTATAATTTAATGGACGGAGCGGCAATGAATGTGGGGAATACTTCACAAACTGTGAATGTGGAAGCCGGCGGTTTCCGAATTTTTGGAAATAAAACAGCAAATCTGGGCAACGAAGAAGTTTCGGTTTTGAGTAAAAATGAAGTTTCCCTTGTGCTGACCAAGAATCCTGTTTCAGATGGAGTGGCGCATGTTCGTTATCAACACGCAGAGAACGGCGTTTTGTCCGTTTATGATTTATCTGGGAAAACATTAAAATCGGTAAAAACTTTGAAAACAGATGGCGAGCAGGAAATTTCGGTTTCAGGGTTACAGTCCGGAATATATCTCATCCAGTTGAAATCTGAACGGGGTTCTGCTGCAACAAAAATGATTGTGAAATAATCCTTTCCGATATAAAGATTTCTAAAAAAAAACCTTCTGTTTTCAGGAGGTTTTTTTGATTTCTGATGGTGAATATAACCCTTTTGTGGTATTGACTCAATAGTTAAAAGCAAATACTTTTGCCTCAATAAAAACATTTAACTATGAAAACAATTTCTATTACTTTAGCCATTTTTTCGGCAGTATCATTAGCTGCTCAGGATTCTCCGCCATCTTTGGACTGGAACGTTCAATACCGGATTAACGATACATATTCTTACGGAATGGCTGTGGACAACGACAACAAAGTTACCATTATGGCAACGGATTATTTATTTGATGAAGCGACCGGCGAATCGGTGAAAACATTCCATTTGCTGAAGTTGAATGGATCTTCGGTAGAATCCAGTGTGCCATTATCAGTACCGGGAAGTACAGATTCTTACCACCCGTATAAACTTGTGGTAAGCAGTGATAATGGGTATCTTACCACAAATGAAAATGACGGAACCGTGCAAAAATACGCTGCAAATGGTAGTTTGCTTTGGTCAAAATCTTTTGGGAACGATTTTTATACTGATGACGGCATCAGAACAAATGATGGCAACCTCATTGTAGTGGGTGCAAATAATGGAAGTGTTGCAAACTTTTATTATTTGATCCGAAAAATGGATAATAATGGCAGTACCATTTGGGAAAACAAAGCTAACAAACTCAATGGAATGTATTTCGAACCCACGAAGATCGCACAGACTCAGGATAACGGATATATTATGGGAGGCGTATATGTTAACAATTTTAATAGTGAATATCCTGATGGATATAATCTTGTGAAAATGGATGCGGTGGGAAACATCACATGGGAAAAGAGATTTCCTGTACCTGCTAATGTGGAAACTTGGCCGATGTATCTTTTACAGAATTCTGATGGCTCTTATGTTATGGGATTGGAATATGACGATGATAATGCCGAAACTTCAGGAGATTATATCGCGAAGTTCGATAGTTCCGGAAATCTTATTTGGTCCAAATGGATGGGGGAAAGTAAATATATCGGCGGTCTTGTAAAAGGTACAGATAACGGATACGTTTTAAATATTACGGATAATGAACACGAGTATTTTCTCAGAAAAATTAATGAATCCGGAGATGCGGATTGGGAGTATGTTTATGGAAACTTTGGGTATACTGCTGAATTTATTAAAGCTTCGGATGGTTTTATATCACTCAATAATTTTTATGATAATGAAAGTAATGCTAATTTGAAAATTTTGAAATTCGGATTGGGAGGTATGGCAACGGTAGAATCCGCTCAGAAAAAAATAGTTTTATATCCTAACCCTGCAACCGATATTTTAAATGTTCGCGATTTTGAATTTGAAAAAGCAGAAATTTTTGATGCTTCGGGAAGAATGGTGAAATCACTTTCTGCGGATCATAGCGGTAAGATCAATATAAATGATTTATCAAACGGTAATTATATTTTGAAACTTGAGAAAAACGGCAAAACGAAAACCGCTACTTTCATCAAGAAATAAGAATAAAATACAATCAAAAAAAAACCTCCCCATCCGGGAGGTTTTCTTATATCTCATTGCAATGCAATGTTTGATTACAAAGTGGAAGAGTGTACCAAAAGGTCAACCAGTTTGTTTGAATATCCCCATTCGTTATCGTACCAAGAAACCAGTTTTACGAAAGTTGGAGAAAGCATAATTCCCGCTTTTTCGTCGAAAATAGAAGTTCTTGCATCAGAAACGAAATCCTGAGAAACCACATCTTCGTTGGTGTATCCTAAAATTCCTTTTAGTTCTCCTTCAGAAGCCGCTTTCAAAGCCTGGCAAATTTCTTCATAAGAAGCCGCTTTTTCCAGTCTTACGGTAAGGTCAACTACAGAAACATCAATAGTTGGTACACGGAAAGACATTCCGGTTAGTTTTCCGTTCAGGGAAGGAATTACTTTTCCTACTGCTTTTGCAGCACCGGTTGAAGATGGGATAATGTTGGCTGCAGCTGCTCTACCACCTCTCCAGTCTTTTACGGATGGTCCGTCTACCGTTTTTTGTGTTGCGGTTGTAGCGTGTACAGTGGTCATTAAACCTTCTGCAATTCCGAAGTTATCATGAACTACTTTTGCCAAAGGTGCCAAACAGTTGGTGGTACAAGATGCATTGGAGAAGATTTTCACATCATCGGTAAGGGTAGTGTGGTTTACACCCATTACAAACATTGGAGTATCATCTTTAGAAGGTGCGGAAAGAACTACTTTTTTAGCACCGGCGTTGATGTGTGCCTGAGCTTTTTCTTTGTCAAGGAATAAACCTGTGGATTCTACGATGTATTCAGCACCTACTTCATTCCATTTCAGATTATTAGGATCTCTTTCAGCAGTTACACGGATTTTTTTACCGTTTACAATAAGGTTGTTTCCTTCTACAGAAACCTCACCGTTAAATCTTCCGTGTACAGAATCGTATTTCAGCATATAAGCCATATACTGAGCATCGATAAGGTCGTTAATTCCTACGACTTCGATGTTGTCTCTCTCAGTCATTGCTCTGAATACCAAACGACCAATTCTTCCAAAGCCGTTAATTCCTACTTTAATTGTTGACATAATAAAATTTTTATTAATTGTTAAAAATTGTTTTTTTTGATTGTTGTTTTACATCGAAAGAATTTCTGCGATATTCAGCAGATCCTTATCGATTTCGTTGTGTTTTTTAATGGCTTCCTCAATGGGAGTATAGGTGATTTTGTTGGATTGTAAGCCTACCATCACTTTATTTTTTCCTGCCATAAGTCCGGTAATCGATCCGTATCCTAATTTGCTCGCCAAAACGCGGTCTGCACAACTTGGAGATCCGCCTCTTTGGATGTGTCCGAGCACGGTAACACGGATGTCATATTCAGGGAAATGGAGTTTTGTAGCTTTAGCAAGATCATACACATTTCCGAGTTTTTCACCTTCTGCCACTACAATAATGCTGGATGCTTTTCCTACTTTTTCAGCGTATTTAAAGGTGTTGATTAATTCCTGAATACTGTCTCTTCTTTCCGGAATCAGGATGTCGAGTGCACCGGTTGCAATTCCACTGTTTAGTGCAATAAATCCGGCATCTCTTCCCATTACTTCCACGAAGAACACACGGTTGTGGGAAGTAGCGGTATCCCGGATTTTGTCGATGGCTTCCATCGCGGTGTTCAGTGCGGTATCATAACCTATGGTATTATCGGTACCAAAAATATCATTGTCGATGGTTCCCGGAATTCCGATTACTTTAATATCCGGATATTCTTCATTGAATATCTTCGCACCGGTGAAACTTCCGTCTCCTCCAATACATACCAACGCATCAATACCATATTTTTTGCAATTTTCGTATGCTTTCTTTCTGCCCTCCGGAGTTTTGAACTCCATTGATCTGGCTGATTTCAGAATGGTTCCGCCTTGTGTAATAATGTTTTTTACAGATCTTGGACCCATCTTGGTGAAATCATCATGAATCAGTCCATTGTATCCTTCTCGTACTCCATAGCACTCCAATTTGAAGTGGCTTGCTGTTCTCACAACGGCTCTTAAAGCCGCGTTCATTCCCGGGGCGTCTCCTCCGGAAGTAAAGACTGCAATCTTTTTTACTGCGCTCTCTTTCATACTCAAAATTTTCATCACAAAAGTACGAAATAAACTTTGATATTTAGTACATAGTGAATATGACTGTTCGCAGGAAAATGTGTAAATTTGCAAAATGTTTAAGCAGAAAAATATTCAATATTTTATGGCCTCGTTTTTATCTGGGCTGTATATTTTTGTGGTTATTTTTTCTGGAACTTTGCATCAGCACAGCGACAGTATTCTCAGTAATGTAAAGCAGAAGGGCGAAAAAAACATTCACATTTCTACGGAAATCAGTTCCTCTTCCAAGGACTGTCTGGTTTGTCATTTCAACACGACTAACTTTTTTCAGCTCCCGGATGTGGTGGAGGTTAAAACTCCTTTTTTACAGGATTTTCATCCGCATGCCATTGCTTCTGTTTTCTCAGAAGTGAAATCCTATAAGGCGCTGTCTACACTTCGCGGTCCTCCGTCTTATTTTAATTAAAAAACGCTTTAGAATCTGTTTAAATGTTTCGCAATACAATTTAAACAGGTACATCTCCCTTTATTTTATCTTACCGAAACAAAGATTTTTTTCTTTGTGAACATTCATTACACCTTAATATATAGGTGGTGAATTGAGTGTGTTTTGGAGGATAATATTCCGGGATTTGGGCGCGTTTTTTATTTGTAAACCAATACTCATTCAGTAGAGAAGATTGTAATCGGTACAATTCTTTTCTGCGGATAAATTCTTAATTACTATTTAATGAAATTAATCGTTAAGTTCATGTTCATCTTTTTAGGATGTACATTGCTTCATGCTCAGCAAACCTTTGCCGTTTCCGGAATTGTTCGTGATTTTCACGACAAAACAGTTTTGGCGAATGCCAGGATTCAGTTAGGAAATTATTCTGCAACATCCAGCAGCAAAGGAAAATTTGTTTTGAAAGAGGTGAAAGAAGGGAATTATACTTTAACCGTTACCCATCCCGATTGTGATCCTTTTACAGAGCAGATTTCGGTAAACGGAAATGTGGACATTACCATTACCTTGGAGCATCATGCTGAAGATATCGAAACCGTAACCATTCACGGAAACCACAAAAATAGTGGTTCTGTAGTCATGAAAACGGTAGATAAGGCGGAAATCGAAAAAAATGCAACCGATAATCTAGGCAATCTGCTTACCCATATTTCTGGTGTTTCGGCTTTGAAAACCGGTAACAATATTGCAAAACCGATTATTCACGGATTATACGGAAGCCGGATTTCCATACTGAACAACGGCGTAAAACTGGCGGAACAGGAATGGGGAGTAGAACACGCTCCGAATGTTGATATTAATAATTTTCAACATATTGATGTGATTAAAGGTGCATCTGCACTTAAATATAGTGGTGATGCGGTTGGCGGAGTAGTCGTGCTGGAACCTGAAATTTTCCCGAAAAAAGATACTTTGAAAGGTTCGGTGAATCTTTCCGGAGTCTCCAACGGTCAAGGTTTGGGGCTTGATGTAGATGTTTTGAAATCCTGGAAAAACGGTTGGGCAGTGAAATCCGGTGGGAGCATCCGCAAACTGGGCGATCAGAAAACGGCGGATTATAATCTGATGAATACCGGAATAGATTTTTCATCGTTTAATTTCACGCTTCAGAAAAATTCGTTTAAAAGTGGTTTGTCTTTCGATTATTATTTAACCAACCAAAACATTGGGATTTACCGTGGTTCGCATATCGGCAGCACTATGGATTTTTACCATGCGATCAATTCTGCGATTCCGGTGTATACCGGAGAATTTTCCTATGATATTGACAATCCGAAACAAGTCATTGAACATCATATTGCGAAAGTTTCCGGATTTAAAAGGTTTGAAAATATAGGGAAAGTATCGGCAACCTACAGTTTTCAGTATAATCACCGTCAGGAATATGATATTCGGAGAGGCGAACTTAGTCAGTTGCCTTCTTTGGATTTGGCTTTAATGACGCATCAACTGAACATCAATGATTTGCTGGAACGCGGAAAGTTTTCTTTAGAAACAGGGCTTGACGGAAGTTTTCAGAATAATTATTCCGATCCTGCGACCAAAGCAAGACGCTTGATTCCGAATTATGACAAGTATTCTGCCGGGATTTATTCCGTTTTCAAATATAAACTGACTCCAAGCCTGAATGCAGAAGCAGGAGCAAGATTCGATTATAATTTCTACGATGTAACCAAATGGTATGATAAAAGCGACTGGTTTGAAAGATACAATGATTTGTATCCGGAATTCTATGTGCGAACCAATGCCAATCGTGTGCTGACAAGACCGCAACTGAAATATCAAAATCTGTCGTACAACGCCGGTCTGGAATATCATCCTTCCGGAAAATTCAACCTGAAATTCAATTATGCAAAAGCATCCAGAACACCGAATATTGCTGAACTTTTTTCAGACGGTCTCCATCATTCAGCTGCTGTTATCGAAATCGGGAGCATGAACCTGAAAAACGAAACCAGCCATCAGTTCAACCTGATTGCCGATGCTAAATTTGATGTTTTGGAAGGACTTCAGGTTTCCGTGAATCCGTATTTCTCCATCAATAAAAATTTCATCAACGAAATTCCGACCGGTGTGCAGAATACCATTCGAGGCGTTTTTCCGGTATGGTCGTACCAGCAGATTGATGCCAAAATGTACGGTGCGGATTTGGATATAGATTTCAAACTGAACGACTGGCTTTCCTATAAAGGACGGGGAAGTTATGTGTATGGACAGGACGAAACGCATGATGAACCACTTATTTTAATGATGCCGACTAATTTTTCCAATGCTTTACAATTCAGTAAAAAAAGCTGGAATAATCTGTATTTGAATATTGAAAGCCGGGTAGTTCTGGATCAGAAAAGATTCCCCATTCATAATGCAGAAGTTACCTTTTATGAAAACGGAAACGAAGTGCAGAAAACGGTGGATTTCAGTACGCCACCAAAAGGATATTCACTTTGGAATCTTCAGGCAGGAATGGATATTTCCAAAAATCTTTCTGCCGGACTGATTATCAATAATGCATTCAATGTAAACTATCGTGATTATCTGAACCGTATGCGGTTTTTCGCAGCGGATTTGGGTAGAAACGTAATCTTGAATTTCAGGTATCGTTTTTAATGAAATCGGGATTCAATAATAAAAATTCAACAACAAAATCAATTAATAAAAACAATTTAAAATTCAATCAAAATGAAAAAATTCTTCAACAATCACAAAATCACTTCTTTATTAGCTTTATTTATCCTTGCTTTTGCAGTTGTTTCCTGCCAGAGAGATGAGGAGGTAGACGATCTTCCACAGGAAGAACTCACGGATATTGTGTTGAAAGTAAAAGACCTTTCAACCAGCGAAACTAAATCCTATACCTATAGTGTTGGAGCAGGAAGCGCACCAACAATCGCATTAGAAGATGGAAAATCGTATCAGGTAGAAACCGTTTATTTGAATGGTAGCGAAGATGTAACCGGGGAAATCCGTGATGCCAAAGACGAACACTTTATGATTTTCGACTTTCCTAAATCTACAATAAATATTACGCGTCAGGATCCGGCATCTTCAACTAGAGCGGATGGAGCAAAAGTAGGTTTGCTTACACAATGGGATGTGGTGAAAGTCGTTGATTCTTCTTCGCCAATCGTGAAAATTACTTTGGTCCACGAACCTGCAACCGTAAACGAAGCCCAAAACGGAACAGCTTGGGGAAGTGTAACCGGTGGAGAAACTGATGCAGAAGCCACTTTTGGATTGGCCAACTAATCGTATTTCGTACGATAAAATGAAACAGAAAATCTGCCCGATATTGTGGCAGATTTTTTTATGAATTTTTATGAGGGTTTAAATTTTTTCTATTGTTCAAAAATCCCTATTTTTGCAACCTAAAATTTTCAATGAATGAACGTTACTGCACAAAACCATGATGATGTAAGCGCTTTGCTTACCGTGACAATTGATAAAACTGACTACAAAGATAAAGTAGAAAAACAACTGCATAACTATGCAAAAAATGCGCAGGTTCCCGGATTCAGAAAAGGGAAAGTGCCGATGAGCTTGGTAAGAAGACAGTACGAAGCCGGACTGGCTTTTGAAGAAATCAACAAACAGGTTTCTGAAGCCATCAATCAGTATGTGGATGAAAACAAACTGCGTTTGGTAGGACAGCCGGTGCCACAACCTGTGGATAATTTCGATCACAATGCAGAGCAACTTTCTGTTGGTTTTGAAGTAGGGTACGAGCCAAATTTTACCATCGATTTGGGTAAATATGAAGCTCCTTATTATCAAGTAGAAGCATCCGAGAAAGAAATCAACCAGTCTATCGAAAATATGCAGAAACGTTTTGCAGACCGTGTAGAACAGGATAAAATCGGTAAAGATTCTTATGTTGCACTGGAAGTAAAACAAGTGGTGGAAGAAGGTGCTGAAGGTGAACACCATCATCAGCCAAAAACCGTTACCGTAGCCAAAGATCAGAAAGAAGCTTTTGAACTGGTGAAAAAACTGAAAAAAGACGAATCTGTAAAAGTTTCCAAAGCAGATCTTCAGGGAAATGAAGAATTCGCGAAACAACTGGCTTTTTCTCCTGAAGAATTAGAACACCTTCACCACAATGAAGTTGAAGTTACCGTAACGGATATTTATGGGTTGGATCTTCACGCTTTGGATCAGGATCTGTTTGATAAAGTATACGGAAAAGACAATATTAAATCCGAAGAGGAACTGAAAGAAAGAGTAAAAACCGAATTGGATGAGTATTTCCAGCAGAATGCGGATGTACATTTCGTAAATAAAATTTTAGAACAGGTAACAACCAAAGAGGAAGTTGAACTTCCGGAAACGTTTTTGGTTAAATGGTTACAGTTCTCTAACCAGAATATCCAGTCTGATGAACAGGCAAAAGAAATTCTTGAAGCAGAGAAAAACCAGTTGAAATACCAGATTATCGAAGGGAAACTGCTGAATGATTACGAAGTAAAAATTGATTATGCAGATGTTCTTGGTCAGGCAGAACAATTGGTAAGAAACCAGTTGGCAATGTATGGAATCCACCATCTTTCCGATGAAGAAATCCAGAAATATGCAGTGGAAATGCTGAAGGATCAGGAGCAAGTTCGCCAGATTTCATCTGAGGTAGCGATGACCAAACTGAAAGATGTAATTCTTGAAAAATCACAGAAAAAAGAAACCAAAATCTCGCACGACGAATTTTTGGAAGAACTGAAAAAATAATTTTCTGAAATAAATTGAAAATCCGCTGAATTTTTTCGGCGGATTTTTTTGTTGTTTTTTC
>DALZZF010000019.1:0-38689 GCA_031987605.1 Bergeyella sp. | reverse complement strand
ATTTTCAAAGAATTCTTTTAGTTTTTTGTTTTGCGTTTAAATTATCGCAAGGTGAAACGAAGTTGTTTTTAAAGATAAATAATGGTGCTTCGCTTGCATCAATAATACAATGAATATGGATTTTTTTATTTTCAAATAATTGTATTTTTATACAAAATGCACAACGGGTCTAACTAATTTCTTACTGCTATATTTTTCTGATTTAAAAACTTTTTTAATTCCGGAATCGGAACTTCACCAAAGTGAAAAATACTTGCTGCCAAAGCTCCGGTTGCTTTTGTTTTGTTAAAAACGTCTTCAAAATCTTCCACTTTTCCGGCTCCGCCCGAGGCAATAATCGGGATATTCACCGTTTCTGAAATGAGTTTTGTAATCCTCAAATCAAATCCGGATTTCGTACCGTCCGCATTCATTGAAGTCAGCAACAATTCTCCTGCTCCCAATTCCTCCACTTTTTTTGACCATGCTAAAGTTTCCAGATTGGTAGCTTCTCTTCCACCTTTTACGTGAACAATATCTTTCCCGGCCACAAAACGGGTATCAATTGCCACAACAACGCATTGCTTTCCAAATTCATCCGACAATTCTTGGATTAAATTAGGATTTTTCACCGCTGATGAATTAATACTGATTTTATCCGCACCTGCATTCAACAACTTCCGGACATCTTCAACAGAAGAAATCCCGCCACCAACGGTAAACGGAATGCTCAATTCCCGGGCAATTTTTTTAACGAGTTCCACAAAGGTTTTGCGCTCTTCAACCGTTGCGGTAATATCCAGGAAAACCAATTCATCTGCGCCTTGATCTTCATATTTTTTCGCCAGTTCCACAGGATCTCCGGCATGAATTAAGTTCACGAAATTAATGCCTTTCACTGTTTGTCCGTCTTTAATATCCAGACATGGGATTATTCTTTTTTTAAGCATTTCCAATTAATTATTTATCATTAATAACTCCTCCAGCGTAATTCTGTTTTCATAAATCGCTTTGCCAATGATGGTTCCAAAACAACCGATTTCTTTCATTTTTATGACATCTCTGATGTTGGAAATTCCGCCGCTGGCAATTAAATTAATTTTTGACTGAACCAAAATCTCCTGATAAAGGCTAGTTGACGGACCTTCCAGCATTCCGTCTTTTGAAATATCCGTACAAATAACATTATGAATTCCTTTCTTTTCATAATTCGAAATAAAGTCAAGAACATCCAAATTGCTGTCTTCCAACCAGCCGGAAGTTTTTATTTTTCGGTTGAGACAATCGGCACCGAGAATGATTTTTTCTGTACCAAATTGCTCTAACATTTCAAGGCAAAATTCAGGATTCTGAACGGCAATGCTTCCCAACGTAATTTGCTTTGCTCCGGAATTGAAAGCCAGTTCCACATCTTCTTTTGACTTGATGCCACCTCCAAAGTCAATTTGCAAACTGGTATTTGTAGCGATATTTTCCAATACTTTCTGATTAATAATATGCTTGGCTTTTGCGCCATCCAGATCCACCAAATGAAGAAATTTAATTCCGTTGGCTTCAAATTCTTTGGCAACTTCCAGAGGATTTTCGTTATAAATTTTCTTCGTATCATATTCACCTTTGGACAGGCGAACGCATTTTCCGTCGATAATATCTATAGCAGGGATAATTCTCATTTTTACTTACGATTTTTGATTTCAGATTTACGATTTGGGAATAAAACTTAGTTGGAATAAGCCTTTTAAAACGCAAAGTCAAACAAATATATTTAGCTATTTGACTTTATTTAAGGTAAACAAAGGCGTAAAACTTATCTGAAGTAAAACAGGGTTTGTATTTCCTTTATGAACGAAGTGTCTTTGTATTCCTTTAAAAAATTTTAGAAAGTTAAAAAACTTTGTTTTACTTTGCGATAAAGCATTAAATATTTTAAAATCAATAAATTACAATTCTATTTTATTCCAAACTCAGGTTAATTATGATTTAATCTTCATGTTATATTCAAATATCTACAATTCTAATTTGATAAAGTTTTCCAAGATTTTAGCGCCGGTTTTTCCGGATTTTTCCGGGTGAAATTGCGTGGCAAAGAAATTGTCTTTTTGCAATGCGGCTCCAAAATCCAGAATATAATCACATTCCGCCAACGAATATTTCGAGTTTTCGCAATAATAACTGTGTACAAAATAGACATTTTCATCTTCCGTAATTCCTTCTAATAAAGCACCTTTCAGATTATTCAGATTATTCCAGCCCATGTGTGGGACAATATCTTTTGCAGGAAACAATTTCACATCAATATCGAAAATCCCCAAACCTTTTACATTTCCTTCTTCGAGATTTTTACACATCAGTTGCTGCCCTAAACAAATTCCTAAAACAGGCTGTTTCAAAGTAGGAATCAACTGATCCAACCCCGTTTTCCGAAGATAGTTCATAGCCGAAGATGCTTCTCCCACACCCGGAAAAATGACTTTTTCAGCGTTTTTAATTTCTTCAAAATCATCGGTCACTTTTGATTCAACACCCAGTCGAAACAAAGCATTATGAACGGATTCTACATTTCCGGCGTTATATTTTATAATAGCAATCATTTTGATTTACGAGTTACGAGTTATGATTTACGAGTTTGGAATTACGATGGACTTTACTAAAATCGTCATTCATACATCGTCATTCCAACATTTACAACATTCCTTTTGTGGATGGCAGATTAAAATTAGAATCCGACTGGTTCACCGCCATTTTGATGGCTTTTGCAAAGGCTTTAAAAACCGACTCGATTTTGTGATGTTCATTGTCGCCTTCCGCTTTGATGTTCAAATTGCACTTAGCCGAATCGGTAAAAGATTTGAAAAAATGCTGAAACATTTCCGTCGGCACATCGCCTACTTTTTCACGCTTAAAATCCACATCCCAAACCAACCACGGCCGGCCTCCAAAATCAATTCCGACTTGCGCCAGACAATCGTCCATCGGCAACAAAAACCCGTATCTTTCAATTCCTTTTTTACTTCCCAAAGCTTTCAGAATGGCTTCTCCAAGGGCAATTCCAGTATCTTCGATGGTATGGTGTTCATCCACTTCAAGATCGCCGTTTACTTTAATTTTTAAATCCAGATTGCCATGTCTCGCGATTTGGTCGAGCATGTGATCGAAGAAATGAAGCCCTGTGGATATTTCCGCTTTTCCGCTTCCGTCCAAATTCACTTCAATCAAAATATCGGTTTCTTTCGTCGTTCTTTTGACGGTTGTTTTTCGCGGTTCGGCTTTTAAAAATTGATAAATTTCCCACCAGGAATTGGTGTTAAAATTCGCTTCTTCAAAGTTTTCTTCCGAAATAAAAATCGATTTTGCGCCGAGGTTTTTTGCCAGTTGAACATCCGTTTTCCGATCGCCAATAACATAGGAATTTCTGAGGTCGTAATTTCCGTAAATATACTTTCCGAGCAAAGCCGTTCCGGGTTTTCTGGTCGGTTTGTTTTCGTGTTCAAAAGAATCATCGATAATAATATCTGCAAACTCAATTCCTTCATTTTTAAAGGCCTGAAGCATTTTCTGTTGCGGCTTTTGGAAATCTTCAGCCGGAAAACTTTCGGTTCCCAAACCATCCTGATTCGTCACCATCACCAACTCATAATCCAGTTCTTTTACAATTTTCGCTAAATTTTGAAAAACACCGGGAAGAAATTCCAATTTCTCCAAAGAATCCACCTGAAAATCTGTTTTCGGCTCTTCAATCAGCGTTCCGTCGCGGTCTATAAATAATACTTTTTTCATCGTTTTTATTTGAATTTTTGAAAGGTTTTAATGAGTTTTTTGTTTTCTTCCGGCGTTCCGATTGTAATTCTGACACAATTTTTTACTACAGAATTCCGGTTGCGGATAATCACTTTTTTATTCACCAGATAATCATACAAATCGTTGGCATTTTCCACTTCTGCCAAAAGGAAATTGGCATCGGTTGGATAGATCTTCTTCACCATTTCTAAATTGGTTAAAGCAGAAATTACATACTCCCTTTCTTTTAAAATCAATTCCAGTTGTTTGTTAATTTCAGAAGCATTTTTCAATGTTTTCAAAACAGCTTCCTGATTCAGGCTGCTGATGTTGTACGGCGGTTTCACTTTATTTAATAATGAAATAATTTCTGGGTTTGAAAATGCCATTCCGACACGCAAACCAGCCATTCCCCAATATTTGCTGAAGGTTTGCATCACCACCAGATTTGGATATTTTTCTAATTGTGAAATCCACGATTTTTGTTCGGCAAAGTCAATATAAGCCTCATCAATTACCACAATTCCGGTGAAATTTTCAAGAATAAAGTCAACCGCTTCTTTCTGAATTAAATTTCCTGTCGGATTGTTGGGCGAACAAATGAAAACGAGTTTTAAATCTTCATTCTGAAGTGCTTTTTGAAGATTTTCATCAATAGAAATCTGAAAATTTTCATTCAGCGGAATCTGAATTAATTCCACATCATTAATATTAGCTGCCACTTCGTACATTCCGTAAGTTGGCGTGAAAGTTAATGCTTGATCTTTTCCCGGATTTGTAAAAATTCTAAACAGGAGATCAATCACTTCATCGCTTCCATTTCCTAAAAATAGGCTGTCGGAATTGATATTTTTTATTTTTGAAATTTCATTTTTTAGTTCCTTTTGGTACGGATCAGGATAACGGTTCAACGTTCCGAATGGATTTTCGTTGGCATCCAGAAAAATACCATCAGCACCGGAAAACTCGTCCCTAGCGCTGGAATAAGGTTTCAAATTCAGGATATTTTTCCGAACCAATTTTTCAATATTAATATTTTTGCTCATGATTCTAAAGATTTTAAACGGACAGAAACGGCATTTTTGTGGGCGAATAAACCTTCTGCTTCCGCCATGATTTCGATGGTTTTTCCGAGATTCTGAATGCCTTTTTCAGACAATTTTTGAAAAGTCACTTTCCGCACAAACGAATCCAGAGAAACACCGCTGTAATTTCGGGCAAAACCGTTGGTAGGCAATGTGTGATTGGTTCCGCTGGCGTAATCTCCCGCACTTTCGCAAGAATAATTCCCCAGGAAAACTGAACCTGCATTTTGAATTTTTCCCGTCCAGTTTTCAGCATTTTCAATCGCTAAAATCAGATGTTCGGGTGCGTAGAAATTGCTTAATTCAAAGGCTTCATCCAATGATTCAATTAAAATAAATCGACTGTTGTCAATGGCTTTTTGCGCCAATTCTTTTCTTGGCAATTCATTCAGTTGCTTTTCCAGTTCAGCTAACGTTTCATTAAAAACATTTTCGTTAGTTGAAATAAAAATCACCTGCGAATCGGCTCCGTGTTCGGCCTGTGACAATAAATCTGCCGCACAAAACTCCAGAACTGCCTGTTCATCGGCAATCACCAATACTTCACTCGGACCGGCAGGCATATCAATTGCAATTCCCAATTCTGTTGAAAATTCTTTTGCGGCAGTGACATATTGATTTCCGGGACCGAAAATTTTATAGACTTTCGGAACGCTTTCTGTTCCCAAACTCATGGCTGCAATCGCCTGAGAACCGCCGATTTTGAAAATTTCCGTAATGCCGCAAAGTTGTGCCGCGTATAAAATCGCAGGATTGATTTCTCCGTTTTTATCCGCCGGTGAACATAAGATAATCTCTTTACAATCCGCAATTTTTGCAGGAACAGCGAGCATCAAAACCGTTGAAAATAAAGGTGCCGTGCCGCCCGGAATATAAATTCCCACTTTTTCGATGCCGCGGATTTCGCGCCAACATTCCACACCGGAAACGGTTTCTATTTTCTTTGTTTCTTCTTTTTGAGAACGGTGAAAAGTTTCAATATTTTGTTGGGCTTGTTGAATCGCTGCTTTTAATTTATCTGAAACTTCATTGATTGCCTTTTCAATTTCTTCCTGAGAAACTTTAAAAGAATCCAGTTTTACCCCATCAAATTTAGACGTGTAATACTGCAATGCCGAATCGCCTTCATTTTTTACTTTTTCAAAAACTTCGGTAATGATTGCACGAAGATTCTGTTTTTCCAAAGCCGGACGCTTGACAATATCGTCCCAGTCGGATTTTTGTGGATATTTATAGATGTTCATTTTTATATTTTCAAATTAAGATTTACGATATATCATACACAATTTTAGATCTGGAATTTTTTATAAATCATAAATACTAAATCAAATCACCATTTTATCAATCGGAATCACCAAAATATCTTGTGCTCCGGCTTGTTTCAGTTCATCAATCACTTCCCAAAAACGGTTATCGTCAATCACCGAGTGAATACTGCTCCACCCTTTTTCTGCCAATGGCAAAACGGTTGGACTTTTGAGAACCGGAAGGATTTTGGAAACTTTTTCAATCTTTTCATTCGGAACATTCATTAGAATATATTTACTTTTTTTGGCTTTTAAAACGGCACGGATTCTGAAAATTAATTTATCCAGAATCGCTTTGTTTTCATCAGACAGATTTCGGTTAGCAGCTAAAACGGCTTCGGATTTTAGGATGGTTTGCGTTTCTCTTAAACCGTTTTTAAAGAGCGTGCTTCCGGAACTTACGATATCGCAAATTCCTGCTGCCAGACCGATATTCGGGGCAATTTCCACCGAACCGGAAATCTTATGAATATCAGCCTTAATATTATTTTTTTCTAAAAATTTTGAAAGGGTACTGGGATAAGAAGTGGCGATTTTTTTACCTTGAAAAAAGGAAAGTTCATTGGTTTCCACTTCCTTTGGAACGGCCAGAGAAACGCGACATTTGGAAAACCCCAGATATTCGATAATGTCGATTTTTTTTTCGGTTTCTTCCAGAAGATTGGAGCCGATAATGGCTACATCCACCACACAATCTTCCACATATTGCGGAATATCCGAGTTGCGGAGAAAGTAAATTTCCAAAGGAAAATTGTCGGAAACCACTTTCAGCTGGTCTTTTCCGTCGTTGTAGGAAATTCCGCAATCTTTCAGGAGTTTTAAGGATTCATCGTAAAGTCTTCCGCTTTTTTGGATGGCAATTTTTAGATTACTCATGTTAGTTTTGGTTTTAATCTGAGTAAACTGCGGAATGTGCAAAAAGAAAAACCGTCCGATTTACTCAGACGGTTTATTATATTTTTCAATTTTAATTCAATACAAATTCATTCCGTCCGGTTAGATAGAATGATGATGATGGATTAAAGTGATTTTGTTTTTCATTGTTGTAATACCTGCACAAATGTAGAAAGAATTTTGAAACCAACAAGACTTTTATGAAAAGATTTATAATATTTTTTTCATCATAATATCGGTTTGCTCGTCATCTCCTAATTTAAAAATATGTTTGTCAAATTCCACAAAACCATTTTTCTGATAAAAACGGATTGCTCTCGGGTTTTCTTCCCAAACGCCCAGCCATACATAATTTACGTTTTTTTTCTCTGCCACTTCCATCGCCTTTTCATATAATATTTGTCCAACTTTTTTGCCATGGTAAGACTGTAACACATAAATACGTTCTATTTCAAGAGCCTTGTTATCCTGCAATTCGGTCTGGGAATATCCAAAATTCAACTTCAGATAACCAATTACTTCATCATCGGAAACGGCAAAATAAAATGCTGAATTTTCGTCATTTAGTTCGTTCGTCAGCTTTTCTTCGGAGAAACCTTCTTCCAGATATTTGGTCATATTTTCCTCAGTATTGCTTTCTGCAAAAGTTTCGAAAAAAGTTTGTCTGCCTATTTTCTGTAGTTCTGCTATATCGTTCAGGCTTACTTTTTTTACGTTCATAATATCATCAATTTTTATTTTGTAAAGGTCGCATTTTAAAAATAATATGCTTTTATTTTAAAGGTAAAATTAGAGTTTTTCTGAAATACATTTAAATAATAAAAGACAATTTTATCTTTTATTGTTATTTGTTTATCTTTGTAGAAGTATAACGAGTTCAGGTAAACATCATTATTCCGCTTTTGTATTATGAGAAAAGATATTGACGATATTAACGACATAAAAAAGTTGGTAAACGCTTTTTATACCGCTGTGCAGAAAGATCCTCTTATCGGAGGAATTTTTATCGGAGCAATAAAAGACTGGGAAACACATCTTGACAAAATGTACAGGTTTTGGCAAACCGTTCTTTTGGAAGAGCATACTTACAACGGAAGTCCGTTTCCTCCGCATGCACAAATGCCACTTGAAGCCGTTCATTTCGAACACTGGTTGAACCTTTGGAAAGCAACAATTGATGCTCACTTTGAAGGTAAAATGGCCGAAGAAGCAAAATGGAGAGCAGAAAAAATGGCGGCAGTCTTTCTTTCAAAAATCGAGTATTTCAGACAGGAGGGTAAAAAATCACTGATATGATAAGGAATACCGGCATTGCTACAGTTTTCATCTGGATTGGTTTTGTAGCAGCAATCAGTTTTATGGAAGCCTGGCTTAAATTCAGAGCGCCAGACGTAACACTTCCTATTGGTCTCGGCATCGGACGATTAGTATTTGATGCACTCAATAAAATGGAATGGTTGTTTTCCGTCATTTGTATGTTCACTTTGATGCCGTCAAAAACCGTTCAAAAAAACATAAAATTAATATTGGCTATCCCCATAATAATCGTTTTGCTACAAACTTTCTGGATGTTGCCCATGCTGGATTTGAGAGCCGAAATGCATATTAAAGGAACTCATGTTCCTCACAGTAATCTGCATTTTTACTATATAATAGCCGAGTTGGTAAAGGTTGTTTCATTGATTATATCGGGATGCTTACTGTTTAAAAAAAAATAAATTGAAGTATAATGAATATCGCTTCCATTTTAGAAAACATTGAATACGGAGATACGAAACCGGCAATTAGTGTATTGATGAATACAGATAGTATAAAAGAAGTAAGGATCGCTTTCAGAGCAGGACAGGAAATGAAAGAGCACAAAACAGCTTATCCGATCGTTGTTGCAGTGGTAGAAGGTAACATTGATTTCGGGGTAGGTTCTGAACGAACATTACTGAAAAAAGGAATGATGATCGCATTGGAAGGTAATGTGCCACACGATTTGAAAGCGACAGAAGACAGTATCGTTCGCCTTTCTTTAAACAAATCTGACACCATTGAACGTGCTAAACATGTTGTAGAAGGATAAAACCGACAGTAAATTTTTATGAAAAAATAAGATAATTAACGGATGGGATTTTTTTCAAAAACATGCGAATATGCCATGCGTGCTGTGTTTTACATCGCCAGTCAATCACAGGAAGGGCATCGTGCCGGTATCAAAGATATTGCTGAAAATATAAACTCACCCGAAGCTTTTCTAGGCAAAATTCTCCAAAAGCTTAGCCGTGAGGGTGTAATATTATCTGCAAAAGGTCCGAACGGAGGTTTTTATTTCGATGAAGAAGGATTAAAACGTCCTTTAGCGGATATTATTTCGGCATTGGAAGGCAACGAACTGTTTACAGGTTGCGGAATGGGATTGAGTCATTGTTCTGAAATTAATCCATGTCCGCTGCATCACGAATTCAAAAAAGTACGTGAACAAATCACAAAAATGCTGTATAAAACTACTATCGGTGAGTTTAATAAAGAACTGCTTAGTGGTACATTGACATTGAGTAAGTAGTAAATTTTTCCTCAATTATTTTGACTGTATCAGCCTCACAATTTCGCTTACTGCTTTTTTAGATTCAGGAAAATTAAAAATTATCCAGACGTGCGGCATTTCAGGATATTCGTAGTAGTTGATGTTTATTCCTTCGGACTGACATTTGATCAAAAACTTTCTCGCATCTGCCACAAAAAGATCGTGTGTTCCGATAAATACACTGATTTTTCCTAAATCTTTCACCGAACCATTTATCGGACTTACGAGATAATGGTTGGTTTCTAAATTTCCGGCATAAACTTTTCCTCCCATTTGCAGACCTTTTATACCAAGAAATGCATCTTTCGGGTCGATGGCTTTAAGATCCGGATTCGTCATCATTACATCCAGCCAAGGCGACAATAAAATAGTTTGTGAAGGAGGTTCAATGCCTTCATTTCTCATTTTTTGTGATAATGCCAGGGAAAGTCCGCCTCCGGCAGAATCGCCCATTACGATGAGATTTATTGATCCGTTTTTTGCTAGTAAATTTTTATAAAGCGGATCGAGCAAAGCAAAAACATCTGTACAGGTGTTTTTAGGAGCCAAAGGATAATCCGGAAAAACAACGGTACAATTCGTCTTCTCGATTATCTTTTGAACAAAACGCCAATGCTGTGCCGCCGCTGCGTGAATGTAACCGCCACCGTGCAGAAAAAGCACAATAGTTTCGGTCTTTTTTTGCAATGGTGAAAGGGTGTAAATAGTATTTCCGTCAATATTTTCTGTTTGGATATTGACTTTTTTGTACAGCCCTTTTGGAGGTTCGGGTCGATACATTCTGGTATTGATTTTCCCCGAACGCATTTCTTTTTCCCAGCTGCCTTTCATATTGATAATCCGCAGCAGTATCTGAAATATTTTACTTGGAATACTTGCCATAATTTTTGTTTTTCTGCCGTTAAGTTTACTAATTTCTTAATGGTTTTATTCTATTAAACATTAAGAAATTGAGATGCATTAAGCTTCTTAATATTCTTAACTTCTTAATGGTTCATTCATCGGGCAATTCTCTGAAATACTCATTCACAAAAGGTTTTAATGTTTTTGTGATATTATCTGTAAAGAAATTAATTAGTAATCCCTGTGGTTTTTTAAGCAACTTCATATATGTTAAAAGTTGTGCTTCATAAACCGGATGAATATTTTCAACCGCCTTTAATTCTACTATTATCGTATCATTGACTAATAAATCCAAACGAAGTTCCGTATCAATAATAATGTCGCCATAAACTACAGGGACAATAACCTGCTGTCTTACCTCATAGCCGTTTTGAAGCAATTCATAATACAGACATTTCTCGTAAACGCTTTCCAGCAATCCCGGTCCTAATTCACGATGAACTTTTATTGCTAAACCGGTAATTTCGTATGATAATTGAGTAACTTGTTTCTTAGTCATAAGCGTTAATTTTTAATTTTACCATTAAGGATTTAAGGTTCATTAAGCCTTAATATTCTTAACTTCTTAATGGTTCTATTCTGTTAAACATTAAGGAATCAAGGTTCATTCCTAACTCAGCATTCTTTTAATCCATTTCAATTTAAATGGCGTATGAGGATAGTATTTCAGGTTAAATTCAATCCATGTTGGTTTGTCCAAAACACTTTTATAATGTGTGAATGCTTTAAATCCAGCTTCTCCGTGGTAATTACCGATTCCGCTTTCTCCCACACCACCAAATGGTAAATGTGGATTGGTAATATGCATCACACCATCATTTACAGCACCACCTCCAAAAGAAATCTCGCTAAGAATACGCTTTTTAATCGCTTTGTCTTCCGTATAAATATAACACGACAGTGGTTTTGGTCTTTCTTTTACCCAACGAATCGCATCCGAAAGATTGTCGTATTCGATAACGGGCAATACCGGACCGAAAATCTCATCCAGCATAATTTTATCCTCAAAATTTACATCCGTCATTACGGTTGGTTCGATGTAGCGGTTTTCACGATCTACTTTTCCTCCATAATAGACTTTTGCAGGGTCAATCAATTCTGCTACGCGATCTACATTTTTTTCATTGATGATTTGAACAAACGTTCCTGCTTCAAAACTAAATTCGGTTGCTTTGATTTCAGCAATTAAAGCATCCAAAAACTGTTGCTTTACCGAACGATGTACCAGTACATAATCCGGAGCAATACAGGTTTGACCCGAATTCAGCAATTTTGACCAGGCCAGACGTTTCACTGCCATTTTCATATTGACTTTCTCGGTGATGAAAGCCGGACTTTTTCCGCCCAATTCTAAGGTAACCGGAGTGATGTGTTTTGCGGCAGCCTGATAGACAATCTTCCCGACAGGAACGCTTCCGGTAAAAAATATCTTGTCGAATTTTTGTTCCAATAAAGCGGTCGTTTCGGCAATGCCACCTTCTATTACAGCGAGATATTTTGGGTCGAAATTTTCATTGATAATCTTTGCCATAATCCGACTGGTGTTGGATGGGAGTTCACTTGGTTTGAGCACAACGGTACAACCCGCTGCAATAGCCGGAATGATAGGAGCTAAAGACAACTGGTACGGATAATTCCACGCACCGATGACAAGTGCTACACCCAAAGGTTCTGGGATAATGTAACTTTTCGCCGGGAAATTCACCAGATTGGTATGCACTCTTTTTACTTTTGTCCAGCGTTTTATTTTATGTATGGCTTCGTCAATATCAGCGTACAACAGCGCCAATTCATTGGTATAAGTATCAAATTCTGATTTTTTGAAATCCTGATAGATCCCCTCAATCATCTCATGTTCGTGGGCTTTCAGTACCGTTTTTAGTTTTTTGAGTTGCTGTACACGAAAATCAATGGGTTTTGTAGCTTCGCTTAAAAAGTAAGCCCGCTGGTTTTCTACTGTTTTTGCTATATGTTCCATAGTTTTATTCTTTTAATAACCATTAAATCTTAATTATCTGAACTTCTTAATGTTTTTTTTCAACCAAGAAGGAATTAAGGTTCATTAAGTCTTAATATTCTAAACTTCTTAATGGTTATACTTTCAACCATTAAGGATTTAAGGTTCATTAAGTTTTTGTATCTAAACTTTTTATGTGTTCTGTTTAACTATTAATTAGGTTTCAATAATTTTTAATTTTCTGAACTTCTTAATGCTTTTTTTCAACCATTAAGGAATTAAGGTTCATTAAGTCTTAATATTCTAAACTTCTTAATGATTATTGTTTCACCAATTTAATGTTTTTTCCCGGATTAATGTCCTTTAAACTGATCCATCGTTTTGTAAATCCCCATGACATCGCCCACAAACCAGTCGAAAAACCATATTGGAAAAATACCTTGAAAAAACCGCACAAAATGAATACTCCACGGCATACTGCAAATCGGTTTTTCTTTTTCGATACTGCGGACAATTTTCTTCGCCACTTTTTCGGGTTGTAAGATAGGAACGATGGATTTTACACCATCAAACATTCCGGTATTGATGTAATATGGTGTTACGGTGGTTACGCCGATGTTCTTTTTGAGTTGTTTCATTTCCAGACGAAGACTGTCTGACCAACCCAAAACCGACCATTTTGAAGCAGCATAAACCGACATTTTCGGATTAGATATCAGTCCAGCAGAAGAAGCGATATTGCAAATATAGCCTGAGTTTTGTGCCATCATATCCGGTAAAAACAACTTGGTGATATACATCGGAGCGTTGGCATTGATGTCCATTGATCGCTGAATATCGGCATCGGTGTGTTCGTGAAAGTATTTCCCGACTACAATTCCCGCATTGTTAAGCAGAACGTCCACCGTTCCGTGATTGGCTTTTACTTCCTGATAAGCAGTTTTGAGGTTTTCATTGTCTGCTACATTTACCTGATAGCCTTTGATTTCGCCTAAAGCGGATAATTCCTGAACGGTTTCCTCAATCTTTGCCGGATTGATGTCCCAGATAATCACTTTTGCCCCTTTTTCAAGGAAAATTCGGCTCATAATTTTTCCGATTCCGGAAGCTCCGCCGGTGATGAGTACTTTTTTATTTTTAAAATCTTTCATAATAATGTTTCGTTTTATTTTCCTTTTGAAAACAACTCCTTTTCACGGTGCAAAATTGTGAAAAACAGAGCATTAAATCACATTCGATAAGATTGCAATACTGTTCAAAAAGTCGTTTTTTTAATTATATTTGTACAGATCATCCATCACTTATGAGCAAAAGGATTAATTACGGCCGGGTTTCTATTGAAAATATGTCGCTGCACGAGAATATCATCAGCGAAACTTCGGATCTGATTATTTCAAAAAAGCCAATTTATGTAAAGGATTTCTCTTACGATTTCCGGTATCCACAGATGATTGAAAGCATAGGTTTTACCCTTTGTACCAAGGGAAAAGCAAGAGTAAATATCAATCTTGTGGAATATGAGGTATGCGAAAAAATGATTGGAATTTTCACTCCGAATTCCATTATAGAAATTATGGAACAAAGCGATGATTTGCAGATCGAAGTGTTGTATTTCTCCTTCGATTTTATTTCGGATATTAAAATTATGGCAGAATTGTCCAATATTGCGCAGGAAGTTGAAAAGAAAACCTGCATTTTACTGGATGCTCAAAAATTTGCCGAACTGCTTCTTTTGCATCAGATGATGGTGAAAGAATACGAAAAAACGGCGATTCACAGAACCGAAATTGTGAAAAGTGTCTTGCTAATCATCATCTACCAAATCCTCCGTTTCTATTACGAAGAGGAAAAAACTGAAAAATCGCAGACTTATTCCCGGCAGGAAGTGGTTTACAAAAAATTTATGTCACTGCTTTTTCTCCATTATAAAACCGAACGTAATGTTCAGTTTTACGCCGATCAGGTTTATCTCAGTCCGAAATATTTCTCTAAAATCGTTAAAGAAGTCAGTGGAAAAACAGCTGGCGAATGGATTGATAAAATGGTATTAATGGGTGCAAAAGCCTTGCTGAAAAGTTCCGATTTAACCGTATCCCAAATTTCGGATGAGTTACATTTTGCAACACCTTCATTTTTTGGTACTTATTTTAAGAAACTTTCTGGGATGACACCAGTGGAATATCGTAAAATATAAATATGAAATCGCTTTTTTATAACATCACTCCTTTACAAATATTCATCAAATCTGTTGCAATTTTGTCATCATTAAATTTCTGAACAAACTCAAAACCTTTTTCTGATCGGCGTTTCCGTTCGGATTCATTATTCCAGAGAAACAAAATTTTTGCGCGAATATCTTGAATGTTTTTAGGATCGATATAGCAGGAATCTGGACCGCCAGCTTCGGGAAGACAACTTAGATTGCTCGTAATAACAGGCGTTTTGGAGTATAATGCTTCAATAACAGGAATTCCAAAACCTTCGAAAAAACTCGGATAAATAAAGATGTCTGCCAATTGGTAAATCGCCGCCAGTTCTTTCATCGAAACCTCTTTTAAATGTCTGACTTCCACTTTATTTTTGGAAAATTCATTTTCGATTTTCTTCCAATAATCGGTTTTTTTCCCCACCACAATTAATGGAATTTTGGTTTCTTTTAAAGCTTTAACGACTGAAAGCAAATTTTTGCGTTCTTCAACAGTTCCGACATTTAAAAGAAATCTTTCCGGAAGATTGAATTTTTCTTTAATCTCGTTTAAAAAATCTTTTGAAAAATCCTGTTTGAAACTTTCATGACAACCTTGATAAACGACTTTAATTTTCGATTCCGGAACTTTTAAATATTGAATAATATCTCTTTTGGTTTGCTCTGAAATGGCAATAATTTTATCCGCAGAATGGGCTGCTTTTTTAAATTTCCAAAAGTGAATTTTACGGTCGAAAAAAGAATAATATTTAGGAAATCGAATAAAAATTAAATCGTGAATGGTAACAATTTTTTTAATCGGTTTTTTGTTCCATTTTAAAGGAAGTTCACCGGAAAGTCCGTGAAAAATATCCGCTCCCAAATTCTGGGCTCCCGTTCCCATTTTGAATTGTCGGGAAAAACTTCCTTTTGGTGTTTTGTGGAAATGGACATTGGGATTTTCAAGAATGGATTTTCCTCTTTCAGACGGTTTTTTATTAAGAAGAACATACTGATTTTCAGGATAATATTCCGACAAAATACGAATCAGATCCCGGGAGTAATTTCCAAGACCGGAACTATTATTGAAAAAACGTTTTGCATCGTAAGCAATTTTCATATTCTGTATTTTTAACAGAAAACCTCGAAATCATTGCTGACGTCCGAGGTCTCTGTGAACTTCTGAATTTTTATATACATGTTCAGCCTAAACGGCAACATTATTTTCTCTTAAAGCATCATTAAGAGAAGTTTTTTTATCTGTAGATTCTTTACGTTTTCCGATAATTAAAGCGCATGGAACCTGATAGTCTCCCGCCGAAAATTTCTTGGTATAACTTCCGGGAATCACCACGGATCTTGCAGGAACGCGACCTTTAATTTCAACAGGAGATTCACCCGTAACATCAATAATTTTTGTGGAACCGGTAAGGACAACATTGGCTCCCAAAACCGCTTCTTTTTCTACATGTACGCCTTCTACAACAATGCATCTTGAACCTACAAAAACATTATCTTCAATAATGACCGGTGCCGCCTGAAGTGGTTCTAAAACACCGCCAATTCCTACACCACCGCTTAAATGTACATCCTTGCCGATTTGTGCACAACTTCCTACTGTAGCCCAAGTATCCACCATCGTTCCGGAATCTACATGAGCACCAATATTCACGTAAGATGGCATCATAATTACTCCCGGAGCCACAAAACTTCCGTGTCTTGCAATGGCATGAGGCACCACGCGAACTCCTTTTTCGGCGTAGCCTTTTTTCAATGGAATTTTGTCGTGAAATTCAAAAGGTCCGACTTCAATGGTTTCCATTTTCTGGATCGGGAAATACAGCACGACTGCTTTTTTGATCCATTCGTTTACTTTCCAGCCGTTTTGTGTTGGTTCTGCAACACGGTATTCTCCGGAATCCAGTTTGGAAACTACTTCACGAATGGCGGTTTGATATTCATTTTCTTTAATCAGCTCGCGGTTTTCCCACGCTGCTTCAATTTTTTCCTGTAATGTCATTTCTATACTTCAAATATTATAAAATTCTCTGTGCATGCAGATAGGTTTTGTTCCAGTAATTTTCGTTCAGAGAAGAAATAATCACCCCTTTTGATGTGGATGCGTGAATGAATTTTATTTCCCCGTCATTACTGATTTCATGAACAATCCCCACATGCGAAACTTTGGTTCCGCCTGATGTGGCAAAAAAAAGCAAATCTCCGGGACGGATTTTTGTGACTGAAATTTTTTCTCCAACCATAGCCTGATCTGCGGATCTTCTAGGAAGTTTATAATCATTTTCTTCAAAAACTTTTACCGTAAAACCCGAACAGTCAAAACCGGAAGACGTATTCCCTCCATATTTATACGGAACGCCCAAATACCGTTCAGCATCATTCAAAATTCTTTTAACAGAACTACTCAGCTTTCCTGAAAAATCCGAATCCAGTTCCCGGTGCTTTACTGTTTTTGAAACGGTTTTCGACGGCGTGTACTTCTTTGAACCCGAAACCGGTTTGGAAGCCGTGCCACAGGAAACCATAATTAAAGCTGTTCCAACACTGCAAATAAAGGCTTTTGCTTTCATTTTTTTCTGCGGTTTCAAAAATACTAAAAATTGACTGATCTCGACCATAACATAACTATTAACGGATAAATAATGATAACAAATATATAAAATTATTTTATACTATAACTATATATTAAATATATTTAAACTATACTACAATATTTTTGGTTAATCCGGAAAAAAGTTTACCTTTGTTTTTCTGAAACACTTTTATGGCGAAATACAAAAGTCTCGTTGAATTGCAGGGAAGCATCGGAGATCTGGTTTTTTACAATCTGAACGGTGTTCCTGTGGTGCGAAGAAAAAGCGGTTTCAGTAAGGAAGGTTTTGAAAATAATCCGAATTATAAAAAGGTTAAGGAAAACAGCCAGGAATTTGGGCATTGCTCCAAATCTGGAAAATTATTGAGAGAAACGTTAAAACCCTTTATCGGTGATTGTGAGGACAAATATCTGTACCAGAAATTTGCAAAAGTAATGACGCAAATTAAGGATCTGGACAACACTTCGCCCAAAGGAAAAAGAAGGATAGAAATTGGTTTGAAAGATCCGGAAGCCATGAAGTTTTTAACTGATTTTCAGTTTGGAAAATTTGAACCGGCTTCTAAATATGTGGTTTCAGAACAGGCGATGTTTACAAAATCGGTGGTTCTGAAAAAGAAACTGAACGTTTCGGAAATTCAACTTTTGACGATAAAACCGGACTTTAATACCTTGAATGCCAATGTGAAAACGCAGGAATTAAAAGTCGGAAAAAATTTGAATTACGAATTCGATTTTCAGTTTGATGATAATGGTTCTCTCCTACTCTACTTCCTGATTCTGAAAAAAGATGACGAAATTCTTGCTGCAGGATTTATTCAATAAAAAACTACGTTATACATATCAATACCAAATATGCTGCCTGAATCGGGCAGCATATTTATTTGTATTCTCAGCGAATACAATGGGTTTTCATGGTTATTGTTTTCGTCTTTTTTCTGATGTAAATATAAGAACATCAATGCGGTATGAAATGTGAAATTCATCGTTTCTGTTCCCGTTTTTTCACCTTATTATTTTATTGTATCGAAAAGTTTTTATCATAATTTCGCCGAGGAATCCTGAATACTCATTTTTTATTGAGTTAAGATTTTGTTCAGTTATTCAACTTATGAGTTGTAATACGATTCTGTCTGTATTAACTCTGTGTTGTATTCCATACGAATATTTTCATTTCACTTCTTTAGAAATCCGGTTCGCCAGCCAGCTCACATAAAACAACTGAAAGCTGTGGTACAGCATAATCGGAAGCAGAAAAAGTACTTTCTGATCTTCTGCAATGCCCAACACCATGACAAACAAACTACCGTGAACCAAAGATTTTTTGGAACCGCAAAAAGTAGTGGTAATGGTGTCTTCCCTATTGAAATTCAGTTTTTTAGCCATGAATTTAAGAAGTTCATAAACGGTGAAAAACAATCCTACACAAGTGAAAGCAATAATCAAAAAAGTAAGCGGAGAAACCGATGCAAAAATATTTTGGGTAAATGCTTTGGAAAAACTTTCGTAAACGATGAGCAGGATAATAAAGCGGTCAAACTCTCCTATCCATTTGCTGTATTTGCTGATTATATTTTTGAAAACAGGATTCAGCAGCAGTCCGAGTACAATCGGTAGCAAAACTTTTAGCAAAAGCTGAATAATAATTTCGCTATGACTTTCACTGGAAGCATGATCTCCTTTCATAAAAAAACTCATCAGCAAAGGGGTCATCACAATCCCGATTAGTCCGGAAATGGAGGCATTAAAAATAGCAGAGGTAATATTCCCTTTCGCAATCGAAACCATCACCACCGAAGATGAAACGGTAGACGGAAGACAGGCGAGAAAAAATACGGTTAACCAGGTAATAAAATAAGCCGAATCCTTTGCAAAGGGATAAAATATCAAAACCAATCCCGGAAATAAAACAAAGGTTCCGAATTGTACCAAAAGATGAAGTTTCCAATTGGAAATATCTCGCACAACTTCTTTAAGATTCAGTTTTAAACCATAAAGAAGAAAGATTCCGGCAATTCCCCAATCAATAAATTTTTCGAGATTAAAAACTGAATTATATGTTTCAAGATAAGGTACATATTTTCCGGCAATCACCATCAGTACCAAAAGAAACAGAAAAATATTCTGACTGTTGAAAATCTTTTTCAAAGCGGTAAAAATTTATATGCGAAGTACCGCTTTATTTCCTTTAATTCCAAATATAGAACTTGAAATCCATACTAAAAATTTATCACAGGATCTTAGATTATTTTTTTTTAAGATATGTGATAATGAAATGGAATGAGGCGCGCCGAAGGTGCGCTATCTTTTGGGAATGTTATTTATTTTGTCTTCCCAGAAATTTAGAAAATGATAAAAAGAATATGAGACAAAAAAATAAATAAAAAAAATTAAACCACTGAACATCAGTGGTTTAATTTATATTCTGTGGAGAATACGGGATTCGAACCCGTGACCTTTTGACTGCCAGTCAAACGCGCTAGCCAACTGCGCCAATCCCCCGAAAAGTTTTGCAAGTATAGAGAATTTCTGTGTATTAACAAAATGCAGAAACAAAAAAGAACAGATTTCTCTGCTCTTTTTTTTATATTGATTTTGTGTTTTGAATTTTATCTCCATCCGCCACCCAAAGCACGATACAATTCTACTTCTGCCTGAAGTTTGGTATATTTTGCATTGGCAATATTCAGTTCTGCATTCAAACGGTTGACATCGGCATTTAAAACTTCCAGATAATTGGCCATTCCGTAATTGACAAGTTCCCGGGAAAAATTAACCGAATTGGAATATGCGGAAAGTTCTTTTTCTTTCAAACTGATAAACTGATCCTGAGATGAATATATTTTCAACGCATCCGAAACTTCTTTTCCGGCATTCAGAATTGCTTTTCGAAAGTTCAGATAAGCCGATTCCTGATTGGCAAGACTCACCTCATAATTGGTTTTAATCTGGCGTTTATTCAGAATTGGCTGCGCAATACCCGCTACTATCGAAGCAAAAAGCGATTGTCCACTGAAAAGATGGTCAATATCCACACTCTGTAAACCTCCGCTTCCGGTAAGCTTTAGTGTAGGATAAAACTGGGCTTTTGCATTATTGGTCATTTCAAAAGCATTCATCAAATCGAATTCCGCTTTACGAACATCAGGACGGTTGGCAAGCAAACTGGCGCTGTATCCAAGGTTTGTATCAATTGAAAGGTTCTGATTTGCTAATGTGCTTCGCCCAATAGTTCCCGAAGGCTGACCTTTTAAAAGGGAAATCGTATTTTCCAGCTGTGTAATCTGCACATCCAGACTGATTAAGGAAGCCTGCGCATTATACACCAGTGCTTCACTTTGCTGTACAGCAACTTCTGTTAGCGTTCCGGCTTCTTTCAAAGCTTTTGTCGTTTCCAGATTCTGAGTACGGATGGCAATGGTTTGTTCGATAATCTTTTTCTGTTCATCCAAAGTCAGCAACTGAAAATATGCGGTGGCAACTGAAGCAACTAATCCGCTTTTTACATTTTGGTGAGCCGAAACGCTTCCAAGATAAGATGCCATTTGCGCTTTTTCCTGTGCTTTCATTTTTCCCCATAAATCGGCTTCCCAACCCAGACTTGCTGTAAGGTCAAACTGATTGATGTATCTTCTTTCTCCAATAATCTGCCCAAACTGCGTATTTAATGACTGCGTTTGAAATGTATAATTCGGACCAATGCTTAATGTAGGAAGATATGCCGCTTTGGATTGTTTTAAATAGGCTTCTGCTGAAGCAATATTTTGCAAAGCAATACGAATGTCGAGATTGTTCTGCAAGGCTTCTGAAATATGGTTTTGAAGATTCGCATCGGTGAAAATTTCTTTCCATGAAATCCCGCCAATTCCAAGACTGTCTTTCGGAATAAGATCGGTGCGGAAAAGTTTTTCTTCCACAATATCTTTCGGCCTTTCATAATTTTTCCGGGCAGCACATGATGCTACAATGAGCCATACAGCAGCACTGAAAAAAAGAGATATAAGGTGTGTTCTTTTCATACTTACGATTTAAAAATATTTATTCGGAAAGGTTTACTTCCTGTTTTTGCAAAGGTTTTACTTTCTCCTGAAGACTCTGGAAAATGATGTACAATACCGGAATCACCAGAAGTCCAAGGAAAGTTCCTATTAAAAGTCCGGTTGCGGCACCTGTTGCAATGGAACGGTTTCCTGTTGCTCCGATTCCGAATGCGAAAACCAATGGCAACAGCCCGAAAATAAACGCAAACGAAGTCATTAAAATTGGTCTTAAACGCGCTTTTGCAGCATTAATAGCAGACATAACGATGGTTTCGCCATGATGTCTTCGCTGAACGGCAAACTCCACAATAAGAATGGCATTTTTAGCCAGTAATCCGACCAGCATAATCAGTGCAATCTGGAAATATATATTGTTCTCCAATCCGAAAATCCACTGTCCGAGATACGCACCCATTACACCAAGCGGTAAAGAACAGATAACTGCCAGCGGAAGAATATAACTTTCATACTGCGCGGCAAGGATAAAATACACGAAAATCAAACTGAGTGCAAAAATCACAAGAGTTTGCGATCCGGAATTCAGTTCCTCACGGGAAAGCCCGGTAAATTCAATGTCATAATTAGGACCTAACGAACTTTCTGCAACTTCCTGAACGGCAGTAATTGCATCTCCTGTACTGTAACCGTCCGCATTGGCACCGGTAATTTTTACGGAAGAAAACAAGTTGTATCGGTTCACACTTTGTGGTCCGTAGGCTTTTTCTAAAGTTACAAACTGGGAAATCGGAGTCATTTGACCGGAACCGGAGCGCACATACAATTCATTCAGATTCTGAGAATTTTTTCTGAAATCCGGAAGCGCCTGAACCATTACCCTGAACTGTTTCCCATACTTGGTAAAGTCTGCGGAATAAATTCCACCGATATAGCCCTGCATGGTCGCCAGAATATCCGAAACGGAAACACCGGATTGTTCTGCAAGCGGAACATTGATATTCATTTGATACTGCGGATATTGTGTATTGAAAGAGGTTTGTGCAAATTCAATTTCGGGGTGCTGCATCAACTGTCCCATAAAACTTTTTGCTGCATCATCAATCTGCTTGAAATCGCCGCCGCCTTTGTCCAAAAGCGCCACTTCAAATCCTGCATTGGCACCAAATCCGGGAACGGACGGAGGTTGGAAAAACACGATTTTCGCATCGGGAATTCCGGCGGCAATTCCGAAAAGTTTTCCGGTAATCTCCTGAGCGGACTGTCCTGCTCCGGTTCTGTCCCCAAAATCTTTTAATCTTACAAAGGCAAGCCCGTTATTACTACCGCTTCCCCCGAAGAAACTTCTTCCGGTAGAAATGGTAACGTTTCTTATTTCCGGGATTTTGAGTGCTTTCTGCTGAAGTTCTTTCATTACATTATAAGTTCTTTCCTGCGATGCTCCAGGCGGAAGTTCAACATTGGTAAAGATAATTCCGCGGTCTTCTGTCGGAACAAATCCTTTTTTCATATTGATGTTGGCAAAATAAAGCACAATTCCCGCAATGATAAAGAGTACCAAAGTCGTCCATTTATGACGAATCAGAAAGATAAATGCTCGTCCGTAACGTTCGGTTCCGGCTTTAAAAGCAACATTAAAACGGTGAAAAAACCGACCCATCATGTTTTTATCTTCATAGGCTTTGTCGTGATGCTGCGGTTTTAAAAAGAGGGAACATAAAACCGGACTGAGCGTTAATGCATTTACTGCTGAAATTAGAATGGCAATAATCAGGGTAATCCCAAACTGCTGGTAAAAAACTCCGGTTGGTCCTGTAATAAAAGTTACCGGAATAAATACCGCAGCCATTACCAAAGTAATAGAAATAATCGCTCCTGTAATTTCATTCATCGCTTCTACGGTCGCTTTTTTTGCATCCGAAATACCGTGTTCCATTTTGGCGTGCACGGCTTCCACGACGACAATGGCATCATCCACCACAATCCCAATCGCCAGAACCAATGCAAATAATGTAAGAAGGTTAAGGGAATATCCCAATACATTCAAAAAGAAAAACGTACCCACAATCGAAACCGGAACTGCAATGGCCGGAATAAGGGTGGAACGGAAATCCTGAAGAAAAATGTACACCACAAAAAATACCAGAATAAAGGCTTCAATAAGGGTATGGATTACTTTTTCTATGGATGCTTCAAGGAATTCATTGGTATCGAAATTAATCATATAATGAATGCCTTCCGGGAAGTTTTTTTCAGATTCGGACAGATAATTTTTAATATTCTGAATGATTTCCTGTGCATTGGATCCCGGAGTTTGGAAAATCCCGATACTTACTGCCGGAGAATTACCATTTTCGGCTCTTCCGGAATAAGACAATGCATCCAGCTGAACTTTTGCAACATCTTTCAGCATAAGGTTTTGCCCGTTTCCTAATGATTTCAGAATAATATTGTCGTACTGTTCTTTTTCATTGAATTTACCCACATATTTGATGATGTATTCAAAAGAACTTCCGGAATTCTGCCCTAACGATCCTGCTGCCGCTTCTCTCGACTGATCCGAAATGGCATTGGTAACATCCGTTGGTTCCAAACCGTAAGCCGCCATTTTCACCGGATCAAGCCAAACACGCATGGCGTAGGTTTTTCCGCCCATTACATTGGCATCTCCTACACCGTTAATCCTTTTAATATCCGGAATAACGTTGATGTTCAGATAATTCTGGAGAAATACATCATCCAGCTTTTTGTTTTCGGAATAGAAACTCATGTACATTAATGCACTGGTTTGCTGTTTCTGCGTTACTACTCCGGAACGCGTCACTTCACTTGGAAGCAAAGGCGTTGCTCTTGCCACCCTGTTCTGTACATTTACAGCTGCAATATCGGCATCGATTCCCTGTTTGAAAAATACCTGAATTTGCGCAGAACCGTCATTTGTGGCAGAAGAAGTAATGTAATCCATTCCTTCCACCCCGTTGATTTGTTCTTCCAACGGAACTACAACACTTTTCATTACTGTTTCTGCATTGGCTCCTGTATATGTTGCAGAAACACTTACGGTTGGCGGTGCGATATCGGGATATTGGGTAACCGGAAGTGCAATCAGCCCCAAAATCCCCAGAATCACAATGATAATGGAAATTACGGTGGATAAAACCGGTCTGTTGATGAAATTTTTAATCATTAGAAAATCGGTTTTATGGTTTTGATTAAACTGTCCATATTAATGGTTTTCGGAATGATTTCAGAATCATCTTTTAATCCTGAAATTCCGAGTGCGACCACTTTATCGCCTTTTTGAAGACCTGAGGTAATAACCGCCATATTGTTGATTCTGTCTTTTACTTCAACAATGGTATTTTTCACTTTTTTATCGGCTCCTACTTTATATACATATACAATTCCCTGCTGCTCGTATGTTGAACTTTCCGGGATTACCATTACATTTTCGTATTGAATCGGAACCATGATATTTCCGCTGTTTCCATTGCTTAGAAGTTTCTGGGCATTCGGAAATCCGGCTCGGAACTGAATGGTTCCTGTTGCGGGATCAATCTGTCCGGTTACGGTTTCAATTTTTCCTTTTTCCGGGTACAAACTTCCGTTTGCCAGTTGCAACTGAACCATCGGAAGATTTCTAAGTTTTTCAGGAACGCTTGCGCCGTATGATTTTTCAAGGAAATCGAGATATTCCTTTTCGTTCATAGAATAATAGGCATACACCTGTCTTGTATCGGAAATTGTGGTTAAAGCCGTCTGATCGCTTGGTCCGACCAAACTTCCGACTTTTAACGGAAGACTTCCCACCACACCGGAAATCGGAGCCCGAACGATTGAATAATCTACGCTTGCCTGTGCTCCTTTATAATTTGCGGTTGCCTGCGAAATACTTGCGCCTGCCTGCTGTTGTGCTGCCACTGCCTGTTGTAGCTGTGCTTTTGCTTTTGACAGATTGGCATTGGCGGTTTGCAACTGTACATTGCTGATGATGTTTTTCTGTACCAAAGGTTTCAGTTTATTCACTTCAACTTCTGCTGCATTTACAGCAGCCTGTGCTGCGGAAACATTGGCCTGTGCTGCGGAATAGTTGGCTTTTGCCGCTGAAATTCCGGAACGTGCTGCATCCGCATTTTCGGTGAGAACATTGGTTTCGAGGCGGAATAAGGCTTGCCCTTTGGTTACATACTGTCCTTCATCTACCAAAACCTGCGTGATGTATCCTTGTATTTTTGCACGAACATCGTTGTTTACAATTCCCTGAATAGATGCGGGAAAAGATTGATATCCGGTAAGATTCTGGGTTTCTACCGAAATTACGGGATAGGGTTTCGGTCCCATATTTTTTGGCTGTTCTTTCTTGCAGCTCCATAAAGATAAAGCGGCAAAGGAAAGTATGAGAATGTTGTTTTTCATATAATTTACAGTTTGCTTAAAGATTCTTCGATGTTTGATATATTTTTTTCCAAAAGAGATTTATGAGTTTTGGATCTGTTTTTTGCATTTTCAGATTGTATGGGGTTGAATTTTTCAAGTTGCTCAATGATCTTGATTTCTTCTTTCAGACGCTCCAAAATTTGGGAAAAACGAATTTTTATAAAGTCTTCGTTGATCCGGAAAAAGCGTTTCCTTTCATCCAATTTGTTGAAATCGGTTATCAGTTTGTTACTAATCAGTAAATTTAAATTTGTAGAAACGGAACTTTTGCTGACACCAAAAACCTCTACAAGTTCATCAAATGAAAGTCCTTCTCGCTCAAAATCAAAAATAAGATAGGCATAAATCTTCGCTGCCAAAGGCGGCAAATTGAAAGTATTACCATAAAGCCGGGTAATATTGCAGAAGATTTTTTCGTCGATGCGGAGTTTAGAATTCAATCTTAATAATTTTATGCAAAACTAAATAATTTAGTTCAGAACAAAACGAACCAAATGATTAATATTATCTTAAATTCTGTTCGATTTTGTAAATGAAATTTGTTTAATGAATATCCGTTTTTTGTCATAGTATTAAAACTCAACAGCCACTTTGTTATTCCGCAGAAATCTAATTTGCTTTATTTCAAAGTGTTGAGATTCTTTTCAGAATGACAGAAAAACCGATTTATTACGAATTGCGGATAATCATTTTGTTTATAATTGAATTATGGTTCAAGAACAAAACTGGGGGAGAAAACTAAAAAAAAGTGAGATGATATATTTTCATAAAAGATGGCGCACCTTCGGCGCTCGCCCAATCCTATTTTCAAACCTATTCTATACAGATTGCATTCCTCCGGAATGCCCTATTGCACCAACATATTTTTTTTCATATCCACCAACAAAAGAACATTAATCATTCCGGAGGAATGAAATCTGTGTAGTAATCATAAGCGCAGAAAAAAGAGGCTGTATCACAACTCGTGAAAACAGCCTTTTTTTATGTTTTTTCTCGACCTCCTGTCTGAGAATGGTTTTCGTTTAGACGATTATCGACCCACATCATTTAGTTGTGAGACTTCTTCATCTTAAATTATATTCATCAATCAAAATTGTAATGGATATTGTAAATTCAGTACACGAAAGAAAAAAAATCAATCCCAAAGTTTTGCATCTGATCCTAGATTTCTCCAAAATTTTGAAGACATGTATATTTTTTAGAGAGCCATTAGAATTTGATTTCTATGATGTTACTTTTTCAGTAATTTTTCAAATGCCTTTCTGGAATTTCCCCGTACATTTATTTCTCCACAATACTGAAATCCTGATGAATCCAGAATTTTGAGCATTGCTGCATTATCAAAATTGGTATCTACTTTTATACTGTAAACATTTTGTTGTCGTGCAAGATCTTCAATCAGATAAAACAATTTTTTTGCGAAACCTTTTCCCAGAAAATCATTGGAAATCGCCACCCGATGCACCACCAGAAAATCTCCATTGCTCAGCCATTTTCCTTCAATTTCGGTGTAGGAAGGTTCGTCATTAGGCAAAATTGCCGAATAGCCTGCAATTGAATTTTCGTACTTCAATACATATCCGATTCCTTTTTCGATGTCGCTTTTTACAGTTTCAAAATTGGGATACCCCTCCTGCCATTGATTGCTTCCGTCGAGCTTTCTGCGTTCAATTGCCTGTTGAAGGATTTTCCAGATTTCATCAGCATCTGATAATTTGGCTTTCGTCAGTTTTAATTCGTTTTTCATTAATCAAATTTTTTAATGTTTATCCAATTTTAATCATAATGCTTTTTTAAATGCGAAGTCCGCAAAGATTTTTGTTGTTCTGTACGCTTTTAAGTTCACAAAGGCGTTTGACTTAGCAAAGAAAAAAAGGTATAATTTCAATTTTTATGAATGACGGATAATCAAAAATTTTTTAGTTAAATAATGAAGTCTCCAAAACAATAGCAGCATATAAAATGTCCATAACAAAACCAAATGTATAATCGCCGGAAGATTGTCCGCTAAAGAACCTCCAGCCTGAACAATCGACAGATAAGCCTTGAAAAACGGACTTGTAGGCAGCATATCGGAAAAAACCTGAATCGGTTTCGGAAACGCAATATACGGCAAGGAATATCCTGTTACCAAAAATATCGGATATGAAGAAAATACCATTACCTGATAAATCAGCATTTTACTGGTAAAAAAACTTCCGATCAGCAATCCCAAAACGATAATTGTGGAAATAAATAATGCCATCAAGGTAAACAAAGACCAGTAACTTCCCTGCACCGGAACGCCCAAAACTTTGAAACTGACTTCCACAAAAAAGAAGGCAAAAACCATAAAAACAAAGAAATACAGAAAACCTTTTCCCAAAATCATTTTGGAAATATTTCCTCCAGAAGTGCGGTAAAGTTGCTTTAAAGTGGAATTTTCCCTTTCGGAAGTCATGGTTGCGCCCACACCAATAAGTAAAGTCTGTTGCAAAATAATCGCTAAAAGTCCCGGCAACAAAAATGCACCGTAAGTTACGGCTTCGTTGTACAGTGGTCGGTAATCCAGATTTATAGGATTTGTCATTACCATTGTCTGGCTGGTATTCATGCCTTGTTTGCTGAAATATTGTGCGCGAACTCCGGCTCCAACTGTTAAACACACTTGCGTTACCGAACTGAGCAAATCGCTGGAAGGAAGAAATCGGGAGGCATTTAAAACCAGATTTACATTCGCCTGTTTCAGAGAAAGAATATTTTTTTCCAAACCGTTCTGAATATAAAAATATCCCTGAACTTCACCTTGGTTCATTTTTTCTTTGGCATCATTAAGATCGGAAGCGGTAATCATTTTTACGGTTCGATTCGAGCGCAACTGATCGGTTAATGTTCTGGAAATCTGCGTACCGTCATCATCCACCAAAGCCAGTTTCACCTCGCCTTCGCCTTTGTTGATGTAGATGCTTCCGTACATAAATGCATACACAATCGGTGCTCCCAAAAGAATGAGAAACAAACTGGAATCTGCAGAAACTTTCCTGATTTCCAATGCCAAAACTTTGAAAAACTCTTTCATGCTGTGGCTTTTAATTTCAAATAATTCCGGATTCGGATCTGGTTGGCAATAATGGTAATGGTAAATGTAATGCCGATGAACAGCAGTAATTTTATCATTTCATCTTTTGCATAGATCAACGGGAGATGCATATAATACACTTTAATAAAACCATCCAGAAAATGAGTATACGGCATAATGTCCGCATACACCTGATCGTACCATGGCATCGCCCATCGCGGAAACGTAAATCCACTGAACACAAATGCAGGAGAAGTAAAAAACAGCGCAATATCAATCACCAGCAATAATTTATTAAACAAGGCGGAAAGCATCATCCCGATTCCGATACAGGCGGAAGCCAGCAAAGTATACAAAATGAAAAAATTGAATGCCGAAGCGGGTTTATCCAAATCAAAATACGGCAATACAACGAATGCAATCAGGAGGAAAAGAATCCACGAAACACACAAATGCGCCAGAAATTTGCCCATGACAATCTGGGAAGATGAAGTAGAAATCTGTAAGAGTTCGTCTTCGGTTTTTTGATAAAATTCAAAATTTAAAATCAGCACAGAAGCCACAATCAGCGCCATTTGCAAACCTACCGTAATTAATCCGGGAGTAAGATAGAGCTGATAATCAAAATCGGGATTATACAAAACGGTGGTATTCAATTTAATGGGCTGAATCAGTGCATTTGCCTGTTCGGCAGACATTCCCAGTTTTTGCGATTTTTGCTGTACAACGCCCAAACCACCTTTTACAATTACTTCTGCAGCCGCTTTATAAATCAGTTTTGCGGGAACAATGTAGGCCCCGTTGGTAAAAAGCGTAATGGAAGTCTGATGATTTTTTTTGATGTCGGATTCTAGATTTTTGGGGAAATAAACGGCACCGAAAATTTCATTTTCTTTCATCAGTTTTTCCACTTCGGTTTCGCTGGAAACATAGTACTGAATGTGAACATTTTTCTGATGTTGCACCATATCGGTCAGCATTCTGGAAACTTCGGACTGGTCTTCATCTAAAATTGCGATAGGAAGATTCATATCACTGTGTTTCTGATAGATAAATCCGTAAAAGAAAAATAATATCACAGGAATTACCAGCAAAACCACGTAGAAATTGGGAATCGTAAGGATACGTTTCCATTCGCGGATCATAATCATGCTGATGCTCTTCAAAACCTTAAATCTGAATCTATATTTTTAAAAACTATGTTAAGGCAAAACCAATTGTGCCGTCATTCCGGAACGCAAACCTTTCACATTGGTTATATTGTCGGGGCGCACTTTGATCTGAAATGTCCGGAGTTCAAACTGACCATTGTCTTTTTCCGGAACCCAATCGGCGTAACCCAAAGCCGGAGCCAGTTCGAACACGGTTCCCTGAACATTTTCCGGAGTACAACCCGGAATTTTCATCGTTACTTTTGAACCTTTTTCAAGGGTGTTCATTTGATTTTGCCGCAGATTGAATTTCACAAAAAAGGAATTGTTCTTCTGAATGGTCATCATCGGATAACCGGCGTTCACCATTTCACCCGGATTGGAAATTAATGTAGATATTTTGCCGCCACTTGGGGCTTTTATCGTTCCGCTTTCTTTCACTTCTGAAGCGATTTTGCTGGCTTCTTTGGCCTGATTCAGAATAGCTTGTGCTGAATTTTTCATTTCATGGCTGTTGCCGCGCTGCAATAATTGTACGTTCAGTTTTGCCGTTTCCAGTTCCTGTTGCGCCGCTTTAAACTTGAAATACACCACATCGCGTTCCTGCCCCGAAATCACCCCTTCGCTGTACAAATTCTGAAAACGGTTGTAGGTTTTATTCATCAGATCCATTTGTTGTTGTGCGATTTTCTCGATGTTTTTTGCAGCCTGAAGCACTTCCGGTTCTACTCCACGATCCACTTTGCTCAACTGGTTTTGTGCGATGGTAACGGCATCCAAAGCCTGCAATTGTACCGATTCCAGTTCGGAAGTTTTCATTTGAGCCAATACCTGACCTTCGGAAACCGTGTCGCCTTCTTTTACAAAAACTTCCAAAAGTTTTCCGGGAAGCGATGCGGAAACATCCACAAAATCAGCATCCACCATTCCGATTACGGAATCGGCTTCCGGTTCTGCATTTTTATTTTTCAGGAGATAAATTCCGGCAATGGCCAATACCACAATCGGAATAAATATCGCCCAGTAATTTTTCAAAAAAGTTTTCATCGTTTCAAATTCTGATTTTATGGGATATACTGAATGATGCTTTCCGGATTTCCGCTGATGTAATAATACGTTGCCAATGCAGTTTGATACGCAACCAGCGATGTATAGTACATTTTTTCAGCTTCATACTGCAATTGTAGCGCATCGTTTACGTCTTTTATTGAGGAAAGGCTGTTCTCCATTCTTTTTCTTACCATTTCGGTTGTAGTATAAGTTTGCTGTCTTGCCTGATCCAGACTTGCACTTTGTTCGCTGATGCTTTTCAGTTTGTTTTCGGAGATTTTTGTTGCAAGATTTACGGCACTTTGTTTTTGTTCGATAAGCAAATCGGCTTCTTTCACCAGTGATTCCGAAGCCAGAGTTTTTGATTTTCTTTCGGGATCAAAAAGTGTCCACTGCATTTCGATTCCCACCAACCAAGGTGGCGTAATTAAAGGTAAATCTTTGCGCAGGAACTGTATATTTCCGATGGCGAAAATATTCGGTTTGGAAAGTGATTTAGTAATATCAAAAGCGGTTTCGGCTTCTTTCTTCTTGCTTTGCAAAACGCGGACATCTGCATTGTTTTCATAGTCTGCAAATGTGGGAAGCATGGTATTCTCCGAAATTGTGCCGGAAATTTCAACCGGTTCTGAAAGTGGCAAACCCATTAATTCTTTTAGGGTCAACAAAGCATTTTCTCTTTCAAGTTTTAAGTTTGAAAGCGTGGTTTCGCCTTGTGTTAAAGCAACGTTTGCCCAGTTTTTCTGGTACGGCGGCAAAATATCGGCTTTCATCAGATTATTGGCGTACTCCAGATTCTTTTTCAGGGAAATAACCATTTCGTCCTGCTTCTGAATCATGGTATTGTAAAACAAAACCTGAATATACTGCAACGAAATATTATAAGTGGTAAGATCCTGCGAGGATTCCAGATTGGCTTTTCCGCTTTCCAGTTGCTGTGCAGAAAGTTCCTGAGCTGCTTTCAGTTTTCCGCCCAGATAAATCGGCTGCCTAACTGCAATTCCGGCAAGAAAATAGCTTTGTTTAGCCACTTCGGGATTATAATTGGGATAAACCGCTCCGATAATATCTTTGGAAGTCTGATAAATTACATCCTGAATCTGCTGACTTAAAGGCTGACCGGTAATTTGCTGATAAATGGTGTTTGCGCTGTACACACTTTGGTTGGCTGTTCCTTCTATAATGCCGTCTTTTACCTGCTGAAGATTTACTTTAATGGGTTCGCCCAAATAATTATAACCGGCAAGTAAATCTACTTTTGGAAGCCCATTATTTTTATCGGATTGCGCCAGTTTTTCTCTGGTTTCCAAAGATTGGCGTGCAATTTTTACTGTAGGATTGTTTTCTTTTGCTTTTTCTATGCACTGAGATAAACTAACTTCCTGTCCGAAAGTCAGTTGTATTCCCGAAAGCATTAGTGCACTTAGTATCCAAGATTTTTTCATACCGAATAATTGCATCTAAAATAGTGAATTGAAATGCAAAAATACATAAATTTTCAAAAATTAAACATTTGTTTAGTTTTTCTTTAATCAAATTCTGTATTTAAATTATTAATGAGCCTGTTCAATATCATCAATTTTTCCTGAAAGAATTCGTTTTTGTACGGTAAAATACAAAATTGCCAATACTGTTGCAACCACCATCCAAATTAATGCGACAGAAAGTCCATACGATGTTGTAGAGGTATTGTAAATCGTTAATGACGGAAATACCTCATTATTGGAAGGCAAAATCACCGGAAACATCGAAACAAATGAAGTCACAATTCCGCCGACAATCATTGCCGAAGTACAAAGAAATCCGTACGTTTCATTTTTAAATTTTTTCACCCAAAACAAAGCAATAAATCCAACACCAAAGATCAAAGGAAAGATGAACATGGCAAAATGCTGACTGAAAATCCGAAAAATTTCACCATTAATTTTACCCCAAACCGCCAATGATGCGATCAGGAGAACTGCTACCCCAATATTTCCGTAAAATACATAATTTTTAAGTTTCGGTTTCAGGGTGGAATTGGTTTTCAGAATAATCCAGTTGGCTCCATGCATGGAAAGAATGAGAAATCCCAAAGCTCCAATCATTACCGTAAACCAATCCAAAACACCAACATTGGAAACAAGCGGACTGAACTGTTCATTCCAGAGCGGAAGGAAGAAATAATGATTTTCAAAGGCAGAATCTCCGTTTTCCAAAGGTTGCCCCATATTTACACCTCGTACGATATTCCCCAGTGCTGCTCCACAAAAAACGGTAAGCAACAGACTGGATATTCCAAAAGATTTGTCCCAGAAATTTTTCCAGACTTCATTATGGAACTGGTTGCGAAGTTCAATTCCGATAGCACGGAAAATCATCAGCCAAAGCAAAATCATCAAAGGCAGATAAAATCCGCTGAAAACCGAAGCATAATACACCGGAAATGCCATAAATAAAAGTCCGCCTGCAACAACAAGCCACACTTCATTAAAATCCCAGAAAAGCCCTGCAGATTTGGCTACAAGTATTTTTTCCTCTTCCGTATTGGCAAAAAACAGATGAATAATTCCTGCTCCAAAATCGTATCCATCCAACACAAAATAGATGCAAACGACTGCCAGTAAAATTGCATACCAAAGAATTTCCATAATTATGCGTGATTTTTTTCAGGTCCTTTTAAAATAATTTTCAATACCAGAATTACAAAAAGCAATCCTAAAAGCAGATATAGCCCTACAAATCCCAAAAGTGTAAATAAGGTATTTCCTGCTGAAACATGGGGTGAAACGCCTTCCGATGTACGAAGCATTCCATATACCAGCCAAGGTTGCCGAGCCAATTCTGCGGTGTACCAACCTGCCAGATTTGCAATATAGGTGAATGGTGCCAGAATCATAATCATCCACATCACAAACCGATTCCGGAAGATTCGTTCTTTCCGTAAAAGTGTAACCGCAACCAGCATCACGCCGATAAAGATCGTTCCCAAACCAATCATAATATGATAGGAATAATACAGAGCGGGAATATTGGTTGGCAAATCTTCTTCTTTAAATTCGTTCATTCCTTTTACCGATTCCGTAAAACTCTGATAGGTTAAAAAACTCAATACTTTGGGAACAGCAATGGCGTTATCCAGCTTTTTTTCCACAGTATTGGGCTGCCCGATCAGGATGATTTCCGATCCGCCTTTTTGAGTTTCAAAAATTCCTTCCATTGCGGCAAATCCTGCGGGCTGATGTTTGGCAACATTCTTCGCATTCAGATCTCCGGTTGGAAATGCCACCAAAACACTGGCGATGGAACCAAAAACAATTCCCCAACTCAACAAAAGTTTTCCGAAATTAATATTGCGTTTGCTGAGCACATAAAATGCACCGATGCTGGAAACCACAAACGCCGAAGTGACCATGGAAGCAAACTGATTATGAAAATACGAAGGCAAAAGCCACGGATTGGAAAATATTGCCCAGAAATTTTTCAGCACATAACGTCCGTTTTCCAGAACCTCAAATCCTACGGGATGCTGCATCCAGGAATTGGTGGCGAGAATAAGATAACCGCTCAGCCATGAACCCAGAAAAATCATAAATGCGCAAAACAGATGCAGCTTCTGCCCCATCCATTTTTCGCCATAAATAAAAAGCGCGAGGAATGAGGATTCCAGAACGAAAGAAAACATTCCTTCCATTGCCAGCGTTTGCCCGATGATATTTCCTGTAAGTTCGGAAAACTTCGACCAGTTGGTTCCGAACTGGAATTCCATCGGAATTCCGGTGATTACGCCCATCAGAAAATTAAGCGCAAAAATTTTCATTAAAAATTTTGCTGCACTATTGTATTGCTCTTTTCCGGTTCGCAGATATTGAAATTTAAAGAAAACAATAATCAGCGAAAGCCCCATCGTTAATTGCGGGAACAAGTAATGGAACGTAATGGTAAAGGCAAACTGTATGCGGTGATAAAAGAGAATATCTTCCATTTTCCGGGAATTTACGGATTAAGTTCGTCAAAGTTAAGATAAATTTTTCAGGTTTTGGGCGTGTTTTTGAAGCTTTAAAAGACAATTTAAACGTAAGATTCGTAAAGAATTATAAAGAAACTGACTGTTAAAGGCGTTAAAATCCGTCGAATCTTCGATTTCATTTAGCAAAGGAAAACAAGTCTAATTTTAATTGTTATGAATTGCGGATAATCAATTTTTTTTATCCCTCATAAAAAAAATTTCAAAATACCTATAAAATTTTGATCGTAAAAACTGAAAAAGCTCCAAGTTATACGCATTATAATTAACGCAAAGGGAAACGAAGAATTCATTCAAAAAATCTTTAAATAAAGATAAACAAGGGCGATAAATCTTAATTAAAGTAATACAAAATAATTTTCTTCGTATTACATTCGTAAATGAAATGTCTTTGTATTTCTTAAAATTATTGTTTAAACAAATAAAAAATCTTTGTTTATCCTTTGCGTTTATTGATTTTATTTCATCGTTGTCCGATAAAAATTAGAAATACAATTAACAGGTCGCTCCTCCGGAGCTCTGTTTTCACTGGCAGATTTTTTTTTCTATTAACAGTAAATCCCATCGGGATTAATACAGAATTCCATTGGAGAAAACTGTTAATCGGAATAGTCGTTCCCATAATTAGAGCTCCAGAAGAGCGAACTGTTTATTTATCCTATTATTAATATTGCGTTTTTCGATTTGTTTATTTTTTTACCGGACAGCAATGATTTTATTTCAATAAATCAATATAATTTGATAATATTTTAATGCATTTGACTTGAACAGGCTCTGAAATTCGAATTTTTCCACTTTATTTGTGGATTGAAAAATTGAATGGTAAACAGATTCTAAAAATGAAAAAAATACTCATCATTTGTGCAGTTATATCCGCGTTTTTTTCCGGATATGCTTTTAAATCTCTAAACGAAAACAAAAATAATTCTGATATGAAAAGAGTAACCGGGATTGGAGGAATTTTCTTCAAATGCAAAGATCCCAAAAAAATGAACGAATGGTACAAAAACCATTTAGGATTAAAAACCAACGATTATGGTTCTGTGTTTGAATGGTTTCAGGGAGCGGACAATTCCAAAAAAGGATTCTCACAATGGAGTCCTTTTAAGGAGGATACGAAATATTTCCAGCCATCCGACAAAGATTTTATGATTAATTACCGTGTTGAAAATCTTGAAGAACTTGTAAAAGAACTGAAAAAAGAGGGCGTAAATGTTTTGGATGAAATCGAATCCTACGACTACGGAAAATTTGTGCACATTATGGATCTTGAAGGCAACAAAATTGAACTTTGGGAACCCAATGATGCTGAATATGAAAAATTGGGGAAAAGTATGGGTGCAGAAACCACAAAATAATTGTTTTCTGCAAAAATAAAAGGGGAACGATCTACCATTCGTTCCCTTTTTTCGTTTTCAATTTTGTGGTTTTTATACACTTTCAATAATCCGGATAATTTCCGAGCCGTAATTTTCAATTTTGTGTTTTCCAAAACCTTTAATTTCCTGTAGTTCTTCCTTTTTCGCCGGTTTGAATTTCGCCACTGAAGTCAGTTCGTTATTCGAGGCGATGAAATATGTAGGAAGACTTTGTTCCCGCGCTTTTTCGCTGCGCCAGAGTTTCAGGGCTTCCAGAATTTTATGTTCATCGGAATTGAGTATTTCGGTGTGATCGGCGGAATATTTTTCCGTTTTGGATTCGCGGACTTTGCTTTCTGTAATTTCATAGTACAGAATAACTGACCAGAAAGGATTTTTATCCTGTACGAAGGCCGTTTCAAACCTGATTACGGAAGTTTTACCAAGAAAATCATCCAGTTTTTGCTGGTCTTTCCGAAGAAATTCTTCTTCCACCCGGATTTTAAAAATTTGCGTTTTCATGGTTTTGCTTTTTAGTTTTTATTCCCGATGAAAAGCATTTCTTCCACACGGATTTCGGTTTGAGTACGTTTTATGCCGTCGTTTCCTTCATAAGTTCTGTACAATATTTTACCTTCTACGGCAATTTCTTTTCCTTTTTCCACATATTTTTGCAGGAGTTCTGCTGTTTTTCCGTAGGCAACGAGGTTGTGCCATTGGGTTTCCTCCACTTTTTCACCTTGTGCATTGATGTAATAATCGGATGTGGCGAGACTTACTTTTGCAAGCATTCCTTTTTCGAAGCTTACGGTTTCAACTTCTTTTCCTGTGCGACCAATAAGGGTCACTTTGTTTCTTAAAGACATGATAATAAATTTTTTAATTAAACATTCAGATCTGAGACTCACTGTTTTTCTCCGATCTCTGGTGCAAAGATTGAATGCCGGAATGAAAATAGCCGACAGAAAAATATTTATTATCGTTTGTATTCGTTTGTAAATGGATTTATTGTTGATTTTCAGTGTTTTATATATTTTTCTCAGGGATATTTAACTAAGCGCAAAGGATATGCGAGAATTTTTATAGTTCATCAAGCGGACTGCGGATTTCGTATTTTTTAACATCTGAAATATGGGTATATATTTGCGTGGTTTTAATGGAATTATGCCCCAAAAGTTCCTGTATAAAACGAATATCGGCTCCATATTCCAACAAATGCGTGGCGTAGCTGTGGCGTAAACCATGAATGCCGACTGATTTATTGATTCCGGCTTTTTTCATCGCATTTTTAAAAACAATCTGAACGCTTCTTACAGTATATTGCCCACCGTACATTCCCTCAAAAAGCCAGATTTTTGGTCTGTATTTAAGATAATAGGTTCTGAGTCTTTGCAAAACCGATTTCGGAAGAGCAACATAACGGTCTTTTTTCCCTTTTGCACCCTCCACAAGTACGATAAAATCGGAGCTGTTGATGTGTTCGATTTTGAGGTTTACAATTTCGCTTACGCGCAACCCCATTCCGTAAGAAAGTTGCAGCATTAGCAGGTGTTTTAGATTTTCGGTGGCGTTGAAAATCTTTTTAATTTCGTTTTTAGAAAGAATTTTTGGGAGTGATGAGGGCGTTTTTGGTCTTGGAATATCAAAAAACATTTTTTGGCGATGCAGCACCTGTTCAAAATAAAATTTTATGGCATTGATCCTGGAGTTGAGTTGTCGTTCTTTGATTCCTTCTTTTTTTACGCAATAGAGAAAATAATCTTTCAGGCGTATTTCTGTCAACTCATCCACTCTATAATTTTTGAGCAAAATAAGAAGGTGAGAAAACTCTGAAACATATACATTTATGGTTTTTGGGCTATATGCTTTCAGTCTTAACTGATCAATAAATTTTTGGAGGGCAATGGCGTTAATCGGATGAATTTTATATCGGATTCTTTCGCCGAATTCTTTCTGTGTAAGCTGCAATTCTTTTCTCACCGCAGGAAAATCTGGAAGATACCAACTTTTTTGTGTAGCACTCCATTTTGCGGACGGGAAACGTTTCCGCAGACTGGAAATTAAATCTTTGTCGTACTTAAATTTTATCAGTACGATTTCTTTTTCGTTGTGTTTTCCGAAGCTAAAAGAATATTGATTTAAATCCATTTCGCATTTTGTATTTAATGGATGAATTAACGAAGTTAATATTTTCTCTAATAAATACAAAATACGAAAATAAATTTTTTAATTAAAACGCCATTAACAAACGATTTTCAGCTATTTTAAAATTTTATTTGTCGGTTTTGTAAATATTCGTATATTTGAGTGTTGTACGACAGCGTTTTAATATTCTGCATCAATTTAAATATCAGTTGTTTAATT
>DALZZF010000018.1:50458-51261 GCA_031987605.1 Bergeyella sp. | reverse complement strand
AAATGAAAAAAGTCTTTGTCTTTCATTGCGATAAAATTATTAATTGATTAAAAATCAATGGAATAGTGTGTTTTCTTATCCCGAACTCAGGTTAATTTATAAAACCCTAATTCAGCTCAATCTCTACAATCTTTTTCCCGGCATTGCCTAAATATTCCGGAATAAGCGTTTTGTACACCTTATAGCCACCATCCACATTGGTAAAAATCACAAGACCATCTTTGGTTTCGGGTAAGATGATGGCAATCGTGTTTACGCCTTCATCGGAACCGCTGTGCACAAGAGCTGTTTTTTGGTTTCCCAGATCATAAATTTCAAAACCAAGTCCGAACTGTTTTTGGTTTTTGGTTTCAACTTGGCCGGTTTTCATTTCATTGAAAACAGACTCAGAAAGGAGTTTGTTATTCAGCATAGCCACCATAAATTTGCTGTAATCTTCCACGGTAGTCCATAAATCATCTGCGGCATTTTCCCTTTTATTTTTCACAGGTTGGTATGGTTTTCCCTGTTCATCATATCCGATCACCACGCGGTTTTGCTCTTTTTCATTCCAGATGTAACTGGTGTCATTCATTTTCAGAGGTTTGAAAATGAGTTCCTGAGCCAGTTCTTCAAGGTTTTTTCCTGTTTTTTTCTCAACGGCTTTTCTAAGATATTCAAAACCTTCACCAGAATATTGGTATTTTGTTCCGGGATCAAATTCAAAGTGAAGTTTTTCATCTTTATTCATCCATCTCCAGTTTGGAAATCCGGTTTGATGGCTCAACACCATTCGGGTGGTCAGTTTTTTATGGCGGGAATCA
>DALZZF010000018.1:0-50448 GCA_031987605.1 Bergeyella sp. | reverse complement strand
TTTACAAGATCAGGATCGGTGAAATAGTGATACAGCGGTTCATCCAGATTCCATTTTCCGAGACTCACCAACCGAAGAACGGTCATTGCGGTAACCGGTTTGGTTAATGAAGCTACATTGAAAAGAGAAGATATGGAAACCATTTCCTTGTCGTTTTGTTTTCCGTACATTTTTATCTGGGTGATTTTTCCGTTTTTAATCACGCCCAAACCCAATGCCGGAATTTTATATTTTTCCATCAATTGTTCAATATCATCAGCTGTTTTTTCGGGTTGAAGAGGTTGATGATCGTAACTCAGAATATCGCTGATGATCCATTTATTTCCCTTTTTTGTCCATATTGTGGTGAATTTTGCTTCGCCACCCAGAAGATCTTCTTTGCCCTTTTCCTTGATGTAAAACTGGTGAATTCCGGATTGTATTGCACCATACAGATTTCCGTTGTTGTAAAGCGGAAAAACGCCCAGTGTGTTTTCTTTCAGTTTGCGAATGGGTTTTTGCTGAGGATTGGAGCAGATGTTTTGTTGGGTACGTTCCAGAAAAAGTTTTTTATCCTGAAAACCGCCTTTGTCGTGGTAAAATTTCAAATCAGGATCGGTGGTTTGATCCATGTATGCAAGATCACAGTTGTTGAATCCACGTTCAAAAAAGAGGCTGTCCTGTTTCTTTAAATCTAAAAAAAGTGGTGAATTTTTTGCGATTTGTGCAGCATATTTTTCACTGAATATGAAAAGCATAAAAAGGCAAATGCTGAGTTTTTTTGTCATTGTTTTAATTTTTGACAAAAGTGCATGAAGCGCATATGAAAATCCCAAAATTTAACCTGACAAAAACCTGACAATCCGCCGTCTATTTTTATATAATATTGAAATTCAGAGTATAACGGAGTTTTTTATGGCGGTCGATTTCGTAAGTATTCCGCAGAATCATATAAATATTGAGAAGCGTTAAAAGAATAATTGTGATGGGAACCGCCGCTTTTCCAAGTTTTAAAAGAATGACAATCATAAAAATTAAAGGTGCGGCAATGGCAAAAATGATCTGTAACGAAATGATTTGTTTCACGATTGAAGATTTTTCTTTTGTGAACAACATCAGCAGCAAAGGAATCAGAAAGTTGGCAACCGGAAACCAGGCAAAAGGAATGGAGGACAGATTGATTATTTTAATCAGCCCATAATTTGCAGTTTCTTCTTTCTCATTGGGAGAAAGTTCTTGTTCATGTTCGTTTTCCTCAGTCGGAATATCATTATTTTTCAGTTCTTCTTCCGAAATATTGAGACTGGAAAGCAGCATTTTCAGCGTGTAACCTTTTGGGATTCTTCCGGCTTCAACACGTTGAATGGTGCGCACGGAAAGACCGGATTTTTCTGCCAGCTCTTCCTGCGTAAGATTTTGCTCTTCTCTAATTTTTTTTAGTGTGGACATTTCCCGAAGTAAATGTTTCAAATTTACGGATTCATAAGGAAAATGGAATTTTTAAATTTTCGTTGTACAAAGCCTATAAAATGAAACGAATTTTCATTTTTTTATTGGAGTTAAACTCTTTTTAATCTTGAAAACCAATTAATTTGCGACTTTGCATTTAATAATAACCAATGCCAAACATTTTATTTTCCAAACTCCTTTTTCCATTCTTCAGCCGCTTCGGAAAGCACGGTGTAGAATTCTTCACCATATTTGCGGATCAGTGGTGTTTTCAGGAATTTGTAAACCGGAACCTGAAGTTCTTTTCCCAACGCACAGGCATCGCTGCAGATGGGCCATTCGTGATAATTGATTGCGGAAAACGTGCGGTATTTCTGAACGCGAATGGGGTATAAATGGCAGGAAATTGGTTTCTGCCAGTCGATTGCGCCGTCTTCGTAGGCTTTTTCTATTCCGCATTTTGTAATTCCTTTTTCATCAAAAGTTACATACACACATTCGCGGTTTTCCACCATTGGTGTTACATATTCACCATCACTTGGATCGACTTCCCAGGTTCCCTGTTCTTCAATGGCTTTTATTCCGGCTTCCGTTAAATACGGTTTGAATTTAGGATACAAACGATCGAGAATTTCGGCTTCTTCTTTTTCCAGAGGTGCACCAATATCTCCTTCTACGCAACAGGCACCTTTGCATTTTGTTAAATTACATACAAATTCTTCAGAGAAAATATCTTCGGAAATCAGTTTGTCATCAATCTCAATCATGCGGCAAAATTACGGAAATAAAATCAGGTAAGTTCCAATTTTAAAAAAGATCAGCGCTCCGATAATAATCCACAGACAAAGTTCCTGCATCCAGTATTTTGGTAAGAAACGCAGCATGCGGCTCAGAATAATACTTGCCGGAAATGCCATTAAAATTAAATATTCATAACTTTTCCCCATGTACAATACAATGGTAACAAGCTGTGCCAGAGAAAATACTAATAAAAAAGAGTATTTGAAACGGCTGGTCGGACTTTTCTCATTGAAATGGGCAAAATGATCGAAAACTGCATAGATTAAAAACGCCACCACAGGAATCAGAAAATAGAGTGGATAAAAATCCTTCATTGGTTTCAGATCTACCACAGGAAGATAATTGAGATCCCACGAATTCCAGTGCATAACATAAGCAACGGAAAAATACGACAGCACAATCAGCAACATCCCGAAAAATAGGCGGAAAATATTCAGAAAAATCCTGTCTGCCGTACTGATAATATGCAGCAATACGAAAAAAATCATCGGATAAGTGGTGGGTAAAAAGAGATAATTAACCGCCAGAATGCAGCCTACCAAAAGATAATTACTGTTTTTTGCGGAATTGTCTTCACTGGTTAGTATCAGCAGTAAAAATGAATTGGTGAGCAGCGAAACCGCGATTCCAATATCCAGATATCCGGGATACAATGCAAAAACGATGAAAGTATACAGAAAGAGCGGAAGATGAGTTTGATAGGTAAGATTTATTTTATTAAAAAGGATATAGCCCAAAGAAATTCCTATAAATGTAATAATGGCGGAAATAAGGCTTAAAGTGTTGAATTCAAATATGTTAAAAAAAACGACGATCACCAGAAGGAAACCTAAATACACCGGAACCGAAAAAATATTGCTTTCTTTTGAAAGTAATTTGAACATTTTTTTTAAATTTGTACAAAGTTAATTTAAAAAAGGAAAATAATGACGTCTTTGTGGCTATTCTTAGGTGAGGTTTTCAAATGGACTTTTCAGTTTTACGACATTTTTGGTAATGTTCTGAACTGGATACTGTTCATTGTAGCATGTGTGCTTTTCGTTTACTGGTGCTGGGAACTGGTAGTGCCTTTGGGCGGAGATAAAGACAAGGATTACGTATCACCATCCAAAAAGGTACGTCCTTATTATGATCCTGAAATTTACAACAAAAAATAAGGAAAGGTTAATAATTGATATGTATAAGAAATAAAGCCCTGAAATTTTTCAGGGCTTTATTTTTTTATTGTTTACTCGCTAATGAACCGGAATAACCAATACCGGAATATGTGATCTTCGGGTGAGTTCTTTGGTAAGGCTTCCTACGAAAACATCATATACACCACTTCTTCCGTGTGAACCGATTACGATATAGCCGGCATTTTTTTCTGCGGCATAATCCATGATAATATCTCCGGCAACGCCTTGTTTCAAGAGGTGCTCACATTCAACTCCTTGTGCAATTGCTCTTTGTTCAAGGCTGTTTAACCGTACCAATTCCTGACGAATCTCGTTCTGCTCAACCTCCGGAAAATACTGAAATCCCATATCACCGATGGCAAAACCAATATCAGCCGGTGCAACGTGAATCAGGCAGAGTTTTCCTTTTATTTCCTGGGCGAATTTTATAGAGGCTTCTAATAATTTATCTGTAGTTTCGCCAAAATCTACAGGAACTATAATGTTGGTCATCACTATAATTTTTAAAGGTTTTTAACTTCAATAAAGTTACTGAATTTTTATCTTTTTACGGAAATTATTCTGATGTTTTATGTGATTTTTAACATCTAAAGAATTCTGAGATCCAATATTTTTTGATTTTCGAGGTGGGCTTCCAAAATATTATTTTCAGCAACAGCACCCACGCCTTCAGGAGTTCCGGTAAAAATAAGATCACCAACACGCAAAGTGAAAAACTGCGAAACATACGCAATAATATCATCAAAACTAAAAATCATATCCTGCGTATTTCCGTTCTGAACCAGTGTTTTGTTCTTTAAAAGCGAGAAGTGCAGGTTTTGCAGATCAAAATCTGTTTTCGGGTAAAAAGAACTTACGGCGGCAGATCCGTCAAAACCTTTTGCAATTTCCCACGGCAAACCTTTGGATTTCAGTTTGTTTTGGAGATCTCGGGCGGTAAAATCAATTCCCAAACCGATTTCTTCATAATGTTTGTGTGCATTTTCCTTTTGAATGTATTTTCCTCCTTTTGAAATTTTCAGAACCACTTCCAGTTCATAATGAATCTCCTGAGAAAATTCGGGAAGATAAAAATCATTTCCTTTTAGGACGGCGGTGTCGGGTTTGATGAAAATAACGGGTTCTTTCGGAATTTCATTTCCCAGTTCCAAAGCGTGTTTTCCGTAATTTCTTCCGATGCAGAGAATTTTCATTTATAATTTTTATTTTTTTTGAATCAGGCGTTTAAATGGTCTTGAAAAAAATTAAGTTTTGGTTAAAGCCTTTTTTACCTGTTTAATCCTTAAGCGGGCTAAAGCCCGCCCCAATTGATACTTAATATATTTACTTTTTTAGCTTTTCTAAATTAAATATGATGATACACTTCCTCAAAAGGAACCCGGAAGCGTTCTCCCCAAATCCCATCATTTCCTTTTCTGATTCCGCAGGAAACAATCATATTGACTTCGGATGAGGAAGGCAAATTTAAGGCTTTCTTCACCAGTTTACTGTCGAAACCTTCCATCGGACAAGTATCATATCCTTGTTCTGCAACAGCAAGCATAAAAGTTTGTGCTGCAAGTCCGCAGCTTTTGTGAGCCACAATTCTCATGTCGGTTTCTGAAACTTCTCTTGTAATCGGACGAAAAAATCCAATGACTGATGTGATTATTTTTCTTACAAATCCAATAACCCCGAAAAATCGTGAATACAGAAAGGGCATCAGTTTTCCGTAATACATTTCCCGATCTTTGATGCGTTTTGCCTGTCTTTCAGTTGGGCTGTAACGTTTGATATTGTTGTATTCAAAATCTAAAACCGCTTTTGCTCTTTTTTTATAAGCTGCCTTCGGAACTACAAAAACGACCATTTCCTGAGCGGTTTTTGCAGCACTCTGATCCAGACAGGCTTTGGAAAGTTCCTTTAATTTTTCAGGATTGGTAACGTGGTAAAATTCCCACAACTGCATATTGGAAGAAGTGGGAGCCAATGTTGCCAGCTCAATCGCTTCACGAATTTTATGAGAATCTATTTTCTGGTTCGGATCATAAACACGAACGGATCTTCTGAAATTTAAAATATCCTGTAACGCCATAATTCTTTTTTTTATTTACGAAGACGTTCTATGTTTTTGTTTACCTTATCAAATGAAAAAAAAAAATCGATATTTCTAACGAATTGTACTTTATCCAAATTTTCCGGTTAACTGAATATTGGTGAAAACTTTCTTGGTATATAAGGGGAATTCTGCATTCTGCAACCAGCCGTAATAGCCAATATCTTTTTTGAAAACCTCTTTCACCGGTTGACCTTTGTATTTTCCAAAATTGAAAACCTCCACATTTTTATCATTAAAACCGATAAATCCTGCCAGATCTGCAAATTTATTCTGATATGTAAATTCACTCAGTTCTGCGATATTGTCCGGAACTTCATCATAATGGGCAACCTGCGCATCCAGCACTTCAAAAGTAGCCATTACATCGGCTTCTGCGGAATGGGCATTTTCCAAAGATTTTCCACAGTAAAATTTATAGGCGGCACTCAGATTTCGGGGTTCCATTTTGAAAAATACGGTTTGGGCATCCACAAGTTTGAATTTGTTCAGATCAAAATCATATCCGGCACGAAGCATTTCCTCTGCCAGAAGCGGAACATCAAAACGGTTGGAATTGTAGCCTCCCAAATCGCTTCCGGAAATCATTTCGTTAATTTTCGGGGCAATTTCTTTAAAAGTCGGCGCATCGGCAACATCTTTATCATAAATTCCGTGAACAAGACTTGAGGCTTCGGGAATGTGCATTTCCGGATTTACCAGCCATGTTTTGCTTTCGCGCGAACTGTCCGGATTTACTTTCATAATGCAGATTTCAACAATGCGGTCTTTTCCGACATTGATTCCTGTGGTTTCCAGATCAAAAATACACAGCGGTTTATGCAGTTTTAAATTCATAATTTTTATTTTTTTGTTGGAAAATGGAAGGTTGCAATTCGTAAACGATAAAGTTAAACGTAATAATGGAAACTTCCCACTTCCGACTTCCAACTTCCAACTTCTAACTATTTTAATTCTTTTTGAAAGATGAGCGATACTATGATATAATAAATCACCAAAAGGGGAATTGCATTCAGTTGAAATAATAGCAATAAAACAATTCCGCCAATGAGTAAAACGATTTTCGATAGGTTGTCTTTTGGTTTTTTAGATTTGAATTTCATGGCAATCATTTTAATCGGACTAATCAGCAGCCAGGAGCTTACCAAAGTTATCACGACCAAAAGCACCGAATTATTCATTAAAAACTGGTATTCTCCCAAGACCTTACACACATAAAAAAAACCGAAAATCATAACCGCATTGCTCGGTGTATTCAACCCTTTGAAAGAATAAGCCTGTTCATCATCGGTATTAAAAATAGCCAGCCGAAGACAGGAGAAAACAGTAATCAGAAATCCCAAATACTTTAATTCAAAAGGCAGATAAATTCCCAAAATTTCATTACCAAAAGGCTCCAATGCTTTATATATAACCACTCCAGGAAACACACCAAAACTCACCATGTCGGCAAGAGAGTCCAACTGAACTCCCAATTCGGAGTTGGATTTCATGGCTCTTGCCACAAAACCATCGAAAAAATCCAGAATACAGCATAGTAAAAGGCAAATTCCTGCTGATTCGTAATTTCCGGTAACCAAATGCACACTGCCCACGGTTCCCGAAAACAGGTTTCCTAAAGTGAAAGCATTGGCGAGATTGTTTTTTATAAAATTCATACTATTCGTCTATTCGTTTTAAGTTGAGTTTCCGAAGTTGAAAAAAAATACCAAAAAAAGAAAAAAATATGGTGATTACAGTAAAAAGCAATGATGCCGAAACTGAAATCGAAGCATTAAAATCAAAATAACGGGAAGCCTGCAAAAATAAAAACTCCCGAATACCAATTCCGGCAAATGAAATTAAACTAAGAATGGAACTTCCTAAAAAAGTAATAATGTACACTGTAAAATTCTGGTGAACTCCCAAACCTTTCAAAAGTAAAAGAAAGCAAATGGCTTGCAAAACCTGTACGAAAACCGAGATTAAAAATGTTTTAAAAAAAATATTTTTATAAACCGGAAACCATTTTTTGGTAATGAAAAAAGTAAAAAAAATACCCACCAATATCAAAGCAACAATAGGTAATATCCATTTTGCATTCAACAAAAAAATGGAAAGAAAAAGAATGAGTACACAAATTGCCAGCAAACCACTCAACCGGTCATTAAACAAAGAAGAGGTGATTTTTTTTCCGCTCCATCCGAATTTTTTATTCAGTAAATAAATCTTGTATGCATCGCCACCAATACCGCCCGGAATGAAAAAATTGTAGAACATTCCTAAAAAATAAAGTTCAATATTGCTCCAAAAATGAAGGTTAAACTGATTGGATTTTAAGTAAAATTCAAGCCTTTTTGCAGAAACCAGTTGAGAAATAAGAAAAAAAACGGCAGCCAGAATTACATAAAAAACATCTACTTTCGACCACAATTCGGCAATCTCCCGAAAAGGAATTTTCCGGAACACAAAATACAACAATGCTACACTGATACTAATTTTCAGTGTGTTAATCAGTATTTTTTTAAGATTTATGTTCTCCAAAACTGGTGATTTTTCTGATATTGAAAGGACGCTTACTCTGGGATTCGTAATAGGTTTTCATCAGCATATCAATAATGATTCCTGTTGTAAAAAACTGAATCCCGATAAATACCAGCAATACGCCTAAAATAAGTAATGGACGACCGCCAATATCATAACCCATTATTTTAACAATAAGCAAATAAAGGTTTATCAGCATTCCAAGGAGAAAAGCAACCAAACCTATATTCCCGAAAAGATAAATGGGTTTCGATAAATATTTTTGGTTAAACAAAACCAGAAGAAGATCGTTAATCACTTTAAAGGTTCGGTTCATCCCGTACTTGGAAACACCAAATTGCCGTGCGTGATGTTTTACAGGCATTTCTGCAATACGAGCTCCGTTCAGATGTGCCATCAAACTGATGAACCGATGGTTTTCTCCGTACAAATTCAACTCTTTTGCGGTGTCTTTGGTAAATACTTTCAGTGCGCATCCCTGATCCGAAATATTCAGTTTTGTTGTTTTTTTAATAATAAAATTCGCAATTCGGGAAGGAATAGTCCGAACGGAAGAATCTTTTCGTTTTTGCCGTTTACCTACCACCAAATCGTAATCGCCTTTCTTCAACAAATCCACCATTGCAGGAATATCGCTGGGATCATTTTGCAAATCGCCATCCAGAGTGATAATATAATCTCCGGAAGCATAATCGAATCCAGCCATCATGGCAGAGCTTTGACCGTAATTTTTTTTCAACTGAATCAGTACGACATTCGGATTGTTCTTCTGAATAATTTCCTTTACCGTGCCATCTGTAGAGTTATCATCAATAAGAATAAGTTCATAGCGATAGTTTTTCATCGTTTCGGTGATGCGGTCAATAAGCAACCCGGCATTGCCTTCTTCGTTGTACATGGGAATAACCAGGGAGTAAAATGCAGTATGATCCATTTAGTTGATCTTGATTTATTACATTTGCAATGCAAACTTTTGCAAAAATACTAAAAACTATTCGTCCGGATGAATCAAAATCAATTGCTATCTGCAAAGCAAATTTTCTTTCTGTATATAGGTTTTTCTGTTGTTTATATTTCCGGGCTATTTGTTCCGTTAATGGAAAACGATTCTGCGCAACATGCTTCTATGGCGATGAGAATGGTTTTGAACAATGATTTTTTAAATCTATTTAAAGGTGAAAATCCGTATCTGGACAAACCTCACATGCACTTCTGGCTGGCAGCAATCTCAATGAAACTTTTTGGAATTAATGAAATTGCCTATCGGATTCCCGCATTGCTGTGTTTGGCTCTTGGTGCTTTTTCCACCAAAAAACTGAGCATTCTTTTATATGAAAACAAAAACATCGGAGATATTGCTGCATTGGTATTTCTTTCTGCTCAAACCATTATTCTTTCCGCTCATGATGTTCGTACAGATGCGGTTTTAACGGGATTCATAATTTTTTCTGTATGGCAATTTGTACGATTTATAAAAACACAGAGTATCTCCAGTGTACTTTTGGCAGGCTTAGGAACGGCATTCGCTTTTTCATCAAAAGGATTAATGGCGATTGTGATTATTGGGTTTTGCATATTGGCATATCTGCTGTATTCCCGTGAATGGAAAAAATTTTTCAATATAAAAATTATTCTCGCTGCCGTTAGTTTTGGGGTAGGTATTACTCCTATTTTATACGCTTATTTTCATCAGTTTGGGGAAGAAGGAATACGATTTATCCTTTTTAATCAAAGTGTAAACCGACTTACAGCAAGTGGATTTCAGGAAACCAGTCCCGATTATTTTTTCTTTTTCCATACTTTACTTTGGGCATTTTTACCTTTTTCGCTGGCTTTTTATTTTGGTGTTTTTGAAAAAACAGCATTCTTTATTAGAACCAAATTCAAAAAAACCGCAGGAGTGGAATTTTTAACATTGGGTGGCTTCTGGCTGGTGATGCTTGTATTTTCGCTTTCTAAATTTAAACTGCCTCACTATCTAAATGGATTGATTGCTATTCTCGCCATTTTCACTTCAGCGTACTTGTTTGATCTGTACAAAAAAAACAGTGTAAAAAAGCTGAAGGTTCTTTATATCATTCAATTAATAGTGATTTTTGCTGCTATTATTGGACTCGGTTTGCTGACTTATTATTTCACAGAAATACTCAATCCGATTTTGTTTATCCTTTCTGTTGCTTTTTTCGTGTATCTGATAGTGCAGATTTTTACGAAAGAAAATCTCTTTAAAAAGTACGTTTACATTTCGCTCCTTTTTGCTATTGTTGTTAATTTGTATCTAAACACCCAATTCTATCCTGTATTAACTCAATATCAGGGAAGTATAAAGCTGGCAGATTACGTTACTAAAAACAAAATCCCAAAAGACAAAATTTTTATGTTGAAAGGTTATGAATGCTGGGCATTTGATTTTTATACCCATCGAAATACACCCAGAATTGATAAAACAGAACTAAAAAGCGGGGATTATCTTGTTATTTATGACAAGCAACTTCCGGAATTAGGAAAAAAATACATTGTGATTGATAAAGAAAACCACTACCGAATCACACGATTGTCCTTGAAATTTTTAAATCCGAATACCCGGGAATCGCAATACGACCAGGTTTCACTTATTCAAATCGTGGATTAATTCCGGATAAAAGGGATACTGTTTAAATTTTTATTTTGGTATAAGCCTTGTTATATATGTGCCGGATAATAAAAATATTTGCTTGTTTAAAATTAATTTCTATTTTTAGCCAAAGAATTTTATCAGTAAACAATCCCTAATACAAATATTAAACTTAAAACAATGAAAAAATTATTATTTACCCTTATTCTCTCGTTAATAGGCGTTTTTACCTTTGCACAGATTGAAGGAAAATGGAAAACTATTGATGATGAAACCGGACAGGCAAAGTCCATCGTTGAAATTTATAAAAAGAAAGATGGAAAGTACTATGGAAAAATCAACCAGTTATTACTAAAACCTGAAAATGCAAACTGTGTAAAATGTAAGGATGACCGCAAAGGAAAACCTTTGGTTGGTTTGGAAATTATTCGAGGTCTTTCTAAAGAGGGAAATGAATTTACAGGAGGAACCATTACCAATCCCAAAGACGGAAAAAGCTATAAAACAGCAGTGGTAAGAGAAGGTAATGTGCTAAAAGTAAAAGCCATTGTACTCGGAATGGCGGTTAAAACCCAAACCTGGCATAAAGCAGACTAATCTGTTAACTGAAAATTATCATATTGCACTTCAAGACGAAGTGCTTTTTTTTATGCAATAAACACTAAAAAATTCCTATTTTTGTGGTCTAATTTTCAGACTATGGCAGAATATACTTTTCGTGAAGTCATTGCGCAGGCAATGAGCGAGGAAATGCGCAAAGACGAATCCATTTATTTAATGGGTGAAGAAGTTGCAGAATATAACGGAGCCTATAAAGCTTCAAAAGGAATGTTGGCTGAATTCGGGCCAAAAAGAATTATCGATACCCCAATCGCAGAACTCGGTTTTACTGGAATCGCTGTGGGATCTGCAATGAACGGGAATCGCCCGATTGTAGAATACATGACCTTCAATTTCTCTTTGGTGGGAATAGACCAGATTATTAACAATGCTGCCAAAATACGGCAAATGAGCGGTGGACAATGGAACTGCCCGATCGTATTTCGTGGTCCGACTGCTTCTGCAGGACAATTAGGAGCAACCCACTCTCAGGCACTGGAAAACTGGTTCGCCAATGTTCCCGGATTGAAAGTTGTGGTTCCTTCCAATCCATACGATGCAAAAGGACTTTTGAAAACCGCCATTCAGGACAATGATCCGGTAATTTTCATGGAATCCGAACAAATGTATGGGGATAAAATGGAAATTCCTGATGAAGAATATTATATTCCAATCGGAAAAGCCGACATCAAAAAAGAAGGAAAAGATGTAACCCTTGTTTCTTTCGGAAAAATTATGAAAGTGGCTATGCAAGCTGCAGAAGATCTGGAAAAAGAAGGAATTTCTGTTGAAGTAATCGACCTGAGAACAGTTCGCCCGTTGGATTATGATACCGTTCTTAATTCAATCAAGAAAACCAACCGTCTTGTCATTTTGGAAGAAGCTTGGCCTTTCGGTTCTGTAGCCTCTGAAATTACCTATATGGTTCAGCAAAAAGCATTTGATTATCTCGATGCTCCGATAAAAAGAATTACCACTCCGGATGCACCTGCTCCTTATTCCGCAGCACTTTTCGGCGAATGGTTCCCGAAAGTGGAAAAAGTAAAAGAAGAATTGAAAAAAGCATTGTACATCAAAGCTTAATTCAAGAGTGAAGAATATAGAAAAGAACGCGTTTTGCGCGTTCTTTTTTGTTTTGCAGGTGAACAAAATTCTGCTGCTCCGACATTTTTTTTTGTTATATTCAAATTAAATCTAAATTTGCCCATATTTTTCTAAACTATGGCACAGGAAAGCCAACATTTTGATGTAAAAAAACTTTCATGGTTAGGTCTTCTCGTTTCCATGGGAATTGTTTTCGGGGATATCGGAACTTCTCCGCTCTATGTAATGAAGGCTATTGTAAAAGCCAGAATGGAGGGCTCGCTCATGCCGTTTGACGAATATATTGAAGGTGCACTCTCCTGCATTATCTGGACACTTACCTTGCAAACCACTGTAAAATACGTGATTATTGCACTTCGTGCGGATAACAAAGGCGAAGGTGGAATTTTGTCTTTGTATTCTCTGGTGAAAAGATTAAGAAAAAGATGGCTCTATCTTATCGCTATTTTAGGAGCTTCAACATTGGTTGCGGATAGTGTGATTACGCCTTCCTTAACTGTAATGTCCGCCATTGAAGGTTTGAAAATCTACAACCCGGATACACCTGTTGTTTTTTATACCTTAATTATTCTGTTTGTTGTATTTTTTGTGCAGCAGTTCGGAACCAGTAAAATCGGAAAATTTTTCGGACCGGTCATGATTATCTGGTTTTTGGTTTTGGGGATATTCGGAGCCCTACATATTTTCGATCATGTTGATATTCTGAAAGCATTTAATCCCATATATGCATACAATCTGATTACCCATTCTCCAAGTGCAATTATCATTATGGGAGCGGTATTTCTTTGTACAACCGGAGCGGAAGCACTGTACTCTGATCTCGGACACTGCGGGAAAAAAAATATCCAGGTCAGTTGGATTTTTGTAAAATCGATGCTGATTCTCAATTATCTGGGACAAGGAGCCTGGTTGCTGGACAATCATAATCTTGTACAAACACAGGGCATCAACCCCTTCTACGGAATTATGCCGGAATGGGCGGTTTTTCCGGGTGTACTTCTGGCAACAATGGCGGCAATTATTGCCAGTCAGGCCGTGATTACAGGTTCTTTTACCATGTTTACGGAAGCGATGGCCATTTCTTTCTGGCCGAATCAGCAGATTGATTATCCTTCCGGAGTGAAAGGACAGGTCTATATTTCAAGAATCAATTGGGGGTTGATGTTTTTCTGTTTTGTCGTTGTCCTGTTTTTTCAAAGGTCGGACAAAATGGAAGCCGCGTATGGTTTAACCATCACCATCACCATGTTAATGACCACCGTACTCTTGATTTTCTGGTTTTTAAAAACCCGTGTCAACAAAATTTGGGTGGGGCTTTTTGCAATGGTTTATCTGTTTATAGAGCTGGGATTCTTCTACGCAAATGTGATTAAATTCTTCGAAGGTGGTTGGTTAACTATGGTTTTAGGCGGATTTATCGCTGTATGTATGTATGCTTGGTACAACGGAAGGCTCATCAAAGCAAAATTTGTGAAATTTGTGAAGTTTGATAAATATGTGCCGATTATCAAAGACATGAAACTGGATGAAACCATCCCGAAATACGCCACCAATCTCGCTTATCTCAGCCGTGCAAAACGAGATGATGAAATTGAATCCAAAATTATTTATTCCATCATCCGGAAACAGCCCAAACGCGCTGATCATTATTTTATTCTCAATATTATTAATCAGGAAGAACCATACACCTTTAAATATTATATTGATGAAGTGATGCCCGGAACCATTTACCGCATCAATTTCCTGCTTGGATTTAAAATTGACCGCAGAATCAATGATTATTTCGATCAGGTGCTGAATGATATGATGGACGAAGAAATGATTCCTTCCCGAAGCAGCCATCCTTCGCTGCGCAGCCATAATATTCCGCCGGATTTAAAATATGTGATTATCGACAATACCTATATCAACGATAAACTGCTTACCGTAAAAGAAAAAATAACCCTCAATATTTACAATTTTGTAAAGTACATCGGGAGCGACGATTTCAAGGCGTGGGGCGTATCTCCGCACAATGTGGTCGTGGAATCGGCACCTTTGCTCGACCTGAATATCATCACCCGGAAAATCGAACAGGTAAATCCACCGGGTTAAAAAAGCAATAAACCGTTTTCGCTTGCCGGAGATTCTTTCAAATTGAATAAAATTCAATAAATTTGTATATAAATTCTGCAGATGAACACCACTCAAAAAGAGAAAAATATACTTGTTATCAAAGACGTGCTGAAACAGTACCTTCAGGAAAAAGGCTTCCGCAATACACCGGAACGCTATACCATTCTTGAAGAAATTTACAATATGGATCATCATTTCAATGTGGATGATTTGTATTTGCTGATGATGCAGAAGAAATATCATGTTTCCAAAGCAACCATTTACAATACCATTGAGATTTTTCTGGATGCAGGACTGATTCGTAAACATCAGTTCGGAGAAAAAACCCTTACGTCGTCCTCTTACGAAAAATCATATTTCGATAAGCAGCACGATCATCTGGTGATTTACAAAAACGATTCGGATAAAGAAATTGAAGAAATTATCGAGTTTTGCGATCCAAGAATTCAGGGCATAAAAGAAGCCATTGAAAATGCTTTTGGCGTAAATATTGATTCCCATTCACTCTATTTTTATGGGACTAAAAAGAACTGATGCGGTTTTTCCTTTTTATTTTTATTCTTTTTTGCCTGCCTCTTTCAGCGCAGGTAACCATCACTCCGAAAGATCCTTTGGTAAAGGATCCGTACTTTAATAAACCTTCCAAAAGTGCACCGCTAACTGAAAAAGTAAAGTTGCTGCATTCGGATTCTTCCGGGGTAAATCCCCAGAAATACAACGGTAATTTTTATTTTTCCGGAAATGTGAAATTTTCCCATCAGGGCTCCGTTCTTACCGCAAATGAAGTGGTGGTGTATCAGAAAGAAAATTTTGTAAAAGCCTACGGAAATGTTCGCCTGCAAAATGCCGACGGTTCTGTAATTACCGCTGAGGAAATGGAGTATGACGGAAATACCCAACGCGGAATTGCGCGGAAAAATGTGGTGTTAACCGATCCCAAACAAACCATCAAAACCGAAACTTTATATTACGACCGGAACACCAATCTTGCCTATTTCGATACTGGAGGAACAATTTCTGATGGGCAGAATATCATGTACACCAAATCGGCAACCTATGATATTTCCTCCAAAATGATTGATTTTACAGGAGATGTGAAAATTGATAATCCGGATTATGTGGTTCAGGGCATTAACATCAAACAAAACCAGAATACCAATACCGCTACTTTCAATGGTCCGACCACCATTACCAATAAAAAGAATTCTGCCAATTATATTTTCACCGAAAACGGAACTTATAATATGAATGCCAAAGAAGTGTATTTAAATCAGAATTCAAGGATTCATTACAACGGGAAAATCCTTACCGGTGATAAAATGTATTTCAATCAGATAACCGGTTTCGGAACTGCAAAAGGGAATGTCCTTCTTCGTGATCCTGCAGAAAAACGCTACATCAGCGGTGGTTATGGAGAAATTTATGAGAAAAAAGATTCCGCTGTAATTACGGAAAAACCTCTGGCAGTGAAAATTCTGGAGAAAGATTCCATGTATTTTTCGGCGCACAAAATTCTTTCCTATCAAAAGCCGGATTCTGCAGATGTTACCCTTAAAAAAAGTTTCCTTCGTGCATTTCATCAGGCAAGAATGTTTAAATCCAATGCGCAGGCAAGAGCCGATTCCATTAGTTTTAATGAAACCGACGGCGTGTTGCACCTGTTCGGAAAACCCTATTTGTGGAGCGGTGAAAAACAGGTAACCGGTGATAAAGTAGAAGCTTATTTCGATACCAAAAATGAATACATCGATTCCCTGAAAGTCATCGGAAATGCATTTGCCATCAGCAAAGCCGATTCTTTAAACCTTAAAGATGAATTCAATCAGGTAAAAGGCAGATTGATGTCTGTTTATTATAAAAATAACGACATCCACACCGCAAAAGTCATCGGAAATGCACAAGCCATTACCTATGCCGATGATGAAAACCAGAAAACAAAACAGGTAGAACGCTTGGGAGTTTCACTCTCGACTTGTGGAATTATCGAAGTGCTTTTTGAAGAAAGAAAAATACAGATTCTGGAATGCAACATCAGTGCAAATATCGATACGTACCCGATGAGCAAGATTAAAAAGGAAGAACGCTTTTTCCCCGATTTTAACTGGAATACCAAAGACCGACTCCGGAAATGGCAGGATGTTTACCTCGATACTCCAAATTACGAAGAAATTAAATATGAATCCGACGATTCGCTGTACGATCAGGCACAAAAAGTGATTCAGGATGCCAAAGCGAAAGAGGATGCGAAGAAACCGAAAAGAGTTCGGAAATAAAAATCCGCTCCGGAGGAGCGGTATCTGTGTAGAAAAAGATTCAATTATAGAAAATGCGCTCCGGAGGAGCGCTATCTTTTTTAAATTTGCATTAGAAATTCAAAAAAAAGCTCATGCTTAAAAATATGAAAACCGATTTTTTTAAATATCAGGCGAAAACCACACCATATGCATCCGGATTTGAAGTGGAAAAAGCAGAAGGAAGTTATATTTATGGAAAAGACGGAAAAAAATATCTCGACTTTGTAGCCGGCGTTTCTGCCAATACTTTAGGGCATTCACATCCGAAAGTGATTAATGCTATAAAAGAACAGGCAGACAAATATCTGCATGTAATGGTGTACGGAGAATATGCTCAGGAAAAACCGGTAGCATTATGCAAACTGCTTGCAGAAGCCACTCCGGAACCTTTGGAAGTTACCTATCTTGTGAATTCCGGAGCCGAAGCCATTGATGGTGCTTTAAAACTTGCCAAACGCTATACAGGTCGTGAAGAAATTATTTCCATGAAAGAATCCTATCACGGAAATACCCACGGTGCACTTTCGGTTTCCGGAAATGAAGAACGCAAACGGGAATTTCGTCCGCTTTTGCCTTTGGTTGATTTTATCGAATTCAACAATCTGGATGAATTTTCCAAAATTACAGAAAAAACAGCCTGTGTTATTGCAGAAACCATTCAGGGTGCAGCCGGATTTTTAATGCCGGATCAGGATTATTTCAAAAAGCTGAAAGCCAGATGTGAAGAAGTCGGAGCACTCTTAATCCTCGATGAAATCCAACCGGGAATGGGAAGAACCGGAAAACTTTTTGCTTTTGAACATTACGGAATTGTTCCGGATATTTTGGTCATGGGAAAAGGTTTGGGTGGTGGTGTTCCCGTTGGCGCATTTATGAGTTCCCGGGAAATTATGGAAACGCTTTCTTTTCATCCTAAATTAGGGCATATCACCACGTTTGGTGGAAACCCATTAATTGCTGCTTCCTCTTACGCCACTTTATCAGAAGTTCTGGAAAGCGGAATCATGGAGCAAATGTCTTCAAAAGAAAAACTTTTTCGTGAACTGCTTGTGCACCCGAAAATTAAAAATATCAACGGGAAAGGTTTAATGCTCGCCGTAAATCTCGGAAACCCGGAATATACACTGAAAGTCGCTGCCGAATGTATGAAGAAAGGCTTAATCGTGTTCTGGCAGTTATATAGAAATGAATACATGCGAATTTCCCCGCCATTAACAATCTCCGATGACGAAATCCGCGAAGGATGCAGCATCATTCTTCAGGCTTTGGATGAAACCGAAATTTAAATTGTTTTTTGCTCTATTTTTAAATATTCACCTGTAAAAAATTAGTTTTCTCCGATTGTATTTTTCAGAAATTAATTTATATATTGCGAGAGTTTAAATTTAGAGTAAATATGGCGAAGCAGAAAGTGCAGTACGAATATCCCATGCATTGTCTTTCAGAGATTTTATATGAATATCTTGCAAGTGCAGAAGGTCTTTCCGAATGGTTTGCAGAAGAAGTGGTGGAAAAAGGCGATGATTTTTATTTCAGTTGGGGAGGAGGTCCTGCAGAAAAAGCAACCTTGATTCGTTATAAGCCGGAAAGTTTTGTGAGGTTCCGTTGGGAAGAAGATGAAGGAACCAAAAATTATTTTGAAATGACGATTATTATCGACGAAATTACCGAAGATCTTTCCCTCCATATTACCGATTTCTGTGAACCGGGAGACGAAAACGAAAACCGTTTGTACTGGGAAAATCTTATCGAAAATCTACAGATAAAATTAGGAGCGGCGTAATGGTGAATCTTTCATTTTTTAGATAAGAATATATTTTGAATCATGAAAAATATTCTCTTTGTAATAAGTATTGTTCTGTTATTATTATCCTTCTATTTGTTGGTTGAATTTCCGAATTCCAACAGAATGAGTCTGATTGCAGGCGTTTTTTCAGCCATTGGAATAGGCGCAAACATTCTTGTATACAGCATTTCAAAGCCTGAAAAAAAACATTCAGGAAAAAGCATTTAATTCAATAAAAATTGTCAACAAACGATAAAAATCTTTCCGTAAACCGTGCGTTTTTGTATGGCGATGCGGTGAAGGCATTTTTCTATTTCAGAAATCAGCAACTTATTCTCGCAGAAGAAGTCTACTTTTTCCTGATGGCTTCCATGCGGAAAATGAGAATGAATATTCCACTTTCCTACACCTTGGAATTTTTTCAGAATCTTTTTCATGAAGAGATTTCGCAACCCGATGTGCAGAATGGCGTGATTCAGTTCATGGCATACAGAAATTCCGGCGATCAACCCTTGCAGAAATCGGAAATTTCATATTGGTTTTCCGTTCAGAAGAATGAAGATATTCTGGATATAAAACCGGAAATCGAAATGGATCTCATCAAAGAAATCAATGTCAATACCAATGTTCTGAGCAATATTCGTGTGCATTGTCCGGAAAATGTATATGCAGAAATCTATGCCCGTGAAAACGATCTGGATGATGTGATTCTCCTGAACCCAAACAAAAGAATTGCGCGCAGCATTTTTGGAAATTTATTGTTTTTAGAAGGCAAAACGCTCAAAGTTCCGAAGCAGACCGAAGGTGCTTATATTTCCCCCTTAATGGAACATTTCATTACATTCGTGCATAAGAAAAATCTGGTAGAAGTGGAACCTTCCGAAATGATCGCTTTTGAAAGCCAGAAAGCAGAAGAAATCCTGATGATTTCAGATGAAAAAGGAATTTTCCCGGTAAAAAAAATCCGCAACAAAACTTTTGAAAATCAAAGACTTTCTGAATTACTGGAGGCATGGAAAGATTCTTTTGAAATTCACTAATTACCCTACATCAATTCCATTGATTTTCAATCCTCGTATCTTTGTCTTATAAAAAATGAGATTACAATGGAATTAGGAATAGGAATGTTCGGCGATCTGAGAATCGATCCGAAAACCGGAAAATACAGAGATGCTGAAACCAAAATTCAGGAAATTCTTCAGCAGGTAAAACGCATGGATGAAGTGGGGATTGATGTTTTTGCCATGGGCGAACATCACCGTCCGGATTATGCGGTTTCCACTCCGGAAATTGTTTTGGCCGCCGCCGCAAGCATTACCTAAAATATAAAACTTGCCAGCGGTGTTACGGTGTTAAGTTCCGCAGAACCAGTAAAAGTGTATGAAGATTTCGCTACTCTTGATCTGATTTCAAAAGGACGTGCCGAAATTTTTGTGGGAAGAGGAAGTTTCATCGAATCTTTTCCGCTTTACGGCTATTCATTGCAGGATTATGAGCAGCTTTTTGAAGAAAAATTGGATTTGCTTCTGAAAATCAATAACGAAGAAAATGTAAGCTGGAGCGGAAAACTTCGTGCTCCAATGGAAAATCAAACGGTTTATCCGCGCGCAACAAATAATGGGAAAATTCCAATCTGGATTGCGGTTGGCGGAACTCCGCAATCGGTTCTTCGTGCTGCGAAACTGGGCTTGCCTTTGGTTGTGGCGATTATCGGCGGAATGCCGGCACAGTTTTCCAACTTAATTGAATTTTACAAACAGGAATACCGAAAAGCCGGACACGATGAATCCAAAATGGAAATTGCGGTACACTCACATACTTTCGTCAGCGAAGATCCGAAAGTGATTGACGGTTATTTTGAAAACTACAAATCCCAAATGGATCGTATTGGTGCTACAAGAGGTTGGGCACCGTATACGAAAATGCAGTATGAAGGCGGAAGAAGCAAAGACGGTGCTTTATTCATCGGGAATACGCAGGAAGTTGCCGATAAAATCCTTTATCTAAAAGAAATGTTCGGACTTACCCGTTTTATCGGACACATGGATATTGGCGATCCTGAAAATGAAATCATGATGAAATCCATCGAACTGTTTGGTGAAAAAGTTGCGCCACTGGTGAAGTAAATTCAAAGCTCCGAAATTGAGGTTAAAAGTTTAAAGTTCTTCAATCATATTTTTCATGGATATGATGGATCTTTTCCCTTTTTACTTGATTCTTTTTTTTCCTTGGCTCTTATAAAAAAGGTTAGAACAATCAACCGTTCTAACCTTTTTGTTTATTGAGAATTTTAAAATTCTTTATTTCACAAAACCTCTGCTTTGCAATAAAGGTTTGATATCCGGATTTCTTCCGGTGAAATCGCGGTAAGCCTGATTCAGATCAACAGAATTTCCTACGGAAAGTATGTATTTTCGGAACCGGTCACCGTTTTTTCGGGTTAAACCTCCGTTGTCTTCAATCCATTTCCAAGCATCCTGATCCATGGTTTCAGACCAGATGTAGGCGTAATATCCGGCAGAATAACCGCCTCCCCAAATATGTGCAAAATAAGGAGCGTGATATCTTGGCGGAACGGCTTTCACCGTGAAACCGTTTTTCGCAAGAGCCTGTTTTTCAAAATCGAGAACCGGTAAAAGTTGGGATTCACTGGTAATGGTGTGCCATTCCATATCGTTCATTGCGGCAGAAACAAGTTCGGTGGTCATATATCCCTGATTGAAAGTGTCTGCTTTTTTAATTTTATCCACCAATTCTTGCGGAATCGGCTGTTTGGTTTCATAATGAACGGCGTAGTTTTTCAGGATTTCGGGAACCAGTGCAAAATGCTCATTGATTTGTGAAGGAAATTCCACGAAATCTCTCGGAACATTGGTTCCGGAAAGGGAAGGGTATTTCTGGCTGGCAAACATTCCGTGAATGGAATGCCCAAATTCATGGAACATGGTTTCCACATCATCAAAACTAATGAGCGAAGGTTTTCCGGCTGCCGGTTTCTGATAATTATAGCAGTTTACAATCACGGGTTTTGTTCCCAAAAGATACGACTGTTCCACAAAATTGCTCATCCACGCGCCGCCACTTTTTGAATCTCGGGTGTAGAAATCCAGATAATACAACGCAATCGATTTTCCGTCGTGATCGAAAACTTCATAGGCAACCACATCAGGATTGTACACCGGTAAATCGGTTCTTTTCTTGAAAGTAATTCCGTAGAATTTTTCGGCAGCATAAAAAACGCCTTTTTCCAGAACGGTGGTGATTTCAAAATAAGGCTTAATCTGGCTGTCGTCCAGATTGTATTTTTCCTTGCGCACCTGTTCGGAGTAGAAATTCCAGTCCCATGGTTCCACTTTGAAACCTCCTTTTTGCGCATCAATCAGTTTCTGAATGTCGGCTTCTTCACGTTTTGCTGTTTCTACTGCGGGTTTTGCCAGTTGTTTCATCAGATTCATGGCCGCTTCCGGAGTTTTCGCCATCTGATCCTGAAGTTTCCATTCTGCAAAATTCTTTTTACCCAGAATTTGTGCTTTTTTCAGACGGGTTTTTGCCAGTTTCTGAATGATTTCGCGGGTATCATTGGCATCGCCTTTTTCTGCTCTGTACCAGGATGCTTTGAATAATTTTTCCCGGGTATCACGGTTTTTAAGGTTCTGAAGTAAAGGCTGTTGTGTTGTATTTTGAAGGGCAAGAAGATATTCTCCGTCTTTTCCTGCCGCTTTTGCATCGGCTTTTGCTGCTGCCAGATTATCGGCAGATAAACCGTCCAGAAGTTTAGCATCGGAAACGGTGAGCGCACCTTGTTTGCGCGCTTCCAGAAGTTTGTTGGAAAACTGGGTGGAGAGACTTGCCAATTCCTGATTTACTTGTTTTAGTTCTTCTTTTTTATCGGCAGAAAGGGCAGCTCCGGCGATTTCAAAATTTTGGGTGTACAGTTCCAGCAGTCTTTTACTTTCCGAATCCAAGCCTTCGGGTTTGATGGATTTTACTCTTTTGTAAAGGTTTTCATTCAAATAAATTTTATCGGAATGTCCTGCAAAAACCGGAGCATATTCTTCTTCCAGTCCCTGAAGCGTTGGATTGGTATCCGATCCGGTAAGGTTGTAGAAAACAATTTGCGCACGTTTTAACACTTCACCGCTTTTTTCCAGTGCTACCAAAGTATTTTCAAAAGTCGCAGGCTCAGGATTATTGGCAATTGCGTTGATTTCCGCTTCATGCTGTTTCAAACCGTATTCAAAAGCAGGCTTGAAATGTTCATTTTTTATTTTATCAAATTCCGGAGCTTCATATTGCAGCGGACTTTTTTTCATAAAGGGATTCTGCGCAAGCACATCATCAATAATACTCATATCTTTTTGATTTTCAGTAGTGGGTTTTACAGCAGTTGAACAGGATTGGAGAAATAAGGCGGCAATGAGAACGGCCGATGTAATATTTTTCATACATAAATTGTTATAAGTAAATATAATCACTAAATTTAAAGAACTTTTTCAATACCCAAAAACTTTACTTATGAAAACAGCTGGTCTATTTTTATTTTGCTCACTTACCGTTTTTTCTGCCTGTACTTTTAATGGTGAAGGCGGTAAAATTTTCAATATTATTCCGAAAGAAGGAAAAGGTCCAATCACAGAAAAAGAAGTAAAAGCTGATTTTGATGAGATTAAAGTAGCACAGTCCATCAATGCGGAAATTATAAAATCCGATTCCGAAAAAGTGGTGATTTCTGCGCCTTCGGATATTATAGATGATGTGGTGGTAGAAACATCAGGAAACCGTGTTTATATCCACTTTAAACCGGGAATCAATATTTCCGCAAATAAGGTAAAAGCTAAAGTATATGCTAAGGATTTCTCGAGAATTGAAGTCAGTTCTTCCGCTGATGTAAAGGTTTTGGATAAGTTTACGCAGGATAAAACAACGGTAAAAGTTTCCAGTTCGGGTTCGGTGTACGGAGATTTGGAAGCCAATGATTTCGGAATTGATGTTTCCAGCAGTGGCAGTTACTGCGGGAAAATCTGGGCGGTAAATCTTGATGCCGAAGTTTCATCTTCTGGCGATGTAAACATTAGTGGTAAAACAAAATCTGCAAAAATGTCGGCTTCATCATCCGGAAGTCTCGATGCAAAAGGCGTTATTGCGGATAATGCGGATCTTAGAGCATCAAGTTCAGGTTCTGTTACGCTTTCTGTGGTGGATAATCTTAATGCGAGTGCAAGTTCAGCCGGTTCCATTGATGTGATTAAAAAAGGTGCACTGGCGAATGTTTCCAAAAACGAAAGCAGCGGCGGAAGCGTGTCAATACGGTAGATTTGTTTGAAGGTTTGAAATTGTTTGAAAGTTTGAAAATTTGAATTTTTCCACCATTGTCATTGCGAATAAGGAACCACGACCATTGTCATTGCGAGAAGGAGGAACGACGACGAAGCAATCTCAAAAGATTTATGAATACAAAAAGACAAACCCTTGTGTCCATTGTGAAAGGCTCTTTGTATCCTTTGTGGTAAAAAAATTACTCAAATTCATTGTCTTTTAATAACTGTGCAAGAACTTTCTTTGCACGCATAATTCGGACTTTGGTATTGGAAACAGAAATTCCCAAATCATCGGAAATTTCCTTAATGGATTTTTCTTCAAAAAAACGCAACCGGATAATGTCCTGATAATTGCTGTCCATGGAGGCTACAATCGACTGTATTTTCTGCTGGTCTTCTTCCGAAATTAAAAGTTCTTCGGGAGATTTGGCAAACTGATTTTTATATTCATCAAAATCGTTTTGTGGTTTTTCATTTTCTTTGCCTTTTTTCCGCCAGAAATCAATCACCGTATTCTGCGCAATGGTGAGTACCCATGTTTTAAACTGAAATTCAGAATCATACATATCAAGTTTGGAGAGCACTTTGGAAAAAACATTTACCGTAATTTCATCCGCCGTGTTTTTGTCCTGAACTTTTTTCAGAACAAACGTAAAAACATCCAGCCAAAAAATATTAATCAGCCGGGTTTGTGCTTTCTGATCTTTATTTCTTGCCTGCGAAATAATCGGTAAAAGTTGCTCTTTTGTCATTTATGATTTGAAAAATTCCATTAAATCCATATAATTTTTCTGGTTTACTCCATGACCGCTCATGTATTCCCGAAAGGTAAAATAACAGCTTTTGTCGTATAACAGATCGGCTCCTTTTCTTGCCCATTCCAGTGGGATTACAGCATCATCCGTTCCATGCGAAATGAAAAACCGAAGATGCTCCAGTTTCTTTTTGTCTTTTACGGCATTTCCCAAAAGTTTTTCTTCAGGATAAGTGCTTAAACAAGCAATTTTTGTAAATAATTCCGGATAGGAAAGGGCGAGCGAATACGTGAGAATTCCACCCTGACTAAAACCGCAGATATGGGTTTGATTTCCGGAAAGTCCATATTTTTTAGAAATGTCCAGCATGCTTTTTAAAAGCGCATTCAACACTTCTATGGCTTCGGGAACGTCCACAAATTTATCTGCATCGTTAAAGTTGATATGATACCAACTATACCCTCCAAAATCGGAATTCCGGGGCGCACGATAACTCACCACAATCCAGTCTTCCGGCAAGGTTGGCAGAAAGGAAAATAGGTCTTCCTCATTACTTCCATAGCCGTGAAGCATAAATAAAATGGTGGTTTTCGGGCTAATGTTTTCGGGTTCGCGAACGAGATATTGTAATTCCATAGATACAAAGATAAACGGTTTTGCATACTACAAAAATCAATCCGCGTAAAAAAGCAGTCAATACGGCTGATTTTTGAGTATAATCTAAACTTGTGGATTACGCTGATACAAGTTCAATAGAAAAAATAGGAGGAATGTTGTGCTGTGAAAATATTTGGAAAAATGAGGTGGGATAATAATGGGTTGGGGCGCTCCGGAGGAGCGCTATCTTTTAGGGAAATTATTTGTTTTCCACTTCAAATTTTTTACATGAAAAAACCGACTGTAAGAGCCGGTTTTCATTTGTTTTCTATGCTATTCTAAGAATGAAATAGTTTTTCTTCCCTTTTTGCATCAGCAAATATTTTCCTGCAATTAGATCCCGCTCTTTGGCAACAAAAGCATCGTTTATTTTTTCTTTGTTTACCGAAATGGCATTGCCTTTCAGTTCACGTTGTGCCTCACTTTTAGATTTTAAAAATCCCGATTTGTCGGAAAGCATATCTACAATTCCCATTCCGATGATTTCTTCTTTTGGAAGTTCTTTTTGCGGAACACCGTCAAACAATTCAAGGAAAATTTCTTCATCCAGATGTATCAGATCTTCAGCGGTCGATTTTCCGAAAAGAATTTCGGAGGCTTTCACTGCCTTTTCATATTCTTCTCTTCCGTGAACCCAAACGGTTACTTCTTCTGCAAGTTTTTTCTGTAGTCTTCTTTCATGCGGTACGGTTCTGTGTTCGTCCACAAGTGCTTCAATTTCTTCTTTCGGTAAAAATGTATAAAATTTTATGAATCTTTCAGCATCTTCATCAGAAGAATTCATCCAGAACTGATAGAAACGGTAAGGTGAAGTTTTTTTCTTGTCGAGCCAGTAATTTTCACCACTTTCTGATTTTCCAAATTTGGTTCCGTCCGATTTTGTAATCAAAGGAACGGTAAGTGCAAAGGCTTCACCCTGTGCTTTTCTACGAATCAGTTCGGTTCCGGTGGTGATATTTCCCCATTGATCGGAGCCTCCCATTTGCAGTTTGATTCCGTTGTTTTGATAAAGATGAAGAAAATCATATCCCTGAATCAACTGATAAGTAAATTCCGTAAAACTCATTCCGTCCGCACCGCCTTCACCGGTAATTCTCTTCTTTACGGAATCTTTCGCCATCATATAATTTACGGTAATGTTTTTCCCAATATCACGAATGAATTCTAGAAAACTGAAGTTTTTCATCCAGTCATAATTGTTCACCAGAATGGCTTTATTCGGTTCAGTTCCGTCAAAATCAAGAAATCTGGCCAACTGATTCTGAATACAATCAATATAATGATTCAATGTTTCTTCGCTCAGAAGATTACGCTCTGCCGATTTTCCGGAAGGATCACCAATCATTCCGGTTGCGCCTCCTACCAAAGCATAAGGTTTATGCCCATGCCGCTGAAAATGCGCCAGAATTTTTATCGGGATTAAACTTCCGATATGTAAAGAATCCGCTGTCGGATCGAAACCAATATACGCTGAAGTCATTTCTTTGTTCAGTTGTTCTTCGGTTCCGGGCATCATATCAGCAAAGAGTCCGCGCCATTTCAGTTCTTCAATAAAAGCGTTCATAGAGTGAATTTTTTGAAGTGCAAAGATAGAAAATTGAAAGCAGAAAGGCAGACAAAAAAACTTTGAATTCGGAATTGGGATATGATATGTGTACCTTTGCAGTGTTTTTTAGAAGTTGAAATTTTGGAAGCCTTAGATCACGATATTGTACGAAAAGATATTCCCAAAGCGGAATCACACAGCAAAGAACTTTCCCGTATAAAATTAGGAATTTTCCTTACCGGATTGTCGGTTTTTGCACAACTTTATCTTTTTCAGCCGCTGCTTCCGGAACTTACGCGGCATTTCAATATTACTCCGGAACACAGCAGTTTGTCGGTTTCCGCAGCAACTGTTGGGATGGCCGTCGGACTTTTGATTTTTGCTTTTGTTGCCGACCGTGTTTCCAGAAAAAAACTGATGTCGGTTTCTATTATTGCGGCTTCAGTTCTTACCATTTTTTCGGCATTTTCGCCTGATTTCACTGTTTTGATTTTTTTTAATTTTCTGAAAGGAGTATGTTTATCCGGAGTTACAGCGGTTGCGTTGGCGTATCTTTCCGAAGAAGTCAGTCCTGCCGCTTTAGGAATTGCCATCGGGCTCTATCTTAGCGGAAATACCATTGGCGGAATGTCCGGACGTGTGGTTACTTTGTTGCTTTCGGGATATTTGGGCTGGCATATCGCAGTGCTGATTATCGGCATTATCTGTTTGGTTTTAGGGATTTTATTTGCTAAAATTTTTCCTGATTCCAGGCATTTTGTGCCCAAACCTGTGCATTTTCACAACAAAACCATTTTAATGAAAACCTTCTTGAAAGATCATTATATGCAGGCTATTTTCTTCATCGGTTTTTCGGTTATGGGAATTTTTGTAAGTGTTTACAACTATCTTGGTTTCCGGTTGGAAGCTGCGCCGTTTTCATTTCCGCACAGTATCATTGCTTCTATTTTTCTGATGTATATTTTTGGTGTTTTTGGCTCGATGATGGCCGGAAAATGGTCGGATAAATATTCTTCCAAAAAGATTATATGGGGAATGGTTTTCACCCTCATCATCGGACTTTTACTCATGTTGACCAAAAATATATTCCTCACGATTATCGGTTTGGGAATGGTTACTTTTTTCTTTTTCGCTTCTCATACTCTGGCAAGCCGGATGATTTCTCAACGCGCAGCAGTAGGGAAAAGTATGGCCACTTGTCTTTATTATCTTTTTTACTATATCGGTTCAAGTGTAATTGGTTCTTCTTCCGGGAAAATACTTTCAAATTTCGGTTGGAACGGTTTTATTTTAGGATTGGTCATTCTCGGATTAATAACGCTTGCAGTAGCATTATGGGTTCGTTTTCACCGTCCGAAAAATTTGCATTTGTATAGTTTTGAAGAGTGATTTTTTACTTTTTTTTTGGATAGAAGGTTTTATTATTTTTCACCTATTTGATTATATTTGAATATGAAAATTTTCACTTCAATCGTTCTGATTACGATACTGACCCACCAAATCTGTTTTGCCCAAATCAGGATTGAAGTGGATAAACTTCCGGAAAATTCACAGGAAAATTCAAAAGTTTTCATGGCATCTTCACTCAATAATTGGAATCCCAACGACCAGAATTTTGAACTGAAAAAAAATGAAATTGGGAAATTTTCTATCGAAATTCCTGAAGGAAATGGCAGTTTTGAATTCAAATTCACACAAGGTAATTGGGAAACTGCCGAAGCTGATAAAGATGGAAACAGTATTGCTAACCGAAAAATTTCGTTTATCGGAAATCCACAAATTATTAAAGTTGAAATACAATCGTGGAGCACGCCTTTAAAAAAAGAAAATACCGCATCGCCCAACGTAAAAATTCTCTCTGAAAATTTTGAGGTTCCACAACTGAAAACGTCCCGCAGAATCTGGATTTATCTTCCGCAGAATTATCACAAAACCAAAAAGAAATATCCTGTAATATATATGATGGACGGGCAGAACCTTTTTGATAATTCCACCTCTTTTTCCGGAGAATGGAAGGTGGATGAAACGCTGGATTCACTATGTAAACAAAATGAATTCCAAGCTATTGTTGTCGGAATTGATAATGGTGGAAGCGAAAGATTAAATGAATATTCCCCATGGAAAAATGAAAAATATGGAGGTGGAAAAGGCGAACTTTTCACTGAGTTTCTGGTGAAAAATTTAAAACCCTATATCGATCAATCATTCCGAACGCTTCCTCAACCCAAAAATACTGCATTCATCGGAAGTTCAATGGGTGGATTAATTGCGCTATACGCCGGAACCCAATATCCGGATGTTTTTGGGAAACTGGGGATTTTCAGTCCTGCCTTCTGGTTTGCGGAAAATGATCTTCATTTATATCTCCATAAAAATCAAAGAAAAATTCGGAATTCAAAATTTTATTTTCTTGCCGGAAAAAATGAATCGGAAAATATGGTTTCGGATATGCAGGAAATCGTCACTATTCTTCAACAGAAAAAAGTGCCTTCCAAAAATATTGTAATAAAAATAGTTGAAAACGGAACACATAGCGAAAATTATTGGGCAAAGGAATTTCCGGCGGCTTTTATCTGGCTTTTTAAAAAATAAAAATGACACACAAAACCAATGCAGCAAGAATTTTGGATCAGCTAAATATTCCCTATGAACTGCGGGAATATCCTGTGGATGAAAACGATTTGAGTGCAACTCATGTAGCAGAAGCCATAGGTGAAGATCCCGAAAAACTGTATAAAACGCTGGTTTTAAAAGGAAACAAAGATCCGTTTCTTGTGGCTGTAATTCCCGGAAATGCGCAACTCGATCTGAAAAAAATTGCAAAAGCCTCCGGAAACAAAAATTGTGAAATGCTCCCGATGAAAGAACTGCTTTCGGTAACGGGATATATCCGTGGCGGATGTTCGCCAATCGGGATGAAGAAACATTTTCCTACATTTATTGAAGAACTGGCGACTTTGCAGGAGAAAATTATCATCAGTGCCGGAAAACGAGGGCTTCAGATCATCTTAAAACCGGAAGACTTTATTCTTGCAGCAGATGCACGAGCTGCCGATCTTATTTCGTAATCGTGCCAAAAACCATCAATCGTACTGATTGGGATGATTTTTTTTGATTTCATCCACCGTTCCCAATACTTTATCTTTTAATGAATCCTGATATTGTTGAAGTTTCAAAGAAATTTTTTCATCGGAAGTTCCCAATATTTTTGCGGCTAAAATCCCGGCATTTGTAGCGCCGTTCAACGCAACTGTTGCAACCGGAATTCCGGAAGGCATTTGTAAAATTGATAAAACAGAATCCCAACCATCAATAGAATTGCTCGACAAAATAGGCACGCCAATCACCGGTAAAGTAGTGCAACTGGCGACCATTCCCGGCAAATGTGCAGCTCCTCCTGCTCCGGCAATAATTACTGTAAGGCCTCTTTCTTTCGCTGTTTTTGCATAATCGAACATTCTTTCGGGTGTTCTGTGTGCAGAAACTACGGTTAATTCATAAGGAATTTCCAAAGATTTCAAAAAATCTGCAGCCTGTTGCATGATTGCCAAATCGCTTTGGCTTCCCATAATGATTCCGACCATAAAATTGAGTGTTAAAGGTTGCCCAAAGATAAAAATTCCAATTGAGATTGCCAGTAATAAACAACTTTTCCTATAGTTTAGAGATTAATACATCACTTTCCAGTTTTCAATACAATAAATAACGCCCCCGTTTTGATATAAGTCTCTTTACAAAGAAATTTAGATTTCTTCGAAATGATAAAACCTCGTGTCTAAAATCTTGTATTTATTTTTCAAAATGAGCAAATGTTTAAGAAGCTGTATGGAATATTTATATATTGATTATCAGTGTTTTATTGCAATGGTTGCAATAAATTCAAACGATATTGAAGTTGAGCATAATTTTTGCTAACTTCCATCCGTTAAATCAAATCATAATTTAAATACTTTTTATCATGAAAAAAATCTTAGTTCTTTCTTCAGCAATCGCAATTTTAGCGGTTCAGTCTTGTAAAAAAGAAAATACTACTGTGGTAACCGATGGAACTGATACGCTTGCAGTGGAAACCACCACTTCCGAAGTAACACCTGTAACCTCCGAAGAAGCCAAAGCTAAAGTAGATAAGGCACAGGAAGATCTTGACGCAGCAATTAAAAGCGGAGATAAAAAAGCACAGGAAGCCGCACAAAAAACGCTTGACGATGCTAAAGCCGCATGGGAAAAAACCAAAACTGCCGTAGATAATGCAGCAACGGACGTAAAAACCGGATTAAATGATGCTGTGGATGCAACTAAAGAAAAAGCAGCCGAAGTGAAAACCGATGCTAAAGATGCCGCAAAAGATGTGAAAACAGCTACCGACAAAGCCGCTACCGACGTGAAAGATGCTGCGAAAAAAACCGCTACTGATGCCAAAGATGCGTATAATACTGCTTTGGAAAAAGCAAAAGCAAAATAATTTTTTTGTTTGAAGATATTGAATTCGGGCGGCGCCTTTGGCGCCGCCCGAATTTTTGTTATGGAACAAACTTCAGAGAAGGATTTCTAAACAGTTATTTCACTGCCTTTTTTTCAATATCCTTCAGGATTTTTTTCATGTTTTTAATGGAAAGTTGCCCGGCAGAATAACTGAAATAAGGTCCTGAATCTTTTCCGTTTTTATCGATCTGATATACTTCTTCACCGGAATATTTTGGATAGGTTTTCTTCGCATCCAAAGAAGTTTCAGAAGATGCTTTTTGAAAATAAATTCGTTTTAAAGTTTTCAAATCATAGATTTCAATAATGGCAAATGCTTCATTTTTACTGTATTGCAAAGGGAGTTCGGTTTCCAGCCCGGCGATCTGATCTTTCACTTTTTGGGTGTAACTGTTCACCAGATAATCGAAATTGGAATTGTTTTTCAGTGCTTCCAAATCTTCTGTGCTGGGCGAAAAAGGAATTCGTCCCGGTAAAAGATTTTCCTGTTGAGCCTGATTGATGCGATAGGCATTTTGGTGACTGAGTTTCTGGAACGTTTCAAAAATTCGGTCATTCATTTTTTCGCGTTGTTCCGATTGCAAATCGGTAAAGGTATTGTTGATGAGCCATTTTTTGTCCTTATTAAAAACCAACGAACTGCTTAGGTTTTGATAATCACGTTTTACGGGAACAATGCAGCTCTGCATCATCATCAGGACGAGCAAAAGTGAAAAAAGTTTTTTATTCATTAAGACTAAGAGGATTTATGATTTTGTTATGGTAAGTATTTTCCAGGCTTCTTGGATTTTCATGTTTTCAAGTTGAGATTTTGCCTGATGATGAATGTGTTCTTCATTTGAAAAAAAACCTTCAGGAAGAATTTCCACATTGGCAAGCATTCCCAGATCATTTCCAGAAAATACGGTACTGAATTTTATTTCATCAGGGAGCGAATCAAAGCCGATTCCTTTGGTTGCCAATGGTTTTGGAACTTCAAAAAGATTGTTCTCATTGCTCCGGGAATACCAGTTTCCACCCAAACGTGCAACGAGATCGAGTTTTTTTTGATCGAGATTACCTTCATCATTCAGATATTCTTTGCGAATATGGATGCGGATGATTTCACATATAACCAGATTTCCTGCGCCACCTTGTTCACCGAAAGATTTAGTTTCGAAAACTTTACATTCAAAATTTACAGGACATTCATCAATGAGTTTTGCTTTTACCAGATCGGCATCTTTCATCGTCAGTCCGGATTTAATAAATTCGTTTATTCCTTTTTCATATTCGGTTGAGGAAAGCGAAATCTGTTGAACAATGGGGAAATTCACAATACCAATCACGACTTCCGGGATTTCAAGAATGTTTTCCAATGTGTGTTTTGTGGTGTTGTCCCGAACTCTTCTGGATGGCGAAAAAATCACAATCGGCGGAACTGTACTGAACATATTAAAAAAACTGAACGGCGAAAGATTTACATTTCCGCTTCTGTCAATTGTGGAAACCAAAGCAATCGGTCGCGGTGCAATCGCTGTCTGCATCACCATTTGAAGTTGTATAGCAGAAATTTCTGAGGGATTAATGATTTTCATGCGATGGACTTTAACTGAAAACTTAGTTTTTCGTTTTTAAATTATAAAGCAGGTAAAACTTTTGCTTTCACTTCACCAAAACCAACACGGATACCTTCTTTTTCAGCAAAACCACGCAGAATTACAGCATCGCCGTCTTCCAGAAATTTTCGTTCTGAACCATCGGAAAGCGAAATAGGATTTTCTCCGCGCCAGGTGAGCTCAAGCATTGATCCGTAAGAATCCGGATTTTCTCCTGAGATTGTTCCGGATGCATATACATCTCCGACTTCTATATTGCAACCGTTAACGGTATGATGCGCGAGTTGTTGTGCCATATTCCAGTACATATATTTGAAATTGCTTCGGGAAATGCTTTGTTCATCACCATTTTCAGGTTGAAGCAAGACTTCCAGTTGAATGTCAAAATTTTTATTTCCATCAAATTTCAGATATTCCAAAACTTCCGGTTCCTGCACCGGACCAGCTGTTCTGAAAGGTTCCAGCGCTTCCAGAGTCACAATCCATGGCGATACGGAACTGCAGAAATTTTTACCTAAAAACGGACCAAGCGGAACGTATTCCCAACTTTGAATGTCACGAGCCGACCAATCATTGAAAAGCAAAAGCCCGAAAATGGCATCTTCTGCTTGCTCAACGGAAATACTTTCTCCCAACTCTGAATTTTTGTTGATGATGAATGCTATTTCCTGTTCAAAATCCAATTGTTGGGTAGGACCAAAAACCGGATTTTCCTGACCGGTAGGTTTCATTTGACCTTTTGGACGATGAAAATTTACCCCGGAAACCACGATGGAAGAAGCTCTGCCGTGATAACCAACCGGAAGATGTTTCCAGTTTGGAAGTAATGCGTTTTCGGGATCGCGAAACATTTTTCCGACATTGGTTGCGTGCTCGATGCTGCTGTAGAAATCGGTATAATTTTGTACATGAACCGGCATCATCATTTCGGTTTTGTCCAATTCATAAAAGCATTCCTGGATGCTCTTTTCATCTTTGGACAAACTTGAATTGTCGGTAAAAAGTTCCTGAAGTCTTTCCCGAACTGCATTGGTTACGGGTTTTCCGAGTTCAATAAATTCGCTTAAGGTATACGCTTCAAAAACATTTTCGGTTAAACCTTCAATATTATCGAAATAACCATAATCATAAAGGGTTGCCAGATCAACCACCTGATCGCCAATTCTTGTGGCACATGCAATGTATTCTTTATTGAAAACCGCAACACCAAAAGGAATGTTATAAATGGAAAAATCGGAGTTGTCCGGATACTGTACAAAGGATTTCATAAGGATTTTATTTGTGGATTAAAGGTACAAAAAAGGCTTAAAGCAGGTAAACTTTAAGCCTTTATTTTTTTATGTTTTGGTAAGTGAGTTGTTTATTTTGATTTTCCGAAAGAGGTTTCATCAATCCAGCGTTCTCTGGAATTCACATCCACCAGATAAATTATTTTATTCAGTTTGGTGAGCAAAAAAGTTTTGGTGATCGGGATTGGGATTTTCTTTCCTTCCAGAAGATCACAGCGCAGGGAAATAATATTTTTATTGCTGCGAACCACATCTCCGCTGAAAACGTTGGAAGTGCTTTCCCCGGATGCTTTATCATCAAAAACTTCTACATATGTGGCTTTGTTCCCTTTAATAACAACGAAATTCCGTTCGGTATGATCCTCAAAATCTCTTACCAGAATAAATTTTTTATCGTCAATGCTTAGATCTTTCAGGTTTTGGTTGATTCCTTTTCGTTCTTCCAAACGGTTTAAAACTTCGTTTAATACTGCATATTGTGCATGAATAAAAGTATGGAAGGAAAGCAGCAGCACCAGCGCAAAAAATAATTTTTTCATAAATCGTGTGTTATTTCAGGATCGACCTGCAAAATTTGCTCCAAAGTTACAAATTTCCGCGTCGTTCCTGCTCTCTTTCCAATGCTTCAAATAATGCTTTGAAATTTCCGGCTCCGAAACTTTGTGCGCCGTGGCGTTCAATAATTTCATAGAAAAGAGTAGGGCGGTCTTCAACCGGTTTGGTGAAAATCTGCAGCAGATAGCCTTCTTCATCACAATCCACAAGGATTCCGAGGTTTTGTAATTTTTGGAGGTCTTCATCAATATTTCCTACGCGTTCGGGAATCATTTCGTAATAAGCTTCCGGAGGTGGGGTTAAAAATTCCACACCGCGGGATTTCAGTTCGGTTACGGTTCTGATGATGTCTTTTGTAGCCACGGCAATATGCTGAACGCCTTCGCCTTCATAGAAATCCAGATATTCTTCCACCTGAGATTTTTTCTTTCCTTCTGCGGGTTCATTAATCGGGAATTTGGCGTATCCGTTTCCGTTGGCCATTACTTTCGACATTAAAGCGGAATATTCTGTATTGATCTGTTTGTCATCAAAACTTAAAATATTTACAAATCCCATTACATCCTCATACCATTTTACCACCGGAATCATGCGATCCCAGCCTACATTTCCCACACAATGATCCACATACAGCAAACCGACATCGGACGGATTATAATCGGATTCCCATCTTTCGTAGCCGGGCATAAAATCACCATGATAATTTTTGCGCTCGACAAACATATGCACGGTTTCGCCGTAAGTATAGATTCCTGCCATTCGGATTTCTCCGTTTTCATCGGTTAATGTTTGAGGTTCAAGATAGGGTTCTGCTCCTCTTTTTGTGGTTTCTTCAAAGGCTTTGTAGGCATCATCCACCCAAAGAGCAAGAACTTTTACACCATCGCCATGTTTTTCCTGATGTTTACAGATCAGCGAATCGGATTTTAAGCCGGAAGTCAGCACCAGCCTGATTTTCCCCTGCTGCAAAACATACGAAGCACGATCGCGAACACCGGTTTCCGGACCTGCATACGCTAAACTTTGAAAGCCAAATGCGGTTTTGTAATAATGAGCAGCCTGTTTGGCATTTCCTACATAAAATTCAATATAATCGGTACCGTTAATCGGTAAAAAATTTTCTGCCTGAGCAATTTTTTCTGAAAAAGTAAGGGTAGACATTTTTGGATTTGTTTTTAGGTTTTGCTAAAGTTACATTTTTTTTAAAATTTAGTAATGGTATAAATTTTTACTAACAAGACGAAAAGATTTATGATTATCCGCTTTTAATCATAACGCTTTTTTTCAAAGCGAAGATTGCAAATATTTTTGTTTTTCTGTATGCTTTTAAACTTGCAAAGGCATTCTACTTAGCAAAGGAAAATCAGGTCTAATTAATTACGGATAATCAAAAAAAATAGATAGTTACTTATAGCCTGTTTAAATTTTATTGCTAAAAATTTAAACAGGCTCTTGAAATCACGCTCTTTTAAATCTTTCAAATGCAGCTTTTTCTAAATTTTCACGATCGTCGGGATGGGCAATTTCAATGAGTGCTTTGGCTCTTTGGCGAAGGTTTTTTCCATACAAATAGGCGGTTCCGTATTCTGTCACCACATAATGAATGTGACCTCTTGTGGTGACCACTCCTGCACCTTGTTTCAGATAAGGAACAATTCTCGGGATGCCTTTCTTGGTTCTGGAAGAAATCGCCATAATTGGTTTTCCGCCTTCACTTAAAGCGGCACCCCGCATGAAATCCATTTGTCCGCCAATTCCACTGTATTGCGTAGTTCCGATGGAATCTGCACACACCTGTCCTGTTAAATCAATTTCGATAGCGGAATTAATGGCGTGCATTCTTTTGTTTTTCATAATGTTGATCGGGAAATTCACATGCTGAACATCCATAAATGCGATGGAAGGATTATCGTCTACAAAATCATACAACTCCCGGGTCCCGAAGCAGAAACTGGTAATCGTTCTGTTGAGGTGAGTGCCTTTGTATTTATTGTTCACTACATCATTTTTTATCAGATCGATCACGCCGTCGCTCAGCATTTCGGTGTGGATTCCCAAATCTTTGTGATTGTGCAGACTGCGCAAAACGGCATCGGGAATGGTTCCTATTCCCATTTGCAATGTGGCTTTATCATCAATCAGTTCGGCGACATTTTTTCCGATCTTTATTTCTTCTTCGCCTACTCTCGATTTGTAGTCGATGGTTAAAAGATCATCTTCATTCCACACAAATTTGTCGATATTGTTGATGTGGATCATTCCGTCGCCATGCGTTCTCGGCATTCGCGGATTTACGATTGCAATTACTGTTTTTGCAGTGTCAACGGCACTTCTTGCGATGTCCACGGAAGTTCCCAAAGTACAATATCCATGATTGTCGGGCAATGAAACCGTAATCATGGCAACATCCAACGGAAGCAGTCCGTTTTTAAAAAGGATCGGAATCTCGCTCAGGAAAATCGGAATAAAATCACCGTTTCCAGAATTTACGGCTTCACGTATTGGCTTGGATACAAACAAGGAGTTGATTCGGAAACTGTCCGAAAATTGAGGATCGGCAAGAGGTACGTTGCCTTGCTGAGTAATGGAAACCAGCTCTACATTTTTTAAACGCGAAGCCTGTCGCGTTAATTCCTCATACAAAAGATTGGGCGTGCATGCACTTCCGTGCCCGAAGATCCGATCGCCACTTTTAATAACAGATACGGCTTCTTCTACACTAACATATTTTATCATAATTTTATCTTATATCTTCAAAAATAATCTTTAATTCAGAGATTTTGGCTGATAATTCTCAGTTGAAAGCACCATTGGATATGAATTTAATCACGCAAGTTGTTTTATTCCAGCCATGAAGTTTTATAGGTGTCATCTTCAATTTTCAGGGCTTCGTCAGTTAATTTTAATGGACGGAAAGGATCCACCATTACGGCATATTCGTGGGTGAATTTTTTGCCAATGCTACGTTCCATTGCGCCGGGATGCGGTCCATGAACAATTCCGCCGGGATGAAGGGTGAAATCCATGAGGTCGATATGATTGCGGCTCATAAAATCGCCTTCCGTATAAAAAAGCACCTCATCGGAATCGATATTGGAATGGTTATAAGGGGCAGGAACAGCTTCAGGATGATAATCATACATCCGCGCACAAAAGGAGCAAACCACAAAATTGTGCGCTTCAAAATTCTGGTGAACCGGTGGCGGCTGATGTATTCTTCCCGTAATCGGTTCAAAATTTTTAATGTTGAATTTAAACGGATAAAAATAGCCGTCCCAACCCACAACGTCGAAAGGATGGGAGGCATACACGAAATCGGTGATTTGATTTTCCTTTTTTACTTTAATCAGAAAATCGCCTTTTTCATCTTTGGGTTCCACAAATTCGGGACCTTGAATATCGCGTTCGCAAAAAGGGGAATGCTCCAAAAGCTGACCGAATTCGTTGCGGTATCTTTTCGGGGTATAAATCGGAGAATGGCTTTCGATAAAAAGAAACACCGGATTTTTCGAAAATTCAAACTGATAAATGGTTCCGCGAGGAATAATAAGATAATCTCCTTTTGAAAACGGGATATTTCCGAGCATTGTTTTTAAAATTCCAATACCTTCATGAACAAAAAACAACTCATCGCATTCTCCGTTTTTATAGAAATACTCCATCGATTCCAAAGGTTTTGCGATGCCCATTTTCAGATCGTTGTTCAGCATCAGGATTTTTCTGCTGTCCAGAAAATCTTTTTCAGCGGTCACATTTTTTCCCTGAAATCTTCTTGGAGTCACGTTTTTTTCAACCGCAATTTTCGATGTTACCTCTTTCGGATTTCCGATGCTTTTGATCTGCGTGGGGCGATGAAGATGATACAGTAAAGATGAGATTCCGTGGAAACCCTCTGTACCAAAGAGTTGTTCGTAATAAAAATCTCCTTTATCAGACTTGAAAACGGTATGTCTTTTATGCGGAATTTTTCCACGATGCAGGTAGCTCATTTTTGGGGATTTAGTTCTTTTAAAAATAATGATTTTTTCAGAACTTCAAAAAATGATTATAAAATGGTTATTTTGGAATGATTTTTTTTTCTTAAAAAGTGAAATCCAAAAGCGATTCGTAGAATTCGGATTCCATAATTCCCAGTTGCTGCGCCAGATGTTTTACGCCGTCTATATATGCGATTTTTTCGGCTGAATGGGTTTGAACAGGAATTTCTCCCAAATCGGTTCTTACATAAATCTGCCCGGCAGAAACTTCGGTTTCAGGATTTCTAAAAGGGATTTTGCGGAAATAATTACTGGCGTTTTCTACCAGATGATTCAATGCTGTATTTTCTTCATTAAAAATCACAATTCCACCACCGACAATGGTTTCGAGAAAATTTTTATACCGTTCGGCATCATCAATATCAGTAATCAGTGCAATGTTGGGATGGTACTCGGAAAGCATATTTTCCTGCGCCTGAAAAAGAACAAAATCATTATCATTAATCCATGTTTTTTCCGGAGTAATATAATCAATTTCTTTTCCGGAAAAATCCAGTGTATGCAGTAAAAGTTTGATGGCTTCTTTCTGAAATTTGATTCCGGCAATCACCAGCCGCGTTTTGGTAGAATAATCCTGATTCAAGATTTCTTTTTTTTAAATTTTGCAGGTTATGATTTTACCTCCTGTTTTTCCAATTCCTTGTTTTTCACTTCTTCATCGTAATCATGAAGGATATTGAAATCCTGTGTCTGCTCAATGGCGGTCATGATTTTGTCGAGGATTTCCTGCGGAGATTCTTCATCATAATCGATGTCCAAAGGTTTTTTGAATTCGAGCGTTGGTTTTACGCCGGTTACTTTTACTTTCAGTCCTTTTTTGTCGAATGCTCTTCTGAAACCGTTGATTTTTATTGGAACCACAATCGGACGCTGGGATTTTACCAGTCTTGCCGTTCCTTTTCTTCCCTGTGCAAAAGCGGTGGTAGTGCCTTGTGGAAAGGTAATAACCCAACCGTTGTCCAGAGCTTTCATAATATTTTCCACTTCGCTTAGATCCACCATGCGGTTTACGTTTTTTCCTTCTGCACGCCATGTTCTTTTTACGGTAACTGCGCCTGCAATTTTAAAAATTTTAGTCAGGAATCCTTTATTCATGGTTTCTTCGGCGGCTACATAATAGAAATCTACTTTTGGATTCAGCAGATAAACCGGATTTTTTATGGTGTTGAGGTACCCATTGTTTACAGAACAGAAAGCGTGGTACATCGCTGCAACATCCGCAAAATACGTTTGGTGATTGGAAACAAAAAGTACATTGGAATCCGGCAGATCCACCAGATTTTCGGTTCCTGAAATTTTCAGTTTATTGAATCCGTTGAACCTTCTGTAAGAAACGATTCCTAAGATGAAAATCACCAGTCTTTTCAGAAAATAAGGGGTGCCAAATGCATCGGTGAAAATATTTTTCTTCGACATTTTATATTCAAATAATTCGCAAAATTACAAATTTTTCAACAAGTGACTGAATTCACTGAGAATCATTGAGGTAGCGCCCCAAACAATATAATTGTTGAAATTAATAACGGGAACTTGAACGCCTCTTGTGGAAGGCAACGCCATCATTTCAGGCTCTTCCGTAAGGTTGAAAAGGGAACTTACAGGAAATTCGATCAGTTCCACGGCTTCGGCTTCCTGTAAATGGAAAACGGGATTTTTTTTGGTGTAGGAAATAAAAGCATGCACATAAAAATTGCTCGGCGGTATGTAAATCGGAGAAATTTCCCGGATAATCCGTATGTAATAGTCTTCAATCCCCATTTCTTCATGGGTTTCCCGGATAGCGGTTTCGGCATAGGATAGATCACTTTCTTCGCGTTTTCCGCCGGGAAGCGAAATTTGTCCACTATGTCGGTCGTGTTCATTTTCACTGCGAACCATTAACGGAAAGTGCCATTCATCGTTTTTTAAATACAGCAGGATATTTACGGCTGCAAATTTTGGATTGCGCTCCAAAATCTGGTCATAGGAAAATTGCGGACGATAAGGTGGAGAGAACTTTCCATGAGCGTTTTCACCAAGAAGATCGGCTTCCTTAATTTTTTTCAGTAAATCTTTTCCTAATGTGTTCATCTCTCAAAGATATTGGATTTTAATGGAATCGAGCGTTAAATTTTTGTGAAAATGCGGCTGTGTTTTCATAAAAAAACTGCTGTACAGGATTGTACAACAGTTTAATTGGTTATTTATTCCGTGTTAGTTAGAATAATTCATCAATTCTTCTTTTTTCGCATTATAAAGGCGGAATTCCAGATATTTGAAGCTGTCTCTCGGAATAATGGTTACCCATTTTTTGTATTTCAGGAACCATTTCATCTGGATGCTTTTAAAGCCTTTTGTTAAATACGCTTCCACGAATGGATGAACGTGTAGGAAGAGTTTTCCTTTTTCTTTCTGCATAATGTTTTTAATGGCTTCTTCCATTCTTTCAATCACCACAATCGGTGCAAGGATTTCGCCGTGAACATTTGGGTTTTCTTCTTTTGTTTCGATTTGTTTTTCGGGGCGTACGCGCTGTCTTGTAATCTGGATGAGTCCAAATTTACTGGGAGGAAGGATTTTGTGTTTTGCTTTATCGCGCTGCATTTCCGTCCTGAGATGCTCGTACAGGGCTTTCCGGTGTTCTGGGTTGATCATGTCGATAAAATCGACAACGATAATTCCCCCCATATCGCGAAGCCTGAGCTGGCGTGCAATTTCGGTTGCTGCCATTTTGTTTACATTCAGCGCATGTTCTTTATTGGTGCTGGCTGAAGCAATGTTCGGACCAGAGTTTACATCCACCACATGAAGCGCTTCGGTATGCTCAATAACGAGATATGCGCCTTTGGAACTCGGGATATTCACGAATTTCCCGAAACTTTGTTTAAGCTGTTTTTCTACATTGTAATACTCCATCAGCGGAATATGGGAATCGTAGAAGTGAACGATGTTTTTGCGTTCAGGAGCAATGACTTCGAGATAGTCTTTCATCTCGTTTACGATCTGCTCGTTGTCGCAAATAATGCTTACAAAGTCCTGATTGAAATTATCCCGCAAAATCGCTGATGCTTTATCGTCTTCGCTTAAGACTTTGCTGGGAACTTTGTTTTTCTGAATGTTTTTAAACGTGCTTTCCCATTTTTGAACCAGAGAATTCATGTCGTTGTGGAGTTCGGCCACTTTTTTACCTTCAGCTACGGTTCTGATGATGACTCCGAAACCTTCAGGTTTAATGCTTTCAATCAGCATGCGCAGGCGTTCTTTTTCTTCTGCGCTTCTGATTTTTTTTGAAATCGAAACTTTATTGTCAAAAGGGATTAATACGAGAAATCTTCCGGTAAGTGAGAGTTGGGTGGAGATTCTCGGTCCTTTTGTCGAAATGGGTTCTTTGGTAATCTGGATCAGCACGACATCGTCTTTAGCAAGGACTTTATCGACGGTTCCGTTTTTGTTGATTTCTTTCTGAACCTCAAAATTTTTCAGGCTTGCGGACTGTTGTTTTTTGCTTGCAGTGTCTTTTACAAATTTTTTGTAACTCAGCAAATCGGGTCCTAAATCCTGATAATGCAGAAAGGCATCTTTCTCGTATCCGATGTTTACAAATGCGGAATTGAGGTTGGGTGCCAGTTTTCTAACTTTTCCTAAAAATAAATCACCAACACTGAAATCCTTTTTGTCTTCCTCTTCGTGAAGTTCAAAAAGTCTTCCATCTTCGAGCAGTGCAATTGTGGTGCGCTGATCTTCATGAGAAACAATCAGTTCTTTTTTCATTGCTCCGGGGTATTTTCAGGTTTTTAAAATATACAAGATTCCGGTGTTTCCGAAATCAGGTTTGAAGTACGGCGGATAAGACATCCGAAAACAAAAATATAGTTAATGAAATATTTTAAAAATCACCAACTATATTTTTGAATATTGTTTTAGAAAAAAAAATTATTTTTTCTTATGTCTGTTCGCTCTTCTTCTTTTTTTTCTTTTGTGAGTCGCTACCTTGTGTCTCTTTCTTTTCTTTCCGCTTGGCATAATTTACAAATTTTTTTACGGGTTAATGTTATATGATTATTTTACCACTACTTTGGTTTTCACCTTTTCTACAAAAGATTTGGATGGCTTGAAAGCAGGAATGTTGTGTGCAGGGATTTCTATTGCAGTGTTTTTGGAGATGTTTCTACCGGTTTTTGCTGCTCTGGTTTTGATGATGAAAGACCCGAATCCTCTTAAATATACATTGTCTCCGTTGTACATAGAAGTTCTGATCTCCTGCATGAAAGCTTCGATAACTTTCTGTGTTTCATTCTTTTCAGTACCCAATTTATTTGAAATTGTGTTTACCAATTCTGCCTTTGTCATTTCCTGTTAATTTATATTTAATTTTGGTGTGCAAATTTAGATAAAAAAATGAAAATACACAAAAATGAACCTAAATATTTTTTTCCTAATCTATTTTAAATCAAGATTGTATTCGCTATTTTTTATGATTCCTCTTCCTTAACAGTGATGCAAAAACTCGGGAGTGGATTTGTTGTTTTAAATTGTGTTTAAGTTATTAATATTCAGTATTTTATAATTATTTTTATGATTTAAATCTAAATTTTTTCACCTATTGCTCATTATTCTACATCATAAAATACAAAATGTTGAAAATGATTTTACTTTGTTTTGATTACATTTGTCGGAATTATATTCAATCAAAAATTGTATTTATGAAAAAAGGTGTATTATTTCTTTTTGGTTTTGGTTTTCCTTTTCTTGCTTTTGGTCAGTCCACAGAGCAATTGATTCAAAAATTTGGAGCCAAGAATCAGGAAGATCAGGCAAAATTTGAAGCTTTATTGAAAAACAAGAATGAAGCGTATAATAAAAACCCTTCTTTTGCCGATGAGATAAGCAGATTGGCAGGATTTGCAGGTTCTCAACCTGTATTTCTTGAGTCAGACGATATGAGGGCAAACCGAAGTGCAAATGTTTTGGCTTTACAAGAAGGAACTTTAGATGGCTTAAACGGTGTAGCAATTCAAGGAGAAGGAATGAATATTCTTGTTATGGATGGCGGAAGAGTTTTCGAAAAACATAGGGAATTTGGAGCCGATGAGAATGGAAATGTTGCACTACAGAGGATTTGGCATAAAGATGTCGGAGCATATTCCGGACATGCAACAAACGTAGCAGGAATTATTGGAGCAATGGGGCTTGCTAATTTTGCTAATCCTTATGGAGCTGCAGGCGCAAAAGGTGTGCTTCCCAAAGTAAATATTGATAGTTACCGTTTTGCAACCACTTCAAACGGATCAATTTATGCGAAATTGGCTGCGGCAACGACAGCAAATGTATCCAACCATTCGTATGGAATCAATTTGGGATGGAGGTATGTTGATGAAGATAACACATCATTTCTCTATCCTAATGTGGGATATTACTGGATTGCCAATTATGAGTTGAATTCTGAAGATACTTATTCGGGAAGTTATGGTGCTCAGGATCAAAGTTACGATGAGGTTGTGTATGATAATCCAAATCATATTGTTGTAAAATCATCAGGGAACTATTATGGTATTGGCCCTTCAAGTATCGCCAATTCTTATAGATGGTCTTCCTCGGCAAGTGCTTATGTGCCATTTGAGGAGAGTGATGTATTGCCTCCTAAAAATTGCAGCAATGGCTATTATTGTATTGGTTATGGATCACTGGCTAAAAATATTATAGTGGTTGGAGCTACTAATCAATTGACTACTGCAAACAATGTTTATACTGCACCAACCGATGTGGTAAAAGCATCTTACAGTAGTGCAGGGCCAAGAAGAGACGGTGCTATAAAACCGGATTTATCAGCAGTGGGAACCAACCATTTGGTTGCGAATTATACTACAGCAACTACTTATGATTCTTATGCTACTGGAAGTGGTACGTCTTATGCGGCACCGGTTGTTTCCGGAGTTGCAGGAGCCGTTACACAAGTAAACCGTAACCTTACTGAAAATCCATCCTTTATTTATAAAGCAGATGAGATGAAAGCAATTCTTACCCACACTGCAAACGAAGCTGGAAGGGTAGGTCCCGATGTTTGGTTTGGTTGGGGATTTGTAGACGCAACAAAGGCTGCAAAATTAGTAATGGATGTGTATAATGATTCTGCTATTTTAGAACGCAATTCATTAACTTCAGGAAATGTATATTCCAAAACTGTAGTGGCAAAAGAAGGTGAGTCGATTAAGGCATCCTTGTCTTGGGTAGATCCGGCTGCTGAACCTTTTACCACGGATTATGATTTGCAGAACAATCATTCATCAAAACTTGTGAATGATTTGGATATAAGAATTATTGATACTCAAACCAACCAAGTATATTATCCTTGGAAATTAAATATCGATAATCCGATGGCATATGCCACAACCGGAGATAATCTTGTTGATAATCTTGAGCAGATTGTGGTGGCAAATCCGACAGCAGGAAGATCATACCGTGTTGAGGTTTCCAATAAAGGAACTTTGATAAACGATAATGGTGTTGCTGCCAATCAGGATTATGCGTTGATTATTTCAGGTTATGGTGAAGAAGTTCTTGCTTCAGCAGAAGTTCAAACCAAAGCGATCAGTGTATATCCATCCGTAACCAAAGATGTGGTAAATGTTCTGATTCCTCAGGGTGCACAATATTTATCCGTTTATGATATGTCCGGAAAACAAGTCTTGGCAGCTCCGGCAAAATCATATCAGACTATCGATTTATCCAAACTTCCGAAAGGAGTATATGTGATCCATATAAAAACAGATAAAGAAACGGTTGCTAAAAAAGTAATTAGAGAATAAAACTCTTTTAGAAAACTATATTGAAGAACCGCCTTTAGGCGGTTTTTTTAATTTTTATTGGCTTTGTTGCAGAATGATTATATTTGTTTGCTATGGAAAAAACGGTGTTTTCTGCTTTGTCAAAAGATCTGCTTCTAAAGGCGTATCGGCACATGATGCTGGCACGCGCAATGGCAGATATTTATGAAGAAAACCGAGCAGTTACCCGATATGTTCACAGTACATCAAGAGGGCATGAAGCCATTCAGCTTGCAACGGCTTACCACTTAAACAAAGAGGATTGGGTTTCCCCTTATTACCGTGATGAAAGTCTTCTTTTAGGTTTGGGCTTTTCTCCTTATGAAATGATGTTGCAGCTTTTGGCGAAAAAAGATGATCCATTTTCGGGTGGCCGGTCGTATTATAATCATCCGTCTTCCTTGTCCGAACATTTCCCCAAAATGATTCATCAAAGTTCAGCAACCGGAATGCAGGCAATTCCTACCACGGGAATTGCACAAGGAATTCAGTATCTGGAAACCTTTCAGCTTCGATCTTTTTCGCAGAATCCTGTTGTGGTGTGCAGCATGGGTGATAATTCCGTTACGGAAGGTGAAGTCAGTGAAGCATTTCAGTTTGCGGCGCTTCATCAGTTGCCGATTATTTTTCTTGTTCAGGACAATGACTGGGGGATTTCGGTAACAAAAGAAGAAGCACGGACTTCTGATGCGTATGATTTTGTGGAAGGATTCAAAGGTTTGATGAGAATGCGAGTGGACGGAACTGATTTTTCTGAAAGTTTTACCGCCATGCAAAAGGCTTTTGATTACGTGCGGAATGAAAGAAGACCCATTTTGGTCTGTGCCAAAACGGTTCTGATCGGTCATCACACTTCCGGAGTTCGAAGGGAATTTTACCGGGACGAAGCTAATCTTCAACTGCATCAAAAGAAAGATCCCGGAATAATTCTCGCCAGTCAACTGCTGGAAAACGGAATTGAAGAAGCGGAACTGAAAACCATTTCCAAAAAAGCAAGACTTGAAGTAGAAGAAGCATTTGAAAGAGCCAAATCTGCACCCGATCCCGATCCTGAAACGGTTTTGAACCATGTTTTTGCTCCTGCAAATATTACTCTGGAACAAGGAACTCGTAAACCGGAAGGGGTAAAAGAGAAAATCGTAATGGTAGACGCGGGAATTCACGCCATTCAGGAATTGATGTACAAACATCCGGAAGCATTACTCTATGGTCAGGATGTGGGCGAAAGAATTGGCGGAGTTTTCAGGGAAGCCGTGACCTTAGGAAAAAAATTCGGTAAGAAAAGAGTCTTCAATACAGCGATTCAGGAAGCATATATTATTGGTTCTACCATTGGGGTGAGTGCAGTTGGGTTGAAGCCGATTGTGGAAATTCAGTTTGCAGATTATATCTTTCCCGGACTGAATCAGTTAATTACAGAAGTTGCAAAATCCTGTTATCTTTCCAATGGAAAATTCCCGGTCAGTACGGTGATTCGCGTTCCTATTGGCGCGTATGGTGGTGGCGGTCCTTATCATAGTGGAAGTGTGGAAAGTATTTTGGCGAATGTTAAAGGGATCAAAATTGCCTATCCGAGTAATGCAGCAGATTTTAAAGGTCTTTTTAAAGCGGCTTTTTACGATCCGAATCCTGTTGTTTTTCTTGAACATAAAGGTTTGTACTGGTCCAAAGTTCCGGGAACGGAAGAAGCCAAAACCGTGGAGCCTTCTGCAGATTATATTCTTCCTCTGGGAAAAGCAAATATTATTCTTTCTGCTGCCGAAACAGAAATTGAAAAGGGTAGAAGTGCAGTGGTTGTTACGTATGGAATGGGAGTTTATTGGGCAAAAGAAGCGGCAAAAAAATTTAATGGAAGAATTGAAATTATTGATTTGCGGACTTTAATTCCACTTGATGAAGATTTGGTTTTTGAGCGGGTGAAACACCATGGAAAATGCCTGGTTCTTACGGAAGAACAACTGAATAATTCCTTTGCTGAAGCCTTGGCATACAGAATTTCAAAAAATTGTTTTCAATATCTGGATGCTCCGGTTGAAACTTTGGGAGCTTTAAATGTTTCCGCCATTCCTATCAATATAAATCTGGAAAAAGAAGTACTTCCCAATGCCGAAAAAGTGATAAGTAGGCTCAATGATTTATTATCGTTCTGACAATTATCTTTGAATTTTAAGGCGTAGGGCTTTCAGTAAATGAAATCTGCTTTTTGCTTTCAGACAAAAGGCTCCCGTTCCAAAGAAATATTATTTTTTCACCGGATTTTATTTCGCGGTCTTGTTCATCTCTTTCCATTTTTTCTTTATCCAGAATAATCGTGTTTTTAATTCCTCCTTCCTGATCGGGGAAAATAAAAGTTTCCGAATCATAAAAAATATCAGCATCACCGATATTGGTTAATTGGGGAAGCGGAATCATTTTCTTGTTTTTGTTAAAAAGAAAGATGTTTTGATAGGAAGGAATTCCGCAGGCTTCTCCTGAAACCAAAGCAGAAATCATGAATTCCACATTTTGAAGTTCATGAGGGTTGTCAAGAGTGAAAGATGCACTGCCTAACGATTCTCCAATCCCGGTTTCAAAAAATACTTCATCCAAAATTTGATGGCGACTCATGCGTTTGATGCTTGCGATATTGGTTTGATAAGTATTTCCGTTTTCATTGGTCCTTTTTTCGGATTTTCCTAAACCAAATAAAAAATCTTCTCCGTTTTTATGGTGGTAGCCAATGCACAAATTTCCGCCCCATATATATCCCTGTTTTTCGGAATTTTCGGAAGTATATGAAATCAAATACCAGTTTGAAGAGCGTTCTCCCAATTTTAGGAGAACTTCGGTGTTTTTAATAATTTTTACTACGCTGTTCGAAGTGAGTGAATCGATAATTATTCCCTCCGCAGAAGGTTTTTCACGAATGCGACTCCAATTGGTAAAGACTTTTTGGTTTTTGTTTTCCGAAAAATTAAAAACCCCGTTTGAATAAATGTACTGTTCATTCTGCGCATTAACAGAGATTGAGATCCACAAAAGAAAAAACCAGATTGATCCAAATTTTTTAAAGGAAATATTCATACTGAATTTGTTTCCACAAAAATAGAAATTTGAGAGCAATATGGAATTTCTTTATGTCTTTTTTACCAGCAAATTCGTTCATCGTGCTGAGACTGATCCAGTCCGACATCTTCAGACTCTTCTGTTACACGCAAAGGCAGGATAAAATTGGTGATTTTATACAAAATAATTGAGCCGAAAAATGCAAATACAGAAACCAAAACCAATGCAATCATGTGATGTGCAAATACGCCGAATCCACCATGAAGAAGGCTTGCATTTTCACCATGTGCCAGAATTGCAGTCATAATCATTCCCATAATTCCGCCAACGCCGTGGCATGCAAAAACATCAAGTGTATCGTCTACTTTTTTTAGTTTTTTCCAATTGACCATCATATTGGAAACCACAGCAGAAATAAATCCGATAAATAAACTTTCCGGAATCGTTACAAATCCACAGGCCGGCGTAATCGCAACCAAGCCTACCACTGCACCAATGCAGGCTCCTAAAGCGGAAACTTTTCTCCCGTTAATCCGGTCAAAGAAAATCCAGGTAATCATTGCTGAACCTGAAGCAATGGTGGTAGTTCCAAACGCTAATGCCGCAGTTGAATTTGCGCCCAAAGCAGAACCTGCATTAAAACCAAACCAGCCGAACCAAAGCATTCCCGTTCCTAAAATTACATAAGGAATATTGGAAGGCTCGTGTCCCGGATGTTTCCTTTTTCCGATTACAATCGCACCTGCCAAAGCGGCAAAACCGGCACTCATGTGTACAACTGTACCTCCGGCAAAATCTTTCACGCCGAAGTATTTCGATAAAAGTCCGTCCGAACTCCAAACCATGTGGCATAACGGAGTGTAAATACAAAGGCTGAATAGCACAATAAAAATAAGATACGAAATAAACCGCACCCTTTCTGCAAAAGATCCGGTAATTAAAGCCGGAGTAATCACGGCAAATTTCATTTGAAATAAAGCAAATAACACAAAAGGGATGGTAGAAGCCATTGCATTATGTGGCAAAGCTCCGACATCTTTAAAAAACATATAGGTAAAAGGATTCCCGATAATTCCATAATGTTCTCCGTTAATGGTGATTCCGATGGAGTCTCCGAATGAAAGCGAAAAGCCCACCACAACCCATAAAATAGAAATAACGCCCAAAGAAATAAAACTTTGCAGCATTGTGGAAATAATATTTTTTTTACCCACCATTCCTCCGTAAAAAAAGGAAAGTCCCGGTGTCATCAGCAAAACCAACCCCGATGCCGAAAGAATCCAGGCTACATCTGCGCCTACAATTTTGTCTTCAGAAAGATAGTTTTCCGGATGTGTGAAGGTGTCGTATTCCGGCCAGAATAATCCGGCAAATGAAACAATAGTAATAATGATAAAAGAAATAATCCAGCGTTTTTCTATTTTCATAATAAATTTTTTACCCTGCAAAAATATATATTTTTTGGTTAAAAATTATTTTTTTGATATTTTATGTATGAATTTTTAGGGGTTTAAAAGGTAAGGTTTGTAAAATGTTATAATTAAATCGGTTTTTTCATAGGGTGTAGTTGTCGCGAGAACCAAAATTTTGATTGTGATTAATCAATCATAGGGCGAATTTTTAGAGATTATGGCATAATTTCATGCGTAACTTTAGATTCAATATCATTGTTGTATGATAAAAAAAATAAACAAATCGAAAAGCGCAATATTAATAGGATAAATGAATAGTTCGCTCCTCTGGAGCTTTGTTTTCACTGGCTGATATTTTTATTTTTCTATTAACAGTAAAATCCCAACGGGATTAATACAGAGCTCCAAAGGAG
>DALZZF010000017.1:0-53422 GCA_031987605.1 Bergeyella sp. | reverse complement strand
ACCCGTTGTTCACTTTGAATAAAAATACAATTATTTGTAAATCAACAACATCAACACCCATTGTGTTATTTATATAAGCGAAGCACCTTTGTTTATCTTTAAAAACAGTTTTCTAAAAAAAACTTCGTTTCACCTTGCGATAATTTAAACGCAAAACAAAAAAGAAAATAATTTTTCTGGAAATATGATAAACAAAGCCGTTAACTTATTTTCGAAATACAACGATTTAAAATGCACAATGGGTGAAACAATAGTTTTTTCTGTGGTTTTGGGTTCTTTCAAACGTGTCTTCCCGAGGACGAAGGAATTCTAATTTCCTATACTTGATCTATCCCATTAAACAATTTCTGAATTTTCTTATTTTTGCCGCATGAAACGTAAAGTGCTCCTGATATACACCGGCGGTACCATTGGTATGGAAAAAGATTATACAACGGGAAGCCTGGTTCCGTTTGATTTTCAGCATATTTTCCAGAAAATTCCGGAGATGAATCTTCTGGAATGTGATGTAGTGGTTCATTCTTTTGAAAAACCTGTGGATTCGTCGGACATGGGACCAAAAGAGTGGCAGATCATTGCCCAACTGATTGAAAAAAATTATGTTCTTTTTGATGGTTTTATTGTACTTCACGGTACCGATACAATGTCTTATACCGCATCGGCATTGAGTTTTATGCTGAAAAACCTGAGAAAGCCCGTAATCTTAACCGGTTCGCAACTTCCGATTGGAGATTTGCGTACGGATGCAAAAGAAAATCTCCTAACCACGCTTTATTACGCTACTTTGTATGAAAATGACGAAGCGCTTGTGCAGGAAGTTGCCATTTACTTTGAATACAAATTACTGCGCGGAAACCGGAGTTTAAAACATTCTGCCGAACATTTTGATGCGTACATCAGCCCGAATTATCCGATTTTAGGTGAAAGCGGCGTTCATTTGAATGTGGAAAAGGATTTTCTGTTCCGTCCGGAAAAAAATGCAGATTTTACCGTGGATACACATATTTCCAGAGAGGTGATTTTCTGGCGAATTTTCCCGGGAATGACGCTTGATTTTTTTGCTGAAATCCCAAAAGTGAAAGTTTTGATTCTGCAGGTTTTCGGATCCGGGACAATTTTTAATTCGGAAAAAACGGAAAAAACACTGAAACAAATCCGTGCCAACGGAACGGAAATTATCGTGGTAAGTCAATGTTTATACGGAAGTGTTTCTTTCGGGAAGTACGAAAACAGTAATATTTTTGTTAAAATCGGCGCGATTAGCGGACACGACATTACCGCTGAAAGTGCGATTACCAAAGCCATGCATCTGACTGACAATCCTAAATACGCTGGAAGTTTCGCCGAAAATTTTCAAAAAGATTTTTGTGGTGAGATTTCAAAAGATTAAACTTTCTTCTGAATTTTGTGAAATTAATTTTTGCACCGTTCAATATAAAAAACTATTTTTGCAGTCCCAATTAGAGAGGTGTCCGAGTGGTTGAAGGAGCTACCCTGGAAAGGTAGTATACGGGTAACTGTATCGAGGGTTCGAATCCCTTCCTCTCTGCAACATCATAAGATTATCATTAAATTTTGATATATCGACAAATAAAACAGCCAAAACTTTTAAAAGTTTTGGCTGTTTTTATGAATGTTTAAGAAATATAAGTAAAAAGTAAAATCTAAAAACGGAAATGAGCCTTTAGTTATTATCAGATTTTATTTCATTTGAAAAGTTTTAGGAAATATCTTCTTTGTCCGAGTGTAAAAAAATGCAATTTTATGTATGCTAATAATGGATTGCAAATCCGCATATATTGAAAATTTAAAAAGAAAACAATTTCCGCCATTTAGTCACCGTATTTCTACTTAATTTGAAATGATTTGCAAGCTGGCTATTATTAAGATTGTGCTTTTTTTGATAAGAAAGTATCTCCGTAATATCTGATTCTGAGTACGAACGATGTCTTTGATTGGATATTTCATTATTTTTTCTACTAGAATCGAAAATCTTATTATTTAAAGAAATAATATCTAAAGTTGAAAGTTTCGATTTTTTTAGCAGGTTTTCACAATCTATTTCTTTATCCGGATATTTAAAGCGGATAATATCGGCATAAATTTTTTGATAATCTGGTGAATTTTGGTTTGAAATCATAACATTCTAATATTAAATAATATGGTGTCGACTTTATTATCATCATTAAAACCAATATAAAGTAACTCTCCTTTTGGTTTTAACCACGTTTTATTGATACAGTACAAGAGACAGTTATCATCGGATTCTGAAAGAAAATCATCTCCCAAATTATTTATTATTTCTTCTCTTGTAGATCCTTTAAGATTAAAAAAATCAATATTTTTTAAATTTTTCATTTCTTGTATTTACTGAGCCATTTGTATAAAGTGGTTTTAGGAATCTTGTATTTTTCCATCACTTCAACTTTCGTCATTTCTTTTTTTTCAATCTTTTCTAAAATAAATTCAATTACTTCTCGGGTATAGATGTTTTTTCGGAATACCGGTAGTGATGTAGGCTTGTCTTTGGATGTATTTTCCGCGGAGACTGGCGCATAAAAAATCAGATGCTGGGAGTAAAGCCTGAAAAAATCATAATCTAAAAGTTTACTCCATCTTAAAAGAATTTCGGAATCCAGACTTTTCTGTTTATACATTTTCAGAATTTCTTCTTCGGTACATTTTAGAAAGTTGCAGATTCTGGACATTTCTACATCCTGCTCTTTCACTCTTTCTTGTATCATTTTCCCGATAAAGATTTCTTTAAAATTCATAGTATGCTTTTCATTATAAACTACCGGCTCAATAAAGAACCGGCAGTTGAATAATCATTTGTATTTTTGGAATAAATTATTTTGCTAGTAATGCTTTAATTTGCTCCTGTTGCGTTTTTACCAAATCTTTAAGTTCGTCGATTTGTTTTTGCTGCTCAATAGTGTGCAGGTAAAGCTCTTCAACTTTTTCTAAAGTCTGGTTGGACAATTCGCTTATGTTAACATACGATACACCTTTCGCATCTTTTTCAATATTTTTGATTCCGGTTACTCCAGGAAGGTGCTTATTCACTTTGATAAAGGCTTCTACTTCATCCAAAGTTAAACGTCGGTAATCATTTTTCAGTGTAGATTTGCCATCAACAAATTCTTCTAATACATAATCTGGATATGTTGTTGTTCCACTAACAAAAGATTCGCTTGTACGAATAGAACCCGTTGCATAAACAGAACCAAGAACTTTGAGTTTATCTGAAGAATTATGTTTAGTATAAAAAGGTACTGTATCTTCATTTCCATTTACTTTACCAATAACGGCATATCCATCGTTAAATATTGTTAAAACATTAGATCCTGATTTAATATTATAAGCTGATGGTTCATTAGCTCCAACACCGAACGCAATATGGTAACCTGTACTCGTAATAGAACTTATATTTGGTGAGTTATTTGGAATAGGAGAGTTACCAATCTGGATTTCTCCCGGATATACTGTTTCAGCATTAGCTCCAAAGGCATAAGAAGAATGTGCTGCACCAAGTTTATTTCCAAATCCAACAGCATACGATGCAGTGGCCGAAGCACTGTTCGTACCAACAATGTTTTGCAATCCCAAAGCAGACGAATAATCTCCGTATATTATATTTTGAACCCCGATTGCCATGGCTCCTCCTCCAGCTTGTACTTCATTTCTGGATCCAATTGCTCCAGAAGTAGTAGCATATGCTTTATTGGTGTTACCCAGTGCAAAACTATGCTCCTGAGTAGCTTGATTACTTGTTCCTGCAACAAAAGAAGCCTTTCCTGAAGCAGTATTGGAAACACCAAATGCAGATGAACTATCGCCTGAAGAGGTATTGCCATATCCGGAAGCAATACTGTTTACTCCAACAGTTCCAGCCTGTGAATCACCAATACGTACAGCACCTTTTACATCAAATTTAGCATCGGAATAAACAGCATTTTTACCAACAGCAACACTTCCAGTTTGGTAAATGTTTTGTAAATTATCTGTAGCAAGTGAACCGTCGGCTTGGTTTATCCAAGGCTCCTGATAAGCAGCGTTAAACGTGGTACCAGAAACTTTCTTCAAAACTCCGGTATTTGTTACGGTTACTATTTCATCAGTATTCGTTCCGGTCTGTAACCCTACAAATCTTACAGGATCATTGCCATTGTCAACGTGAAGTGCATTGGTAGGAGCTGATGCTGCGTTTTCTCCAATTCCTAAAAATCCTTTACCCGTCAATGATAATTTTGGCTGATAACCACTAAAACCAATCTGGAATGCTTTTGTATCATTATTATCAGTTAATTTATAACGAAGATCAGCTGCATTGTTATTTCCACTATCTGCCTGACCAAATTTAATGACACTTACATCTCCATCTACCATATTAGGTGCGGTGAAATATGCAATCTTTTCATCGCCTCCATGACCTAGAGTATTAACGTGAAGTCTCGCGGAAGGTGATGTTGTTCCTATACCCACATTAGCTGATTGATAAATAGCTGCGGTATTTGAAGTTGCAGGTGTACCATCAGTAACATTAAGCCATGGCTCCTGATAGGCTGAATTAGGTAATGCTGAAGCCAAAATCTTTTTAAGATTTCCACTTGCATCAACTGTTACAAGCTGGTCTGTAGTTGCACCTGTTCTTAATCCCACAATTTTTGCCGGATCTTTCGTAGTATCGGTTTCTACAATATGCAGTTTATTATTTGGTGTTTTTGTACCAATTCCAACATTCCCTCTTGCCTGAATGGTCATAATGTCAAAAGAAGAACTGCCTTCCAAGCCTCTATATGTAAGGGTGTTCAGATTTGGATCTGTTGAAATAGCCGGGCTGTTGAAATCCATATCGATCCCCCAACTTGAAGAGCCTGACTCCAAAAATCTGATTCTTCCTGCCGGATAAGCATCTGTATTTCCTGTTCCTTCTCCTCTGATGGTTAATGTTGGTGTATTTTCACCTCCTAAATGCAATCTGCTTAACGGATTATTATTTCCTATTCCAACTTTACCCATTTGGTAAATATTCTGAGTATTTTCTGTAGCTCCGGTTTGGGTGGCAACATTATACCATGGTTCCTGAACGTCAACAGGTCCAGCTCCCTGGTTAAATTTCATCCAGCGACCAGCAGTACTTACCGTTTTGTCGAAATAATAATAGCCGATTGATGTAACGTTTGTTGTTTTATCGGTAACTCCGGATACGGCTTCTGTTACGTATACAATTGTTCCGTCCTGATCTGCTGTATACAGAGCGTCTTTCGCTTTAAGTTCAGAACCTTTTAGTCGTGGTGCAATAAAGCCATCTATTCGTGTACTGATATTTGGGGATGCTACTACATCTAAAGTTGCTTTTGGATTGTTTGTATTAACCCCTACCGCACCTTCCTGAGCATACGCAGTTGCTGATAAACCCAAAAATGCTGCAGCGGTATATAATTTAATAAAATTGTTTTTCATTACTATAATTGTTTAATTTTTTGTTTTTATATTTTTTTGTTGAATTAAATCATAGAAAAAAATTCCTATTTGTCCCGGAAAAAAGATAATTGTTGTGGTTTAAACCACCATTGGAGGCGGTCTTGTTCGGACTGTATAAAAAGAATTGAATGGATAATATTGATTTTTATAAAAACCAACACGATGTTCACAAATAACTTTTATGATTGTATAGTGATTCTCATTTTGAAGAACGGCAACGGAATAATCATGTGATCCATTGATGATTCTGTTATTTCCAACAGCTAAATAATACCGGAAATCTTTATCTGTGGTTTTTTCAAGCGTAATTATTTTGGAACTGTCTGTTTCCTCAATTTTAATTTCCGGGTTTGGCTGATGATTTTTGGCTACAAATTTTTTCTCGGAATTGCTTTTGGATTTTTGAATCTTTTCAGAATTGATTTCTTTTTCAGAATAGGCAATTTTACCATTTTTACTGATAACAAAAGCATAAGAAGAATCCGTCCTCTGGATTGAAACAACAGCTTTTTTCCCAATAAATACCTGTGCAGAATCATGAACGTAAATCTGTCCGGAATACAATAGACCAATAAATAAAGATGCAATTACAACTATCCTTTTACACAAGGAAGTTATAATTGCATAATTATCATCATTCATTTTACCCGCTTTCATCAATCCAATTTACTGATTTGGTGATGCGAAAGTAGATGAACGGTATCCTTATATCAAATGTTTGTCTGTTTGTTTTTAATAATTATAACAAACATCACAACTGCATAAAACACTGATATATAGTTAATTATCTATTCTATTTCTGTTTTCTTCTTTTAATAAATCAATAAATTCAGAAGGTGCCATTTTCATTTCTTTTTTGAATGTTTGAGTAAATTTGCTATGGCTGGAAAACCCACAAATTTCAGACAGATACCCAATTTTGTAATTCAGATATTCGGGATTGTCATACAGTTTATCTATTAAAAACTTAATCCGGATGCCGTTGAGATATTCAGAAAAAGTTTGTTTGCGGTGTTCTTTTAAAATATAATTGGTATAGATCGTGTTGGTATTGAGATAAGAGGCGAGCTTGGACTGCGTAAAACCTTTTGCTGTAAATTTTGTCCCTTTTTCAAACTGAGCCAGTTTAGTAAGTAGTTCCTTTTCTTTTTGTGGAGAAATTATTGGTTTTGGCTCTTTTGCTTGCTCCGTAGTTTCAGGGTTTTTCGCAATATTACTTTCTACTTTCAGTTCATCAGAAAAATGGTGATCTGTTTGTAATATTGATTCTTCCAGTTTCCGTTTTTCAATTTCTTCAATAATGATTTTAAAGCGTTTTTTTATCCTTTGTGATTTTTTCCAGTAAAAAAATAGCAATCCGGCAAGGAAAATAATAGTCACAACAGAAATTACGGTAATGGTTTTACTATTTTTAGACGAACTAAAAATTTCTTTTTCATCATTTTTTGAGATGGTATAAACCGCTTCTGAGGCGTGCTTTAATCTGGATTGCTTCAACCTAAGCAATTCATTTAGCAAAGAGGTTTGTTTGGATTTGTCATTATTATCCACTTCGCTTAAAAGCCTTTCTTCCAGAATAAGTTCAATCATTCTCGCGCTTTTTTTATCGTTTGCGATGATATAGGCTTTTTCAAAATTCAGTTTAGCGGAATCTGTTTTATTTTGTTTTACCAATATGGACGCACTTCCGAGAAGAAAAACTTCATGGTAAGGATTCTCAATCCCTACCTTTTCATTTTCCTGCTCAATTTTTTTTGCATATTGATGATACTTTTGCGCTGAAGACAAATTTCCACATTTTGCATATAAAAAACTAAGAAAACTGGTACTTACGCCAATGCTTTTATTGATTTCTAAGATCTCCGTTTTATTAGCATTTTTATTTTTGTCAAGATAATCAATATAGGAATGATACAAATTCATCTGGAAAGGAACTGCTTTGCAAAACTCTCTCCTGTCTAAATAAAATGAAACCTGTAACGCATTTAAAGATTCTAGAAGTTCTTTATTTTTGGACTCCTCAGCAATTATTTTTGCCCTGTTAAACGTGGCATCAGCTTTGTTTTTTAGTCCGATAGAGTTATAAGCATCGGTCAGAAGCCAATTCAGTGTAAATTCTTCTGTTTTGAAATTTGATTTCCGGGCGTATTCAAGTGCTTTTTCAAAATAAGAAATGGCGGGCATTATCTGATTTTGCTTTCTAAGTGCATCGCCCATATGTCCGTACGATTTTGCACGTTCATAATCATTAGTCGCCAACGCAAGCATTTTCTTTCCATTATTGAACTTATCTGTCTGAATATAAGAAAGTGCCATAATTTGCTCCGATATTTTCGGCGTATCATGGCTCTGACCTTTTGCAGTAAAGGAAAATAATCCCACTAAAAAAATAAAAAGAAAAGATAAATTTCTAAACAACATTATTGTTTTTTTCAAAAGTAACCAACTTAATCGCAATATTATTAATTTCTCGTATAAATTTGTTGTCTAATTATATAATCAGTATATAATTTATTGCATGCAATAGTCCTCAGAACAATATAAACTTATATATCTACGTTTGTGGTTTGTCGTTTTATCATCATTATATAATTGAGATATATTGATCTTATGAACAATCTTTCGAATACTAAATAGTTTATAAAACCCTACCATACTTTGCTAAAACTACATTATTTAATTGTTCCCAATCCCCATCCTTCATATCTCAAATAAAAGCTAAAATACAAATAAAAAATACTGAAAATCAATATATTGAAAAATAAATAAAATTTATCTAATTATGAAATTAAGACAATACATTTATTTTTCTAATGTCTTTTTGTATGTACTTTTACGCACTAAAATTTTTACTTTAAATAAAAAACAAAATGATGAAAAAATGTTTTTTTTTAATGGCTGTCTTAACAGTCGTTCTATTTTATTCGCAAGTAGGTATAAACACTACCAATCCACAAGGCGTTTTTAATGTTGATGGAAAAAAAGACAATCCAACAACCGGAGTTCCAAATGTTTTGCAACAAAGCAATGATTTAGTTGTAACCAGTGATGGGAACGTAGGCATAGGAACTACAACACCTACCCGAAAGTTAGAAATTGTAAGTACTACTTCACCAGCACTTAGACTAATTGACGGAAGCCAGAAATCAAATTATGTAATGATGTCTGACGCAAACGGAAATGGCAAATGGTATCCGTTAACCGAAACAGTCATAGCACAATTTACAGCAGAAGGATACAACGGCACTGTGAGTTCTAGCAAAAAATACATCGGGGTTTCCATAAAACTTCCTCCGGGTAAATGGCTCGTAATGACCAATATTGTACTCAATGCAGATACTGCTCCTACCGGTGGAAATGGTGCATGGGTTCGGCTACAATGGTGTGCCGATCAAGATGTTTCTTACGCTAATGACCCACCAAATATTACGGCATCACTTAATTCCGGAATATTTGTATCTGCGTATGGAATTGCCAATGGATCTACTGTAATCAATAATACTACCGATGACTTTAAATTATATTATCTTAATATTGATAGAACAGACAAAATCGGAACCTATAATACTACTGGAATAAACTGGAACAAATTAGGTTCTTCCACCTGGAAAGAAAACTCCGTTATTGCTTATCCGGCTAACTAAAATATTATGACAATGTATATAAGAATAGCAATAATATCGCTGTGCATATCTTTTGTCAGTATGTCAGCGCAGGTCGGAATTAACACAGACTTTCCGACCGTAGAATTACACATAGACGGAAAAGGTGACAATACTTCTACGCCCAGCCAAGCAATGATCCTCAATGATGTTGGATTTACTTCAGAAGGAAAACTGGGAATTGGAAATCTTACTCCTTCCGCAAAAACAGATATTTATACCGAAGAGCCGGGATATGGATTCAGACTTGCGGACGGCACTCAAAAAAACGGAGCGTTACTTACCTATATCAATAATTCCGGGGACGCTGCCTGGAGAGAAAAGACGCATATTAAAATAGTGGCTGCGGACGGGCAATTTTCCGGACCTGTAAACTCCGAGTTGCAATACGTGTGCCGCAAGGTTACTCTGGAACCAGGAAAATGGTTGTTAAGAACCTTATTTTTGATGCACACGAAAACAGATGCATCCATTGATAGTGGTTTCTATGCTAAATTTGCCTGGGCCGAAAAAAATAGTTCTGGCACCTATTTTTTAACATCAGATGCCACTTTTGGTAACAGTATTGGTGGTGCTTATATTTGGCGATATGGATTGGCTCGTGGAATGACGATTATAGAAAATACTTCGTCTGCGCCCAAAACCTATTATCTGGTGAATCAGTATCCTGAATTTTGGGGAGGTTTTGATTCTACTATAAACTGGGATTATTTAGGGAATGAAGTCTGGAAAGAAACGTCAATCGTTGCATTTCCGGCAGATTAATAATTAGTAAAATGAAATGGTAATCGTCTCAGCATTGAGGCGGTTTTTTAATGTTCTATTTTAAAACGATTCAAATCAACTTCCGGATGCAAAGACTCACCGTATTCAATATGTTGAAAAAGTTCCTGCGCAAAATAGTTGCCATTCAATATTCCTCTTGCTCCCAAACCGTTGAAAACATATAGATTGTCATATTTGGGATGTTGTCCGATAATAGGCCTGCGATCTTTAACGGTAGGCCGAAAACCATATAGGATTTCATTCGTTTCAAAAGATTCTGGATAAAATTCAGAAAGACCGGATTCCAATTGCTGAACTGCAGAAGAATCAACACCAACATCGGTATGGTCGCGATCATACGTTCCACCATAATAATATTGTCCGTTTTCCACAGGGAAAAGAAAATGCTTCTTTTTAAATGTGACCTGATCAGATAAGGGTTTGCTGAGTGTAACTTTCAGGTGATGTCCTTTGTTCGGATCTATAGGAATTCCAGAAAAAAACGGATTATTCTTTACCGCAATGCCTTCACAAAAGACAAGATGTTGAAATGCAAAATTTTTGTATTGTTTTTCTTCAGGATTCAAAAGTTTATAATTGAAATCTTCCTCCAAAAGATACCCGTTGCAATGAAGATAAGACTTCATATCGGAAAAAAAGTCATGTACATTCAGTCTTCCCGATTGCAAAACTTCACCGGTTGAAAACGGATTTCTGACATCCTCATACGATATGAAATCTTTACCTAAAAATGAAGACAACACTTCATCCTCAGATTTTCTGAGCCAAAGATTCCGTTCAATTTCATCATGGAAAATTCTATGAACCGGTTGATGGATAAAATAGTTTTTTCCGGTATATTTTTCAATTTCGTTCAGAGTAGAGTGCAAGGAATCGATTTGTTCCTGAGCGAGCCAAAATGAAGTAAATTTCTTTAATATTGCAGGATTTATAATTCCTGCGGAAACTTCGGAGGCCGCTTGTTTTCCATTTGAAAAAATAACAAAAGACTTGTTGTTTTTAATGAGCTGATGTGCCATAAACATTCCTGCATAACCAGCACCTACAATAATATAATCCACGTTTTCCATAATAAAAAATCCTGAGTAAAGGTACTCAGGATTTATATATAATCAAAAATGATTGTTTAGTAATTCCACATATCACTTTCCATCTGAAGGATTTGTGCTTTAATACGGTCGCTTTCTTCCAACTGAGATTCAGAATCGTTTGGAATATAATCCTTGATTACACCATTTCCTAATCCGTTTTCGGATTTGTAGATTACGGTTGAAAATCTTCTGGCATTCATAATATCATCAAAAGTAATATCAGAAGAGATATTCTTACTGTTGAAGACAACCGAATTGGCTAAAACCGATCTTGCATCAGGATAATAAATCCAGAAAAGATCAATATAGGCATCATCGCTATTGATTGGCAATCCATCAGGACCAACCTGCCCCATTGTACTTGGATCTTTACCCATTGCTGCAATTCCCAGCAATCTGTATTTCATTTGTCCGTCTCTTCTGTCGATATACCAAATTCCTTTGATCTTGATGAGTTTTACATTTTCAGACTTCACTTCATGAATATCGGTATATTCTAATTTTTGCTGATCTGTAAGCGGTGCTCCCTGCTCGTTGATTTTTTCAACTCCGGCATCGGAAAGCGATTCAAAACGTACACGGTTCGGAATATCTGCAGGATCCAGTCTCGTAAGAAACATATCATCATCATATACTTCTTTGATTTCTCCGGCAACAATTGCATCATACAAAATTTGATACAATGATTTGTTCTGCGATACCAAACCATCTTCATTGTGATAAATAGGCTGGTTAATTTTATCATTCAAATCAATAACTTCCCAAACCACCATACTTTTCAGGATGTCTTTAGTTTCAACAAAGCCGTACTTCAAAGGATCAACCTTTGCAGAAACCAACGAATCCCCGTCTTTCTTCATATTCTGTTCACGAAGTTCGCGAAATTCCTGAGGTGATTTTGCATTCAAGATATTTTGGGAAAAAACAAATCCCGAAATTAATACGAAAACGCTGCTAACAATTTTTTTCATGATTTAATTAACTCTACTAATTCTTAACGAAATTACTGTACATTTATTACAATTGCAGGAATTTTCTTCAATTGCTGGTTACCAATTCCGGATGCACTTGCATTAATATTATACACATAAGCAATATCTCCGGCTCTTAAACCTTTCACTAAATTGGCAACTCCAGAAAGTTTGTCTCCGCTCACTGTCATTGCTGCTTTACCCGGAACTTTAAACATAAAACTGTTTACCGAGAAATGAACTGGCCAGTCGAAATCCGGCATGGCTACAGAAACCGTTTGGTTCGGAATTGAAGAAGCCGGCATTGATACAATTGACTCTCCACGAATTTGACCTTGTGCAGTCGGAAGACCTTTAATTCTGAATTTGAAAGCCTGAGATATGGTTTGTCCTTTAGGACCTTTTCCTGAAATGGTAAGTGTAGTTTCAGCTCCTGCTCCCGGTGTTACAGTCCATTTACCGTTTCCACTCTTCGCTACACTTGCATTGGATGCACTTAATACTGTTTTGCTGTTGTCAGCTCCCAGAATTGATCCTGAAATCGGGTTAGGAAGACCTCTGTACAATACCTGCATTTTGTCTGCGGAAAGCAATGCTCCACTTTCAAAAGCTACCGTTTCTGCACCGGCAATTACATTATAAGTATGGGTGTATGGAAGTTCGATTAATTTTCCTTTGGCATCGCTGAAGGAAATTTTACCGGCAAAGGTCTGGCTTCCGATCCCTCCTGTATTCAAGGTTTTGTATCCCATTCCGTTTTCTACACGATCAACACCGGAAATAGAAAGTCCCGGAATTGAACTTGCATAAGTTCCGATAACCACTTTTGCTTGTGCAGGTTCTCCTTGAAGAACTACGGTTGGCCCGGAAACAATGGCTTCAAAAGCGTTGAACTTAATATCAGCATCCACTTTTTCCTGAAGCATCATTACAATCGCATCGGATTGTACGTTTCTTACTTCAGACTGAATAACTTCAAGATTGGAAAGTGCTGCAATAAGTGGCTGACCATAAAATTTATACTGCAACCAGTTTTTACCGTTTTTGTTTTTCCCTTTTCCAGGAAATTCGGTTACCAAATTGGAATTTGCACGGGTAATCACTTCTTTCATTTCAGGAAATGATTTAAGGTTCGTGTTTACAAAATCTCTGTATTCTCCAATTTTCTTTATCAATAACTGAGCATTTTTGGAAGGTTTGTTTTCATCAGAATCATTAAAAAATAGTCCTGAGGAAGGCTCTGTATTGTTTAAGGCTGCAAAGTTATCCTGCGTGTCTTCAGCATTTTCAATATATCCGGCTTCTTTTTTTAGTTCTCCTTTATAACCGTCGATAGTATTTACCAAATCGTCTGCTTTTGCTTTCAGTTGCAGATAAATAGTATTGGCTGCGGCATATGAATCTGGAGATGAAGCGGCTTTTGCGGCAAGCGTTTTTTCAAAAATGTCGTCGTTTTTTACTTCAACAAGTTTACGGGTATTGGTAAGTGTTTCGTTTGTATCGTTATAAGATCTGATGATTTCTTGGTCAATCTGCATTGCAAGCATTGCAATGAAAACCAAATACATCAGATTAATCATCTTCTGACGTGGTGTCTGTTTTCCCTGTGCCATTCTAATAGATTTTTTTAATAATTATAAAATATTTAAAATGATTGGAAAATTAAGATTTCATTGCGCTAAGCATTCCGCCGTAAACTCTGTTAAGATTATTGAGGTTAGAGGTTAAACCTTGAAGTTCTTCATTGAATTTTACTGATTGTTCTGCAGATTTCTGGATATCTTCTACATATTTTTTCGCATATTCAGACTGTGCTTTTCCGTGCTCAAGTTGCAAAGCATACAAAGCATTCATGCTTTCCATATTTGCTGCAGCTTTGTTCAACTGCTCGTTGTATTTGTGTGTAGATGCAGATACGTCAACAGTTTGGTTGATCTGATCTACTGAACTTGAAAATTTATCAATTCCCGTTCTGAGTCTTTCAAATAAACCAACATCCAGTTTTGCATCGGCCAGCATTTTGTCTAATTTGTCGGAAAGTGAATTTTCAAATTCTTTTACTTCTGCGACCTGAAGTGAAGTAGTTGAATGTCTTGGGTTTGGTTTTGCATCTTTGTCCAAGAGTTCAGGATATACATTTTCCCAAGCGTAAGATTCTTCGGATTTTGGTGCATCAAATGCGAAAATACAGAAGATGATGGCTTCCGTAATCAACCCAATTGCCAGCATAATATTCCCTGAAATAGGCCCTAAACTCCAGTGTGTAAGTTTAAAAAGAGCTCCAATAATTACTACTGCTGCTCCCATTGAATAAACAAAGTTATAAATCCCTTCTTTAGTTTTAAACATGACTTCTAATTTTTTTAATAGTTAATATAATTTTTTACGTAGTCCCTTTATTATTTTGTTCTTCTTTTAATTTTTGCAGATCCTTCAGGAATGTCCTGTACGGTTCTGAAACCAATATAACTTCTTGCTGAATCTTTTTGTTCATAATCTCTGTACCCAGTCATCAAAAGATACCCTACATCTTTCCATGACCCACCGCGAACACTTTTGTTCGGTTCTCTGTATGCCTGATTGGAAAGGTATGGATTCAAAGTTGAAGAAAACTGATAGGTTGAGTTGTTGTACGGAGATTCTGTCCATTCTGAAACGTTTCCTGCCATATCAAACAGACCGAAACCATTTTTCGGGAACGATTTTACAGGAGCAGTATAAGTATAGGTTCCTTTTTTCTCGTCTTCAATATAGTTTCCTCTTTTCGGCTTGAAATTCGCAAGATAACATCCTCTGTCGTCCATTAAATAAGGACCTCCCCAAGGATATGTAGCGTTTTCTTTTCCACCTCTTGCGGCATATTCCCATTCTGCTTCGGTTGGAAGACGGAACGCCATTGGCTTTTGTTTTCTTTTCTTAAGGGATTCGTTATAATCGGATTTTAACTTGGATTTGAAATTACAGTAGGCTCTTGCCTGATCCCAAGTAACGCCTACAACCGGATAATTATTATAGGCTGAATGCCAGAAATACCCATCATAAAGAGGTTCATTATATGCATAATTGAAATCTTTAATCCAAACCGTAGTATCCGGATAAACGGCAATACTTTCCTTTTTCAGATAATTTGCACCTCTTGATTTATTTTTAACTGCAGACTCAATATCTTCCCACTGATAAGTATATAACAATTTTCTTGAATCGATGATTCTTTCATTATTAATTCTTTCTGCAGGCGGAACGTACATGGATTCAAGAATTTCTGCATACTGTACATCGGGATATTCAGAGGTTTTCCATTGTAATGGCACTCCCCAGTCCAATCTTTTGGAATCATCATAACCTTCTCTTCCTCCGGTGCTTTCCATGTATTCCTGATATGCATTTTTATCTTCTCCTGCTTTTTTGGAAAGATATGCATAATCTCCTATTCCGGTTCCGTTTCCATCGGTTCCTCCGTCTCCTGCTGCTTCTGCTAAGAGTGTTCTGGCTATTGAATCTCTTACATAGTCAACAAAAACACGATATTCAGCATTGGTGGTTTCCGTTTCATCCATAAAAAATGAAGAAACCGTAACGGTTTTAAGATTGGCTTTTTCTGGTGTATTCGTAAAGTCCTGATCGGCCATCCCCATTACAAAAGAACCTGCAGGAATGGCAATCATTCCGTACGGTCTCTCTGCTACAAAAGATTTTGATTTTCTTTTAGGAATAAGTTCTCCTTTAGATCCTGGTTTCCCGGCTCCTGCTTTCCCTCCTTTTGAACACGATACTAAAAAAGCGGCTGATAATACTACTAAGAATATTCTTTTCATGCTGATTTTTGAAATTAAGCGGTAAATATATAATTTTTTAGAGTAACAATTATCTTTTTTTTACAAAACGATTTTTTTTTTTAATTATTTTGAATCTGCTAAAATTTTGATAAAAATTTTATTTTTCTCTGTTTCTTTACTCTTTTATACTTTTTTGTGAGTTCTATATTCAATATTCAATCAATAAAACATTTAAGATAAGGGAAGTGCTTAAACAGATGCTTTGTCTTGTAAAAAATTATTCCACTGTTACGGATTTTGCCAAGTTACGGGGCTGATCTACATTGGCACCACGAAATACTGCAATATAATACGCCAGAAGCTGGAGCGGAACAGAAGCCAAAATAGGTGAAAAACATTCTGATGTTTCCGGAAATTCAATTACATAATCTGCCATTGAAGCCACCTGTACATCTCCTTTGTTCACCACCGCGATTACTTTTCCTTTTCTTGCTTTTATTTCTTGTACATTGCTTACTACTTTGTCGTAATGTCCTTGTTTAGGTGCAATAATCACAATCGGCATATTTTCATCAATCAGGGCAATTGGTCCGTGTTTCATTTCTGCCGCAGGATAACCTTCTGCATGGATGTATGAAATTTCCTTTAATTTCAAAGCGCCTTCCAATGCGGTTGGAAAATTATATCCTCTCCCTAAATAAAGGCAGTTTTGTACATGAATAAAATCTTTTGCAATTTCTTTGGTGATGTCATGAGTTGAATTCAATACTTCTTCTACTTTTGATGGAATCGTATCCAATTCTATAATCAGTTTCATAAATTCCTGATTGCTCAGGTTTCCGTTGTGTTTCCCCAGTTTCAGTGCAATCAGAGAAAGAACAGTTAGTTGTGAAGTAAACGCTTTTGTAGAAGCCACTCCGATTTCCGGTCCTGCATGTGTATATGAACCAGCATCAGTAATTCTTGAGATTGAAGAATCCACCACATTACAGATGCCGTAGATAAATGCTCCTTTTTCTTTTGCCAGTTTAAGTGCGGCCATTGTATCGGCAGTTTCACCGGACTGAGAAATGGCAATAACCACATCTTTTTCATCAATAATCGGATTTCTGTACCGAAATTCCGAAGCGTATTCTACTTCAACCGGAATTCTGGCATATTCTTCAATTAAATATTCTCCGATAAGACCGGCATGCCATGAAGTACCACAAGCGATGATGATGATTCTTTTTGCCTGAGTCATTTTCTCCAAATGATCCCAGATTCCTGCCATTTTGATGATGCCTTCATCCACCAAAAGTCTTCCTCTTAAAGTATCCTGAATTGATTTTGGCTGTTCAAAAATTTCTTTCAGCATAAAATGCTCATATCCGCCTTTCTCGATTTGCTCAAGGCTGAGTTTTAATTCCTGAATGGCCGGCGTAATTTTTTCATTGTCTTTAATCGTACGGATGTCGACTCCTTTTTCAAGAGAAATCGTTGCCATATGTCCTTCTTCAAGATATACGGCTTCTTTGGTAAATTCTACAAAAGGGGATGCGTCGGAAGCAATAAAATATTCGTTTTCACCCAACCCAATTGCCAATGGAGAGCCCAGTCTTCCTACTACAAGAACACCGGGAAAATCATCGTGCATCACGGTTATGGCATAAGCACCATAGACTTCATTCAAGGCATAGCGTACAGCGGTGGGAAAATCAAATTCGGGATTAATATCCATAAAATATTGGATAAGATTTACCAATACTTCGGTATCAGTTTCTGATTTAAAGGTAAATCCTTTTTCCAGCAACATGGTTTTAATGGTATCATAATTTTCAATGATTCCGTTATGAACCAAAGCAATTTTTCCGTTATTGGAAAGATGAGGGTGAGAATTCCTGTCACTTGGAACGCCATGAGTTGCCCAACGTGTGTGCCCCATTCCGACATGAGCATGACCTTTCATTCCGGAAGAAATGGAAACAAGATCGTCTACTTTTCCTTTTGTTTTGGCTAGTTCAAAATGTTTGCCTTCGGTATCCAAAACAATACCGGCACTATCGTAACCTCTGTATTCAAGTCTCCTAAGCCCGTTGATTACAACTTCGTAGGCATCCTGAAATCCTGTATATCCAACTATTCCACACATATATTTTTTTTCAAAATTTAGTTATTACATTTTATTTTTGTCCATAGGTAACGAGCAGTTTTGCTCCTCTGTTATAAAAAGGATCTGCTGCGTTCTTCACTGTTCCTACCAGAACTGCACGGTAAGGCGTATACGCTCTTGTATTGTAATTCTGAGCGTCTGCGTATGATGATCCCACCAGATTTCCGTACGAATCATAGGTATAATTCCCGACATTAATGATGATCCCTTTATTTTCGGCACCATTTTCTACAATATTTTTAACAGTTTGGGTGATGCTAATATCATAATGAGCTGGGTTATCATCCAAATCATACGTACGAATCAGATAATAATATCCGGATCCCGAAAGTGTCGTCATATCGGTAAGAAATCCGAAGGAATCTTTCTGCCGCACCACAAAATAATCCGGTTTTGTATAGGAATTATTCCATAAATCAGGATGAGTGTACACCCTGATTTTGGCGGAAATAATCCCGATCTTGCTATTCTCAAATTTTTCTCTTAATGAGTTAATCGTATTTTCAGGAATCTTAAATCCTGCTCCTGGACCTCCCATTCCCTGTACATACAGTTTATCATCTCCATTTATAGAATCGCTTGCTGCCAATGCATTTTGAAAAGATTCTGGACGATCGTATTCCACCTGACTGAAATGTGCATTTCCAGATCCTGTACTCATACTCAAGACATTGCTTTTTCTTTCAATCGTTCCGGAATTATCGTAATCGTATTTGTAATATAATTTTATTCCAATAGAATCCGGTTTGAAACGGAACATATACCCATCATTTTCATCAACCGAAATTTTAACTCCTCTAAAATAACGGATAAAAGTGGCGGCATCTGCCAATTCCGCTGCGTCCTGTTTTGCAATGATTTTATTTTGAAAAAACTCAGTATCCAGATTAATTCTGATAGAAGCATCTCTTTTATACAGTTCCGAATTATCGGTATCTTTAGTAACGGTTACTGAAGTAATATTCCCTTTAAATTCTTTTGAACCAATAAGATTGCTGGCATTCACAATTTTATTTGAAGCAACTGAATCTGTGGATGCACCTAAATAATCGGCAACTTCATGCACTTTTATGTTCAAAGTTGGAACTTCTCCGCCAATTTTTCCTCTCCCGTACTTTTTCACCGGATAAGAATTTACCACCTTCTTACTTGCGACATCCGTATTCGTAGCATCATTAAAAAGGTAATCTTCGGTGGTAGTTGTGGTAACAGAATCCGAATAGTAAGCAGGTTTAATCACCATTACGGCAGAATCCAGAACGGCATTATCTCCAAAATCAGGGCTGTAACTTGAAAGTCTCAATTGCGTAATGTAGCTTGCTTTCTGCATTCCGAACTGTCCTTCTGTAAATGCACCAATCAGTGTACTGTCCAGTCGGGCTGCATCACTCCGGACAAATTCATTATTGCCCACGTTGTATGCTATTAATTCATAAGAAGAATCTACTGCATCCGCTCCTGTAAAAAACTGAGATCCCAGCAAATCTGCATCCGATTCACAATTCCACAATATCATTCCTCCTATCACTGCAACTGAAGCGATATTGAAGATTTTTTTTAATCTGTTTATCATTAATTTTGTTCTGTATTATAAACCTTGCCAATCGAATTTTCATCTTTGTAATCGAATTTCTCTGTTTTGGATTGCGTATAGGCTTCATCCAAATCATTTTCCAGAAATTCATCTCCTTTTACAACCGCGTCCACGAGATTCATGCTCTCTGAAACAAAACTCCGGAAACCGGGTTTTTTCAGGGCTTCTAATTGGGTAATATTGTCAAATTTCAAGATGTCTTCAATATTTTTTTCGAAGGCAGCATCTTCCTCATTGTAAACGGAAAGAACCAATTTCGTATTGTTGAAATAATAATCGTTTTTATAAAAATTCTTGAGGTATAGCGGAATGAAAGACGACATCCATCCATTCAAATGGATAACATCGGGAACCCAATTAAGTTTTTTAATGGTTTCCAAAACGCCACGGGCAAAGAAAACGGCGCGCTCTGCATTGTCTTCAAAATATTTCCCGTCGTCATCAGTGTAATACTGTTTTCTTTTGAAATATTCTTCATTATCAATAAAATACACCTGAAGTCTTTCTCCGGGAAGAGAAGCCACTTTAATAATAAGGGGCTGATCCAGATCATTGATGATGATATTCATTCCGGAAAGCCTGATGACTTCATGAAGTTGAAATTTCCGTTCGCTGATTTGTCCAAACCTTGGCATAAAAACCCTTACGTCATTCCCTTCCTGATGCATTTTTAGTGCCATTTTACTTACCATATTCGCTATATTGCTCTCTTCCTGGTAAGGAAACATCTCTGTAGTGATGTACAAAATCTTCTGATTCGGCATAATTTTAATTTTCTCTTTTACTGTCATTACGTGACAGGTACTATAGGTTTGCAAAATTACAAAATTTTACGACAATATTTTTCAATTAACATTTTTTATGACAGTCTCTTTTCCCATCCTTTATATTTTTAAAGAATCATCCTACTATTTGGTTTATTTTTTTTCTACTTTTACGGCAAACATAACAAATGAAAGTTTTCAAAAATAAAAACACACTACAAGCCTATATTGAACGAAACCGAGAGATGGGAAAAAAAATCGGATTTGCACCGACAATGGGTGCTTTGCATGCCGGGCATCTTTCCCTATACAAAGAAGCCAGAAAAGAAAATGATCTGGTGGTTTCATCCATCTTTGTAAACCCTACCCAATTTAACAATCCATCCGACTTTGAAAAATATCCACGATTTGTAGATGCCGACATTAAAATGTTGGAAGATTCCGGTTTGGTTGATGCCGTGTATATTCCTTCTGTAAAAGATATTTATCCTGCGGGAATGAAAAGCAAATCCTATGATTTTGACGGATTAGAAAAAGAAATGGAAGGCAAGTTCCGCCCAGGACATTTTGATGGTGTAGGAACTGTTGTTCAAACCCTTTTCGAACAGGTAAAACCGGACAATGCATACTTCGGAGAAAAAGACTTTCAGCAACTTGCCATTATCCGAAAAATGGTAAAAAAAGAAAAAATCCCGGTAAAAATAAATGCCGTTCCTATTTACAGGGAAGAAAGCGGACTTGCCATGAGTTCCCGGAATGAAAGACTCACCAAAAAAGAAAAAGAAGCCTCGAAAATAATCTACGAAACCTTGTTGAAAGTAAACGACTGGTTTCGGGTAATCTCCATTCCTGAAATTTACGACCGTGTGAAAAATATTTTTGAAAAAGAAAACGGGATGGAACTTGAATATTTTGTGATTGCCAACGAAAAAGACCTGAAAGAAACCGATTTTTTCTATAAAGATCAAAATTACCGTGCATTTATCGTAGTCTATGTAGGTGAAGTTCGCCTGATCGATAACATGCATCTGGATTAAAAAAATCAGAGGCGTTTCTTGTAAAACGCCTCTGAACACCAAATCACAAAATATTAATATGAAAAAAAATACATATTAAAGTGACCTGGCTGGGATTCGAACCCAGGACCCATACATTAAAAGTGTATTGCTCTACCAGCTGAGCTACCAGGTCGGTCATTTTTTTATGAAGAATGCGTAATAAGTAATTAAAAAATCACAAAGATTACTCATTGCTTATTTTTCGTGCCTGCGACTGGACTCGAACCAGCACATCCATAGGAAACCACCCCCTCAAGATGGCGTGTCTACCAATTTCACCACACAGGCAAAAAAAAACCGTAAAAATTACGGATTTTTTTCATTGTGACCTGGCTGGGATTCGAACCCAGGGCCCATACATTAAAAGTGTATTGCTCTACCAGCTGAGCTACCAGGTCTCCAAAACAAATCTACTTTGTTTTAAAGTGGTGCAAAGATAAGGCTTTTTTTAAATTCTCAAAATTTTTTCGGAAATTTGTTTAAAATAAAAACAATGCTGATTTCCTTGATTGGGTACATGGGAAGTGGTAAATCTCACATTTCCAAAATTTTAAGCGACAGATTAAATTTTGAAAGAATTGATCTGGATAACACCATTACTGAGCAAAATAAAATGCCGGTATCCGAAATCTTCGAGAAAAAAGGAGAACTTTACTTCCGGAAACAGGAAAAATCCATTCTGGAAGAGTTGCTCAACAACAAAGACAACTCGATTTTAAGTCTTGGCGGCGGAACTCCTGTTTATTATAACAACATCCACCTGATTAATCAAAAATCAGTAAGCATTTTTCTTCGTGCCAAAGTGGGAACTTTAACACAACGACTTCTGATGCAAAAAGAAAAAAGACCTTTAATTGCGAAATTCGGGGATGAAGAACTTCCGGAATTCATTGCAAAACATCTTTTTGAGCGCAATCCCTATTATTCTCAGGCACATATTACGATTGATACCGATGAAAAAAACGATCACGAAATTGCAAATGAGATCATTGCGGCAATTACTCGTTTTCCTCGTCCTTAGAATCCTCAAAGAAAGAATTCCAATCTTCTTCGTCCATGATTTCATCCTGATCGGAAGAAACAGAAACAAACTCGTCCATCTCCCGTCTGTCTTTTTTCGTGGGACGGCCTTCTCCTCTGTTGCGATAATAATCCTGAGTTGATTTTCTAATTTTCAGAATCTCGTATTGCTGTGGATCGGTAATATCGCGCACGTAATCTGCCACGAGTTTTGCCCCAACCCGACTTTTCGGAATATCCAATACCTTTATCTTATAATCTATCTGATTTTTTCGGATTTTAATTTCATCGCCCTGTTTCACTTCTTTTGACGACTTCACAACCTGTTCCGCAATTGAAACCCTGTTCTTTTTAATTTCGTCTGCAGCAATGCTTCTGGTTTTGTAAAACCGCACACTCCACAAAAATTTATCAATTCTCATATTTTATTTTTACATTTGCCAATATTCTAGCAATTTAACGATAAAATGAAAATGAAGAAAATATTTCTGTACCTGATACTTGCCACAGTAACATTTAATGCCTGTAAAGATGATGATGACAATGATGAATCTACCGAACTGGTAAGTTTAGAAACAAGAAATACCTATGACGATCAGGCCGCACAAAAATATCTGCAAACCCATTATTTTGATACTCGTGGTAATGTAAAAGCTTTCGACGATGATGATGAGTCAGATGACAATTATCCTAAACTTGCTGATTTAAACCCGATAACGCTTCCTTCCGGAGTTATTTATATTGTAAGAGCCGATGCACAGCCTGATCCGGGAACAGCAATCGGTTCCACCGATATTCTTCGGTTAATGACCAATGCAATTACGTATGTTGCTACGAATACCGATGGCGTGGTAGAATTTGCTTCAGCATCTGCATTTAAAAATACAATCATTTCAGGAAATCTGGATGTGGATCCCGCATATTATTATGTAAAACAATCTGTGTTGGATGCCGCCACAACGGATGCCGCTAAAGAAAGAAGCTATTATGAAATTGAAGGTTTTCGTGAAGCTCTTCAGCATTTTCAGGCTTTTAATATTGATGATTCCGAAAACTATAATCTGCAGGGGATAATTATTGTTCCTTCGCGTGCGGCTTTCGCCCGTGATTCTCACTATAACTATACCGGTATTGCCTTTACTGACCGCAGTTTCATTTTCAATTTTCAGGTGTATAAATCTACCGTAAGAAATTAACCGGAGATTAAACCGATAAAATAGATCGTAGAATGCCTTAAACCGGAAAGTTTAAAATCCTTTTGATGAAACATCTCAATAATTTTGACTTTCTGCGTTTTCTTTTTTCACTGCTCGTGATGATAGGGCATTCGATGATTCTGAGTGGAACGGATGATTTCCGCATTGAGTTTTTCGCAGCAATGCCCAACTACAGCGTCTATTCATTTTTTGTGATTAGTGGTTTTTTGATCTATGTAAGCATGGAAAGACTGCAAAATAATCGGAAATACTTTGTAAACCGAGCCAAAAGAATTCTTCCTGCTTATATAACCGTAGTGGTTTTTTTTGCGTTTTTTCTCTATTTTTTTTCCAGTTTGAAATTTCAGGATTATTTTTCAGCAGAATGGTGGAAGTATCTTGGTGTGAACTTAATTTTTCTGAATTTTCTGCAGCCCTGCCTTCCCCATGTATTTGCTGACAATTATATTTGCGCCGTAAATGGTTCCTTATGGACGATTAAGGTTGAAGTGCTGTTCTATTTGTTTGTTCCCGTTTTATTCATGTTGATTAAAAATGCCAGCCTGAAAAAAAAGAACTTACTCTTATTACTGATATACGTGCTTTCCATTTTGTACTTCAACATTATAAGTTCACTTGGAAAATATGAGTTGGCAAAGCAACTTCCAGGCTGTCTCTCTTATTTTGTTTCCGGAATATTTTTATACCTTAATCTGGATACGTTCAAAAAACATCAGTGGTTTTTTATTGTTCCGGCAATTGCAATAATTATTTTGGAGAAAACGGTATTGCATATCAGTATTATGTTTCCTTTTTCCCTTGCAGTGGTTATTATAGCGTTTGCTTATTCCAAAAGAATTCCCCTCTCCGGTTTTGCAAAATATGGGGATATTTCCTACGGAATGTATCTGCTTCATTTTCCGATTATTCAAATCTTTGTGCAGCAGGGGTGGTACAGCCAATTCGGAGTTCCGGCGGTTATTTTGAGTTATGCGGTTGTAATTGGGGTTTCATACATCAGTTGGCACTGTATTGAAAAGCCATTTCTGAAAAAGAAATTTATTCGTAAACCTGTTTGAGAATTTCAAGTGATCCCGGCGTGTGAAATCCACTGAAATGAATTTTGTAATACACCATCATCGACTCTAGAAAAGCGTTTCTCTGTTTTCTTGACGGCAATAATGAGGTGTTGTTTTCTTCCCCTTTGGAAAGGTGATGAATTTTCCATATTTCGGAAATAGATTCATCAAAAAGAGGGTGATTTTGATAGTCTTCAAAAGTACCGGATTCAGGATTCAGAAATGGTGCCTCTGAAAAAAGAGGAAGAAGACCGTTCCCTCGCAAGATTTCAAATACCAGATAAAGATGAGCATTATAATCGTTCTGCTGAAGCAGATGGTTAAACTTTAACAGAATGGAATAAATATTGGCATTGTCGTTTTCATTTCTCAAAACCTGATTCAGGAATTCTGCAGAAAACATTCTGATGCTGTTGATTTTTTGATCCTGATCGTTGAAGCTGTTTTTGGTCCACTCGATTCTGGAAACATTGGTTATTTTTCCTGCTTTCATTGGCAAGATCGTTAATTCCAGTTCGTTTAAAGGAAAAAGGTAGGCTTTCTTTTTGCTTCTTGCTGCGTAGATTTTTTTCACAAAAAAACTTTGGTATCCTAAATCCTCGGCAAAACAATGAATTATGGCATCTTCATCCCCGTATTTTAAGGATGACAAAAGAAAACAACGACAGATTTGCATCAGTTCACCACCGCAATTTTAGCGGTTGCGGTATCGGTTCCGTCAGCATTCGTCATCAAAACAAAATAAATTCCCGACGCTACACGAACTCCACGCTGGTTATTGAGATTCCATTCGTAAAAGCCCCCTCTTGCAATCGCCTGATGAACCAGATTTCCTGCGGCATCGGTAATGCGGATATTGGTGGTTTGTGCCAAAGCGCGAATTTTTACACTTCCTTTATAATTGGCATATACAACAGGATTCGGATATACCAAAACGTCGCCAAAATTTTCAGATGCATCTACAACATCACCCTGATATACCACCACTCCGTCCAGTGTAACAAAATATACTTTTCCGGTATTATCGTCCACCTTAATATCCGTAACGGAATTGCTGGGCAAAGGGGAATTTTCTTTTGTAAAGTGAAGAAAAGTCTGCTCTCCGGAAGAGCTTACATAAAACACACCTCCTCCATCGGCCGATATCCACTTTTGGTTTCCGGAATCGTGGGTGATCTGCAAAATATGGTTATCCCGGAAAAGTTCTTCTCCCAACCCATTTTCTTCAATGATAATCGCATCGGCTTGCGGATTGCTTTCCCCAATAATGGATTTTGGATTTGATACCACGCGAAGTCCGAGTCGGGTTCCAATCCAGAGGTCATTATTTTTATCAACATTTAATGCCACTGTTCCATCTGCAGGCAAATTATTGTCGGTAGTAAGAAGAATATAACTATCATCCGAAGTATTTGTCGGTGTACCATTATAATTATATATTAAAGTCCCACCATCTGAAAAAAAGGGAGAAGGAATATACAAAACACCATCTTTTGCAACCGGTTTTTGTACCCCCTTGGAAACAACTACTGTTTTTAAAGTGAAAGTGTCAGATGAAGGATTATACAAATAGTACCCAATCTGCCTTGGATTTGGGGGAATAAAAGAAGCCGAAGCAAAAAGGTTTTTATTTTCATCAAATGTAAATCCACCTACCAAATTATCAATACTGGGAGCTGTATTTTCATAAATCTTTTTAAACTCACCATTCTCCATCCTATAAATTCCCTTTTGTCCACCAACTAAGGAATAGTTTGAAAAAAACACCTGATTAGGATTATTCCGATCAATCACCGCATCGAGCACATTGAAAACGATACCACTATTGATAAAGTAATTCGGATATTTCCATGATGTACCGTCGAAATGATAATATCCCAAATTGCGGTATATTGGCTCATTATAAGTTTGCCTACCTCCTGTAGAAATCACCATCTGGTTCTGATACAAATCAATCTTGTAGGAAGTATTGCTGTAAGGTCCATCCGGTTTAAACAGGACATCGCTTTCATTTTTAACTCCGGAAAGCACAGTTCCGGCAAAAAGCTGGTTCTGGATGAAAATCCCGGTATTCAGGGTTTCATTGAAATTATGACTTTTCACAGGTGTTCCGGAAGTTGTATACACTTTTACGGTATTTTGGTCAGCAACAGTAATATGGTCGTTAGAAATCAGAATATCTTTGGTGGATGAAAATCCTCCAATACTGCTGAATGTGGTTCCATCTCCATAATAAACAGTATTTCCGTTGGAAAAAGCCATTACTCCTTTGTTGGAAATCTGCAAAAAATTCCCGGCAACAGCCGTAATCCAGGTAGAAAAAACAGGAAAAGTGACATCCATTTCATGCACTTTTATCCCGGTTTCGGTTGCTGTATATACTTTGTTGTCGCGAATGACAGAGGCTTTTGCATTCAGATAATTTGAAGCGGAAACGAAAAAGCAGGTGTCGCCAAATTCTCTGCGTTCCAGATTAAATACAGAAACGCCATAGCCAACGGAAATTACCGCCTGATTGCCGTTAATCGAAATATGATTGATTTTTTTATCGCCCGTAAATCCTGTTGCAATCGGAATATCCATAATATAAAAAATTCCGTTCGGAGTGATTACATCCATACTTCCGTTTTTATATCCAACCAAACCGGTTTGGGTTTCCGGATTATAGTCAAATGCTGAGATTTTCACTTCATGCAACCCATTTGCTTTGGAAAGTTTGGTGATTTCCCCGGAACTGATGTTGTAATAAAAAATCCCATTCTCTGTGGCAGCAATAAGCCTTCCCTGATCTTCACGAATGGCAATAACATTATTATATGAGAATAAATCAGTCCATTTGCTGGAAGAAATAATCTGCCCTGAAACCGAACCTAATGCGATTAGGATTATGAAAAATGATACAATTTTCTTCATACAAGTGCTTTAATTCTACTGTCGATTACCTGATTGTTCCAGGTAATATTTTTAATATTTTTATCCTGATCAAAATAAAAATCAATTCTGCCCAAAAGCAGACCTGCCCAACCTACCTGATTCACGATTACGTTTTTACCTTTTCTGTTGGTAAAGGTTAAAGGTTCCTTCAGAAAAGTATGGGTATGTCCTCCTAAAATCAAATCGATATTATCGGTTTTCTGTGCGAGGATTTTGTCGCTTATTTTTTCAGGTTCGTCTTTATAATCAAAACCGATATGGGAAAGGCAAATTACAAGATCACATTTTTTGTCATTCCGTAAAAAATCTGCATAATGCTGTGCAATTTCCACGGGATTTTGGTATACGGTCTCTTCATAATTCTTTTTGCCGACCAAACCGTCCAGTTCGATTCCCACTCCGAAAACCCCAACTTTAATTCCGTTTTTACTGAATATTTTGTAAGGTAACGTTTTACCATCCAAAATGGTATTCTTAAAATCATAATTGGAACAGATAAACGGAAAATTCGCATTTGGAAGTGCTTTCAGAAAACCCTTCAATCCGTTATCGAAATCATGATTTCCCATAGTGGAAGCATCGTATTTCATCATGGACATCAGTTTAAATTCCAACTCGCCACCAAAAAAATTAAAATACGGTGTTCCCTGAAAAATATCTCCGGAATCCAGAAGCAAAACATTATTTTCAGTATTTCTAATCTGCTGGATTAAGGTGGCTCTTCTTGCAAAACCGCCCTGATTGGGATTTCGGGTATAGGTTTCATCAAAAGGTTCAATTCTGCTGTGCTGATCGTTGGTATGCAGAATCGTAATTTTTTTTGATGAAGCCGCATCTGCATTCAAAAGATTATTGGCGAGCAGAAGATTCGGGGTTAAGGTAAATGCCAGTGTTCCGCCACCGATGGCTTTCAGGAAATTTTTTCTATTCATTGCTTTCCGGTTTTTGATTTTTAAAAATAAGCCTTACATCATCCGGTGCAATAATTTCCGGTTGGGATTTGAATTTTTCAATGAACAGATCCCGCATTTTTATTCCGGTAGCAATGGTTTCTCCTTTAGAAAAAAACTTCATATTATCGCCGCCAAGAGCGAGATAATCGGAAGTAGCAATATAATAGGTTTTTTCCGGGTTCAAGGCTTCACCGTTTATCAGTTGTTTTGAAATTGCGCCCTGATCGGTTTCAATGAGCAAACGGGAAACCGGATTATTTTTCTGATTATGGGCATAATAGTCGAAAAGTCCCTGTACCTCTTTTCCTTTCATTTTGATGATGACCACTTCATTTTCAAAAGGCATCACTTCAAAAATCTGCTTTGTGGTAATATCTCCTGCACCAATGATACTTCGGATTCCTCCGATATTGATAACGGCAGCATCAATCCCGGGAATTCCGTTCTTTTTTGCCCATTCTTCTGCTCCTTCAAAAGTATAATCGGCAAGAAGATTTCCAAGATTGCTGTTATTGCCACGTTTGTTCAGTTCCACTTTGGTGTGCGAAATTTTCGTGTTCATCTTGCTCTCCAACTCTGCTTTATAAGGGGCAATTACGGTATTGAAGGTTTCATCTTCTTTCAGTTCGCCGGTAATAGCGGTATTTTTTTCGGTGGTGACATTCGAGACCTGAAGCACCGTTTTACACGAACCCAGAGCAAGCGCCACCAATATACCAATCCAGAATTTCAGTTTCATAAGAATTACCTGTAGTTGTGCAAATATAATTATATGAACGTAAAGTCTTTACTTTTTAACATAGAACCTGTGAAAATTTCATTCAAATGGCACTGAAAATTTTACCGTAATTTTTTGTGTAGTCTTGAAAATCATCTTTATTAAATCTACCGACCCACTCAAAAAAACATTTCGAAATCGTTGAATACATACGTAGCAAAAAAATTAATCCGGTTCATTATTTCTCCAATTAAAATGTATAAATTTGAACCAACAATTTTCTTATATTATGAACACTTTAAAAGGAGTAGGCGTTGCTTTGGTAACCCCTTTTAACGAAGACCTCAGCGTTGATTTCGAATCGCTGTCCAAACTGGTTAATTTTAACATCGAAAACGGCACCAATTATCTGGTTGTTCTGGGAACAACAGCAGAAGCAGCTACGCTTTCTTCAGAAGAAAAACAGCAGGTAATCCATCATATCATCAAAGAAAATGTGGGAAGACTTCCTTTGGTTCTGGGAATCGGTGGAAACAACACCATGGAAGTAAAAAAGCAAATCCAAGCCGCCGATCTTTCTGCTTTTGAAGCCGTACTTTCCGTATCGCCCTATTATAATAAGCCCAATCAGGAAGGGCTTTACCAACACTACAAAGTTTTATCCGAAACGGGTAAAAAAATTATTATTTATAATGTTCCATCAAGAACCGGGCAAAATATTGAAGCCGCAACAACACTTCGGCTGGCAAATGATTTTCCGAATCTGATTATGATTAAAGAAGCCGCTCCCAATATTGCCCAGTATTTTGATATTTTGCGGAAAAAAACAGATGCTTTTTCTTTGGTTTCCGGTGATGATGAATTTACACTTCCGGTCACTCTTGCCGGCGGTAATGGTGTGATTTCGGTAATAGGACAGGCTTATCCGAAAGAATTTTCAGCAATGGTGCAGCTTGCTTTTGAAGGAAAAGTGAAGGAAGCCTACGCCATCCACAACAAAATGGTGGATATGATCCGACTTATTTTTGCGGAAGGAAATCCCGGCGGAATCAAAACTGTTCTTGCCGAAAAACGACTGATTAAAAATCACCTTCGTCTTCCTTTGGTAAAATCTTCAGAAAATCTTCAGCAGAAAATTCGCGAAGAAATGAAGAAGTTGTAGTTTTTACAATTTCCCATTAACACCATTATCAACAAATGTCCATTCAAAAAGCTACGGTTAAAGATATTTCTTTAATACAGGAACTTGCGCGTAAATCCTGGGAAAATGCTTATGCAGAAATCCTGTCGGCAACGCAAATCGAGTATATGCTCGAAAATATGTATTCGGAAAAGGAAATTTCTGAACAAATAATGATGAATCCCAATTTTCATTATTTCATCCTTTTTGATGATGAAATTCCCGTAGGTTTTCTTGGTTTTGAACATCAGTATGAACCCGGCACCACGAAACTTCACCGAATTTATCTGATTCCCGAGGCAAAAGGCAAAGGATTCGGAAAAATGGCAATCAACTTCCTGAAAAATGAAACATTAAAAAACGGTGACAACAGAATTATTCTGAATGTCAACAAAAACAACAACGCCAGAAAAATCTATGAATCCCAGGGTTTTACCGTTTTCAGCGAAGGCATTTTTGACATTGGAAATGGTTTTGTAATGGATGATTTTCTAATGGAAATCCACCTGTAAACCTGAGTCCTATTGATTTTGTAAATATGAAATCGTTGGTTTAAAATTTACAAAAGGTTATTGTCCATATTAAAAATTACGACAATCAAGGTCTTACATTTTCATGTATTTCTAAGAAAACTTGTTGTATCTTTACATACACTCAAAAAAAATCAATGAAAATTTTTGTGAAATTCGATTTCAATGCGGTATGCAGCAAGGTTCTGGAAGAACAATTGAATGAAAGCGGTATCCGCTACCAGATTCCCGCTTTTGGTGAAGTGGAATTTTTGGAAAGCATTTCTCCTGAAACTCAGGAACAACTCTCAGAAAAATTAAGTCTTTACGGTATCGAAATCATTGCCAACCACAAAACCATTCTCGTACAGAAAACTAAAGATGCGATTCTGCATATGATTCGTTCCGGAGAGCAGATTCAGGTGAAATCTTCGGTGTATCTTTCAGAAAAACTGGGGCACAGTTATGGTTATATTTCCAATATTTTTTCTGAAGTTACTTTTACGTCCATCGAGAATTTCATCATCCTCCAAAAAATCGAATATGCAAAACAGCTTTTGGTTCTGGAGAATCTTTCACTTACGGATGTGGCAAACCGCCTGAATTATTCCAGCGTGGCGCACCTGAGCACACAATTTAAAAACACGACCGGAATTACCCCTTCCCAATTTCAGAAAATTGTAAAAAAACGCCGACAAATTTCCAATAAAAAATAAAAGTAAATAATGAATAAAGATTATACCCGTATCATTCTTGTAGATGACGATCAGGACGACAGACTCTTTTTTACGGATGCTTTCGATGAAATAAAAATTTCCACCAAAATCCAAACCTTTGGAAACGGTGTGGAACTGATGGATTATCTGAATGAAGAGGAAAGCATACTTCCCGAAATTCTTTTTCTGGATCTTAATATGCCTAAAAAAAACGGAATTGAATGCCTGCACGAAATTAAGGCAAACCCCAAATTCAAAGATATTGCGATTGCCATCTACTCCACTTCTTCCTCCGAAGAACATATTGAGGAAACTTTTGTAAACGGTGCCAATATTTACATCCAGAAACCCGGCGATTTCAGTACTTTGAAAAAGGTTTTGCAGGAAGTGGTTACCATGAACTGGCAGTTTCAGACTTCCGGATTGAATAAAGAAAATTTTCTTCTAAAAATTTAAAATGGATTTCTACCGGAATAAAAAATCATCTTTTCCGTTGACACTCATCTTTGTATTGTCGGCGGCAATGATGTTTTTTTTGATGGGTCTCACCTATAAACACATGGTGAAACTTTCAGAGTACAACACCAAAATGAATGAATCTCTGGAGGTTTCCCTGAAACTCGAAAAACTCTATAATCATCTCAAAGATATTGAGAACGAAAGGAGAAATTACATCCTGACCAACGATTCCAGCTGCATAGAAATCACGGATACCTACAAAACCGAAATCCACAAAAATTTAACGGATCTGAAACAGGTTCTCCATAATAATCCGTCGCAGATGAGAACGCTCGGAATTCTGGATAAAATGATTGCCGAAAAATTCAAAATTGTTGAAAATACATTTGAAGATCATCAAAACGGAACCACCAGCGAAGAATTGAAAGCCTCACTGCTTTCAGGACGAAACGTGATGAAACAGATCGGAACCCTGATCGATCAAATGCTCAGCAGCGAAAATCAGGTATTGGAACAGCATAAAAACGATCTTTTCTTTGCAGAGAAATCCATGCCCGTTTACATTTATATTCTCGCCCTTTTTACGCTCGGTGTGATTGGTTTTGCCTTTTCCGCCATCCATTCGGAAGTGCGGAAGCAGAAAAAAATCAATAACGATTTACAACTCGCGCTTAACACCTCCAATCTTGCGGAAAATATCGGTGAATATGGAGTTTGGCTATATAATTTCAAAACAGGAAAATATTCTTTTTCCGACAATCATTACCGGATTTTGGATTATGAACCTCAAAGTTTTGAAGCGTCGAAAGGATTTTTTATCCAGCATACTCATCCCGATGATGTAGAAAGGGTGGAAAAAGAATTTGAAAAGAAAAATTCTCAAAAATCCATTGCTCCTTTTAGTTTTCGAGCGATTACCCATTTGGGGAAAGAAAAGTTTTTGTTCATCACCGCAAAAAGTATTCATCAGGAAAATGATGATGAAGTCCTTCTGGGAATTACCACCGATGTAACGGAAGAAGTGCTGGCAAAAAAAGAAATTGAAGAGGCCAACAAAAATCTGGAAGCAACCAATAAAGAGTTGGAATCTTTCAATTATATTGCCAGTCACGATTTACAGGAACCTTTACGAAAAATAGAAACCTTTGTTTCACGCCTGGAAGAAAAAGAAACCGATCATCTTTCCGAAACCGGGAAACAGTATTTTCAAAGGATGAAAGTCGCGACACACCGCATGCGCAAACTGATTGAAGATCTGCTTCAATTTTCCAGAACCAGCAGAAACGAACACATTGCCGAGCTTACAGACCTCAATCTTTTAATGGAAAATGCATTGGATGAACTGCAACAGAAAATTGAAGAAAAAAATGCTGTTATCCACTATGAAAAACTGCCGAAACTCAAGGTTATTCCATTTCAGATTCAGCAGCTTTTTAGCAATTTAATTGGTAATTCCATAAAATACAGCAAGGAAAACACGTCACCGGAAATATCCGTAAAAGTTAAAAAAACCTCCGGGAAATCTTCAGATTTTAAACATTCGGGGAATTATTATCAGTTTGTTTTTACCGACAACGGCATCGGTTTTAATGAAGAATATACGGATAAAATATTCGAACTTTTTTCTCGTCTCCATGAAAAAACACAGTACGAAGGTACCGGAATCGGACTGGCAATTTGCAAGAAAATCGTGGAAAATCACAACGGATATATCGTTGCAAAAAGCAGTGAGAATAACGGTTCAGTGTTCTTTATTTACCTTCCTACTTAAACATTCGTCTCAACTTCATTTTCTGAAATGAAAAATCTACAACTTTATATAAGAATCTTATAATTCACCGCCCTTATTTTATCCTGACCTTAGCAGCAAGGAAACGGTGGATATTATGAGGCACAAATTGAGTTATCTTCTTTCTGGAATTTTATTTTCCATATGGTTTGTGGGATATATTTTTCTCAATGCCGGAAGTGCGATTCATTTGATTTTCGTAGCGGCTGTTATCCTGCTTATTTTTTCTTTGTATCAGGACAGCAAAATGTAGGATTTGTATTTTTTGTCAAATTCTACAAAAATTTAAATTAAAAGTCTGCTTAAAATTTTACTTTTCATATAGCCAATCATTGTTGTCCGATAAAAAAAATAAGCAAATCGAAAAATGCAATATTAATAGGATAAATAAACAGGTCGCTCCTCTGGAGCTTTGTTTTCACGGGCTAATTTTTTTTCTATTAACAGTAAATCCCAATGGTATTAATACAGAGCTCCATGAGAGCAAACTATAGTCGTTCCCATAATTAGAGCTCCAAAGGAGCGACCTGTTCATTGTATTTCTAATTTTTATCGGACAACGATGATAGCCAATATCATCTATCATCTTTACTAAAATTTGATGTTCTTGTGTGTTATTGCGAGGGACGAAACGTCAACTTCCTATTTTGGTTTTAGCCCGTTACATCTGCTAACATGAAGCAAAAATCCATCTCAAACTCACTCTGAAAAAATTTAGTTATAAAATTATCACAGGCTCTAAGATAAAACACACTGTAATTATTTTATATTATTTATATTTGAACGTAACTGTAATTTTACCATAACACCTTCTAAAAATGAACATTCAAACATGAAGAATATTTATCACTTTTTACTTGCCGGAATTTTATTGATGACCGGTTGTTCCAAAGCATCACAACCTAACGACCCAATTCCAAAACACGATACTTTTACCCTTAAATCCAACCAGGTCGGAGAAGACAGAATTATCAATGTATGGACACCGGAAGTTTACAAAACGACTTCCGACTCCTTACCCGTAATGTATATGGCTGATGGCGGGACAAAAGAAGACTTTCCGCATATTGCAAACACTTTGGCAAAACTTATCAAAGCGAAAAAAATTAAACCAATTATTCTTGTTGGTATTGAAAATACTCAAAGAAGACGAGATTTGACAGGATTTACAGAAGTAAAAAAGGACAGAGAAATCGCCCCTGTTGTCGGAGGCTCGGAAAAATTCAGAGCGTTTATTAAGGAAGAACTTTTCCCTGAAATCAACAAACGTTACAGAACCACAAATGAAAAAAGTATTATCGGGGAATCTGCATCAGGACTTTTTGTGATGGAAACATTTTTCCTCACCCCCGAAATGTTCAACAATTACATCGCTTTTGATCCGTCGCTTTGGTGGAACAATCACTATTTGGTAAGAACGGCAAAAGAACATTTAAAGAAATTTCCGCCAGACGAAAAACGACTTTGGTTTGCCGGTTCAAATGCAGAAGATGTTTCCCCCTACACAAAAGAATTAGCAAACTTTTTAAAAACCGAAAATCCTGCAAGCCTGAAATGGAACTATTCCGACGAACCTAAAGAAAAACACAGCACCATTTTTAGAGCAACAAAAGAAAAAGCCATCATTTGGGCATTAAACAAATCCGAATAATTCACTGCCCTGAGACAAGCCTCGAGGTATTCTCTTCGAATAAAACAAGAAACTCACTTAAGTCTTTTTGCACGTTTTTTATGGGCAAAATCCTCACCTCTCCTTTTTTTTAAGAAATCGGCGAATCCTGTGGATTTCCAAAGGATAAGGGAATTTTTGGGGTTTTGCATAAATAATGGGAATGGACTGAGATTTTGTCACGATTTTTGGTCAAAAAATTCGCACCAAAATCTTTGGGGTTGGGGTGATTCTTTTTGCCCACCGGTTAAAACCGGGGGCTATCGTATCCTTATTTTTCCATGGGCTACGCCCATGGCTATTGTTTGGGGCTGAAATATGTTTGGGATTTACGAAATTCCTTGCCCCACCCAAAAGGATGTGAATTTTCTTTTTTACCGATAGCGGAGTTCCACAAAAAAATGACTAAGTGTTATTCAACACAATGTATAGCTATAATACAAAACAATGTTTCAAAGCAACAGCAACTCTTTCCTTTTCTTCATTGGTCATATTTGAACCCGAAGGCAAACAAAGACCATTATTAAACAAATACTCAGAAACTCCTGAACTGTACATTATATTATTTTTAAAAACAGGTTGTAAATGCATAGGTTTCCATAAAGGACGTGTTTCAATATTTTCTTCTCGCATCTGCTTCCAAACCTTAAGCATCTTTTGCTCTCCCCATATTTCAGGATTAATTTCAATAGTTGTTAACCAATGATTTGAATAAAATTTGTCATCCGGTTCCTTAAATACAGAAACCCCTTCTATTTTTTCAAAAATTCCCTGATAAAAATGATTAAGATCTCTTCGCTGGAGAATTCTCTGCTCTAAAACTTCCATCTGACCTCTGCCTATTCCTGCACATACATTGCTCATCCGATAATTATAGCCTAAAGTCGTATGCTCATAGTATGGGGAATCGTCTTTAGCCTGAGTGGAAAGATAGATGGCTTTCTTTTTAAATGCCGGGTCTTTTACAATCAGTGCACCACCTCCTGAAGTGGTAATAATCTTATTTCCGTTAAAACTCAAAATAGAAATATCGCCGAAAGTACCCATTTTCTGACCTTTGTATTCACTCCCTAACGCTTCAGCACTGTCTTCGATTACAGGAATATCATATTTTTGGGAAATAGCAGCAATTTCCTCAGTTTTATAGGGCATTCCATAAATACAAATGGCAATGATGGCTTTGGGTTTTTTGCCTTTTTGTATTCGGTCAAGAATGGCTCTTTCTAAAGTTTCAGGACATATATTCCACGTGTCTTTTTCACTATCTATAAAAACTGGTTTTGCGCCAACATACATAATGCAATTTGCAGAAGCAGAGAAAGTCATCGACTGACATAAAACTTCATCACCCGGTTCAACTCCCAAAAGAATCAATGCTAAATGAAGAGCTGCTGTTCCTGAACTCACCGCAGCCACGTGAACACCCTCCCCTAAAAATTCTTCAATATCATTTTCAAAACCATTTACATTAGGGCCTAACGGAGCAATCCAGTTTTCATCAAATGCCAGCTGAACATATTTCATTTCATCACCTCCCATGTGCGGGGAAGAAAGCCATATTTTCGTTTTCATAGTCGTATCCATTGCAATTCCTGTTTTTTGGTTCGCATATTCATTTCTTCAATTTCATTCATCATGTGTTACGAATGCCTACAAAAGCTACTTTCTATAAAAACAGCATTTTCTCGCAATGCATTTAAAGATTCAAAAGTATTGAATATTTAGACACTGTTAAAAATTTTAACTGATTTTTTTCTCTTTTAAAAATTATCTTCGCTAAATTTTGATGCTTTTTTAGTGTGTCATTGCGAGGAAAAAGTAAGCAACCTCCTATTCCGCTACATCTGCAAACATGAGACAAAAAACATCTCAAAATACTTATAATTTTTTTTTAGCAATAAAATTTAGACAGACTCTTAAACATCTTAAAAAAAACGTTCGTCTGGCAAGAAGTATTATTGTAATGAAAACTTTTCATTATATAATCATCGACAAAAATTTTTACTACTTTTATGCCTTAGGGTATATATAAGAATACAAAAAGCTGAAGCAAGCAATAATGGTATTCCACCATCGATAGGCACATCATCTCCTGCCGGAGGACCTGTATCTTCCGGGGCTTCCAGATCATCTAATGGTTGTGCATTATTTTCTTCTGTAAATACATTGGGTTGATTGATTTCATCATCCGTTTCCGCGAAACGGTTATCAAAACCCTGAGATGAAAAAAACGAACTACTTAGCAGCAATAGAAACATGCCATATCTCTTCATCCGTTTCGTTATGTTGTAATTACAAGTATTCAATTTCAAAACAAAAGGCAGATTAGTCATACTATTTGACAATTTTTTTGGTCGTCCATTCATGATTTCTGTTGATGTGTAAAATATACACGCCATTTGGAAAACGATTACCATTCAATCTGGTTTCTAAAGAATCCGGAGAAACTGCTAAGAGCAATCTTCCTGAAGTGTCATATAACCGTATTTCCGAAATTTTCTTATTCGTGGATTTAATTACAAAATCGTTTCCGTCCCTATACACTTTCATCTTATCTTTTTCAAACTGTTGGCTTAACAATACAGATTCCGGTTTATAAACAATTTCAAAACGATCGTTAATTTCGCCTTCATTACTCACGAAGCTATACTCCCCTTCACTCAGGTTTGTCACAATACCGGTTTGTTTGTCTTTCAGGAAAATAGCCTGTCCGTTTTCAAATACTCCTTCTTTCCTAACTATGTTAATGCTATAATTACCATTCACAAATGCAGACATTCCCAGCGGAACCATATCTGTATCAATAAACGGATACTGCCTTCCATGAATAATCAACTTCTGATTGTCGTTGACACTATAAAAACGGTCGGAACCTTGCCCTGGATACTTGGCATCATATCGTTTCTCATAGGCGTTTGTAGCTCCTGCTATATAGGCAATCAACAGGGTATTATAATTCCCGATCGGCGTAGTCAGTTTCAGCCAGAACCGTTCTGGTGCTACCGAAGTTCCTCTGCTGGAAATAAAATGAGAATCTTGATTACTGCTTCGCATTTCGTTATTAAATATAACTGTTCCTTCTGCTGATGCTTCATACAGGAAACCCTGTCCCGGACGGATAAAACGTGTAGGCAACTGATCATTCATTGCATTAGCTGCAGGTACAGCACCAGAAGTATTATACGTGGCATAATGGTTCGTGGCATAATTACCATAAGAACCATTGCCCGGAACCTGTGTGTTATCGTGAAAATCATTTGTATTGGTCCAAAAGTAATAAACTCCGGTTGCCGTACTTGGATTACTGTCGGTAAGCACTTCCAGATCCAGATTGGATGGGTACGGATTCGCAAGCATGTTTTTACCTCTTTCAATAATCGGATTTGTTGATGATTCTGGTTTATTTGGATCCAAAAGGGAATTTGGCGATTTTGTTACAGGACGTGTTACAATTCCATTGTGTGGTTTGCCTGTAAATATTCCCGACCATGGAGATGATTCTGTAGCATTCTGATTATTTGGCGCACGGATGGCATATCCTTCTCCGGCAATCATCGGATCGGTAAGTGGTGAAATTGTGATGAAAGAATCATACGTTTCATTATAACGATAGAAACGAGATGCCACCGTGTTGGGAGAAAAATCCTTGAACGTTTGCCCCTCAACCGGTGATCCCCAATAGATATAATCCAAACGCTTCATCATGCTGTTGCGAATCACTTTAAAATGATCGGTTTGGGATGAAGTATAAGCAGCAATATCATTTTTTTGAATTAAATTGGCATCACTCTGAATCTCTATATTCCCATTGTTTACTATATAATCCTCTACTTCAAAGGTATGATTGGGTGAAATGGTTACTTTTTTACCTTCTGCCACTTCGCAGGCACATGCATGAAGTATGCCATCTGAAGCTAAACTCGCATCTTCATTTGAAGTATAGTTCTCTACAAAAACTGCTTTTTGGAAGGATGTTGGTGGCAAACCATTACCGGACCAAGATGTTCCGTTCCAAGTTTTTTCTGCAACTGTTTCTCCTCCGTAGCTCGTCCATTCTATATCATCTATTATAACTTGTCCATTTGTGATACTCTTTATCTCCAAAGTAAAGGTTCCGCTTATATTAATGTCCCTCTCATAAAATTGTGTATCATCACTTGTGGGTGAAACCGTTATATTACTCCCAATTTGAGTACCATTAACATAAACTTGCAGTGTTCTATCCGAACCACCTGTAAATGCTCTTTTAAATGAAAATTTCAATTTCCCAATACCTGTGGTGTAGGTAGGTGCCGTAAGAACAAAAGGAGGAACTGTTTTAGGGTCTGAGCCACTATCAGAAAAACAAATTGCTTTCCCGTTAAGAATTTGATCGGTTCTGGCAGAAGTAGCTTTCCAAATCTTGCCATCATCTCCCGTCCATTCTCTATATCTATAACTACCTGCTTCGGTATTGCTCAGATTGAGATTAGTAAAAGATTCAGTTACTTTTACCGGGCTGATTGCAGCACAAGGCACAAAACTCTGTGCATTTGCCTGAACGATAAAATCAAAAGGAGATTTATCATCACTGTTATCTGAAATGGTAAATATTCCTTCTTTATCATCACTTATAATAGCGATAGCAGAAGTCTGTAATCCGTTTGAAAGGGGAGTAAACGTAATATTAAAAGTTACTTCTGCATTTACTGCAATATTACTAAACGAAGTTGCTGAAACCGTAAATTGAGCATTGCCTGAAGTAATGTTAGATATATTTAATGTCGTGTTTCCTGTATTTTTGATGGTATAGGTTTTTGTAATCGTTTCCGAAGCCTGAATGTTGGCATACCCCATAAAGGTATCATTAACTGTTGAGGTGGTCATACTGTTATTGGCTATCGGATTGTTATTTCCGGAAACATTGATGTTCGGGTTCAATCCGTTGGCTCTGATTACATACGTAAACGGATTTTTATCATTCGGTACATTGTTATTTAATGTTACCATTGCATACTGCCAACCTGTTGCTCTCGGTGAAAACGTAATACGGTAATCTGCAAAACTTCCTGCTGCTATGGTTAAAGGAAAACTAAGAGGATTACCACTTCCGTCCGTTAATGTAAAATGTGGACTGTCATCTGAGGTTAGTGTATAATCTCCCGTTCCTACATAATTCTGAATGTCTTTTAATGTAATCGAACCAACCGTCAACGGCTGAACACCTGTGTTTGTAATTCTGAAATTTTTAACAGAACTTTCCTGATAACGGGATTCAGCCAATTGTGTTCCGTCGAGTGTAGCAGGAGTATCGTCTGCGTCTGCAATTATATTCAACACTGAACTTCCGTCATTACTGTATGCATTAATCTGAATATTAGGAGCGTTCTCAACACCATTTCCTGATACCGTAAATGTAAAATTGGTATTATCGTTGTTCGGAATGGTTACCGTAGCTGTTTTTAGTCCCGTACTTGTCGGACTGAATGTTACTGTAAATGTAGTACTACCTGAAGCATTAACCGTTGCAGAGGATGCTTGCGTTAGACTAAACTGATTTGTATTTGTTCCCGATAGAGCAATTGTTCCTAAAGTCAAGGCTGCATTACCTGTATTTTCTATGGTAAAAGTTCTTACCAAACTTTGGGTAAGCCCTACATTCCCAAAATCTGTATGATTAGTAGCAGAAGTAGTTTCAGATCCGTGATTAATAACAGTATCGTTTCCTTTTACTGCAATAACAGGTTTTATCTGTGCAGTACCCACACCTGATGTTGTACCGAAATTAGCGGTATAACCATTTCCGTTCACTGCATAGACAGCAACATTGTAATTACCTACAGGTAAATTTGTTACCGTTAAATTACTTGGTTTTTCGTATCCGAAGTAAACCACCTTTCCGTTTCCGTTGGTAGGTGTACCGCAAAAATTAGTGGCAGTTTGCCCAGTGACGCTTGTTACAACAGTCGGAGCACTTCCGAAATTCGTATTGGCATTATACGTACACGTATAACGGTCAACCGGAGCGCCTAATGTTCCTGTTCCTACCACTACCAAATAACGGGTAGAAGAGGTTGTACTTCCAAAGACAACACCTGATGTATTGATGGTAATACTATTTGTATCTGTTGTAGTTGAAATAGCACCTGAAGTTCTGTTTGATTCGTTGAAAAGGATAGTTTTGAGCGTACGATTACCTGCTCCGTTTGTTGATGTCCAAGCCGAACTACTTCTTGTTGCATTACCCGAAGTAGCAATGATCGTTGCTTTATTTCCTGTAATCGAACTATTGTAACGGTGGTTCCCTCCTGTTGCGGTTCGTGCGAAATCTGTTTCTGTTCCGGGAGCATAAGAGGTGTTGTTATCAGGTGTTCCCGATGTCAGCCACCCACCTGTACTTCCGAAATTGATACCTCCCTTAAAAGTATTGATCCCGGAAGAAGTCTGTTTGGTTCCTGTAAAAGCAATTACCTGCTCACCATTATCATTTGCATTTAAACCTGATGCTGTTCCGGATAATGTACCGGTATATAAAGTAATCAAACCATCGGATGCATCTGTTTCGTTTGTTCCTGTTTCGTCCCACATTATTCTTACAAAAGTACCTTCGGGAATATCATTAGGGGCACCAGAAGCGGTATAATCACCTTCAACACCTCTGAATCTTTTATCGGATTCTAATCCATCTGATGTAAATTTGTAACTACTTAAAGCACCTGATTCGTTCAAACGAGCTAAAGACATAAACTCCACTACATCAGTTTCTGATGAATTAATTTCAGTAAAAACGATGTCGGTGGTGGTAGCCTCCACTTCACAATCTGTAACCGTAATCGTTCCTGTGTAGTTTTGAACTGTAGAATTATGACTTGTCCAATTAGCACTATTATTGATGGATGCTAAAACATTTGCTTTAGTATTATTAATGTTTGTGATATTGTATTTCCAGTTATCATTACCTCCCACATAAAGACAATTTGTTCCATTTGTTAAACCAGGAGGCAGGCCTGAGTTATTTGAAGTTGTAGCATTCGACCAATTTCCGGCTCCAAAATTAATTGCAGCAATAAAGATGGGTGAACTTTCAGTACCTTGATACGCCAATATTTGATCGCCGTCTGTAGATAACGAAAAACTTGTATTTATTTTAGAAATAGTGCCAGATGAGGCAGAAATTGTCCCACTACTTGTATTATCAATATGTACGATTGTTCCACAACTTACACCTCCAACTGGTGCCGTCCATTCAAGAATGCCTTCATTATTACGAAATGAACCTGAATTATCCCATCCGTTATCAGTAAATCTTATAATTGTTGATGCGGCAATCGGTTTCAAAATTACAAATGCGAAATTATCATTTCCATCTGAGTTTGCTTCTACAATGGCAATATCACCAGCTGTTAAAATCGTCTGCCCCCACATCAACTGCGAAGCACCGAGCAAAATAAAGCACAAAAAGGCAGTATAAAAAGAATAGAGTTTTCTCATTTTTTTGAGTTATTTTTTTGAAAGTGTAAAATTATAACTATTTTCGGATTTGTAAATTAATTTTTATTCATCATCATAAATCCGCAATAAAAGACCCTTTAATATTCAATAGTATTAATTTTAGTTCACTATTATTTAATATTTCGTTAATATTAAAGTAAGGCAACTCACTGATCAAAATGATAATTGCATTAATGACAGAATCACAAATTCCATACATTGAATAAGTATATCCGTTGAGCAAAAGAATAAAAACAGGTGGTAAGCAGGAAAAGTAAGGAATTACAGAATTGATAATTGTTGCGGGGCATGGAGGTATCAAGAAGATAAAGGGTTCAAGTTCTTTGTTGTTGTTTCTTGTCTCCTTATAACCACAAAGGACACAAAGGGGTTTTCACAATGGACACAAGGATTTTTTTTTGTATTCGTAACTCCGAAATCGGAATTCGTAAATTCTTTGAGATTGCTTCGTCGTCGTGCTTCCTCCTCGCAATGACAAACATAATCTTACAGCTTCCTCCCAAAGATTGCCGCATTACGCTCGCCATGACAGAATGGTAAAATTCAAATTTTCAAACGCTCAAACAATAAAAAAATAATCGGTGCAAAAGGGCATTCCTCCGGAATGCTATCTGTGTAGAATAGATTTGAAAATAAGATTGGGTGCACTCCGGAGGAGCGCTATCTTTTATGAAAATATCATTTCACATTCTTTTTTAGTCCTTCTCTCCAAGTTTTGTTCTTGATTCCTAACAATCAATTCCTTTATCTCAAATTCTATGGTCGGATTTTTTTACAGCATTGAAAATGTTATTCATCACTCCATTTTGTAATCATCCCGAACTTCCGGACTTTTGGCATAACAAATCGGCGAAGAATTGGGATTCATTTTATCCGGATTTTGCTTTTTCAGCATTTCTATATTGAAATTTTCGGAGGTATTTCTGGCGATAGAAAGTGTTTTCCAGTTTTCATTTTTCAGCATTTTTGCGATGTAAACAATTTGCCCGATATGATACGGATAATGCGCCAACTGCCGCAATACTGCGTCCAAAACTGAATGGGGCTCATTCCGGATATAGATAATATAGTTGATGTTTTCGGGAGTAATTTCGTTTAACGCACTGAAAAGACATTCCCAGCCTTTCTCCCAATATTCCAAAACCTCAGCTTTTGTTTTAAAGGTATTCACGAATTCCTCATCACGGTTTCTCCACGGTTTTTCGCCGTCTTCTTTAAAAAAATTAGTCCATCTTGAAAGCATATTTCCGGCAATATGTTTCACCAGAACCGCGATGGAATTGCTTTCTTCGTTGTATTGCCAGAATATCTGTTCTTCGGAAAGTTGTGCAAAAGTTTTGTCGCCCAGTTCTTTATAATACAGAAAACGTTTGATGAAAAGATCTTTCATAGTTGTAAATTTCTTTCATAAATTTAAAAAAATAAATGGTAAAAAACGTTGTTTTATTTTATGATAAATGATTAAAAATCTATAAATCAACAGGTTAAAATTTTTTATCAGCCTCAAAAAACGTTAAATAATATTTTGTTTAATCGCTTTAGAAACCGCTTCGTTCATGGAATGAACCTGCAATTTTTCGTAAACACTGCGGATGTATTGCCGAACGGTATTAATGGAAATATCCAATTCGGAAGCGATCATTTTATAACTGTTTCCGTTTACCAAAGATTGCAGAATGTCTTTCTCCCGCGGTGTTAGTTTATAATCTTCTTTGGGTGCCGGTTTGATGTAGGCAAAAGTTTGCAGCACTTTTCGAGCAATAGTAGGACTCATGGGTGAACCGCCATCAATGGTTTCAAAAATGGCTTCAATTATTTTTTTGGGTGGTGTTTTTTTCAGCAAATATCCTTTTGCGCCTATACAGATGCTTTGAAAAACATGGTCGTCATCTTCAAAAATGGTGAGCATAATGACGGGAATTTCCGGATGATTGTTTACAATAAACTGCAAACCTTCAATACCGTTGGAAATGGGCATATCAATATCCATCAACACAATATCGGGTTGGTAAAAATCCATCACTTTCGCAATCTGAACGCAGTTTTCCCAACTTCCGCAAACCGAAATTCCTTCCGCGGAGTTCAGTAGTTCCACCAATTGTTCTCTTAAAAGCGAATTGTCTTCAAAAATTGCAATATTCATCGTGTTCAGTTTTTACCAAAGAAAGCGTGTTGCGCATCTTTTTGCAATTGCATATTTATGCGTAGGGAAAATTTAGGCGAATAATCGTTCCTGTTTTTCCTGATTGAATGCTGAGATTTCCGCCATTTCTTTCGGCTCGTTTTTTCATATTCCGAAGTCCGTTTCCTTGTTTTACAATGTTTTCATCGAAACCAATTCCATTGTCTTGGATTTTCATTTTGATGAAATTATCGACTTTTTGAATGCTGATTTCGGCAACATCTGCTTTGGAATATTTTGAGAGATTATTCACGGCTTCTTTAAATATCAGGTAAAAATCGCGTCTTTTTTCGGCATTCAGTTTTATGTCGTTCAGTTCGTTTGCGGCATCAAAAGTGTATTGGATGTTATTATTTTCCAAAACGTTTGCTGCAAAATCTGTCATCCTTATTTTCATCTGCAGGAAATTTTCATTCTCCGGATTCATACTCCACACAATATCGCTGATGTTTTCCATTACGTTTTGGGTATTGTCGCGTATTTTTTCAATTTTTTCGTGAATGGGATTTTTACTTTCTTGATCCAAATTCCGGATGGCGGAATGCGAAAGCAGATTGATGGCGGTAAGCGTGCTTCCCACTTCATCGTGCAGTTCCACAGAAATTCGGCTACGTTCTTTCAGCAGCATATTTTTCTGGTCGATTTTCTTTTTGAGGTAAATTCTGTTTATCAAAAAAGCAAAAATCAGGATTGCACCGGCAAAGGAAGCAATGATGAGGTTTCGGGTAAGTTTTTCGTTTCGGATTTTGTTTTCTTTTAATAGATTTTCCTGTTCAGAAATCTTTTTCTGCTGCTGAAGATATTTAATCTGAATTTCATTCAGATGTAGCGCTTCTGTTTGTCCGGCAATTTTAAGATCGTTGATTTCTTGTGTCTTTGTAAGCAGTTCTATTTCTTTCTGCTTTTCATTGGCTTCCAAGATATTTCCTTTGATTAGGGCATTTTTCCTTTCTATTTCAAGCCTTTGAATTTTTTGTTCTACAGAAAGTTTATCAATTTCGGATTGTTTTTTTTCGGTTTGATACTGCACTTCCAGCTCATTAAAATCTTTTTTGGATTTTTCGTTGATGATGGAATCTTTATAAGCATGAAATTTTTCCAGAAAAGGATAAGCTTTTGCCGGGTCTTTTTTTACGTTGGCATAATAAAAATTTTGCGAAGCGTACCAGTCTCTTAATGCGTCTTTGTCTTTTGTGCGAACTGCCATTTCGTAGCTTTCATCGTAATATTGATTCATCAGTTCTTCATTTCCTGCATATCCGGCAAACATTGCGCCCGTTCTGATATAGCGGTGCAAATAAGGTTGATTGATTTTTCGCCCTTCATCAATGGCTTTCGTCATGTTTGTCAACGCATTTTCCCGGTCTTTCTTGGCGTGATATACCAGTGCAAGGTTTACCAGACTGTTGAACCGCGTTTCTTTCCGAACCGATTTTGCAGCATATTCTCCGGATTCTGTGAAATATTTAATTGCATTATCAATATCTCCACTGGTTTGGTACATTCTTCCCAGATTGCTCAGTTGGGTGTACAGATTTTCGTAATCTTTTTGTTTTTTTAATGCATCGATTCCTTTTTTGGCATAATCCAAAGCGCGCTCTTTTTCTCCCATCAGAAAAGAGGCATTGGCAAGATCGCCGTAAAGCTGGGAGGCAGATTCCTGATCGTCTAATTTTTCAAAAGTGCGGATGGCTTTCAGGATGTATTGGTTGGCTTCCGGATATTGTGAACTTTTGAGTTTTATTTTGCCGTACAGATAGAATAATTCGCCAGTAATATGAGGTTGTGGTGAGGTATTTTCGGAAAGCCGGATTCCGTCATCCAGATAATTGAAAGCTTTGCTATAATCTGTTTTATGGGCATAATATTCGGCTTTTGTTTTCAGAATATTCATTTTCAGAATCATATTCTGTGTTTTGTCTTTCACACTGAAATTTTCCAAAATTTTCCAGTCCGGTTCCGTATTTACATAATCGCCTTTTTCTGTTTGATAATATATTTTCTTTGCCAAAGCCATTCCTGCACCATAACCATTGCTGGTTTTTAATGATTGGGAATAGAGTGCATCGAGTGTTATTATGGCATTATCAAATTGCGATTGTTGATAATACTGCTGAGCTTCCAATAATTTGCGCTCTACATAATTGTTCGGCATAACCTGGCAATATGTATAAAAAGGAATTAAGAACAATATTATTAATGAAAGTTTGGCCATTGGATTTAAAAATGATGCTAAACAAATTTAATACTATTATTTAAAGAAATTTCATTTTATGAATGCTATAATAACATCATCTCTTTATACACATTATTATGCTATACTATATAGAAAAAGGTATTATCAACTTTGTAAATAGTTTTGAAAAGATTTCAAATCAATAAAATAGAAACAATAATATGAAAAAAAATATATTACTTTTTTTGTTTGTTTTAATACCATTTTTTGTGTTTTCTCAAAATAGAAATAGTGAACAAGAAAAGAAAGATAAAAAGAGATTGGATTCTCTCTGTAAAAAAAACCCATCAATTTGTGTAGATTACAAAATGCTGGTCGGCCGAAATTCTGTTTTTTATGATTTAAAAGAAAAAGAATTAAAACCGAAAGAAAACCATTGCTTTGATAAAAAAATCAATTACAGAGGTTTGGTGAATAATCGACCTGTGGAAGGCTGTTATTATGTGAATACAAACGACGGGCTCATCGCCAGAAGAGAAGACCGAAATAAAAGTTGTAATCCTTTAACCGATTTTGAAAGAGGATACAGAATGACGATGTTTTCCATGTTGGGCGATGCCTATATTTATGAAATTGACAATCAGAACCGAAAAAGTTTCAGAATTGTTCCAAGCTCTGAAAATGTGATCGGAACCGGAACCACGTTTTCCATTAGCGATTATGAATCTTTCAGAAGCGGAAATGCCGAAAAATTAACCGATCACCATTTACCTGCTTTTCAATATAAAATTCAGGAAAGTACACAGGATGCCCAATATTTTGTTTTTGCCCCTTATCAGGCAGAAAAAATTCCGGTGATGGATTATCTCGGAATGTTCGGAACCGGTTACTATAAAGACCAATATGGCAGCACCGTGATTTGTTTGCTGATGATTTCGGATGTGCAAAATTATATCCGTATTGAAAAAATTTCCGAGGTCAATGAATGTTTTAATGGAAGTTCATTCAACGATTTAGCCGAAGAAGCCGGGAATGCAGAAGAGGAAATTTCCCAACGCCGACAAGAAGATTTTAATGAAAGAATGAACAATAATTCAGGAGGTTGTGCAGCAAGAACTCAGTTGCTTACACAAGAACGGAAAATGCAGGATAAATCCGACCGTGCAATGAGCATCGCCAAATCCGGAAAGCCACATTCTCAGGCAGATGTGGATGCTTTACTGGACGGAAATAATGTTCTCGATGAAGTAGAGTTGCAAATATTAAAACTGCGTGTAAAACTTTGCAGTTTACAAGAAGCCATTTCATCTCCGAATACTTCGCCGGAATCCAAAGCCCATTATTCTACAGAAATAGGATGTATTAATAGTTCCATCACAAAACTGAAAGCATTGAAAAGTGAACTGGAAGCCATAAAAATCCCGAATCCAAAAGAAAAAGGAAAGGTTCTCGCATTGCGGAACAAGCATTATTTCACCAGAATTGGGCAAATCGACTTGGGCTGCAATGCCAATAAAAGAGGAGGTATAAAAAAAGTTCCTGAAGTAAAAAACCCCATTCCCGATTCCAAAAACCCATTAAAAAAATTAAAACCAAAATTATAATACACATCATTATGCGATTCCACCCCTGAAATTTTAAAGTGAATTTTACTACAAAATAAAAACGATGAAAACGATATGCTGGAACAGCAAGTGAACAGATGTTCAAAGAAATAGTTTAAAAATATATTCCTTAAAAAATCATTAACACTTTTAAATCAATCATAATGAAAACAAATTTCAACACCCTCAAATATGTCTGCTTCTTTTCTTTATTGCTTTCCGGAAATGCACATTCACAAGTACTGAAAGGTTTGGGTGATAAAATGAAAAAAGCCGCAGAACGCACGGTAGAACGCAGAGCCGAACGCGAAACCTCACAAAAAACCGATGATGTTTTAGATGTGGTTACCGGCAAAAAAAAGAATAAAAAAGAAAAATCTTCTGGAAACTCATCCGGAAATGAAAACAGCGGAAATTCCAAAACGAAAAATAAAACCACCGTCAATCGGAATTCTGATTTTGAAGCCGGAAATAAGATTTTGTTCACCGAAGATTTTAGTCAGGACCATCTGGATGATTTGCCTGCAAAATGGAATACAACGGGTTCTGCGAAAGTCACCACGATTTCCGGTTCTTCCACAAGATGGCTGGAACTTTCTTCTCCCGGAGTTTTTCTTTGGGATCATGTAAAATCGCTGCCCGAAAATTTCACTTTAGAATTTGATCTTTTCGTTCCCACCAACTTTTCATATTATGACTATCCGCTTTGGATTATTTTGGCCGATACGAAGAATCGAAGGGAAATCAGCATCTGGGAAAAGCACAAAGAAAAAAGAGGAAAAGATAAGCGAAACGGTGCATTAATCATGCTTCATCCTCAGGAAGAAGGTGCTCCTAAAAAAGGATACAGCGAATATGAAATTTGGGAAAACAGCGAAAAAGTAGCTTCGAACAGAAAGAAATCATTAAATGAATTTAACCTGAATAATAATGAAGTGCATGTACAAATCTGGCGACAAAAACAACGGCTTCGCGTATATGTAAATGGGGAAAAAATATGGGATTTACCACAAGCTTTTGAAAACGGTCAAAACCTTAATTCCATTCTTTTTAGTTGCTACGAAAACAAGGAAGGGCATCATTATTATCTCTCGAATTTTCGTTTGGCCTCTTCGGAAGACGATTTGCGTTCTAAAATTCTGAAGGAAGGACGCTTCTCTACCAACGCGATTTTGTTTGCGACGAATTCTTCCAAAATATTACCGGAATCTACTTCTATCATTAATGAAATTGCAAATATTTTACAGGAAAATCCTTCTCTGAAATTTAAAATTGTGGGACATACCGATTCCGACGGAAAAAAAGAAGCGAATCAAACGCTGTCCAAACAAAGAGCAGAATCTGTAAAAAATGAATTGGTAAAAAAATATAAAATCAGTGAAAATAGGTTGGAAACAGACGGGAAAGGCGATACAGAACCGGTTTCGGATAATGCCACGGTTAATGGAAAATCACAAAACAGAAGAGTGGAGTTTATAAAAATCAATTAAAATCTCCCGCTATTTTATGCTAATCATGCTTCCGCAAAGGTTTTCCAGATGAAAAATTTTATCAAACGGCGATTGGATGGTTTCCAGATGTTCCTTATTCTGGATAAAAGTATAGCGGGAAGCAAGAGAATTCATATCAGAAACGATAACCAACCAGCATTCATCTACATTGCGGTCGTAGTACGGAAATTTCTCGTTTTTTTTGTGGATCAGCTCAATGATTTTTTCCGAAGAAAGGGAATCGAAAAGGTTCATGGTGTAATCATGCGTGATGAAAACATTCCTTCGGTGCGGTGATTTCCGGATTTTCTTCACATAACCGTACGCTCGGTTTCTCTTGATGGAACGGCAGATGCTGTGGATAATTTCTTCCCGTTTTTGGATGAGATTTTCGATAGAAATATCCTGCAATTCCAAAAAATAAACACCACGAAATTTCGCGGTGTTTTCTTCTTCCAAAATAATTTCAGCTTCTCTGAAAACTTTGTTTAAAATGCACTCTATTTTTTTTATTTCCAGATGATTAATAACTTCTGTAAGCTCGATTCCTATGGTTTTATCGCCCACTTTTGCAATGAAATCCGGACTTTCACAGGTAAGATTTTTAAACTGAATCTGCGGAAAATGGTGCAGGAAAGAATTCAGCAAAAGAATTTCCGACTTCTTCTTATATTTCTCTCTTTCGTGAAGAGACGAGTCGTCGATTTCCCGATGATATTTTTCTATCGGTTTTTTGGTTAAATGCCGGTTTAAATAATACAGTGAAAGATTCTTGACCAAATCTTCATCGGAAAACACTTTTCTCATAGTGGAATGATTTGATTTTCAAAAAATTACGAACTAAATATAAAAATAATTTTTGGGAATGCGGTTATTTTGTATTAAAATTAAAACTATGTTCACATTCAGTTAAGTTTTTGATGTTCAGTAAAATAGGTTTTAAAGATGTTTGAATACCGTATTTTCAGGGGAAAATTGGTTATTGGGGATAAGAACTGACGAATTTCATAGAGAAAAAAATTAAAAAAATCGTAAATTTGGGCTTTTAATTTTAACTAAAACAAAAGATGGATTTTAAGAATTTTAAAATGCCTTTCAGCATTAACCCGGAATATTCGAAAAGAGTCGCGTATTTTTCGATGGAATTTGCAATCGATCAGGCATTGAAAATATACTCAGGAGGACTGGGATTTTTGGCAGGCTCACACATGCGAAGCGCATACAACCTGAAACAGGATCTCGTAGGAATCGGTATTCTCTGGAAATACGGCTATTACGATCAGGCAAGAAATCACGATCAGACTTTACAGCCAACATGGACCAAAAAATTGTATTCCTATCTGGAAGATACCGGAATTAAATTCCAGATCGAAATTCACAGCGCACCGGTTTGGGTAAAAGTACTATATCTGGATCCGGAAATTTTCCATACAGCACCTATGTTTTTCCTTTCTACAGATGTTCCGGAAAACGACCATGTTTCCAAAACCATTTGCCACAGGCTGTATGATGCCAATACCGCAACAAAAGTTGCCCAGTATATTCTTCTCGGAAAAGGAGGGGCAAAACTTCTGGATGAACTGAATCTTGAGCGCGATGTTTATCATTTAAATGAAGCGCACGGACTTCCTGCAGCATTCTATTTATTGAGAAAATTTGGCGGAGATTTGAATAAAGTGAAAGAAAAACTGGTATTCACCACACACACACCAGAAGAAGCCGGAAACGAAAAACACAATATTAATCTGTGTTACGATATGTCGTATTTCTGCGGACTTTCCATTGATGAAGTAAAATCGATTGAAGGAATGCAGGATGATATGTTTAACCATTCGCTTTGTGCACTGAGAATGGCAAGACTGGCAAACGGTGTTTCCAAATTGCATGGGGAAGTTTCCCGAATTATGTGGGGAAAATATCCTGGAATTTGCGAAATTAAATCCATCACCAACGCTCAGGAATTCAAATACTGGTCGGACAAACCGTTATACGATGCGAAAGATGAAAGAGACGACACGTTATTTGATTTCAGAAAAAAACACATCAAAAAAAGACTTTTCCGGACCGTTGCCGATCAATGCGGAAAACTCTTTGATCCTAATATTTTAACGATTGTATGGGCAAGAAGATTTGCTGGATACAAAAGAGCAGACCTTTTGCTTTCGGATAAAGAACGTTTCAATGCTCTACTGAATAATCCGAAATATCCGGTTCAGTTTATTTGGGCAGGAAAACCTTATCCGATGGATTATTCGGCGATTTCCACGTTTAATTCTCTGGTGGAAGAAAGCAAAACGCGCAAAAACATGGCCGTTCTTACCGGTTATGAACTGGCGTTGAGTAAATTATTGAAACAGGGATCAGATGTTTGGTTGAACAATCCGAGAGTTCCCCGTGAAGCTTCCGGAACTTCCGGAATGACTGCGGCAATGAACGGTTCTGTGAATTTTTCTACGGATGACGGTTGGATTCCTGAATTTGCAAAACCGGGAGAAAACTCTTTCGTAGTGCCAAAAGCAGATTATCTGAATATGAGCGTTTATGAACAGGATAATTACGACCTGAATGAATTGTATGATATTCTGGAAAATGAAATTGTTCCTACCTATTACGAAAATCCTAAAAAATGGAGAACCATCACCCAAAATGCAATGGATGATGTGAAAACAGCATTCGGAAGCGACAGAATGGCGGATGAATACTACAAAATAATGTACGAAGATTAGAATCCGTTTTTTTCAAAGGATTCATTACATACCACAAAAACTGCTTCCGATTGGGAGCAGTTTTTCGTTTTGAGAGGAAATATTAGAGTCTGTGATAAATTTTTTGAAGATTTGTAAATGTATTCTCAATATTTAAATCATTGTTGTCCGATAAAAAAATAAACAAATCGAAAAGCGCAATATTAATAGG
>DALZZF010000016.1:0-63700 GCA_031987605.1 Bergeyella sp. | reverse complement strand
GTTGATGTTGTTGATTTACAAATAATTGTATTTTTATTCAAAGTGAACAACGGGTTCTAAACTCTATTTTATCAATTCTTATTGAGATTCCTGCGGAATGACAAACTTTGTGTTTAAATACTTTTAGTAAACATTGAAGTATGTATTTATCTTATGACCTCGATTTTTTTATTTTTAAAAATTCACAAATCAAAATCTGTTTATTGATGCTGATTTACAAATGTTTTTATACTTTTACTCCGAAATTTATACCCGTGAAAAAACTTTTACTTCTTTTCCATCTTTTCTTTTTAGGATTTACTCAAATAAACGGTCAGGAAACCTACTGGCAAATCAGCGCAAGAGGCGGTCTGGACTTCCCAACTTACCAACAGGATTTTAAATTTATTGACTATAAAACCATCGGATTTCAGGGTGGAATTTCACTCAATAAATACTGGAACAACTGGGGAATTCAGGTGAACGGTGATTTTATAAAAAACAATCTTGACGGTGATATTTCAAATCTTTATTATCCAACACAAACAGTTCTGGCAACGCCTTTCACCAAATATGAAACGGATAAAAAGAACATTACCCGACTATTTTTTGGGGCCGGTCCATCCTATACTTTCAAAACCTATAATGAAAAATTAAGTTTTGATGTGGCTTTAATGGGCGGTTTGGGAATTGTTGACGGTGGCGAAATTCTGGTAAAAGCAATTGACGAAAATGCGTCCTATTCCACTGTGGTCAATTATCATTCGGGATTTGACAAAGTGAATGTTTTTACGGGAAAAGCAGAAATCCGTACCAATTATTTTATTAATGATAATTTCGGTTTGCAGATTGGCGCGTATTATATGCATCATTTTGGTGGTGTGGAAGAATCTCAGAAAAATGATATTTTAAAAAGCAACGGGTATCCTTCCGGAACCTATTTTGTACAGGCGAACTCGGCACAAATCAACGATCAGGAAATTCTTAACGGAACGTATACTTCAAGAAGTTTTGATAATACCGGCCTGAATGAAAACGAAAAAATGGGACTTCATTCTTTCGGCGTATTTTTCGGATTTGTATATAAATTTGGAAATAATGGACCGGGAATTGGAAGTTCAAAATCATACGGTTATAATTCTTTGGATGTTGCCGTGGTTGATGAATATTCCGGACAAGCCTTTCCGAAAACAAAGGTATTTTTAAAAGATAAAAAAGGGAAAATCATCAAATCTGGCTACACCAACGATAAAGGAATCGCTACTTTTTCAAATTTAAAAGCCAACGATTATACCGTTACTGCAAAATATTCAACGTTTACATTTGAAGATTTGCCGGTTTCAAAATCGGAATTCCACAATAATGTGGTGAAGAAAAAATTGTTCTATACTGATCGAAATTTTATCATTTCCGGAACGACTACAAAATGTAATTCAAGTATTGCATTGCCGGGTGTTTCAATCTTTTTGGAAAACGAAAACGGTTCGTACAAACAATCTGTACTTACCGATAATTACGGAAATTTCTCGATTAAACTGCCAGAAAATGATACCTATAAACTCTATGGTAAAAAATTGAAATTCTTTTCAGATGTTCAGGAAATCGTTGCCAAAAATTACGATCGAAGCAAAACGCTTTTTATAAATCTGGAAATCTGCGCGACTGAAACCAAATGCGGAGAATCCATCGTTCTGAATAACATTAATTATGATCTGGATAAATTTTTCATCCGTGAAGACGCAAAACCTGAACTTGACAAAGTCGTACGTTTCCTAAAAGATAATCCCAATGTAAACATTATCCTCAAATCCCACACCGACAGCCGCGCCAGCAATGAATACAATATGACGCTTTCCCAAAACAGAGCGCAGGCTGCCGTTAATTACATCACCTCAAAAGGTATCAGCATGAAAAGAATTACGGCAAAAGGTTACGGTGAAACGCAATTGCTCAACAAATGTTCCGATGGCGTTCAATGTACAGAAGCCGAACATCAGTTGAACAGAAGAACGGAATTTGAAGTGGTATGTCCGAAATAGCGGAATTTTGAAAGTTGTGGGTTAAAAAAATTCAATTGAATTCCCCAAAAAATTGATCCAGTTTTTCCAGATTATTTTTATCACTTCCTGCAAAAATCACTTCATCCGTCATGAAAACCGGACGCTTCAAAAAACTATAATGATCGAGGATTAAATCTTTAAAATCCTTTTCTTTCAAAGACTTTACATCAATTCCGCGAGCTTTGATCTGGGTGGATTTTTTGCTGAACAAGGCTTCGTAGGATTTGGTTTTGGCATACATTTCCGCCAGCTCTTCTTTGGTGACGGGTTGAGATTTTATTTCGCGAAATTCCCAGTCCGACAGATTATATTTTGCCATTATTTTCTTACAGGTTCCGCAGGTTTTCAGGTAGAATACTTTTTTCATCTTTCAAAATTAGCATTATTTAAAGGATTTCAGAAATTTATAAATATCTTTAATCAAATTTCAGGAAAATGGAGGTTTCAAGCAAAATGGTTTTTCAGTTTATTTCCGAACCCGGAGATGTAAATTATGGCGGAAATGTACACGGCGGAAGCGTGATGAAATGGATCGATCAGGCCGGGTATGCCTGCGCAAGTTCATGGAGTTCCAGCTATTGTGTTACCGTTTACGTTGGTGGAATTCGTTTTATTTCGCCAATAAAAATCGGGCATATTGTGAAAGTTGAGGCAGAAGTGATTTATACCGGAAAATCGAGTATGCATATTGCCATTAATGTATTTTCGCGAAATATCAAGCGCAAGGAATTTGAAAAGAAAACCCATTGCATCATCGTATTTGTAGCGGTTGACGATGAAGGGAATCCGGTAAACGTTCCCAAATTTATTCCGGAAACAGAGCAGGAAAAAAACATGGAACATTATGCCATAAAACTGATGGAACTGCGCAGGAATATTGAAGATGAAATGAAGCCGTTTTTGTAATATCCGATTGCTTTTTCCAAAAATAAAAAATCCCTTCATTTTGTTTTGAAGAGATTTTTATTTTTTATAAATTTTAAAGAGGTTTACCTGTTATCTCGCAATATTTACCGCTCGGGTTTCACGGATTACGGTTACTCTAACTTGTCCGGGATAGGTTAATTCATTCTGAATTTTTTCCGAAATGTCATAAGACAACTGAGCGGACTGTTCGTCGTTTACTTTTCCGCTTTCCACCATTACACGAAGCTCACGGCCGGCCTGAATGGCGTATGCACTGGAAACGCCATCAAAACTCATCGCAGCAGATTCCAGATCTTTCAAACGTTGAATATAAGATTCCAAAACCTGACGTCTTGCTCCCGGTCTTGCTCCGGAAATTGCATCTGCCACCTGAATAATCGGGGACAATAACGAGGTCATTTCAATTTCATCGTGATGCGCTCCGATGGCATTTACCACTTCAGGATTTTCACCGTATTTTTCTGCCCATTGCATTCCGAGAAGTGCGTGTGGAAGTTCAGATTCCTGTTCCGGAACTTTTCCTATATCATGAAGCAATCCTGCTCTTTTGGCCAATTTCACATTTAATCCTAATTCTGCAGCCATTGTTGCCGCAATATTTGCCGTTTCTCTGGAGTGCTGAAGCAGGTTTTGCCCGTAAGAAGAACGGTATTTCATTCTTCCGATGATTTTCACGAGTTCAGGGTGAAGTCCGTGAATTCCAAGATCGATAATGGTTCTTTTTCCAACTTCGATAATTTCTTCTTCGATTTGTTTTTTGGTTTTTTCCACCACTTCTTCGATTCTTGCAGGATGAATTCTTCCGTCAGTAACCAAACGGTGAAGGGAAAGTCTTGCGATCTCTCTTCTTACCGGATCGAAACAGGAAAGCAGAATTGCTTCCGGAGTGTCATCTACAATAATTTCAACACCGGTTGCGGCTTCCAAAGCGCGGATATTTCGCCCTTCTCTACCGATAATTCTTCCTTTTACCTCATCGGATTCGATGTTGAACACGGAAACAGAATTTTCAATCGCCTGTTCGGTTCCGATTCTCTGGATGGTTTGAATGACGATTTTACGGGCTTCATTTTTGGCATTCATGTTGGCTTCTTCCATGATGCTTTGTACATGCGCCTGAGCTTTGGTTTTTGCTTCGGCTTTCATGGATTCTACCAGTTCGTTTTTGGCTTCTTCGGCAGAATAATTTGAAATTTTTTCCAGCATTTCTACTTTTTGTGCCGTGGCTACATCCAATTCCTGCTGTTTCTTTTCTACAATTTCGTTCTTTTTAGAATAATCAGCAATCTGGCGGTCGAGGTCTTTTTCCAGTTTTCCGGTTTTGCTGAGTTCGTCGTTCAGTTTGTTTTCTTTGTCTTTGATCCGTTTTTCGGCTTCCTGCATTTTTCTTTCTCTTGCCTGAATATCAGCATCGTGTTGTGCTTTCAGTTCAAGGAATTTTTCTTTTGCCTGAAGGTGTTTTTCTTTTCTTACGGATTCGGCCTGAACGGTGGCTTTTTCAATGATATTATCTGCATTTTTCTTTGCATCTTCCAGTAAAAATTTTGCTTTGGTATTGAGGGAACTTTTGGAAAAAATGATTCCTAAAGCAGCACCTACAATCAGGCAAACAATACCGGCAATTATCGCGGTTGTCATAATCTATATATAGTTTTAATTGTCATACTTGCTAAAAATAAAAAATCCTACAACAGTTCACTGATATAGAGTAAACTCCTTAATCAACACGATTTGAACTGATTTTCACCTTTTGTAATCCGGGAAATCCGGCGCGCCATTAGATGAACATTCGTTCGGCAATTGTACTGCGTTGAGTTTACCTGTAATGTGTTAGAACCATTGTAGGAAAATCTTCCTCAAGGAAATATTATTATTCCTCAAGATTTTCTAATAATTGGCTGATGTTTTTCAACCGTTCATTAGAAACTTCAATATTTTTGTTGACGGAGAGACTGGCTACTTCTGCGTTTGCTCCTAATTTGAGGGCACACATGGCCAAAGCATCCTGTTTATCTCTTACATCAAAATTGGCTTCAAAATCTTTAATCATATTTTCAATTTGCTTGCCGACTTTCCGAAGGGTTTCTTCTTCGGCGGCGGGTACATTCAGCGGATAGGTTCTACCTGCAATATTTATGGTAATCCTTCTTGAATCCATTATAATCCGCTATTTTGAAGTTGGGCAATGCACAAATCTATTTCTTTCACCAACCTGTTGATGTGGTTTTTCATCAGGCGGTTATGCTCAGGATTTCCTGCTAATGCCGAATACAATTTTATATTTTTTTGCTCTTCAACCAAAGTTCTACTATTTTTTACTTCTTCATCGTATTTCTCCTTCAACTGCTCATGTTCCTCTGAAAGTTCTTTAAACTTTTCGTTCAAGGTCTGATATTTTCTGGCAACGGCCAGAACTTTCTTCTCAAGTTGTGAAAAATTTTCTTCCAGATCCGTGGGCATAATAGACTTAAAATTCTAACAATTCACAAAATTAAACATTTTTCATTTGAAAAGGAAATATTAAAAGTAATCTTTTAAAACACTTCTATATCGTTCTGATTATCAGAATAATTACTTCATGTGTACTGTATGAGAATTCACACTATATGTAAAGTTGTAAAATATTAATAATTAAATTTTTATACTTTTAAAAACATATAGGATGTAATTCATTAAAAATGAAATTTTTTTGGTGTGTTTAAAGAAAATGGATTAGGCTCAAAATCCGGAGACTAAGCAAGAATATTAACCATTCTGAAGAGGAAAAAGTTTTTTCTTTTCCCATATTTGAATTTACAAGATACTATCAATTACAATTCTGATTGATAAGTATAATTAAGATAGCATTCCTCTGGAATGCCTTTTTTTCTTCGCTTATTATTATTACACAAATTTCATTCCTCCGGAATGATGATCGCTCTTTTGTTGGTAGGTATGAAAAATAGTATGTTGGTGCAAAAGGCATTCCGGAGGAATGCTATCTGTGTAGAATAGGTTTGAAAATAGGATTGCGCGCGCCGGAGGTGCGCTATCTTTTATGAAAATATCATCTCACATTTTTTTTCAGTCTTTCTTCCCAAATTTTGTTCTTAATCCATAAAAATGATGCATTTTAATCGATCAAAAATAAATGATAAAAAAATCCGGGGAAAACCCCGGATCCTGAAAAAGTGAGAAACTATATCGGATATTTAAAATTTTTACCTATCCTCTTTTTGTTTCCTGAAAAATTAATTTTTTATCATTTTTTGTGTTTCTGTTTTTCCGTTTTTATAACTTATTTTCACGAGGTAAGTTCCTTTTGATAAGGCAGATACGTCTGCTTTTTCACTATTACTAATTTCTTTCACTAATTGTCCTGATCCATTGTAAATCTGGATTTTAACCACTGAATCAACACCCGTAATTCTCACTTCATCTGTTGCCGGATTCGGAACCAGTTTCGTTTTGGATGTTGCCGCATTTTGTACGCCAAGGGTATTCGTGGATTTATTTACGCAACGCACAGAATAACCATGACTTTTTGCATCTCCGCCAAATCCGGTTGTAGTTCCCGCATAAGTACCGAGATAAACATAACGGTAAAAATTGGGATTGGTACTTGCTGTTTTTGTCCATAAATAGGCACGCTGACCTTCAAAAGCAAAGGAATCGTCTTTTCTGGCTCCCGCTCCTGAAATCTTCAGATTACTTTCAAATGCGCGGGTAATCCCATTATTGGTAGCACCTTCGGGTTTAGGAAAAATACCTTCTTTCTGCATGACTAAATTCCAATCTTCTTCGGACGGGATTTCCCAGTTTGTTCCGATGGCTTTACAGGGATCCATTCCGTTGTGTTGGGTAACTTCACTTAAATTTGATGCTGTCCATGTATCATTTTGTTCGGGATTGGCAAACCATCCGGTATAATTGGATGTCCACGGACTTCCGCCATTGATATAGAAAAATGCTGTTCCAGCTCCTAAACCCAAAGGGTTATTGGGATCTGGATATACTTCTGTCATTTCGGAATTTTTCAACTGGTGACCATCATCCCAACGTCCCCACTGAAAATAATCTCCGCGTGCGTCTTCATCGCCGATACTTTCCGCTACTTGTGTACTTCCAAGGTTTTGCAGAAGCCACTCATTTCCGTCGGCTGCTCTTACAGTTTTGTAAAATACGTCCTGATTGCGGTAATTAAAGTTTACACATCCGGTTTCTCCCAGCGTATTTCCGGCTTCCTGCGGAGTACAATTTTGCTGAGCATTCAGAAAAAAACTGCTCGCAATAACAAAGCAAAAAATTGTTTGTTTTATCATCTTAAAATTTTTTCACAAAAATATTTATTTAGAATAAATAAAAATAATGATTTTTATCATAAAAAAAGAGGCTGATTAAAAACCTCTTAATGTCTGTGCTAAAATATCTTTTCTATCTGCTACTCGAATTTAAGAACAAACATAAGTGCTCTTGTTTTCCCAACACCAATCGCACTTGTCCAATAAGGTGGTGTTTCTGCATTATCGGCAACCATTTCATCATTAATCATAAAGGTTCCCCGAATTGCCGGAGTCAGTTTAAATCTGCTGAAGTAAAACTGAATTCCCAACTCGGCAGTCCATGCAAAATTACTGGTGGTGGTTCTGAATATTCCCTGCTGATTATCATCTGCACTTTTGCTGTTGGACTGAAGATTCAGCATCCAGTTCACACCGGTAGCTACATACGGTCTTGAATTGTACCAGCGGTCCCCATGAAATTCCAGAAGCAACGGAATATCCACATACGTAGATTTTACAGTTCGTAATTTGTCAGCATCTGTAAGTACTTGCGGAAGAAAGGGATCGTTGGCAGTAGTTCCGCCTGCATACTGATCGTTGGATTGGGTATCAAAGGTAAGTTCGCGCTGTGCAAATTGCAATCCCGGTTCAAGGCGCAGGTCAAAATTCTGATTCAAGCGCATTTTCCCGATTAGCCCGGCTCCGAAGCTGTAGGATGATTTGCTCTGAACCATATTTTTCTGCCCATCCATTCCGAATTTCGGATCTAATACAAGTTTATAATCGAAATTATTTGCTGCAAGGTAAAATCCCCAACTGAATTTCTGGTTATCAAAGCCTTCCAGATTATCCATCCTGTCCTTGGTGCGGAAGAGTTGAGAACTGGCATAAGTGCCAAAACTAACTGCGAAAATTAATAAAATTTTAAAAAACGATCTCCTCATTATTTATTTTGTTGCTTTATAAATCGTGGCTATTCCCAAACTGAGTTTGGTATATACTACTTCTTTGAAACCTCTGTCGTACAAAATACTTCTCATAATTGCTCCTGAAGGAAACGCATTTACAGAATCCGGAAGATAAGTGTATGCGCGGGCATCTTTGGATACCAGTTTCCCGATTCTCGGAAGTATATTTTTAAAATAAAACATGTACAACCAACCTAATGGTCCATCTACTTTTGAAAACTCAAGAATATACACATTTCCGTTTTCCTTCACGACTCTTTTCAGTTCTTCGAGTCCTTTTTCGAGGTTTTCAAAATTTCTTACTCCAAATGCAACGCTTACAGCATCAAATTTATTATCTTCAAAGGGTAAATTTTCTGCATCTCCTTTCAACATGGTAATTTTATCCTGAAGGTTTTGCTTCTTTACTTTTTCGATGGCTACATCGAGCATTTTCTGTGAAAGATCGAGACCTACGACATCGCAGCCCAGATTTTTCTGGATGGTAATAGCGAGATCACCGGTTCCTGTTGCCACATCGAGCACCAGTTTGGGCTGATCTTCTTTCATCATTTTTACCAGTTTATTTCTCCAGGTAACATCAATTTTCATCGACAGCAAACGATTGAGAAAATCGTATTTTCCGGCGATATTATCGAACATATCTTCTACCTGTTCTTTTTTGCTAGCTTGTGTATTGTAAGGGGTAACTTGTTTCAAAACTATAGTTTATAATATTCTTTGTAATAATTCAGGAAATCCTGCTTACGAAAAATTTTCGTTCGGGTTTCCACTTTTTGCACGTTCTTGATTAGGTTATCATAATCTTCATCAACATTATAATAAAAATCATCAGTAAAGAGCTTGTTAAAATGTTTCGGAGCTCCAAGATACAGTTTTCCGTCGATATTTGTTTTTCTTAATTCCAAAAGTAAGGAATCTTTATTTAAGCCATACCCATAATATTGTGTATTGATGTAATAATCCTGATGGGCAATATTCAAAAGTCCGCGGATTTTATTTACGGTAAATGCGGAATCGTACATCTGTTTTTTCTGTGCATCGAAAACTTTTATTTTATTCTTCCCTTTTTTCAGATCGACTTTTACGGTTTGTCCGGCTGCAATTACTTTTTGCCCAGAATTATTGATGCTGAAATAATACAGATTGTCCGTAGGATTATCAACCACATAATAATTTCGTTTCGCTAAAAACAAAAAATATATACCAAATGCGGCAACCACAAAAAAAACGGAATACAGCAATCCTTTCTGCGCGGGAGTTATTTTCATTCTGTACAAGGATAAGAAATGCAAATTTAATACTTTTTTTGTTTGAGTATGAATACAATATTAATTCTTAACTTTGTCAAAATTTTTTGTAAAACAAACCCATGCCAAATACAATCATTATAGGTTCCGGAAGCTATATCCCGGAGAGAATTATAGGAAAAGATCATTTTATGAATTCTGAATTCTACACCGATGATGGCGAGAAACTGGACAAACCCAACGAAGAAATCATCCAAAAATTTGTGGAGATTACCGAGATTGAGAACCGCAGATATATTGATGATCATCTTAATAATTCCGATATGGCTACCGAAGCTTCACGTATTGCGATTGAAGATGCTGGTATTGATCCTGAATCTTTGGATTATATCATTTTCGCAACCAATTTTGGTGAGGTTTCTGTGAATGGCACTCAGAATTTTATGCCGAGTATGGCAGGAAGAGTGAAAAACAAACTGGGAATCAAAAACCGTCATTGTATCAATTATGATATGATTTTCGGCTGTCCGGGTTGGGTGGAAGCACTGATTCTTGCAGATATTTTAATAAAAGCAGAACGTGCAAAAAATATTCTGGTTATCGGTGGCGAAACATTGAGCCGTGTAACCGATCCTTACGACCGCAATAAAATGATTTTTGCCGATGGAGCCGGTGCAGTAGTGGTAACTGCAACCAATGAAAAAAATGTGGGAATAATCTCCGACAATACTTTGTGCGACAACGGTCCTGAAGTGGATTATCTGTGTAATGCCAAAACCATCAATCCGAATGCGGAAGATCAGGAATCACTCTACATCAGAATGCAGGGCAGAAAAATTTATGAATACGCCCTGAAATACGTTCCGGATGCGATTAAACAAACCATTGATGATGCCGGATTAACCATTGACGATATTGATAAAATCCTGATTCATCAGGCCAATGCGAAAATGGATTATGCTATGATTACCCGCTTGTTTAAACTTTACGGAAAAACCGATTATGACCATTCTATTTCTCCGATGACGATTCAGCAGTTTGGAAATTCTTCCGTTGCTACGATTCCTACCATGTTCGATTTAATTCGTAAACACAAACTGGGAGATCAAACATTCAAGGATCACAGCAATATTATTTTCACTTCTGTTGGAGCCGGCATGAATATTAATGCCGTAGTCTATCGTTTTCCTTAACATTGAATTCATTTACGAAAAGATAAATTTCAGCACAAAGATTTGTACTTTGTGCTTTTTTATTTAAAAAATATGCAAAAGAATTTTCTCATCATTACCGGAATATTTTTTCTGCTTGAAATCTATGTATATCAAGCATTTAAAACCATTATTTCCAACACCTATATAAGAATTGCCTATATCGGAATTACCGTTTTGTTGTACCTTTTTATGCTGTATGAAGTTCTGAATGTTCACCGTTCCGATCGGGATCACCACAGAATTCATATTATCACTACGATATTTCTGGCTTTTTTAGTTCCCAAAATTTTTATCGCACTGATGCTTTTGGTAGAAGATATTTTCAGACTGCTACATTTCGGGTATCAACAGTTTTCAAATACGCAGCCTCATTTTCCGGAAAGACGGAAATTTCTTTCATTGCTGGGTTTTGGACTGGCTGGAATTTTCTCCGGGTTGATTATCGACGGTGTGGCATTCGGAAAATACCGTTTCCGCGCGAGAAAAGTAAAACTGAAAATCGCAGGACTTCCGGAAAAATTCAAAGGATATAGAATTGTTCAGATTTCAGATGTTCACAGCGGAAGTTTCTCCCATCCCGAAAAACTGCAAAAAGCCATTGATCTGATTAATGAACAAAATGCCGATTTGGTACTTTTTACAGGTGATATGGTGAACAATTACGCGGATGAATTTGTTCCTTTTGTTTCATTATTTTCCACCATACAATCAAAAGACGGGAAATATTCGGTGCTGGGAAATCACGATTACGGCGATTATGCGGAATGGAAATCTCCACAGGAAAAAGCGAAAAACATCCCAAATCTCATTGATTTACAAAAGAAAGCCGGCTTTGAAATGCTCCGGAATGAACACCGTTTTATTGAAAGAGACGGAGAAAAACTGTATATTCTGGGAGTGGAAAACTGGGGCGAAAAACCTTTTCCTCAATTCGGTGATCTTGATAAAGCTGCGGCAGGAATTCCTTCAAATGCTGCAAAAATCCTGATGAGCCATGATCCTACACATTTTGACCGTATTGTGAAATTTCACCCGTCCAATGTGCAACTTACGCTTTCAGGGCATACGCATGGAATGCAGTTCGGAATTGATCTTAAAAATTTCAAATGGAGCCCTGTACAATACCGCTATCCGAAATGGGCAGATTTATACCAAAGCGAAGGTAAATATCTGTATGTAAACCGTGGTTTTGGAGTGATCGGTTATCCGGGAAGAGTAGGAATTCTTCCAGAAATTACCGTTTTTGAACTGTATTAAGTCTTATTTTTTTATACTACAACTATACTATAATTTAAAAAAGATAATCTTTCATTCTGGATGCAGCATATTCCTTCTCATTAATGAACTGTAAAAAACGATCCAACTTATCTTCCATTTTTCTTCCGGCATTAAATTTACGGTAGAATGGGACTTTAAACGGAAATTCCCTGAGGTCGGTAAATTGCCGGGAATCAAGATAAATCAATACAAATTCTTCGTTTTTTAGCGTTTCAATCACCATATTCTGGTATAATTCCTGTGGAATCATCTGAAACGTAAAATCATTGTACGGAATCTGCGAATAGGGAGAAATGCTTTCGGGAACAATACTGATTCCCATTTCTTCTTTAACCTCGGTATCGCGCTGCAAACGCTTGAAAGGAAAAAGAATACTCGCATTTTCAATATTCGAAATATAGGTGAATTCTAATGGCTTTAACTGGGACAAAGAAAAACTTACCTCTTTTTGCCGAATTCCCCTGATGAATTTTTCAATTGTATTTTCGGTGAAAACTTTTGCATTTTCTATTTCTTCAACCGAAGAATTTTTATTGTAAAAAGAAATTTCGTGACCTTTTGAAACTATTTTTTTCAGTAGTATTTTCAGGTTTTCACACAGGGAAACTTCCACAAAAAAAGTAGCTCTTATATCATGAAGATCGAGAATTCTGAGAATGGCATGGGTATTTTTTACGGTAATATCGGTATTTTCTTCCCCCGAAATATCCCTGCTATTCTTCAGATTCACATCATGATTGATGATATTGAAGGTTAATAATATCAATTAAAGTTAATTTTATTTAAATTATACAATATACTGATTTTAAATACTTTAAATAAAAAACATTCAATCTCATTGTATATGAATTTACTTTTGTAATTTAATTTTTAAGTTCTTTATCATCTCTTTTGTCATTGCCGGGAGATCAAATTCATAGCTTAATCCCCAATCTTTTTTTGCAACAGAATCATCAATGGATGCCGGCCAAGAATCTGCAATTGCCTGGCGGAAATCCGGTTGATAATCAATCTCAAAATCAGGAATTTCATTTTTAATTGCGGCAGCCAGTTCTTTTGGCGTAAAACTCATTCCGCCCAAATTATAGGAAGAATGCACGCTAAGATTTTCCTTCGGTGCTTCCATCAGTTTCAAAGTGGCATTAATCGCATCATCCATATACAGCATTGGCATTGCTGTATTTTCGGTAATGAAACTGGTGTATTTACCTTCCTCAATTGCTTCGTAGAAGATTTCTACCGCATAATCCGTGGTTCCTCCGCCAGCCGGAGTTTTCCAGGAAATCAAACCGGGATAGCGAATGCTGCGTACATCCACACCAAACTTATTAAAATAATATTCGCACCATTTTTCGCCCGCAAGTTTGGAAATTCCGTATACCGTTGTCGGATTCAAAACCACATCCTGCCCTACCTTATCTTTTGGTATTCCTGTTCCGAAAACGGCTATCGAACTCGGCCAGAAAATCTTTTTCAGAAGTCCTTCTTTTGCCATTTCGCAGAAATTTAAAAGCGGTTCCACATTCAGCCGCCATGCAAAAAGTGGTTGCCTTTCAGAAGTTCCGGAAAGCAAAGACGCAAGATGATATACAGTGGTAATTCCGTAATCCTTTACAATTTGCCGCACCAGTTGCGTATTACTTACATCCATTCTTTCATAATAACCGGCGGAAGTAAGCGATTTGTCCCAACGATCCAGTCCGGAAGCGACAACATTTTCTTTCCCGTGAATATTTACCAGCCGATTGGTCAGTTCCGTTCCAATTTGTCCAAGAGCTCCTGTAATCAGGATTTTTTCCGTGGAAGATTCCATAATTTAAGTCAATTTGAATAAGGCACAAATTTAATTATTTATCGAGGTTTTGAAAAACAATTTTTACATTTGAAAAAAATTACACTTCATGCGTATTATTTTCCTGCTATTTCTGATTATTTCTACAAGTTTTAATGCCCAGTTTACCGATTACAATATTATTAAGGAGGTTAAAGCAAAGGCAAAAGGTGCAGTCGTTTCCGCACATCCTTTGGCAAGTGAAGCTGGGGCAAAAATGCTGAGAAAAGGTGGAAATGCTTTCGATGCCATTGTTGCCACGCAATATGCGCTCGCCGTAGTCTATCCACAAGCCGGAAATATTGGTGGTGGCGGTTTTTTGGTGGGAGTGAAAAGCAATGGTGAAATGTTCACGCTGGATTACCGTGAAACCGCTCCTGAAAAGGCTTCACGAGATATGTACATCGGGAAAGACGGAACTGCCAATACTGATCTTTCGCAGAACGGAAGGCTTGCCGTAGGGATTCCCGGTTCCGTTGCCGGATTTTTTGAAACGCTGAAACATTGCAAATTGCCGATGCATGAACTGATTCAGCCGGCGATTGATCTTGCAGAAAAAGGGTTTGCCATTACCGACAAAGAAGCCAGTTTATTAAATAACTCACAATCAGCATTTAAAAAACATAACTATACTACAATCCCTTTTTTAAAAGAAGAAAAATGGAAGGAAGGTGATGTGGTGATTCAAAAAGATTTGGCAGAAACATTAAGAAGAATTCAAGAAGAAGGTAAAAAAGGCTTTTATGAAGGAAAAACCGCAGATCTTTTGGTTGCAGAAATGAAAAAAGGAAACGGAATTATAAGTTTTTCCGATCTTAAAAATTATAAAGTTGCCGAACGCAAACCTCTCGTTTTTGATTATAAAAAAAATACGGTGGTTACTATGCCTTTGCCTTCAAGCGGTGGTCTTCTGCTTGCTCAAATGCTGAAAATGTGCGCTTTTGAAAATCTTGAAAAATACCAGATAAATTCCACAAAAGCCGTTCAAATCATGGTGGAAGCCGAAAGACGGGCTTATGCAGACCGTGCAGAATATATGGGTGATCCGGATTTTATTGAAGATAAAACCAATATGCTGATTTCTGAAGAATACCTCAGAAACCGCTGGAAATCCTATAATCCGGAAAAGGCTACGCCAAGTGCAGAAGTCGGAAAAATCATTAAACCCACGAAAGAAAGTACGGAAACTACGCATATTTCGGTCATCGATAAAGATGGAAATGCAGCGTCTGTAACCACCACCTTAAACGGCTACTACGGAAGTAAAGTAATGGTTTCCGGAGCCGGTTTTTTCCTGAATAATGAAATGGATGATTTCTCTGTAAAACCCGGTGTTCCGAATATGTTTGGTGCGGTGGGCGGAGAAGCCAATGCGATTGCACCCAAAAAACGTATGTTGAGTTCAATGACTCCTACCATTTTACTGAAAGACAAAAAAATATTTATGGTGGTGGGAACTCCTGGCGGAACCACCATTCCTACGTCTGTATTCCAGTCGGTTGTAGATGTTGTGGATTTTAAACAAAGTGCTAATATTGCCATAAATGCTCCGAAATTTCATCATCAGTGGCTTCCGGAAGTGATTAAAGTGGAAAAAGGATTTCCTGAAACTACCATTTCGGATCTGGAAAAAATGAATTATACTTTTGAAAGAATTCCCTATATCGGAAAAACAGAAATGATTCTGATTGATGACAATGGAACACTTCATGCTGTTGCCGATGGACGCGGAGACGATTCCGTGGCTTTGGAATAAACGGATGAAGTTCATTACTTTCAAATCATTGTTGTCCGATAAAAAAAAATAAACAAATCGAAAAACGCAATACTAATAGGATAAATAAACAGGTCGCTCCTCTGGAGTTTTATTTTCACTGGCTGATATTTTTCTATTAACAGTAAATCCCAATGGAACTAATACAGAGCTCCATTGGAGCAAACTGTTAATAGGAATAGTCGTTCCCATAATTAGAGCTCCGAAGGAGAGACCTGTTAATTTTATTTCTAATTTTTATCGGACAACAATGCTTTCAAATGATTTCTTAAAAAATTCTTAAGCGCAGTACCTTATTCGGTAAAAAATACATCACCAATACTTCGAAAAATCCATCAAAAAAGAGGGGTTCAGAGATATTTTCAGCATAATAATGATACTATTCAATTTTATAAATTATTGAATGTCAGTATTATGTTGGAAATCCTATATAAATTCAACTGAAACCATTCAAAAAACTGAAAAAAAACTGGGAATTATGGGATAATTATATATTTTTAAAACCATAAAAAAACTTCTGATAATCGGCTTTATTTCTGAAAATTAACGGAAATTTTTAACACCTTTCAAAACTGATAAATTACTTTATGCATAGAAGTATAATATAGTAATGCATTTTTACACAATATCCCAAAAAATATGAAAAAAAAGAAAAAACTGTATCAGGAGCTGTACATTCAGGTACTCTTTTCAATTGGAATCGGCTTATTACTCGGCCATTATTATCCGGAAATCGGAAAAAAAATGCGGCCTTTGGGCGACGGATTTATCAAAATCGTAAAAATGATTATTGCTCCGGTAATTTTCATCACACTGACTTTGGGAATAGCACACATGTCCGATCTGAAAAAAGTGGGGAGAATTGCTACAAAAGCCATGATTTATTTCATCACACTATCCACATTTGCTTTGGTTGTTGGTCTTGTAGTCGCCAATATTTTCCAGCCGGGATCCGGGTTAAATATCAACCCTGCAACATTACAGGGCGACGTTAGTTATTACACCGAAAAAGCACACGAATCTACATTAACAGGATTTTTGCTCAACACCATTCCCACCACTTTGTTCAGTCCTTTGGTAGGCGAAAATATTTTACAGGTTCTTTTGGTTTCAATTTTAATGGGTGTTGCATTGGTTTTAACAAAAGATAAAAGCCAGAAAGTCACCGATATTCTTCAGGCACTTTCCGCTCCTATTTTCAAAATTGTTCATTTATTAATGAAACTTGCGCCCATTGGTGCATTTGGCGCGATTGCCTTCACCATTGGCGAATACGGATTAAAATCCATTTACAAACTCGCGTATTTGGTGGGAACTTTTTATCTCACCTCATTTATTTTTGTGGCGGTAGTATTGGGCGCAGTTTCCTGGTATTGCGGTTTTAATATTTTTAAACTTCTGCGTTATCTCAAGGAAGAACTTTTGCTGGTTTTAGGCACAAGTTCCTCAGAACCTGCTTTGCCCGGGCTGATGGAAAAACTGGAAAAAGCCGGATGCTCCAAGACAATCGTAGGAATGGTTGTTCCCACCGGTTATTCCTTTAATCTGGACGGAACGAATATTTACATGACGCTGGCGGCACTTTTTATTGCGCAAGCCTGCAATATCCCGCTCACGCTTGAAAAACAGATTATGCTGCTTCTGGTCGCCATGATTAGTTCCAAAGGAGCAGCCGGCGTTACCGGAGCAGGATTTATCACGCTGGCGGCAACTTTAGCTGTAGTTCCTGAAATTCCTGTACAGGGAATGATGCTAATTTTGGGAATCGACAAATTCATGAGTGAATGCCGCGCACTTACTAATGTAATCGGTAATTCTGTAGCGACGGTTGTGGTAGCGAAATGGGAAAATCAACTGGACAGCAAGCAGTTAAAAGAAACCCTGAACCATCCGCAAAAAGTTTTTGAAAATTTGTAGGACAGTTTTTGAAAATGGATGAAACCGAGTTCATTAACAAATAAGAAATCAAAAACGGTAAAAATAGGCATCATTAAGAGTTTGTGACTAATTTTATCACTAATTTTTTTCGAGTTCATAAGATAAATGCATCCTTCAATTTTTATATTCTCTAAAATTTAAAAATCCCTTTGAAATATGGGATATCGACTTAACAAATTTTAACTTTCAGATGTCATTAATTATTAAGATATTTGCGCATTATTTTTAAAATTTGAGGATGAAGAAATTTTTTGTATTGTCAATCATCACTGCAGGAGCATTTTACCATGCGCAATCTATTGGAAATTCACCATATGCAGCATTCGGGATTGGTGATGTGAAGTTTGACAACACAACGGAAAATAATGCAATGGGAGGAATTAGCACGGCATATATTTCAGATTATAACAACAGTTTTAATTTTGAAAACCCTGCGGCAAATTCAAATCTGGAGCTTACTTCCGTAAAATTTGAGGTAACAAACGAAAACAATTTTCTGAAGTCGGATTACAACAGCATGAAAGCAACCAAGCATTCCAGTTATATTTCGAATATTTCCATCGCTTTCCCGATCTCCAAGAAAATTAAATTCGGAATGGGGTATCAACCCTACTCTTCTAAAAAGTATTCCGTTGTTTCTACTGAAACATTAGACGATATTACGCATGTAAATCTTTTCCGTGGTGAAGGAACACTGAACACTGTTCAGGCTGGTGTTTCATACCAAATTACGCCGGAATTTGCATTGGGATTGCGCAGCAATTTCATCTTTGGAAATCTGTATGATATTGATGAACTTACTTCCAGCAATGCCGAACTTATCAACGGATATGAAACGCGCAACAAGATTAAAACCTTTAATTTTACTGCCGGAACCGTTTATCAGAAAAAAATTGACGACAGCCGTAAATTTACCTTAGGTGCCACTTATTCTTTCGGGAACAGTGGTAATATGGAAACCTATTACACCAACAGCACCTATTATTACAATTCCCTGAGCGAGAAACAAAACATTTCCATCATCGACGAAAAAACCAGCAAGGACAAACAGTTGATTCCTATGGAAACCTCTGTCGGAATTGGATATGGAAGGGATTTCAAATGGTTCCTTTCCGGACAGTTTGATTTTAGAAAAGGAGAAACGATTCAGTTTTTAGGACAACCTTTCCAATATGAAAATTCTTATCGTGTTTCTGCCGGAGGTTGGTTTATCCCGAACATCAACAACTTCAGAAGTTATTTTTCCAGAGTAACCTACCGTTATGGTGCGTATTATGAAAAAGGAAATCTGAATATTAACGGCACGGATATTAATAAATTCGCCGTTACCGCAGGTGCATCCTTCCCGTTCCAGAACAGAAGTACAAGCCGTTTGAGCGGAATCGACTTTGGGGTGGAATTTGGAAAAAGAGGTACCTTGGATAACAATATGATTAACCAAAATTTCATCAACTTCCGCATCGGAATCAACTTTGCAGACCGTTGGTTCCAGAAAGCATTGTATGATTAAAAAATAATGAAACTTCTTCGGAAAATAGCATATAAAAATATAGCCGTCTTCATGGGATGCGCTATATTTTTTGCTTTGGTTTCCTGCGAAGAAGACCTCACGAAAGTTAATAAAAATCAAAACGTTAATTTTCCTTCGCAGATTATTAATAATGCCAATATCGTCCAGCGTGATTCGGGATTTGTAAAACTACGTGCAACAGCTCCTTTAATTGAAAAATACGAATTTGTAGATTCTCCTTATGTCGTTGCAAAAAGAGGGATTGACATTAAATTTTTCGATAAGAAAAAACCAGATTCTCCCGGAACCATCAAAGCAAAATATGCCAAAATCAACGAGAAAAAGAAGTTTTATGAAGCCCGTGGAAATGTGGTGATCCGAACCAATGAAGGTCAGATTTTTGCCATGCAGTCCGTTTTCTGGGATCAGATAAAAAAGAAAATTTATACCAAAGACACCGTTTTTGTGACCGATAAAGACGGCTCTACACTGGTTGGTGCAAACGGAATGGATGCGCGCGACGATTTCTCGGAATACACCTTCTACAACAATACCGGCGACATCAATGCAAAAAAAATTCCCGAGAAAGGAAAGTGATTTTTACTTCGTTCTTTTGTTTCATGAAAAAAACAATAAGATAATTGAGGTTTTATATAACTTCATCTTTGCTTTGTATATCCTATTATAATTCATAAATATGCGCCGTTTTTGTCATCAATAAGCGTCTCCTACAAATAGAATTTAGATTTCTGCGAAATGACAAACGTTTTGTTTAAAGTGTTTTTATATTCTTTAAGATATGAAATTACCATGTGATTTCTATAAGATAATTCTTAAATATAGAAATTAATAGATTTTGGCGAAGAACTAATAATTCTCTATTTTCGTACTTCATTAATGTTTTAAAAAATGAATTTCCACGCCATCGGTTTAATGTCCGGAACAAGTCTGGACGGTCTTGATCTCTGCTACACGCGCTTTGAGAATCACGGTGAAAAATGGCAATTTGAAATTCTCAACACCAGCACTTTTCCCTATTCTGAAATTTGGGAAACAAAACTGAAAAACGCCATTCATCTTTCGGCAGAAGATCTACTGGAACTGAATTCCGAATATGGTTTTTATCTTGGTGAAAACGTACTTGAATTCATCCATCAGCACCACATCAAAAATTGCGATCTTATCGCTTCGCACGGACACACGGTTTTTCACCAGCCACAACGGAAATTCACCTTACAAATCGGGGATGGAAGAGCAATCAAACTTAAAACCGGAATTCCTGTTGTCTACGATTTTCGTTCGCAGGATGTACTCATGGGCGGAAACGGAGCGCCATTGGTTCCGATTGGAGACGAACTGCTTTTCAGCGAATATGAAGCCTGCCTGAATCTCGGTGGTTTTTCCAATATTTCGTTCAGAAAAAACGGAAAAAGAATCGCTTTTGATATATGCCCGGTGAATATCGTATTAAATGAATTTGCCCAAAAATTAGGCAAAAAGTTTGATGAAAACGGAGCTATTGCAAAAGCAGGAAGTATAGATGAAGCATTGCTCGAAAAGTTGAATACCCTTTCATTTTATAAAGAAAATCCGCCAAAATCTCTAGGTTTGGAATGGGTGAAGGAAAATATTTATCTTCTTTTTTCAGGGATGCAGGCAGAAAAAATTCTGGCTACTTTTACCCGGCATATTGCGGTTCAGATTGCAGAAGTTTTCAAAAAAAATAATCTTAAAAATGTATTGTTGACGGGCGGTGGCGCATATAACCGGTTTTTAATCCACCAAATTTCAGAACTTTCGGACACGGAGATTATTATTCCCGATTCCGGAATTATTGAATATAAGGAAGCCCTGATTTTCGCATTTATGGGTGTTTTAAGAATGCAAAATCGGAATAATGTTCTTTCTTCTTCCACCGGAAGCAGTGCCGATCATTCATCAGGAATTATTGCATAAAAAAATCAGGAAGAAAATTTTGGGAAAAAGACTGAAAAAAAATTCACTATTTTTGTCATGTTGAAAGCATCTCTACAAAGAGAATTTAGATTTCTGCGAAATGACAAACGTTGTGCTTAAAGATTTCTGCACATTTAATAATTTGTGAAAAACAAATATATCTCTATTGATTTTTAAAGAATGTTAAGATATGACAATGTGATCTCTTCGAGGTCACATTTTATAGAGATTCCTAATGTTCAAATGGGATTCGACTCCTTCGGAGTCGAACAATTCAACAACAATTGTTGTTCTATAAAAATTTGAATCCTTCGGATTCTTATCATCGATACTAAACAATATTTTTTGCCTATTCCCCCATATTTTGAAATTAATCCCATAAAAAAACCTTCGAAACTATATTCCGAAGGTTTTAATTTTTGCGAAACAGCGATTATAATTTTTCAATATTATCGGTAAGCGAATTGATAAAATTCTGCAATGGTTTTTCCACCATCATTTTAATAAACGGATTGAATTTCCCATCAAACAGCAACTGCACTTCTGTTTGTGCTTCGGAAACCGGTTTCATGGTTCCGGTTAATGCAAAATCTAGACTTGAACTGGCGGATTTCAAAACCACCTGATCATCGGAAACATTTTCGATTTTCAAGGCGATTTCCGGCATTCCGCTTAAACCAAATTTAAAACCATCTTCCCAACTTTCAAACTTAGTCAGCGAACTTGGCATTAAATCTTTATAATCTTCCGGTTTTTTAAGCATTTCCACCAACTCCTGCACCGATTTATTTACAATTATTTTTCTTCCTTCTAAATTCATTTTATATTTTTGTACTATTAAAACTGCACAAATGTATAAAGTTTTTGTGAATGAAAAAAAATTATCCTTTACCCGAAAACCGGATCAGGTAGAAAAAAAAATCCCTTTTGAAGGAATTTCTTCTCTGGAGATTGCACTGGACCTTTTGGAAAACACATCAACCCCTGAGATTAACGTCTACAGCGACCGGTTAGAGGAAATGTGGGAAAAATTTTCCGGAATGTTCAGAATTATTGAAGCAGCCGGAGGAATTGTATGCAACAAATATAGAAAAATACTTTTCATTAAAAGATTGGGGAAATGGGATCTTCCGAAAGGCAAAATCGAAAAAGGAGAATCTCTGGAAGAAGCCGCACTTCGTGAAGTTGAGGAAGAAACCGGGCTTAAAAATATGGAAATCCAACAATTCCTGAATACGACTTATCACATTTACACGGAACGAAACGGCGAAAAAATTTTAAAAACAACCCATTGGTTTTTAATGGATTACCACGGAAATGAAACTCCAAAACCACAAATTGAGGAAGGCATTTCAAAAGTAGAATGGAAAGATCAGCAGGAAATTGATAAAACCGTTATCGGCAATACATTCCGCAATATTGAACTGATGATTAACGAATACCGGAATCTTCCTAACCGATAAAATCCAGTGCTTTTTCGAGTGCAATTCCTCGCGATCCTTTCAGCAGAATATTGTGTGAAGTTAATGGATTTTCTCTCAGATCATCGATTAGTTCCTGAACATTTTCAAATGCGAAATCCGGTGTATTCACGGCTTTGAAATTCTTTCCAACCGTAATAATCTGGTCAAAACCGAGATTCTTTGCAAGATGTAAAATTGAGGTGTGTTCTTTTTCACTTTCATCACCCAATTCCAGCATATCGCCCATAATAACTGTTTTTGAACCTTCAAAACTGCTGAAATTTTTCAGCGATTCCGCCATCGAACTCGGATTTGCATTATAAGTATCCAACACCAGAGTTTTCCCGTTTTTATTCACCACTTGCGAACGCATATTGGTCGGGGTATATTTTTCAATAGCATTTTTAATCTGCTCAAAAGAAATTCCGAAATGAAAACCAAAAGTTGCCGCTGCGGAAAGGTTATTGAAATTATAATTCCCGGTCAGTTTGGAAAGTGCTTTTTCCTGTCCGAATTTCAGGCCTACAAAATGTGCTTCGGAAAAAGGTTCAAAATAATAATCGGAATCTGCTGTTCCGAAAGTGATTTTCTTAGAATAATCTTCGGTTTTTTCTACCTGAATCGGATCCTGTTGATTTACCAGAATGGCTTTATGGTGGGCTTTCAGATAGTCATACATTTCAGATTTTCCTTTAATAACGCCTTCAAAACCGCCAAATCCTTCCAGATGTGCTTTCCCGAAGTTCGTAATATAGCCAAAATCCGGTTTGGCGATTGAACATAAAAACTGAATTTCTTTTTGATGATTGGCTCCCATTTCCACAACTGCCATTTCATGTTCCGGCTTTATGGAAAGAATGGTAAGCGGAACACCGATGTGATTATTCAGATTTCCTGAAGTGTACTGAACATTGTATTTTTCTGCGAGCACGGCACGAATAATCTCTTTTGTCGTTGTTTTTCCGTTGCTTCCGGTAAGGGCAATAATCGGAATCAAAAGTTGGTCGCGATGATATCTTGCCAGCTCCTGCAAAAATTCTAAAGTTGAAGGAACATAGAAGATATTTTTCGATTCATTTTCAAATGCTTTTTGCTCTACAATTACTGCCAACGCTCCATTTTCAATGGCTTGTTCAGCCAAGGTAGCGGCATTAAAATTTTCACCTGAAAAGGCAAAAAAAATATCGTTTTTTTCCAGTTTACGGTTGTCAATTACAACTCTGGCTGCCTGTAAAAATAAAGGATAAAATGATTCCGGATTCATAATTCAAAAATAAAAAATCCCTCCCGAATTCAGGAAGGATTTTAATAAATATTTTCTAAAAGAATTTTTAACGTTTTGTTCTGCCTTTTCCTTGGTTTTTGGCATCCTGTGCAACACGGAATCCAATCCAGCCATAGGCTTTGTTTTCATCTTTAAATCTTCTTTGTCCCGGATCCAGCCAATATGCTCCATCCAACCAGGAACCTCCTTTTACAACGCGAATATCGTTACTGATTTGTGTGGTGGCTTCTTTGGAATCTTTTTGCATAATCACGCGACCGCGATCATCTACAAAAAATCTTTTTCTTTTGGAATTATACATACTGTATCCAGCTGTTGTACTATCTTCTGATCTTCCGTATCCTGCATCAAGTGAAGACTGAAAATCTCCATCTCTAAAGTTTTTGTAATCGGCAACAGTTTCTCTTTCATACTGTCCAGGCAAACCTTTATATACTAAACGTCCGTCTGCAAGGGTATCGTATTGAACGGTTTCAATTCTTTTGTAGGTACCGTCTGCATTTTTAACGACCTGTTGAGGTGCATTTCCTCTGTAATAATTGAAATCGCTTGCTTCTTCATCAATAATAGGACGATAGATATCTGCAGTCCATTCTGCAACGTTTCCGTACATTCCATAAACACCCAAATCATTGGAAGGATATTGTCTGACATCAGCAGTGGTTGGCGATCCATCGTTTCTCCATCCTGCCACACCGGAATAATCTCCTCTCCCCTGTTTGAAGTTTTCAAGGTACATTCCTCTGTTTCTACCTTTTGTTCCTTTCAGTTTTTCAACTTCAGGTTCTTTATCCATATATAGATTATATTCTCTGTCTTTTTGAAGTCCTAATGCTGCAAATTCCCACTCCACTTCTGTTGGAAGTCTAAATTTTTCAACAAGCCCGGAAGTAGCATTTCTGTTAGCGGCAAGAATCCTTTGATTATCGGTTTTTATACCTGTTTTCTTTTTCAGACGCTCTTCATTGACGTATGCCTGCATTTCAGGATCATTAGCTTTATATTTATCCAGACTGAATGAAGAACTTCCCATGTTGTTGCTGTCATTGGAATAGAAATCTTTGGAAATCACACCCTGACGCATCAGTTCTTTTTCATTGGCACGATCGGTCAGCCATTCACAATATTTTGTAGCCTGAAGCCAGGAGACTCCAACTACAGGATAATAATCGTATTCCGGAGAACGGAAATAAGTTTCGGCAAAATCGTTTCTGGAAAGTTTGTTGTTCCAAACCAAAGTATCCGGAAGTGCTCCGGTATAAATTTCTTTGAAACTTGGATCCGATGGTGGAAATACAAACTTTAACCATGTGGTATATTCACGGTATTCATAATTGGTAATTTCGGTTTCTCCGAGGAAAAATGAACTTACCTGCATCCTTCTTGGTGTATTGTTCCAATCATGCATCACATCATCTTTTACCAACCCCATGGTAAAAGTTCCTCCTTCAACATAAACCATTCCTGGCCAGCCTTTTTGTTTTTGCTGTTTTCCGGAAAAAAACCATCCGTTCTTTTCATTCGGCTTCCAGCCTGTTTTACTGGTGAATCTTTTGGTTCCGCCCCCTTTTTTGGAACCGCTACCTCCACCACAGCTAACCAAAACCATTGATGTGCTTAATGCAATAATTGAAAACAACTTTAGTTTATTCATAGTTGATTTAGAATTTTCAGAGTACAAAGAAAAAATAAATAATTTAATTATTCAAATAAAGAATTGCTTTTTTTGCAAAACGCAGACAAATTAATTTTATTGTATCATATAATATTTTTAAAAATTTCGTTTAATTTGTAACCTCGTAAAAAACAAATATGAAATGTTTAGAATTCTAACCACTGTCGTTTTTTCTTTTTTCTCAATTGTAATCGGAGCCCAGCATATTAATCTGAACTGGGATGGCTCGACTGTACTGGACTACGGAACGGAAAAAGTAAACCTCCCTTTTTTTACGAACAACGGCTATACGAATGACGGTCGAATCGTTTCCATAATCATTGAAAATCAGAACTCTTCGAAAATTCTTAAACCCCAAAATCTAAAATGGGAAAAAATTCCTCAAAAAGAACTTTTTGATGTTTCTGTGGATGATCTCCCGGAAAAAGAAGATTTTTCTTCATCAGTTTATTATAATAAATACGATCAAACAAACATCAGCTATGTAAAAGTAGGGGCTTTCAAGCGGGAAAAAGATAATATCTACCGACTTTCTTCTTTTGATCTGGTTCCGGATACCACTCCAAAAAAGATGGCATCACCAAAATACGGGACTACGGAAAATCCTCTGAAACAAGGTAATATATATAAAATTAAGGTAGACAAATCCGGGATTTTTAAAGTAACCACAACACTTTTAAACCGTTTGGGAATAAATCCCGGCTCAGTAAATCCAAAAAATTTAAGAATCTACGGAAACGGAGGAATAATGCTTCCGGAATTTAATCAGGATGGAAGATATTCTGCACTGCAGGAAAATGCCATCCAGGTTATAGGTGAAGATGACGGCACATGGAATCAGGACGATTATGCTCTTTTTTATGCACAAGGTCCAAATGGATATAATATATACGGTACCTCAAACGGAAACGGAAACAAAAGAACAGAAACCAGATCGGATACGCCGAATAACTTCGTGAATATTTACGATGATTATGCCTACTATTTTATTTCATTCGATCATGGTGAGGGAAAAAGAGTGCAGGATTCGGATATTCCTGTAAGTGGCACTCCCATTACAAGATACGACGCTTATCAGGTATTAAATCCGGAAAGTTTGAATCTTATGAAATTCGGAAGAACTTGGACAGGAGAAGGTTTCACAACCGAGCAAAATATTTCTTTTACCACTCAGTCTCCCCTTCAGTCGGATGATTCAGTTATATTTAGGGCTCGGGTAGTAGGATATAATGCCCAGAGAGCTTCCGTATCTTTCAATATCAACGGACAGAGTTCCAGTTCAGCCACTGTTAGTTCAGACAAGGAATATTATCCAATAAAATACGATGGAATATTAAGCGGATTCTCAGGCAATCAAATCACTTTCAATATCAGTCCAAATATTACGATCAACCCTACTGCTCGTTTTTTTCTGGATTATGCTGAAGTACAGTACTCTGAAAATTTGAATTTCAACGGACAACAAATGAATTTTCGTAAATTTGAAATTATAGAAGGTTCAGGAGAAAATTACAGTTTCAGTATGGGCAACACCTCTGGTTTGGATCAGATATGGGACGTTTCCGATATTACCAATGCAAAAAGAAAAATAAATAAATCGGGATCTTCCTCCACTTTTAGTTTTGGATATAGTGCCTCAAGTGAAATTTTCAATAATGAATTTGTGGCATTCACGCAAGCATCTGCATATATTCCGGAAGCGGTTGGAAAAATAGAAAACCAAGACCTTTCGGCAATGCAAAATGTGGACTATTTAATGATTTCCTCTCCTGAATTTCTACCACAAACCCAACGTCTTGCCAATTTTTATCAGGGAAAATATAATGTTGCCGTTGTTGATGTAAATAAAATTTACAACGAATTCAGCAGTGGGAGTAAAGATCTTACTGCCATCCGCGATTTTGTAACAAAACTCAACACACCATCCGGAACTTTGAAATATGTTTTTATTCTGGGAGATTCTTCTTATGATTTCCGCGGGCATATTGCACCCGGATCAGATATTGTACCTGCCTATCAAAGTGAAGAAAGTAGCAGCCTTACAACTTCATTTGTATCAGACGATTATATTGTAATGACTTTACCACAAACAGCGGCCATGCCCCAAGAGAATATGCCTGATATTCCTGTAGGAAGACTTCCTGCTGCAAAACTTTCCGAAGCAAAATTACTGATTGATAAAACACTTGCTTACAACAATGCGCTCTCCGGTCAATCCTCACCATTTGGTGAGTGGAGAATGAAACTTGATTTTGTTGTGGACGACGATTATGACCATTCTACCCCTTTCCATACCACCGTAAACAATGCGCTGGTAAGCAATTTTGAAACCAATACAACCCGAAAAGAATATAATATAAGAAAACTCTATCTGGATGCTTATCCCGCAGAGATTTCTTCTGGAGGACAACGTTATCCTCAAGTTAATCAAGCCATTATGAATGATATGGGAAATAGTCTTTTCATGCTGTATTTTGGGCACGGCGGTATTAATGGCTGGGCGCAGGAACGTGTACTTACTCTAGACGAAATTCAGAATTTCAGTAATTATAGTAATGTATACTCTCGCTTTCCTCTAATTTCAACCATTACCTGTGAATTTACACTGTGGGATGATCCCGGTACATTTTCTGCCGGAGAGCAGGTGATTAAATCTTCACAGGGTGGTGCGGCAACCCTTATTACTTCAAGCAGAAAGATTGGTATTTCCTATGGAGTGGCATTTACGAGAATGTTTATTAATCGTATTTTTGAAATTGAAAATGATGACTTTCTCAATCTGGGAGATGCATTTCTAAAAGCAAAGATTCAATATGGCAAGCACTTAGACCATTTTCGGGTAAATTTTTTGGGGGATCCTGCCGGAAAACTCAGCCGCCCGAAAAGACAACTTGTTGTGGATGCCATTGAATCCCCGATTCCAGGGCAAATAAGAGCTTTAGATTTTATAAAAATAAAAGGTAAAATCAACAAAACCGATGGAAGTCTGGATGAAACCTTCAATGGCCGAGTAGTCGTAAATATCTTCGATAAAAAGATTACTAAAACAACACTCAATAATGATAACGACTCCAAAATGCTTCCGAAACTCACTTATCAGGAAGAAGGCAGCCCGATTGTAAAATCCTCAGGAACCGTTGTTAATGGTAATTTTACCGTAGAATTTTACGTTCCTAAAGACATTAATTATGAAATCGGACAAGGGAGAATCTTACTATATGCTGATAACTCTGCACACGATGTTTTCAACAATCAGGAGCAAACCGTAGGTGGAATTAATCCCGATGGAATTAATGATAATACACCGCCAACAGTAAGACTTTATATGAACAATACCAATTTTGCAAATGGCGGAATTACTGATCAGAATCCAATGCTTTTGGCTTGTATAACAGATGATAAAGGTATCAATTCCACGGGTTCCGGAATTGGACATGACATCACCACTTATCTTGACGGACAGATTATCAATACCGTAGTATTAAACGATTTTTATTTTTCGGGGGAAGGCAGAGGTTGTGTAAATCCAAATCTTGCCGATTATCAAAAAGGAGTTGTAACCTATCCGTTCCGTAGCCTGACTCCGGGAGAGCACCAACTTACTTTTAAAATCTGGGACATAAACAATAATTCCACAACCGAAACGTTAAACTTTATAGTTAAGGATGAAACAGAGCAAAATTTAATTGTTAAAAGACTCTTAAATTGGCCAAATCCTTTTACCAACAAAACCTATGTACAGTTTGAGCACAATTGTGATGATCTGTTGGATGTTAATGTGCAGATTTTCACCATAACCGGCAGGCTGGTAAGAACCATCAGCACATCGGTAACGGCTGAACCCTTTTTGGAAGGATTCAGAACTCCGAGAACAGCTATAGAATGGGATGGTAAAGATGATTATGGAGATACTGTGGGAAAAGGCACTTACATTTTTAAAATATTTGCACGAAGCCAGAATCAGGAAAAATGCAAAGGCAGTGCAACCGCAGTAGAAAAAATGGTATTATTAAAATAATTTAGAAATAAAATACAACGATAAAAATATACTTATGAGTTTTACTAAAAAACTATTTTTAGGTCTTGGTTTGGGAATCGGCGTTGCAGGGTTCGGGCAGTTAAGTGATATTCGTCCCGTACTTACAGGAGCACCTTTCCTCAGAATTTCTCCGGATGCACGTGCAGGAGGTATGGGAGATCAGGGTGTTGCCACCACTTCAGATGCTTTTTCCCAGTTTTGGAATGCAGCAAAATATCCTTTCAGCAGAACCTCATCCTCCATTGCGGTGAACTATACACCCTATATGAGCAAACTGACCAATGATGTATTCCTTTTATATGGAGCATTTCATAAGTTTTTAGGAGAAGATGAAAGATCGACCATCAGTGCCAGTATTTACTATTTTAATATGGGTGCGGTAGACCTTACCAAACTCGTAGGAACAGAAGTTGTGCAAGAAGGAACTGCACAACCCAATGAATTTTCCATTGATGTAGCATATGGTTTGAAATTATCCGACACCTATTCCATGGCAGTTACCGGGCGTTTTATCCGTTCCGATTTATCTGGAGGATTTAATTCTGATAATACATTGCAACCCGCAAACTCCTTTGCGGTGGATGTTTCCGGATACTATATGTCGCCAAGACACACCAGTTTTAATGATTATGAAGGCCGTGCAAGAGCCGGTTTCTCTATTCAGAATTTAGGACCGAGATTAGATTATACAGGGGACGATGAATCCAGATCCTACCTGCCTACAATCGCAAGATTAGGAGCCGGATACGATTTATTTATGGATGATTTAAACCGAATTGGGATCAACTTTGAAGCGTCAAAACTTCTGGTTCCTGGTCCATCTATCGTAGGATATTATGAAGATGAAAACGGAGAACTCGTACCGGATTATGACGTTCCGAATGTCGGCGTAATGGAAGGAATCGGAAAATCATTCAGCAATAAAAAAAGTTTGATGCTGAGCGGAGCCGTAGAATACGAATACGACAATGCTTTTGCAGTAAGAGGAGGATATTTTCATGAGAGTGTAGAGCAAGGTGGAAGGCAATATGCAACAGTGGGAATTGGGTTAAAATACCAGTCTTTCGGTTTGGATATTTCCTATTTGGTAAACACATCCAAAATCAATACCGCATTGGACAATACCCTTCGCTTTGGGCTTACCTGGAATATCGGGGAAGATACCTACAACGCACAGGATTATTAATTCCGGAATCAATAAATATAGAAAGCCCCAGAATTTTGGGGCTTTTTTATGCTTTAAATTCAATAATTTTGCAAAATGAACTACACCTCGGAATTCAGAAAATTCATCAGCAGCCAGTACATCTATTCCGGAGTGCGGATTGCGCTGGCCATTGTGGTTCCGAGTCTTATCCTTGCCTATTTCGGTTTACTGAAAGAATATTTTCTCTTTCCTTTGGGCACCAGTTTTGTCGGTCTTACCGATCAGCCCGGTCCTTATATTCGTCGCAGAAACACATTAATCACAGCCGTAATCAGTTTTTTTTTGGTAGCACTTACTGCCAGTTTGGTAAAAAACATTCCGGTTCTGGTTTATCTGGAAATCATTGTGTTTGGGATGTTCTTCACCATGATTGGTGTATATGGGCAACGTCTTGCCGCATTGGGCTCTTTGTCGCTGGTGGTTCTCGGAATTTTTATTGATGGCGGTTTTACAGGAAATGATGTACTGAAAAGCATGATTACCTTTTTTTTGGGATGCTGCTGGTTTATCATTATTTTCATGATTATTTCCACCATTCAACCGTATAAATTGGCAAGCCAGATGATTGGAGAAAACTATCTGGAATTGGCCAAATTTCTTCGGATTAAAGCCAATTTTTATAAGAACAACCCCGATTATAATGCGCTTTTCAGCCAGATGATTTCCCAACAGGTAAGAATTAAAAATCTGCAGGAAGAAACACGGGATACTGTATTCCGCACGCGGAAAATCATGAATGAATCCACAACCACATCGCGAATTCTGGTTTTAATGTTCCTGAATTCTGTTGACCTGCATGAAAAAGTATTCACTTCGGAAAACGATTATCAAAAACTTCAGAAATTTTTTAGTTCAACAGGGATTCTGACTAAAATCCATAATTATCTGAATGTTTTATCTCAGGAAATCTCACAAATCGGAATTGCGCTGCAAAGCGGGACAAAGGCAAAATCAACGGTTAATCTTCAGGGAGAACTGGATCATTTGTACGATGATTATTTTGAGATCCGAAACCGTATGCTGAATTCAGAATCGTTGGAAAATTTCCTGATTCTTCGGCAAATTTTACTCCGCATAACCGAAGTTACCGATGAAGTGAAGAGCATTTTCGTGATCGACGGTCAGGATCCAAAAGTAGCGAAAAGTCTTTCCACTGGTCTGGATTACCGGAAATTTCTTTCAAAGGAAGAACATCTGCGGCTCAAAGTTCTTAAAAATAATCTGTCCTTAAGGTCCGGTTTATTCCGGCATGCCATAAGAATTACGGTCGCTTTGTTTCTGGGATACTTGGTTTCAAAGCTCAGCATATTGGGAATCGGGCATTCTTACTGGATTCTCATCACCATCACCGCCATTCTTAAACCCTCTTTTTCCATTACCAAAAGCCGAAATCTTTTGCGGTTATACGGAACAGTTGTAGGAGCGGTTACGGCGTATATCTTGCTGTATTTCATCACCAACAATACGGTTCTTCTTGCTATTCTTTTAAGCAGTATGATTTTGTGTTTCAGCCTGTTGCGAGGAAAATATTTTTGGGCGGTATTTTTCATGACGATTTATATTTTTCTGTCTTTTAATTTTTTGAATCCCGGAAACATCAACCTCATCTTTAAAGACCGGATTCTGGATACCGCCATTGCCGGAGTTCTTTGTTTTCTGGTCGCTTATTTTGTTTTTCCGGTTTGGGAACATACCCAAACATTGGAACTTATGCGGAAATCTGCCAAAAGCAGTCAGGAATATTTCAAAACGGTTTGTGGCTATTTTATGCAACAGGAAAGGGATATTGAACGCTACAAACTGAAGAGAAAAGAAGCGATGATTAATCTTTCCAACCTGTCGGACAATTTTCAGAAAATGATTTCCGATCCCAAAAACCAGCAAAAAAAAATGGAAAGCGTTCATCAGTTTGTTTCCACCTCTCACCTTCTCCTCGCCTATACTGCTTCGCTTTCACAATATGCGAAAAACGGTGCTGCCTATCCTGAAATTGATTTTGAAAACTGGAACCGCAAAATCGACTCGGAAATTTCCCGTACCATGCATATTTTAAATGATGAAAACCACGAATACAAAAAATCAAAAGGCATTGAAATCCATGATACGGTAGGAGAACTTTTGCAAAAAAGAAAATCCGAAATTGATGACAACCAGCTCTACGACCGCCGGGATCAGCAGAATATCACACGCCTTACCACTTTGAAAAGTATACAGGAATTACTGGAACTGATTTATGATGTTGCTCGCGAACAGCGAAAAGTAGTGGAAAAATACGAGCGTACTAATCCACAATCGTAAATACGTAATCCTCAAAAAATTCAACCCGGGCAAAAAACTCATCAGAAGACTGATCGTCGTAAACCCTGCAACGCACACTGTGAAGATTTTCTCTGTTAAATGGAAGAACTTCATAATGTTTTTTCAGCGACCAGTGTTTGGAATGATGAAGTTTGTACAAACTCTCTTTTACGGACCAGATAATGGTGAGATATTCTATTTCTTCGGCTTCGGGAATAAAAGTACGCTCTTCTGGATATGTAAATTTGTCCTTCAAACGGAGCATTTTTGGATTAAACCGTTCCACATCAATTCCGATTTTATATTTAGAAATTGCAAGCGCCGCAAAAGGAAATGAATTGGTTATTGAAATTTCGTAATCGTGAGGTACTAAAAAGGGCCTGCGGTTTTCATAAAGGATTTTATGTTCCGGAAGCCGCTCTTTCAAAATTTTACGCACCATTAACGTTTCCAATAATTTTTTGGGATGATACTCGCTTATCCTATCGAAATTTTCGGGTTCCAGAAGTGCTTCTGCATCCAATTCTTCACCTTCATCATATTTCCAGAGAAGAATTTGGGCTTTGATATTGGAAAAATCTTGGTAAAGGGGCATTGCAATTTTTTACCCTGTAAATTTAGAAAATCTTCGATAGAATTATAGTAATACGCCGAAATTTCAATTATTTTCGTAATGTAACCAGCCTCAAAGCACGTTAAAATTTGTTAATCTCAATTTTTGTATTCAAAACTGTAATTAACTTTGCATGGTAAAAGGATGAAAAAACTCATTACATTTTTGCTGACTTTTGTATTCCTGCTTTTTGTAGTGGAGAACAGAGGATTCCTAAATCTTGTAAACCAACAGGATTTCGGAACGGTTTCCAATACCATTACCTCAAAAAATCACTCCAAGTTAAATCAAAATTTAGAAAAAAGAATTTCTCAAAACCATCAGGATTCCGATTCCATTTCGGAGGAAATGAATGATGATGAGTTTCAAATTTCCACTGTTCTGCATACTATTTTGGTGGTTGCTGAAGTTTTGGGGATTGCCCTTTTAGTTCCGTGGCTTTTCTGGAAACGGATAAAAATCCATTTTGAAGATAGCACGCCACAAATCTTTTCCACACGAAAATTTATCGTGCTTCGTTCGATTCGTATTTGATTTTTCATTTTTCTTAAATCATGGCTGTTCCTTCATGGAACAGCATGCATCTGTAATGCGCTGTTGCATTGCATAACCCTCCCCTTTTTACCTTCAAAAAAATAATATTAAAAAAAGAAATGCAGGAAAAATCCCCGCATCAGGTAAGAGCCTGTGATAAATTTTACCGGAATTTTTTATATACATCTTTGCTAAATTTTAATGCTCTTTTGAGCGTATTTTCTACTTCCCATTTTTGATTTAGCCCGCTAAATCTGCAAATATGAAGCAAAAAATCCATCTCAAAATACCTATAAAAATTTTTAGCAATAAAATTTAAACAGGCACTAAGAATATTTAAGAAAATCAAATTATGAAAAATATTGCATTTGCAGGCTTCTTTATCCTGTCACTTTTCACCATAAGTTGCAGCAAAAAAACCGAAGAAAAAGAAGAAGATACGGTGTATCCCGTGACCACAGCAGTCCAGAAAGATACCACCATTGACAAAGAATATGTGGCACAGATACAATCCGCCAAAAACATTGAAATCCGCGCACAGGAAAAAGGATTTCTGGAAAAAATATATGTTGATGAAGGACAGTATGTTCATGCCGGACAAACTTTGTTCAGAATTATGCCTCAAATTTATCAGGCCGAACTGATGAAGGCAAACGCAGAAGCGGAACAGGCCAGAATTGAACTCCAAAACGCCAGTACTCTTGCAAAAAACAACATCGTTTCGCCCAACGAAAGAGCGATGGCAAAAGCCAAACTGGACGGTGCAAACGCCGAAAAAAGACTTGCCCAAATCCATTTGAATTTTACAAATGTAAAAGCCCCGTTTTCCGGAATTATCAACCGGATTCCCCTAAAATTAGGAAGTTTGGTTGATGAAGGAGATTTGCTTACCAGTTTATCGGATAATGAAGGCGTGTATGCTTATTTCAATGTTTCCGAACCGGAATATCTGAATTATCAAACGCACGCTGCCGAGAGAGAAAACCAACAGGTTTCTTTGATTATGGCAAACGGTGAAACGCTTCCGGATAAAGGCTACATTCAAAACATCGAAGGAGAATTCGACAATGAAACCGGAAATATCGCCTTTCGCGCCAAATTCCCCAATCCAAATCAACTTTTAAGAAATGGGGAAACCGGAAAAGTTCAGATGAAAGTACCCCTGAAAAATGCGCTGATTATTCCACAAAAAGCCACATACGAACTTCAGGATCAAACCTATGTTTTCGTGGTGGATAAAAATGGCGTGGCAAAATCCAGAAATATTCAGATTGCATATGAACTGCCCGATGTTTATGTGATTAAATCAGGACTTTCACCAAGCGATAAATTTCTTCTGGAAGGAATTCAAAAAGTGAAAGACGACCAGAAAGTGAAAACAAAATTCCAGAATCCAACTTCCGTGTTGCAAAACCTGAAACTGCAGGCAGATTAAGCACTTTTAAATTCAAAAATTATGTTTAAAAAATTCATACGCAGACCAGTGCTTTCCATTGTGATCTCTTTAATCATCGTGTTTTTGGGAGTTTTGTCTTTACTTTCATTACCGGTAACACAATTCCCGACCATTTCGCCTCCAAAAGTGAATATTACCGCTGAATTTCCCGGAGCCAACAACGAATTACTGATTAAATCCGTGGTCATTCCGATTGAAAGAGCGATCAACGGAGTTCCCGGAATGAAATATATGGCTTCCGATGCAGGAAACGATGGAGAAGCGTCTATTCAGGTGGTTTTCGATTTGGGAACCGACCCGAATGTTGCCGCCGTAAATGTTCAAAACAGAATTTCTTCCGCCATCAATAAGCTGCCGCCGCTCGTGGTTCGGGAAGGCGTAAAAATCACGCGTGAAGAACCAAACATGCTGATGTACATCAACTTGTACAGCGATGATCCGAAAGCCAACCAAAAATTCCTGTTTAATTTTGCAGACATCAATGTTTTGTCGGAATTGCAGCGTGTAAAAGGAGTTGGTGAAGCCGACATTTTGGGAACGAGAGAATACGCGATGAGAATTTGGCTGAAACCCGATAAACTCACGACTTACAATATTTCGGCAGATGAGGTGATGGAAGCATTAAGCGAACAAAGTATTGAAGCATCTCCCGGAAAAACCGGAGAAAGTTCAGGAAAACGTTCGCAGTCTTTCGAATATATTTTAAAATATCCCGGCCGTTTTACCAGCGAAAAAGAATACGGAAACATCATTTTAAAATCAAAATCCGATGGCGAATTCATCCGTCTGAAAGATGTTGCCGATATTGATTTCGGAAGCACCATGTACGATATTTATTCCACTCTGAACGGAAAACCTTCTGCCGCAATTACCGTAAAACAATCGTATGGTTCCAATGCAAGTGATGTGATTAAAAATGTAAAAGAACTGATGACCACTCTGCAAAAAACCTCTTTTCCAAAAGGAATGCATTATGATTTGAGTTACGATGTTTCTAAATTTCTGGATGCTTCCATTGAAAAAGTGATTCATACTTTATTCGAAGCCTTTATTTTAGTGGGAATTGTGGTGTTCCTGTTTTTGGGAGACTGGCGTTCCACTTTAATTCCAACGATTGCCGTTCCTGTTTCTCTGATCGGAACTTTTGCTGTAATGTCGGCTTTTGGAATCACGCTGAATATGATTTCGCTTTTTGCACTGGTAATGGCGATTGGGATTGTTGTGGATGATGCGATTGTGGTGATTGAAGCCGTTCATGCAAAAATGGAAGAAAAAGGACTTTCACCTTTAAAAGCCACGGAAGAAGCCATGCACGAAATTAGCGGTGCGATTATCGCCATAACTTTGGTAATGGCATCGGTTTTTATTCCGGTTGCATTTATGAGCGGACCTGTTGGAATTTTTTACCGGCAGTTTTCGGTAACCATGGTTTCTGCAATTATTCTTTCCGGAGTGGTGGCACTTACTTTAACGCCAGCATTATGTGCTTTGATTTTGAAAAACAATCACGGAAAAGAGAGAAAGAAAACACCCATTAATCGGTTTTTGGATCGTTTTAATATGGTATTCACGAAAGGTGCCGGAAAATATGAAGGTTTGCTGAATAAAACGGTAACCAAGAAATTCATCACGCTTCCTTTGCTTTTGCTTTTTTGTGTGGGAATATTTTTCGTAAGCAATTCGCTCCCATCAGGATTTGTACCATCTGAAGATCAGGGAATGATTTATGCAATTATTCAGACTCCACCCGGATCAACATTGGAAAGAACCAATCAAATTGCCCTTCAGTTACAGAAAAAAACCGAAGACATTGATGGAGTGAAATCCGTTTCTTCTTTGGCGGGTTATGAAATTCTGACCGAAGGAACCGGTTCCAACTCCGGAACATGCTTGATTAATTTGAAAGATTGGAATGACAGAAAGGAATCTGCCTCAGAAATCATCGAACAATTAGAGCAAAAAGCCAAAGAAATTCCGGGTGCCAATATTGAATTTTTCCAACCACCATCTATTCCGGGATATGGTGCTGCAGGAGGTTTTGAACTGCGCCTGCTCGATAAGGAAGGAAGTGGCGATTATCATTTAATGGAAAAAGTAAGTGCAGATTTTGTAAAAGAACTGCAAAAACGGCCGGAATTGGGTTCTGCGTTTACGTTCTATTCTGCAAGTTTTCCACAATATATGCTGAAAATTGATAATGATCTGGCAGAGCAGAAAGGCGTTTCCATAGAAAAAGCAATGGACAATCTTTCTACTTTGGTCGGCTCGAATTATGAAACCAGTTTCATCCGTTTTGGTCGTCCTTACAAAGTAGTGGTTCAGGCAGGTCCGCAATATCGTGCTTTACCATCAGATTTATTGAAATTATATGTGAAAAACGATAAAGATCAAATGGTTCCGTACTCCGATATTATGAAAATGGAAAAAGTATATGGGCTTTCCGAAATCACCCGTCACAATATGTACAATTCTGCCGAAGTCAGCGGAACTCCGGCTCCCGGTTACAGTTCAGGACAGGCGATTGCAGCCATTCAGGAAGTGGCGGACAAAACTTTGCCAAGAGGATTTGGAATTGATTGGGCAGGGATTTCAAAAGATGAAGTTTCTAGAGGAAATGAAGCCATATATATTTTCCTGATCTGTTTGGGATTTGTGTACCTGATTCTTTCCGCACAATATGAAAGTTTCATTCTTCCGCTTCCTGTCATACTTTCCCTTCCTACCGGAATTTTCGGGGCATTTATATGTCTGAAATTATTAGGTCTTGAAAACAATATTTATGCGCAAGTTGCCATGGTCATGCTGATTGGTCTTCTTGGTAAAAATGCTGTTTTAATTGTTGAATTTGCCGTTCAGAAAAAAGCCGAAGAAAAAATTTCGGTGGTAAAAGCCGCAATTGAAGGTGCCGCAATACGTTTTCGCCCGATTCTGATGACGAGTTTTGCATTTATTGCCGGATTAATTCCTTTGGTATTTGCTTCCGGACCGGGAGCAATCGGAAACCGAACCATCGGAACTGCAGCGGCAGGAGGAATGTTGATTGGTACCGTTTTCGGACTGATGATTATTCCCGGACTCTATTATATCTTCGGAACCTTGGCCGAAAAAACAAAACTTTCGAGATACGAAGAAGAAAATCCTTTAACTGAACAAACCGAACCTTATAAACACGATGGAAAATTTGAAGATCAATAAAAACATAATCATTGCTGCTGCATTTGTAATACTGGTGGGTTGTAAAGCACCCATGGCAACTGTTGTTCAGGATCAGGTTAAAAATGAAATTCCTCAACAATTTGAGAAAGCGTCCGATTCCGCAAACAATTCGGGAACGACACCCTGGAAACAGTTTTTCACCGATCCTAATTTGACCAATCTGATTGATACCGCTTTGAAAAACAATCAGGAATTACTGATTACCATGCAGGAAATTGAAATTGCAAAAAGCAATGTTTTGGCTAAAAAAGGGCACCTAAGCCCAACAGTTCGTGCCGGTGCAGGAGCCGGTGTGAGCAAAGCCGGACGCTATACCAGCGAAGGTGCAGGAGATGCCACCACTGAAATTGAACCTGGTAAAGAAATGCCCGATCCTCTTGGAAATTTTGAAGGTGGAATTTCGGCAAACTGGGAACTCGACATCTGGAAAAAACTCAGTACCGAAAAAGAATCTGCTGTTGCCCATTATCTTGCAACTGTTGAAGGAAAAAACTTTGTGCTTTCGAGTTTAATTGCTGAAGTTGCAGATAATTATTACGATCTTTTGGCTTTGGATAATCAGTTGGATATTATTCAACAATACATTGAACTGCAGAAAAAAGCCCTTGAAATTGCAAAAATTCAGAAACAGGCAATGGCAGCAACTGAACTGGCCGTAAAAAAATTCGAAGCAGAACTCGCGAAATCAAAAGCATCAGAGTTTGACCTCCGACAACAGATTACCGAAAAGGAAAATCAAATAAATGCTTTATTAGGACGCTATCCACAGCCTGTTGTGCGCAGCAAGGAAAGTTTTATGTCGACACTTCCACCAACCGTTTATACCGGAATTCCGTCTCAATTACTGGCGAACAGACCGGATATTAAACAGGCGGAATATGAATTGAAATCTGCTAAACTGGATGTGGAAGCTGCCAGAAAAGAATTTTATCCTTCACTGGAAATTTCCGCCGCATTGGGTTTAGAAGCATTCAAACCGTCCTATCTCGTGAAAATGCCACAATCGCTTGCGTATGGTTTGGGCGCAGATTTAGCGGGACCGTTAATTAACAAAAGTGCTATAAAAGCGAACTTTCAAACGGCAGATGCCCGACAAATTCAGGCATTGTATGAATACGACAAAACAATTTTGAATGCCTATCTGGAAGTGGCCAACCTGATGTCGAAAGTGAAAAATATAGGTGAATATTACCAACTGAAATCTCAGGAAACAGAAGCGCTGGATCAGTCCATCGGAATTGCAAATCAGTTGTTCCGAAATTCCCGGGCGGATTATTTAGAAGTTCTGATGAATCAGCGTGATGCTTTGGATGCAAAAATGGAACAGATTGAAGCAAAACAAAAACAACTCAGTACCGTTGTGGACATTTATAAAAGTCTCGGTGGCGGCTGGAAATAAAAACATTCAAAGTTCAAGGTTCAAAGTTCAAGTTTGAAAATTGATTTGAGAGATTTTTAGATTTCGTTTTTTCATATTAAAAAGGCTCCGTTTGGTAAACGGAGCCTTTCGCTTTTATAGATTTAGTTTCTATTTTGTCTGGTGGTTCACATCATTACGATGTTCCACAATTTCAAGATTTTGGTCTACGAAATAAGCACTTCCAAAACCATTTACATAGGCTCCTTTTTCAGGGTGAAGAGCAATAAGAATAAAATCCGTCATTTCCGAAATAATATCCACTACTTTTCCGTGTCTTTCTTTCAAAAGTGCCACAACCGAATTCCATTCTTCAGAATCTCTTTCAATTTGTGTTGGAATAGATTGGAGGGTTAACCGTTCACGAGCATAAATTTGTTTTGTTGCCGATTCATCTTCAATAAAAAGAACCGAAACCGGTCTTCCTTCCGCAAGATTTTTCGTATGTTTTGCCATAAACGAAACCAAAATATAAAATGTATTATCCACTTGTACAAAAGGTGCATAACTGGAATTGGGAATCCCTTCCGCATCCACGGTTGCCATAATCACACTTTTGGTATTCGCGATCAGTTCCTTTACTTTTGGTGCAATGGGTTTCACCTGTTTAGCTTCACTCATAATCGTATTATTTTTTTAACACTGCAAACATAGTTATTTAGAACGGAACTAAATAATAATAGACATCAAAATATTATTCTTTAATGTATTTTTTTTTGAGATCATTACATAATTTCATACTCAGGTTTGTATATCTCATTCTATATGTTAAAAAAATATCTACCTCTTTTTTCATGCTGGAAGCATTTCTACAAAAAGAATTTAGCTTTCTACGAAATGACAAACGCTGTGTTTATAAGGCTTTTCATATTTCTGTTATATGAAATCATCATACGACCTCTATATTTTTTTTCAGATTATTCTTCCAATCATGCCCAATATAAACTGTAATCTTCTGAAAATCTTTTAGCGAACCACCACTTTTTTAGACTGAACACTTCCGTTTTTCAGAGTAAACTGAACGATATACACTCCTTTCAACCAACCGGAAGTACTGATTTTATCAGCGAAATTCCCTTTACTGATAAGGTTGCCCACCACATTGTAAACACGATAGTTCTGTACTTTTTCGGTAAATCCGATGATTTGCTCAGGAACATCGGTATAGATTTTCACCAAACTGAGTGATGAAGAGCCTGATCCCAAAGTTTCTTCTACCGGTACTGTATAAAACTCGGTAAGATCATTGTTTCCGGTTTTATAATAATTCATATAAAGTAAATACGGCTGATTCTCTTCATTGTAAAGAAAACCGCTGGAGCTGATATTTCCTTTGGTTGCATCACCTTTTATCGTAAGAATTGGTTCTGCAGTATTTTTGGCTACATTGAAAGAACTGTAAATTGTTGAATTTCCGGTATATCTGAAAGAATATACATAACCGTACTCATAATCATCGTCCTGATTATACGTGTGAGGATTCAGGGTATCCGCATATAAGAGCGGCGTAAATGAAAGAGGTGCAGCACCTAAATTCAGTTTTACTTTTTCTGCAAAAACTCCGTCTTTGGAATATTTATTAATAACTCCGTAATAGGTATTTTCTTCCTGCAAAGCATTTCCAAGCCCGATAAGATATTGGTACTGATCTCCTGAAGGAATACGGTTGAAGTAAACAGAAAGCAGATCTCCATTATATACCGCCGGAAATTCATAAGCGGTGCTCCAAGAAGGGATATTAAACATTTTAATCGCGCTTCCGGCCTCGCCATCACCCAATATAAAAGAAATCTGATCTTCCTGCCCTGAAATTTCATTCATATCAGAATAAGAAATCACGCTGTCTTCCAGACTTTTAAGAATATTCCCCTGCTCATCGCTCACAAAATAATTTCGCCAGCTTTTATCATTTATCATATCATAGAAATAAATGGAATAAAGGTATTCATTCTGGCTGTCCGTATTGAAAACGGTTTGGGTAATATCATATTTATTATTTTTATAAAACATTCCGAATTCTGCCATTCCGAAAACATACGAACCTTCTGAAGTTTCCGGGAGAGACAAGGCCACAGATTTTTCCAACTGAAAATCAAGATCGTAAATATCCAACAAAAGATGATTATCCGGTGTTAATTCCAATGTTGCATTATCCATGAAAATTTTTTCGTAATGTGCCATTACAATTTTTGTTTCACCATCAATGGTTATAATGCTAATCGGGACGCCGGCGTAATAATTCAGAAGATTTGATGCCAACTGAATCTGGGACTGTTGCGTAAGTGTTGAAGTATCAAATTTTCGGACATAAGTATTCTCATCACCGTTATAATAAGTAACAACCGATGCAGAACCGTCTTCGTTTTTCAAAAGCATGGCAGCGGTGGAATCATTAAACTTATGCAGAATTGTTCCCTCTTCATCCACAACCCAAACCGCATTTTTTTGATAATTAGGACCTACTCCACCTTCAAAATAATGGAGGAATACCATAATTTTCTTTTTGGTATTACCGTTGAAATCAAAATTGCTAATTGTATCCTGAATGGCAAAAGCATTGGTGGTGGAAGGAATATCAAAAGCAAACTGTTTCGTAGTATTAATATCCTGATCTAAAAATTTTATATTAATATTGGCATTTGTACCAAAAGTATAATCCAACTGATACAGTTGTACGGACGATGATTCAAAATTATTTAGCTGTCCCCATTGTTTTGGTGTAATGCTGGCAAATGGTTCAATTGCGGTACTTTTTGCCGATACTGTTCCATAATTCTGGGCTTCAAATCCATTATTCCCGAAAGAATGAACATCACTTTTATCCGAAAATGGTTTTTTAATAAAAGCATTTGCGGAGAAGCCACTTTGATTTTTAGATACTTTCAGTCCTTCCGAAAGTTGAATTGTTGTTTGTGCATCCACTGATGCCATTAAGCTACAAAGACAGATTGCGCCGAGTAATTTTCTTTTCATAAAACGAATGAATTAATATTAATATTGCTGCTCAATTATTAACGCAACAATATTGCAAATATAAATATTATTGCAACAACATTGCGTTTTTTGCTTTTTATTATATCTTTTTTTCCAACCTTTCAAAATTACCCATAATTCGTGCTGGAACAAAAAAGTTGAGTTTCATAATGCATGAATTTCTAAAGAAAAAAAATGGAAAATAGTTATAAAGAAACTGAATCTAAAAAGGAGCACCCTACACATTTTCAATATTTTAAACCACTAACGAATGTACTTTTTCGTTTCAAAGATTTAATTGTAAATTTGCACCGTTATTCAATCAAAAAAGTATGAGCACAACAACACAATACATTCCTTACAAAGTGAAGGATATTTCCCTTGCAGAATGGGGACGAAAAGAAATCAAACTGGCAGAAGCAGAAATGCCGGGACTTATGGCAATCCGTGAAGAATACGGACCGTCTCAACCCTTAAAAGGAGCCAGAATTGCAGGTTGTCTTCACATGACCATTCAAACTGCGGTTCTTATTGAAACTCTGGTAGCACTTGGTGCAGAAGTTACCTGGTCTTCCTGCAATATTTTTTCCACTCAGGATCACGCTGCGGCTGCCATTGCGGCTGCCGGAATTCCCGTGTACGCTTGGAAAGGAATGAATGCTGAAGAATTCGACTGGTGTATTGAGCAGACGATTTTCTTTGGTGAAGACCGCAAACCGCTCAATATGATTTTGGATGATGGTGGAGATTTAACCAATATGGTTTTCGATAAATTCCCGGAATTAACAGCCGAAATCAAAGGACTTTCCGAAGAAACCACAACCGGAGTACACAGATTGTACGAAAGAATGCAGAACGGAACTTTGGTAATGCCCGCCATCAACGTAAATGATTCCGTAACCAAATCGAAATTCGACAACAAATACGGGTGTAGAGAATCCGCTGTAGATGCCATCAGAAGAGCGACCGATATTATGCTTGCCGGAAAAAGAGTAATCGTTTGCGGATACGGAGATGTTGGTAAAGGAACGGCCGCATCATTCCGCGGAACCGGTGCCATTGTTACCGTTACCGAAATCGACCCGATCTGCGCATTACAGGCTGCAATGGAAGGTTATGAAGTAAAAAAACTGGAGACTGTGGTAGAAACGGCAGACATCATCATCACCACAACCGGAAACTTCAATATTGTAAGAGGCGAACACTTCAAAAAAATGAAAGACAAAACCATCGTTTGCAACATCGGGCATTTCGACAACGAAATCGATATGGCGTGGTTAAACGGAAACTATGGCGCTACCAAATATGAAGTAAAACCACAGGTTGATGTGTACACTATTGACGGAAAAGAAATCATTATTCTGGCAGAAGGACGATTGGTAAACCTTGGTTGTGCAACCGGACATCCGAGTTTTGTAATGTCGAATTCATTCTCCAACCAGACTTTGGCGCAGATTGAATTGTGGACCAATTCCGATGCATACGAAAACAAAGTGTACATGCTGCCAAAACATCTGGACGAAAAAGTAGCCGCATTACACCTTGCAAAATTAGGCGTAGAATTGGAAACCCTTTCCGAAGCACAGGCAAAATATATCGGTGTTGAAGTTCAGGGACCTTTCAAACCGGAATATTACCGTTATTAATAACAGTTATCAAATTACGATAAAAGAAGCAGTCTCAATGCAGAGGCTGCTTTTTTTGTGTAAAAAATGTATCCTTTTATGAAGGATTATTTTGTACATTCAATGTATGAAAAGTTTGAAATTTTTATTATTGTTTCTTTTCATCGGATTGAATGCTCAAACCGGATTTCAGGTATTGGAGCAACAAAAAACCGTGATCCCTTTTCAGTTGATTAACAACCTTATTTTTATTCCGGTAAACATAAACGGGGAAGAACTTACTTTTCTTCTGGACACGGGAGTTCAGGAAACGATCTTATTCAGTCTCGAAAATAAAGAAGTGAATTTCAACGATGTGGAAAAAATTTCATTTTCCGGATTGGGGGAAAATCTCAATCTGCAGGGTTTAAAATCCGTCAACAATACCGTCAGCATTGGCAATTTCTACAAAGACACCCATCATACCGTTTACATTATCCTTAACGAAGAAATCAATTTTTCGGATCATATCGGTATTCCGGTAAATGGAATTATCGGGTATCATTTTTTTAAAAATTATCCGGTTCAGATTGATTACATCCGCAAAAAAATTACCCTTTTCAATGATGCTGATTTGTATAAAAAAAACAGCAAACGATTTACTGAATTTCCCATCACACTCGAACTCAGCAAACCCTATCTTTATGCCGAAGTGGAAATGATTCGGGAAAAGAAAAGCAGCAAACTTCTTTTGGATTTGGGCAATAGTGATTCCGTATGGCTGTTTCCTACTTTAATTAAAGATTTTGTATACAACCGCCCGAATATTGATGATTATCTGGGAAGAGGTTTTAATGGTGATATCTTCGGAAAAAGAAGCCGGATTCATCGTTTACATCTGGGAAAATTCAGTTTTGAAAAACCTCTTGTAGCGATGCCGGATGAATATTCCATTCAACATTTAAAACTGGTAAAAGACCGTAAAGGATCCATTGGAAGCGAAATTTTACGGCGTTTCACCGTTATTTTTGATTATCCTAACCATCTGATTTTACTGAAACCCAACAAAAATATCCGAGATCCGTTTCTTTTCAATAAATCTGGAATGGACATCAAGCATGACGGAATGAATTGGGAAGAAAATCTGGTGCAGGTGGAAACCCAGAAAAAGCAAAGTGAAGGAACGGAAGTCTACAATTCCAAACAGGAATTCCAGTACCGTTTTGTTCTGAAACCCCAATATTCCGTTGCAGGATGCCGGAAAGACTCACCTTGTGAAAAAGCTGGAATAAAAAAAGACGACAAAATCATCAGCATCAATGGTAAAAATGTGGGCAATCTGAAGTTGGATGATATTTACAATATTTTTAAAGGGAAAGAAGACAGCCATGTTAAAATAAAAATTGAGCGTGGGTATCAGCAACTTTTATTTGAAATCATCCTCCAGGATCCGATTCCGTATCAGGAAAACTGATATTTTTTTGAATAAAAAGATCGGTTCTATCTATATTTTTCCTAAGTTTATTTTTCATTTTCCAGCTATGAAACAAGAACAGTCCACCATTGATAAAATAAGAAGCAGACCGAGATTTAAGATGTTTACCCACCTTAATCCGGAAGAATACGCCGAAAATTTAAAAATATATTTAAAGGATCATCAGGAAGAATTTTTCGGAAATGTAAACCGGGAAATTGCTACTATTTCCGTAAAAACCAGCATTGACGAATATTGGAAACCTCAACTCTCATTAAGAACAGAAAAAGATGAGGACGGACAAACCGTCATCCGCGGAATCTTTGGCCCAAGTCCTTCTTTATGGACTTTTTTCATGTTTCTGTATTTTTTATGGTCGATTGCGTGGATGGTTTTTATTACGCTTTGGTTTGTGGGGAAACAGATTAAAACCGACGAATATACATGGTGTCTTGCTGCATCATTTGGATGCCTGCTCTTGCTTATAGCAACTTATGCGGCTTCACGATACGGGCAATATAAGGCAAAAAAAGAAATGGCACAATTACGCAGATTTGCAATGGAATCCACACTTCCACACGAAAAATAACGACTTTTTTTTATGTTGAAGCGTGTTCAGAATTTAATTTTTCGGAGCAGTTTCTGGGGTTGCTTTTTCTTGCTGAATTGCTGCCAATACCTCTTCCCTGTTTTTTTGTTCTTTGAGAATTTCGCTAAGGAATGGTTGAATCACGGCATCCATTTCACTTAAAGAAATATCATTCGACTTTGAATCTGAAGAAAGATTTTTCCAAGGTTTTTTGCCATCCCAATCATAATCTCCGAAAACAATAACCGGAATTCCTTTTGCGCGAACTGTTGCACCACCTTTATTGAGAATCCACTGATCGCCATAGTTGAACAACCATTTCGCATCATCCATCAACAATCGCAAACATGAATGAGAAGCCGGATAAGCAGGCAAATCATATTGATGCCAGCCAATCCCAAGATGATTTTCAATATTGAAATTATACGGAAGTTTCCAATGCCTGTTTACGGTTGAAATCGCGAGTTCTTTTTTCCAGTTGGTGAACATGAGCCCTCTTTTTGTTTGCGCAGATTTTTTTCCCATACTTGTTGGTCCCCACTTTTGCAGCCCTCCGTTATTGTAAACAGCATACGCTTGAATCGGATAAGAAAAGATAACAAATTTTTTCACGTCTTTCAAAAGATCAACTTTGGACGGAAACGGTGAATACGCCATCAATGTAGAATCAATTGTATTTGGAATAACCAAAGTATCGGCACGCCATTTATTTTTAGAATCCAAACGATTTAAAGCAAGAATCACATAGCGTTCCCCTTCCGAATATTGATTATTAAAAACCGCCATTGCAGAATCCTTCTTATTTTTAGGAAACACAAAATTGGTGTAGGTAATGACAGGTTTTGGCGGCTCTTGCTGATTCTTCAAGTCAGCAGAATCTTTTTTTGAATTTTCTGTAGATGGATTTTCGGGATTGTTGTCTTTTTTACATTGAACCAATACTGTAACCGCAGCAAAACTGAGTATCCACCAAAGAATTTTCATAAATATAAGATTTAGCCTTTCTTTCAACAAGAACGATACCAAAATACGGAAAATTCGGTTTAGTAAGAGCCTGTTTAAATTTTATTGCTAAAAATTTTTATAGGTATTTTGAGATGGATTTTTTGCTTCATGTTTGCAGATTTAGCGGGCTAAATCAAAAATAGGAAGTAGAAAATACACTCAAAAGAGCATCAAAATTTAGCAAAGATGATTTTCTGAGGCTATATTAAAAATTTCGGTAAAATTTAAATAGGCTCTAAGTCATAGTGCTTGTTTAAAATTTTAGAAAGATTAAAACATCAGTATAAAAAACTTTAGCAATAAAATTATACTTGCACCAAAAAACTTTTTTTATTTTTTTTGTCAATATCAAAAACCTTTCTATATTTGTCCTTATGAAATCAACAGCAAACAAAACTTGGTGGTGGCACTCAAAATCTTGTCAGAGATCTTGATGCTTTCCTGTTTTTGTATGTGAAATAAAATAGAGAATAATAAAAAAGACTTTGACAGTAATGTTGAAGTCTTTTTTTATGGAAAATATCTACAGCAAAAAGCCCCAAAGGGACGACTTAACAAAGGATAGGATGAAAATCCTATCACAAAAAACAAACAGAAAAAAATGAATTTCAATCAGAAAATAAATATAAAAACCACCGTAAAATCCCAGCTTGCCGATCTTTTCACGCCGATCGGGATTTACCTTCGGTTGCGCGATCAGTTCCGCGACACGATTCTTCTGGAAAGTGCCGGAAACACCGGTGAAAACAACAATTTTTCATTCATCTGCGTGAATGCCATCGGTGGAATTGAAATCCGCGATTACCACGAAGCCGAATTCAAATTTCCACTTCAAAATCCGGAAAAAATCCAGTTGAAAAACCAGAAACTCACCGAACTTCTGGAGCATTTTTCTAAATGTTTTGAATGTGAAAAACCATCTCACGAAATTGGAAAACAGGCACAGGGATTTTTCGGATATACCAGTTATGATGCCATTCCGTTTTTCGAAAATATCAAATTCAAAACACAGTCGGAAGAAAACAAAATTCCTTTGATGCGCTATCGTTTGTATCAATATGTGATCGCCATCAATCATCACAATGAAGAACTTTTCCTCATCGAAAACAAAATCGAAGGACTAAAATCTGAAATTTCCACCATTGAAAATATCATCCAGCAAAAGAACGCTCCGGTTTTTCCGTTTGAAACCATTGGTGAAGAAACCTCAAATCTCACTGATGAAGAATATCTGGAATCGGTGGAATTTGCAAAGAAACACTGTTTCCGAGGCGATGTCTTTCAGTTGGTTTTAAGCCGAAGATTTGAGCAAAAATTTCAAGGTGATGAATTCAATGTTTATCGGGCTTTGCGAAACATCAATCCTTCGCCGTATCTGTTTTTCTTCGATTACGGTGATTATAAATTAATGGGTTCAAGTCCTGAAAGTCAATTGATTATCAAAAATCACCAGGCGATTATCCATCCGATTGCCGGAACTTTCAAACGAACCGGAAATGTGGAAATTGATCTAAAATCCGCCGAAGAACTAAAAAAAGATCCGAAAGAAAACGCCGAACACACAATGTTGGTGGATTTGGCAAGAAATGATTTGAGCATTCACGGGAAAAACACAACGGTTTCCAAATTGAAAGAAATTCATTTTTTCTCACACGTGATCCATATGGTTTCCGAAGTGGTTGCCGATCTGGACAAAAACCAAAATCCTTACGAAATGATTGCCACCACTTTCCCGCAAGGAACTTTGAGTGGTGCACCCAAATACCGAGCAATGCAATTGATTGATGAACACGAGAAAACTTCCAGAAGTTATTATGCAGGTTGTATCGGGTTTGTCGGATTTGATGGCAGCTGCAATCAGGCGATTATGATCCGCACTTTTTTAAGCAAAAACAACACGCTTTTTTATCAAGCCGGAGCCGGAATTGTCGCAAAATCCAATGCAGAAAGTGAATTGCAGGAAGTGAATAATAAATTGGGTGCGCTGAAAAAAGCGATTAACAAAGCAGAAAAAGTGGTATGAAGTTTTTATGGCGACATTTTCCGTCTTCCGCTCCCAATCTTTTTTGTTGGCTTCGGCTCCGCTCAGCCAACAAAAAAGGATTTCGGCTCAAATCGAGGAACAAGATTCATCGAATCCGCTGAAAAAATAAAAATAATGAGATAAGCCGGGTCGCAATTCAGTCAGCAATAGAAAATTCAGTTAACAAAAAGTCACGAAGTGACGACTTAACAAAGAATAGGATGAAAATCCTATCAAAATGAAAACATAACAAAATGAAAATACTAATATTCGATAATTACGACAGTTTCACCTACAATTTAGTTCAGTTGGCAGAACAAATTACGGGCGAAGAAGTAGATGTTTTCCGCAACGACCAAATTCCTTTGGAAGACATCGAAAAATACGACAAAATCATTCTTTCACCAGGTCCCGGAATTCCTGAAGAAGCTGGTATTCTGTTGGATGTCATTAAAAAATATGCGCCCACAAAATCTATTTTCGGCGTTTGTTTGGGTCAACAGGCGATTGCGGAAGCATTTGGCGGAAGTTTGATTAATCTTTCTGAAATCTACCACGGCGTGGCAACCGAAGCGACTCAGACAAAAGAACATAAAATTTTCAACAATCTACCAAAAACTTTGGAAGTCGGGCGGTATCATTCTTGGGCGGTAAATCCCGAAGATTTCCCCGAAGAATTAGAAATCACAAGCGTTGACAAAAACGGAATGATTATGAGTTTGAAACACAAATCGTATGATGTTCACGCCGTTCAATATCATCCTGAAAGTATTTTAACACCGAATGGAAAGAAAATTTTAGAGAATTTTATCCTCACCCCAACCCTCTCCGAAGGAGAGGGAGCAGATTGAGTATATTTTCATCATTCTGGTAAAAAGGAAACGATAATGTTAAAGAAATTAAAAACTAATAATTAAACACACGAAGTCCCTCTTTTGGGAAATCGAAGAATGAGGTTCATCGATTCCATTAAAAAAATGTAAAAAAAGAGACAAAGGAATTTAGGGAGAAGAAAAATTATGAAAAATGCTCAAAATCGACAGAAAAATCTCCGACCATAATGCTGTAATTTCAAATATTTTGACCAAATCAGATAAATACTAATTTTAAAACACACGAAGTCCCTCTCCTTCGGAGAGGGATTTAGGGAGAGGAAAAATTATGAAACAAATCCTACAATATCTATTCAACCACCAAACTTTGACGAAAGCCGAAGCCAAAGCGATTCTGACTGAAATTTCGCAAGGAAAATTCAACGATACGGAAGTCACGGCTTTTATCACGGTTTTCCTGATGCGCAGCATCACGCTGGAAGAACTCGAAGGATTCCGAGAAGCCCTTCTGAAACTGGCAAAACCTGTCGATTTGGGAACTAAAGATTTAGTGGATATCGTCGGAACCGGCGGTGATGGAAAAAATACATTCAACATTTCCACTTTGGCAAGTTTTATCGTGGCAGGAACCGGACAAAAAGTTGCGAAACAGGGAAATTACGGGGCATCCACGATTTCCGGTTCATCGAACGTTTTGGAAGAATTGGGATATGTTTTTAAGGCAAATGAAGCTGATTTAAAAGCCGATCTGGAAAAAGGAAACATTTGCTTTCTGCACGCGCCGCTGTTTCATCCGGCCTTGAAATCGGTCGGTCCGCTGCGCAAAAGTCTTGGTTTGAAGACCTTTTTCAATATACTGGGTCCGCTGGTGAATCCGGTTCGTCCAGATTTCACAATGATTGGCGTGGCAAATCTTGAAATTGCACGTGTTTATCAATATCTACTGCAAAAAGAAAAAGCCGAATTTATGCTGGTTCACGCTTTAGATGGTTACGATGAAATTTCGTTGACAGGCGATTCTAAAATTTTTAATAAAAATGGTGAAAGCATTTATTCAGCGCAGGATTTGGGTTTTAAAAACATTGCTCCCGAAACCATTTTCGGCGGAAATACCAAAGAAGAAGCCGCCCGTATTTTCCGAAATATTTTGGAAGGAAACGGAACCGAGGAACAAAATTCCGTCGTGCTTGCCAACGCTGCTCTGGCTTTGGAAAACACTGGAAAATATGGCAATTATCAAAACGCTCTCGAAGTAGCAAAAGAGAGTTTGAAAAGTGGAAAAGCATTAAATAGTTTACAGTTGTTGGTTGATCATTGATGGTAAAATCAAATCCAAATTTTGAAAAAGCCACGAAGTGGCGACATAAAACAGCATAGGGCAACGCCCTATGAATTGATAACGCCCTATGAATTAATGATGAAGCCCTGAAAGGGCGAAATATTTTAACAGAATGAATATCCTCGACACAATCATCGAAAACAAAAAAAAAGAAATTGCCATCGCAAAATCCAAAATTTCCGTGCAGCAACTTCAGGATTCTGAGTTTTTTGGAAGAGAAACCTTTTCATTAAAAGAAACCCTGAAATCTAAAACCGGAATCATTGCAGAATTCAAACGAAAATCTCCAAGCAAAGGCATTATAAATGATAAAGTTTCGCCTTTGGAAGTAGTTTCCGAATATGCAACATTTGGTGCAAGTGCCGTTTCGATTCTCACAGATAAAGATTTTTTCGGGGGAAGTTTTGAGGATATTTTAAGCGTGAGAAACCACATCAACATTCCGATTCTTCGCAAAGATTTTATGATTGATGAATACCAGTTTTATGAAGCAAAATCAATAGGTGCAGATGTCATTTTGCTGATTGCAGCTTGTCTTTCACCAAACCAAGTTTCGGAATTTACAGATTTGGCTCATTCTTTAAATCTCGAAGTTCTGCTGGAAATTCACACCGAAGAAGAATTGAAACATATTGATAAAAACGTAGATTTTGTCGGTATCAACAACCGAAATTTGAAAGATTTCAAAGTGGATTTGCAGCATTCTGTGGATTTAAAAAACCAACTTCCCAATGGAATTTATTCCATCGCCGAAAGCGGAATTTACAGCAAAGAAGATTTCCGATTCCTGAAAGAAAAAGGATTTGACGGATTTTTGATGGGAGAATACTTTATGACCGGCAATAAAATCGAAGATTTCATTGACAATGTAACAATGTAGAAATGTAACAGTGTACCAATGATTTCTGAAAACCAACAACCATTAACCGACAACCATCAACCCAAACTAAAAGTCTGCGGACTCACAAAACTCGATCAAATTAATGAATTGATTGAAATGAACATTGATTTTCTGGGCTTTATTTTTTATAAAAAATCTCCCAGATTTGTACTGAATCATTTAAGTTTGGAACAAATTTCAAACATCAATCATCAGGGGAAAGTTGGCGTTTTTGTAAATGAAACTGTGGAAAATATTGTTGAAATATCAGAACAGGCAAAACTCAATTTTATCCAGCTTCACGGCGATGAAAATGAACGTTTCATCTTAGAATTACGACAAAAACTGAATTCAGAAATTAGGATAATTAAAGTGATCAGAATAGGAAGCCAGAGGTCGGAGGTTAGAAGTGAGTTGGAGAAAATCTCAAATCTCAAATCTCAAATCTCAAATCTACTGTTTGATACCGATTCCAAAGCATTCGGCGGCACCGGCAAAACCTTTGATTGGAATATTCTCAACAATTTAGAAATTCCGATTCCTTATTTTTTAAGTGGCGGAATTTCTTTGGAAAATATCGAAGATTTACAAAACTTTGTCAAAGTTAATCTGCGTGAAAATAAAACTTTGACAAAGTTCAAACCACCATTTGCCCTCGACATCAATTCAAAATTTGAAACTGAACCGGGAAATAAGGATTTAAGAAAAATAAAACATTTAATCAGCGTTGTTAGGGCTTGAAGCCCTAACAACGCTCAAAACTATAAAAAATGAACTACCAAAACCCAGATAAAAACGGCTATTACGGCGATTTCGGCGGAGCTTTCATTCCCGAAATGCTGTATCCGAATGTGGAAGAATTACAGCGCAACTATTTACAAATCATTGAATCTGAAGAATTCCAAAACGAGTTTCAGGATTTGCTGAAAAACTATGTTGGCAGGGAAACACCGCTCTATTTTGCGAAAAATTTGAGCGAAAAATACGGAGCAAAAATTTATCTCAAACGGGAAGACCTGAATCATACCGGAGCACATAAAATCAACAATGCTTTAGGACAGGCATTGCTTGCAAAACGACTTGGAAAACATCGGATTATTGCGGAAACGGGAGCCGGACAACACGGCGTGGCAACTGCAACCGCCTGTGCTTTGCTTGGCTTGGAATGCATCGTGTATATGGGCGAAATCGACATTGCCCGACAAGCACCTAACGTGGCGAGAATGAAAATGCTGGGAGCAACTGTAGTCCCAGCAACTTCGGGCTCCAAAACCTTGAAAGATGCGGTGAATGAAGCGTTGAGAGATTGGATTAATAATCCTGAAACGACGCATTATATTATTGGAAGTGTGGTAGGACCGCATCCGTTTCCGGATTTGGTGGCGAGATTTCAGTCGGTGATTTCCAAAGAAATCAAAGAACAGCTCAACGAAAAAATAGGCAGAGAAAACCCCGATTATCTGATTGCCTGTGTTGGTGGTGGAAGCAATGCAGCAGGAACTTTTTATCATTTTATCAATGAAATGGAAGTGAAACTTATTGCGGCAGAAGCCGGCGGTTTGGGTGTAAATTCCGGAGAATCCGCGGCAACTACTTTTCTCGGAACGTTGGGAATTTTGCACGGAAGTCAAAGTTTGGTGATGCAAACCGAGGACGGACAGGTGATTGAACCTTATTCCATTTCTGCGGGTTTGGATTATCCGGGAATCGGACCGATGCACGCCAATCTTCACAAAGAAAAACGAGCCGAATTTTTCAGCATTAATGATGATGAAGCACTGAAATCTGCTTTTGAACTGACAAGAACGGAAGGCATTATTCCGGCTCTGGAAAGTGCGCATGCTTTGGCTGTTTTGGAAAAGAAAAAGTTTAAAAAAGACGATATTGTGGTGATTTGTCTCAGCGGACGCGGTGACAAGGATATGGAAACGTATTTGAAAAATATGGATAATTACTAAAATTTTTATGGCGACAATTTCCGCCCTCCGTTCCCGCTTTTTTTATTTTTTCAATTAAAAAATAAAAAAGAGCTCCACTCAGGTCGGGTCGCAGTTTCCCCATAATAAGAAAATTTAGCAAAGATGATTTTCTGAGGCTATATAAAAAATTTCGGTAAAATTTTAAACAGGCTCTAAGTTAACAAAAAGATATAAAATTACTGAATCACAAAGTGACGACTTGTCAAAAAATAGGACGAAAGTCTTATCAAATAAAAAAATTAAAATGAATACTTCAAACACAGAAAATTTCCTAAAAATCTATCAAATTGATGCATTTGCAGAAACACTTTTTTCTGGAAATCCTGCGGCTGTTGTTCCTTTGGAAAACTGGTTAGAAGATGATTTGATGCAAAAAATAGCGGCAGAAAATAATCTTGCGGAAACAGCTTTTATTGTTCCTTCCGAAAATGGTTTCGAAATCCGATGGTTCACGCCCGTAGATGAAGTTGATCTGTGCGGTCACGCCACTTTGGCTTCGGCTTTCGTATTGCATAATTTTGAAAATTATGGTGAAAACATCATTTATTTCCATTCACGAAAAAGTGGAACTCTTGTGGTTACAAAAACTGACGATTTTTATACATTAGATTTCCCCGCTGATTGTATCGAAAAAGTTGAGAACAATGGACAATTCGATGATTTTTTCGCTTATCCTCCAACTGAAATCATTAAAGGTAAAACCGATTATCTGTTGGTTTTTGAAAATGAAGACCAGATAAAAAATATCACTCCGGATTTTAATAAAATTTCTAAAGTTGAAGTTCGGGGAATTATCGTAACCTCTCAATCGGAAAATTTTGATTTTGTATCCCGGTTTTTTGCTTCTCCTGTTGGCGTGGACGAGGATCCTGTCACAGGTTCTGCTCATACTACTCTCATTCCATATTGGTCAAAAGTGCTTAATAAGAACAAATTTTCTGCAAAACAAATTTCACAAAGAGGTGGAATTTTGAATTGTGAATTACAAGGAAATCGGGTTTTGATAAGTGGAAAATGTGTTCCTTATCTTATTGGAAAAATTTTTATTTGAATTTAAATCTTTAAAATGAAAAAATTAAATATATACTTCACAGCAGGCGTTCCAAAACTAGATGATACAGCAAAAATTGCAAAACTCATTCAGGAAAGCGGGGCGGATATGATGGAAATCGGGATTCCGTATTCTGATCCGGTTGCAGACGGACCGGTAATTCAGGAGGCGCATACATTAGCATTAAAAAACGGAATGACCATCAAAAAACTATTTGAACAATTAGCAGAAATCAAAGATTCGGTAACGATTCCGAAGGTTTTAATGGGCTATTTTAATCCGGTTTTGCAGTTTGGTTTTGAGAATTTCTGTAAAAAATGTCAGGAAGTGGGCGTTTCCGGATTGATTATTCCGGATTTGCCGCCGATTGAATTTGAAAATAAATATGGTGAAATTCTCAAGAAATACCATCTGAATTTCACGTTTCTGGTAACACCGGAAACTTCGGAAGAACGCATTAAATATCTGGATTCTTTAAGTTCGGGATTTTTGTATGCCGTGAGTTCTTCCTCAACAACCGGAAATACAAATGCCGTTTTGAAAAATGAAAACTACCTTAACCGACTGGCTTCTTTGGAATTGAAAAATCCTGTTTTCATCGGTTTTGGAATCAAGAACAAGTATGACTTTGAAAACGTTACCGAAAAAGCAGCAGGCGGAATCATCGGAACCGCTTTTGTGAAAATTCTATTGGAAAACGCAGACTGGGAACAGAAAAGTACCGATTTTATTCAAAGCATAATAGATTAATTTTCCTTAAATTTGTGGCGTTTTTGCAACGAAATCGGAAATGAAAAACGGCACTCCGCAATAGGGATAGCAGCGGTTACCCCACAGTGAAGCCGCGGAGCGAAGCGGAGCGGCGAAACGAGGAGTATGAGCGGATAGCCCGGTCCCGAATAGCGAAGGCAAAAGCATCGGCATGAGGGAATTGCCAAAAAAAATGAACCACAGAAAATGACCATCACACAAAACAAAACCGTCGTGTTCCGGGATCTGGGAATTACGGATTATCTTCCGGCTTTTGAAATTCAGGAAAAACTGATGAAATCCATCATCGAATTGAAACTGAAAAACCGCGACAGAACCGATGGAATCTACGAGGAAACGCCCAACTATTTTCTCTTTGTGGAGCATCCGCATGTCTATACTTTGGGGAAATCCGGGCACGAGGAAAATATGCTGATTAATTCCGAAAAACTGAAGGAAATCAACGCGACGTATGTGCACACGAACCGTGGCGGCGATATTACCTATCACGGTTTCGGGCAGATTGTGGGTTATCCGATTTTGGATCTGGATAATTTCAAATCCGATATTCATCTGTATATGCGGAATCTGGAAGAGGTTTTCATTCGCCTGCTTGCAGAATACGGACTAAAGGGCGAAAGAAGCGAAGGCGAAACCGGTGTCTGGCTGGATGTGGGCAAACCGTTTCAAAGAAAAATCACCGCAATGGGCGTGAAAACATCAAAATGGGTGACAATGCATGGTTTTGCGCTGAATGTGAATACGGATTTGCGTTATTTTGAATACATCATTCCGTGTGGATTAACCGGAAAAACCGCCACTTCTCTGGAACGCGAACTGGAAAGAAAATTCAGCGAGCAGGAAATTTTGGAAGTGAAAGAAAAAATCAAAAAACATTTTTCCGAAATTTTCGGAGCCTCATTTATTTGATTTTCAGGTATGCATCCACTTTTTCGTACGTTTCTCTCTGTTGCTGTTTGATTTTATCGGAAATTAAAATCCCAAACAAATGATCGATTTCATGTTGGAAAATAACGGCTGTAAATCCTTCGACAATTTCGGTATGCTTATTTCCTTTCAAATCAAAATATTCCAACTGAATGACTTTGCTTCTGTAGAAATCATCCCGAAAATCCGGGATGGAAAGATCGCCTTCCGGACCGCGGTTCTGTAATTTGGATTTCCATAAAATCACGGGATTGATGAAATATTCCAAAGGTTCATCCAGCTTATCAAAACGTTTTACCCAGATAATATTGCGGTTGATTCCCACTTGTGGTGCAGCAATTCCCACTCCGGATTTTGTCGCCTGAAGCGAAGCCTTCATCCTCATCACCAAAAGGGCAGTATCCAAACTTTTAGGATCAGCATCCTGCGAAGTTTCCAGCAAAATATGATGCTGCAGGGAATCTGTTGTTTGCGGAATCAGCATCGGGGAATGCAAATCCCCAGTTCGGATTAAAGCCAGTTCGGCATCCGAATATTTTTTCTGCGCTGAAATTATCATGCAAAAAAATAAACTAAATAACAGTAAAATCTTTGTATCCTTGTTCATTTAAAACACTTTAAATCCTTTGTAAACCTGTGCCTGCTGCTCCATTATGGGTGAAGAAAGAACCCTGAAATCAGCCAAATGTTCCGTTGCGCTGTGGTTGAAATGATGCTCCTCACTTTCCCATAATTCCATAATAAAAAATACGCCTTTATTGTTTTTATCTTCTATTAAATCATATTGCAGGCAGCCTTCTTCTTTTCGGGTTTCATTGACGAGTTTTTTAAAAAGTTCAATGGCATCCATTAAATAATTTTCTTTCACGCGGAAAAGCGCAACAATGTAGAGCTTCATTCTTTCAAAAATTTTAGCAAATGTAAAAAATTAGCAGCGAGTGTTTTTATATTTTTTTATAAACATTTGGAACTTATTTAAGAGCCTGTGATAATTTTGTGAAATAAAAATAACACAGGCTCTTAAAGGCCTGCAAAATTGCAGACCTTTTTATGCTTATTCGTAAATCATTTGTACACTCCAATATTAATATATATCTTTGCACCTCCAAATAATTAATATTTATTCATTATGAACAACTACGAAACTGTTTTCATTTTAACTCCCGTTCTATCTGATACACAGGTGGAGGAAGCAGTGAAAAAATTTGAAGACCTTTTGAAAGACAAAGGTTGTGAAATCGTTGCCAAAGAAAAATGGGGACTTAAAAAACTGGCTTACCCAATCCAGTTGAAAAAGAATGGCTTTTATACTTTGATCGAATTCAAAGGTGAAGGTTCTGTAGTAGCAGATTTAGAAACTGCTTACAAACGTGACGAAAGAGTAATCCGTTACCTGACTACAAAACTTGACAAGCATGCAGTAGACTACGCTGTTACCAGAAGAGCAAAACTGAAAACTGCAAAAGCTTAATTTTTTTAACCCTAAAAAACAAAAGAAATGGCAATCGACGAAATGGCACAACAAGCCGCAGCCGGAGGAGAATCTGAAGTAAAATTCCTTACTCCGCTTGACATCAATACAAAATCAGAAAAAAAATACTGTAGATTCAAAAAATACGGTATTAAGCACGTAGACTATAAAGATGCAAATTTTCTTCTTCAGTTCGTGAACGAACAAGGAAAAATCCTTCCAAGAAGATATACCGGAACATCTCTTAAATATCAGAGAAAAGTTTCCGCTGCCATCAAAAGAGCAAGACACCTTGCTTTAATGCCTTACGTAGCAGACTTATTAAAATAAAAAATTGCAATCAGCCGTCTGCACCAACTTTCGGCTTTTTGTTGCTGAATTAATAAAATTAAATTCTAACTGTTTTAGACATCAGACAATAGATTTCAGGCATCAGACTCTATATTTCAGACTTTTCTATAATCTGAAATCTCACGTCGCAAATCTGAAATCTAAAATCCGAAATCTAAAATCTAAACAAGACAACAACAATGGAAATCATCCTAAAAAAAGACGTTGAAAACTTAGGACTTGAGTTTGATACCGTACACGTAAAACCAGGATACGCAAGAAACTTCCTGATTCCTCAGGGAATTGCAGTTTTGGCAACTCCAAAAAACAGAGCAACTCTTGCTGCAACTTTGGAAAGCAGAAAAGAAGAAGAAGCAAAACTGATTGCTGCTGCAAATGCGAAAGTAGAACAATTGAAGAAAACTCCTGTAACCATCACTGCTAAAGCAGGAAGTGGCGACAAACTTTTCGGATCTGTAAACAACGCTACCCTTGCAGAAGCATTGGAAAAAGCAGGTGTTGAGATCGATAGAAAATACATCAAAATTCCAGGAAACACCATTAAAAGAACCGGTAAATTCACCGCTCTTATCCGTCTTCACAGAGATGTTGAATACAACTATGAATTCGATGTGGTTTCCGACGCTCCGGTTGCACCAGCAGCTCCAAAAGCAGAAGCTAAAAAAGAAGAAACAACTGAAGAATCTGCAGAAGCATAATTTTTCACGAACTTTCAATACAAACAAAACTGTTTCACCAAGTGAAGCAGTTTTTTTATGCACATGAATCTAAAATCCGTACTTTTGAGTATGGAAAATCAAAAAAAATTCGGACTTATCGGGAAAAATATTTCCTACTCTTTTTCTAAAAAATACTTTGAAGAAAAATTCCGAAAACTTCTTTTAAAAAACCATTCCTACGAGCTTTATCATTTGGATTCCATATTGGATTTAAAAGATTTACTGCATAAAAATTCCTTTTCCGGGTTGAACGTCACCATTCCTTACAAAACCGAAGTTATTGAATTTTTAGATGAACTCAGCGATGAAGCAGAAAAAATCGGAGCTGTAAACTGCATTGATTTCAAAAACGGAAAAAGGAAAGGCTACAATACCGATGCCTTCGGATTTGAAAAAACACTACTCCTTCATAAAAAAGAACAGCATCAATCAGCACTGATTTTGGGAGACGGCGGTGCTGCAAAGGCAGTGAAATATATTTTGGAAAAGCATTCCATACCTTATAAAGTAGTAGCCCGAAAAAATGAACTAAATTTTGAAAACCTTTCTGGAAAAGATGTTTCCGAGAATTTACTCATCATCCAAACCACACCGGTCGGAACTTTTCCCAATATAGAAGATGTCCTTCCTTTTCCCTTTGAAGCCCTCACCCAACACCATTTAATCATCGATTTAATCTACAATCCTGCCTATACAAAGTTCATCCAACTGGCTGCCGAAAAAAATGCAAAAACAGCAAACGGATACTACATGCTTGAACAGCAGGCAGAAAAAGCTTGGGAAATTTGGAATTTTCAAACAAAATAAATTATATTAGTACTCAAATTCACAATTTTTGCGGATTTAATGTATATTTTCGACACCAACCACAAACAGACTGCTATGACTACAGAAAACAATTTTTCTGAAAACGAAGAACTTAAGCCCAAAACTGAAGAAACTTCAAACACTGAATCTGAAAAATCCGTTTCGGAACCGCTGAATACTGCCGAAGAAAAAACGGAAGCAGAAACAACACCAAAAACCGAAACTCCTGAACAGGAAACTAAACCGGAAATAATTGCAGAAGGAAAAGCAATCGATCCGGAATTGCAAACGGAAGAAGAGCAAACGGAAGAAGAACCAAACCATCACGAAGATCAGCGCAGTATTTCCACGCTTGCCAACGATATGGAAAAAATCGTGAACAAACCGGATGCTGGTGAACATTTCAAAGAATTCAGCCTTTTGAAAAACCTTGCTGCCAAAAAAATTGCAGAAGAAAAAGAAGAGCAAAAGCAAACCTTTGTGGAAAACGGAAATGAGGAAGAAACCTTCACTTGGGAACATCCTTTGCAGTCGAAAATTAATGCCTTGAGCAATATTTTTAAAGAAAAGCAGGACGAATTTTTGAAAAATCAGGAAGCCAAACACACCGAAAATCTTGCCGACAGAAAAAAAATAATCGAAGACCTTAAAAATCTTTATACCAATACAGAGCCCGGAACCAACCTTTTCAAAGCCATTCGCGATATTAAGGAAAAATGGAAAAATGCCGGACAGGTGGCAAAATCTGAATTTAAAATTCTGAACAACGATTATTTTCATCACCTGAACCAGTTCTACCAGATGCTCGATATGAACAAAGAATATCTGGAACAGGAATACACCCATAATCTCGAAACCCGCAAACACATTATCGAAAGGGCAAAAGAACTCGAAAATGAACCTGTGGTACAAAAAGCACTGAATGAACTGCAATATTTGCATAAACTCTGGAAAGAAGAAGCAGAACCGGTTGCAGAAGAATTCCGTGAATCTACATGGGAAGAATTTCGTGAAGTTTCCAATAAAATTCATCAAAGAAAATCCGAACTTTCTGCTCTTTTGGATGAAGAACAGGCAAAGAATCTGGAAAAGAAAAATGAAATTATCACCTCCATAAAATCATTCATCAACTCGCAACAGGAAGCCAACCATAATTACTGGCAAAATGCCATCCGAAAAGTGGAGGAATTAAGAAGCGATTTCCTGAAATTAGGAAGTGTTCCCAGAAAATTATCCAACCAGAACTGGAATGATTTCAAAGCGACCCTTCGTGAATTCAATTCCAAGAAAAATGAATATTACAAGGGATTAAAAGGTTCACAACAAACCAATCTCGATGAAAAGCTGAAACTGATTCAAACCGCAAAAGACAATATGCTTTCCGAAGATTGGGACACCGCTGTTCCGCTTTTCAAAAAATTGCAGGAAGACTGGAAAAAAATCGGTCATGTTCCGCGCAGTATGGCCAATAAAGTTTGGGACGATTTCCGCGAAGCCTGCAATACATTTTTCAATAATTTCCGCGAAAAAAATAATGCGGCAACCGATAATTGGAAAGACAATTACAAACAGAAACTCCACATTCTGGAAGAATTGAAAACCGTGACCGATGAAGAAGGAAGTATAGAACGCATTGAAGCACTAAAAACCGCATGGAACAACATCGGGAAAGTGCCGCGCGATAAAATGAGCATCAACACGGAATTCAACAAAACGCTTCGTGAAAAACTGAAAATCAACAAACTGAACGAATACGATCTGAAAGAAGAAGGACTTTCAGAAAATCAGTTAACCGACAAAGCACGCAAGATTAAAAACCAGATTGCAGATATGGAAGCCGAAGTGGTGAAATTGGAAAACAATCTTGGGTTCTTCAATAAACCTACACGTGAAAACCCTTTGCTGAAAGACACTTTCGATAAAATAGATGAGAAAAAAGAACAGATCGAAAGTTTAAAACAAAGTTTGCACAACATTATAACCGGCGAATAAAATGAGCATTTTCTATCGAATTTTTATTTTGTTTTTCGTTTTCGCTTTGGGTTTTGTTCAGGCGCAGGATGAAGTTGCTGCCGAAAATACTGTGGTGGATCGGCTATCAATTCCCGGCCCTATTGAGTTCAACGGAACAGAATTTTTTCTGGCATGGTCCAAACAAAATTCTAAAACGCTGAACATCCAGCAGTTTTTGCCAAGAGACGAAACAATTCTAAATTTCGAACAATTACTGAATTTCTCCTATTTCAATAAAGACATTGATTTGGAAGAAGCCGTAAGAGGCAAAGTAGGCTCCGTACAAAAGGCAACAGAAAAAGACAAATTCGGAAGTGTAAATGTAGCTGAAAGCCCTGATGGAAAAGAATTTATCGTAGATTATACCATTTCTAATGCAGAAGGAAAATCCGGACCTTATATAGAATACAATGTTTATCGTTTCAAAAAATACGATACCGAAAATAAACCTCTTCTGATTTTTTCCTACTCCAAAAGAATTTATGGGGATTTAAAACCTTCTTCAAAAGCACTTTCAAGACAACGGGATGCTTTAATGACGATGGTAATCGAATATAAAATCCCTGCAATTACGGTTATTAATCAGAATGCTGAGATTAAAAAATAGTCCGTTCACAAAATAAAAAGCAAACACTTGACCTTTTGTTTAGAGCCTGTTTAAATTTTATTGCTAAAATTTTTATAGGTATTTTGAGATGGATTTTTTACTTCATGTTTGCAGATTTGGCGGGCTAAATCAAA
>DALZZF010000015.1:0-65289 GCA_031987605.1 Bergeyella sp. | reverse complement strand
ATTTCAATAAATCAATGTAATAATTATTTGATAATATTTTAATGCGTTTGACTTGTTCGGCTCCTCCGGAGCCGAACATTTTCCTGAAAATTCTGTATATTTGATTTTTTATTGCAAAAATTTTGAGTGCATATCTTACCATTCTCGGTTTCAATTCAGCGATTCCAACCGTAAATTCATCACCAACAGCGCAGTTTCTGGAAATGGACGAACGCAATTTCCTTATAGATTGTGGTGAAGGAACACAGGTTCAGCTTCGTAAAGCAAAAGTGCGCTTTTCCAAAATCAACCATATCTTTATTTCGCATTTACATGGCGATCATTGTTTTGGTTTACCAGGATTAATTGCTTCTTTCCGGCTTTTGGGCAGAGAAAATCCGTTGCATGTGTATGGTCCGAAAGGCATCAAAAAAATTTTGGAAACCATCTTTCAAATTACCGAAACACATCGCGGTTTTGAAGTAGTTTATCATGAACTCGACAAAGATTATTCAGAAAAAATATATGAAGACAAAAGGGTAGAAGTCTTTACTATTCCGCTGAATCACAGGATTTACTGCAACGGATATCTGTTTCGTGAAAAACCGAAAGAGCGCCATCTGAATATGTCTGAAATTTCAAAATACCCTGAAATTCAGGTTTGCGATTATCCGAATTTAAAAAAAGGGAAAGATCTTATGTTGGAAGACGGATATGTTTTGAAAAACGAATCCTTAACTTTTCCGCCGGATCATTCCGTTTCTTACGCATTTTGTAGCGATACTAAGATGAAAGAAGATATCGTTCCGATTATCAAAAATGTGGATGTACTTTACCATGAATCCACTTTTCTGCATGATTTAAAGGAAATGGCAGATTATACAGGACATTCTACCGCTCTGGAAGCAGCAAGAATTGCGCGGCAAGCCAATGTGGGAAAACTTATTTTAGGGCATTTTTCCAACCGCTATTCCGACCTCAGTGTTTTTACTGATGAAGCACGAGAAATTTTTCCCAATGCATTTCTTCCAAAAGCTCTTGAAGCGGTAAAAATTTAAATTTTTCTTAATTTTTATTTATTTTTCTTATTTACCCCTTATTCTTTTGTGGGTATCTCTTAACTTTGTCCTATGATTAAAGACGAACAAACTGAGAAATTCAGGCAGATTGTAGAGAATAAATTCCAGATCTACAATTCACTCTTTATGAGTTTGCCTTACGATAAAATGACCAATATCGGAATGTTGCTGCCATTTTTGTGTGAAGAAAGTAAAATAGGATATGAGGATGAAGGCAAAAGCCCGATCGATATTATTGAAAGCTTTTTTGAAAAGCATACCGATCTGAAAGATGAAGAACAGAAGATCGAATTACTGTTTAAAATAATTCAATATATTGAACGTCAGGTAGTTTTGTTCGACAGTATTGAAGATGCTGCATTTAGCAGACTGCATTCGGAAAGTGATGCCGGAACCGTAAACCAGCTTTACGAAAGAAGCGTTCAGGAACATGAATTGCAGCACACCCGCGAAAAACTGAAAGATTTTGCTATCAAAATCGTTTTTACTGCGCACCCGACTCAGTTTTATCCCAATGCCGTACAGAGAATTATCCATGATTTGCGAAGTGCGATAATGGAAGATTCCATTACCAATATTGATATGCTTTTGCAGCAACTCGGAAAAACACCGTTTGTAAATAAAGAGCGTCCTACGCCTTTGGACGAAGCCATGAGCATTATTTATTACTTGCGATATGTTTATTATGAAAGCATTGGAGAATTGTATCGTAAAATCAAAAACGTTTTTGGAGATCAGCATTTTGTTCCGCATCCGAACATTATTCAATTGGGATTTTGGCCGGGAGGCGACCGCGACGGAAACCCTTTTGTTACCGCAGAAACAACGCTTAAAGTTGCGGCCGAACTGAATGCCAATATTCTGAAATGCTACTACGGAAGTATGAAAATGCTTCGAAGAAAGTTGAGTTTTCGTGGCATTACCGCTGTTCTGGACGAATTGAGCAAAGAATTGTACAAAGCCATTTTTACAGAAGAAAATGAAATTTCGGCGGAGTATATTCTGAATAAAATTGATGAAGCCGATAAAATCCTGGTTAAACAACATAACGGGCTTTTCCGCAATTTGCTTTTGGATTTTAAAGACCGTGTGAAAATATTCGGAACTCACTTTGCAACTTTGGATATTCGTCAGGATTCCCGTATTCATCAACAAGTGGTGGAAGAAATTATGACTAAAAAATCCGATTATAATGTTGCGGAAATGTCTGTCGATGAAAAAGTGGACTGGCTTCTCAACTCCAATCTGGTTTTGAATCCTGATGATTTTGAAGGAATTACAAAAGATACGATTCAAAATATTCAAAATATCAGAATTATTCAGAAAAGAAATGGTGATCGCGGACTGAACCGGTACATTATTTCCAATTCAGATCATATTAAAGATGTCCTGAATGTATACGGAATGATGCGCCTTTCCGGCTATTCTGAAGAAGAAATCAATATGGATATTGTTCCTCTTTTTGAAACCATGGATGGTTTGGAAAATGCAGAAAACGTCATGCGGGAGCTTTATACTTTCCCGAAATATCAGAAGCATTTGGAAAAACGCGGAAAATTTCAGACCATTATGCTCGGGTTTTCAGATGGAACCAAAGACGGCGGTTATTTGAAAGCCAACTGGGAAATTTACCGCGCCAAAGAACGGTTAACCAGCGTTTCTGAGGAATTCGGAATTAAAGTGATTTTCTTTGACGGCAGAGGCGGACCACCAGCAAGAGGCGGTGGTAAAACACACGATTTCTATGCATCACAGGGAAAAACCATTGCCAATAATAAAATTGAACTTACCATTCAAGGGCAAACCATTACTTCCGTATTCGGAAATGTGGATCAGGCTAAATATAATTTTGAGCAGTTGCTTACCGCCGGAATTGAAAATGATGTATTTAAAAGTTTCAAAAAAGATTTAACTCCGAAAGAACGCAAATTGATTGAAGAACTCGCAGAACTGAGTTATCAGAAATATTCCGCATTGAAAGCGCACCCAATGTTTGTACCTTATCTTCAGGAAATGAGTACGCTGGAATATTACGGAAGAACCAATATCGGGAGCCGACCGTCCAAAAGAGGAGGAAACAACGAAATGAAATTTGAAGATTTGCGTGCCATTCCTTTTGTAGGTTCCTGGAGCCAGTTGAAGCAGAATGTTCCCGGATTTTTCGGTTTTGGGTTTGCTCTAAAACATTTGAAAGATGAAGGAAGATTTAAAGAAGTAATAGATTTGTACCGCAATTCCGATTTTTTCAAAACTCTGGTTCAGAATTCAATGATGAGTATGAATAAATCGTATTTTCCTTTAACCTATTATATGAAAGAGAATCCGAAATTTGGAGCATTCTGGAATATTCTTTTTGAGGAATATAATCTTTCGAAAGGGATGATGCTGGAATTAACGGGCTATAAAATCCTTCAGCAGGAGGAACCTTTATCCCGTAAATCGGTAAAAATCCGCGAAAAAATTGTGCTTCCGCTTTTGAGTATTCAGCAATATGCTTTGATGAAAGTTCAGCAGGATTCTCCACATCGTGAAGAGTATGAAAAACTCGTTATGCGCTCACTTTTCGGAAATATTAATGCGAGCAGAAATTCAGCTTAAATTGTAAAACATTTGTTTAATTCCAATTTTGTTTAAAAAATAGATAATAAAATTTTAAGATTAGTATTGTTAATTTAATAAAGTTTTAATAACTTTGGCTTGTTACTAATCTAAAATATTATTTTTCATGAGAAAAATTTACACCAAAATTGGAGTAATTGCTTTATTACTCTCATCGTTGACGGCGTATTCGCAGCAGCAACGAATTAGTGAAAGTCAGATTCAGCCTGTAAAAGAAAAGTTGAAGCAATTGGGAGAGCAAAACCCACTCGGGATGTTCCCAATTGATAAACTTTCAAAGGAAGAAACTCTACTTTGGAGAAACTATCAGAAGCAAATTCTGAATGACAGAACAGGGACTACAGCGCAGAATTTAAAGGTGAAAACCAGTAATTCGGAAGTGTCATCATCGTCTTCACCGCAAGAACGAATTACTGAAAGTCAAATTCAACCTGTAAAAGAAAAGTTGAAGCAATTGGGAGAGCAAAACCCATTGGGGATGTTCCCAGTTGATAAACTTTCAAAGGAAGAAACTGTACTTTGGAGAAATTATCAGAAGCAAATTAGGAATGATAAGGTAAAACCTTCCGCAACGGTTACTCCTAAAGCAACCACTGCTTCAGATAATGCTTTTGCAAATGTTATCTATGAGCCAATTACCAGTATTACAGGTTTTGGAAAGATTCCTTTAACACCACCAAATGTATTTGAGTTAATTGAAGCAAATGCAATCTCATTCTTTGCTGATGATTTGGCTTCCGATGGTAATCTTTATGCAGTAGACAATGGTTCAAAAAAACTTGCTAAATTTTATAATGACGGAACATATAGATATGTTGGGAATTTAACCAATATTGTATCCGGTCATACCGTAACAGGATTATCTTGGAACCCTAGTAATAATACCCTGTATTTGGTAAGTACCAATGGCACAGCACATAATTTATATACAGTTGATTTAGCAACAGGTGTAGCAACAAGCTTATCCTCAATTTCTGCAGGTGCAGCAGTTCCAATTTGGTTAGAAATTGACAATAATGGAAATGCATTTTTTGCAGATATTACAGGAGACAGTTTATATTCTCTTAATCTTACTACTGGTGTTGCAACTCTTGTGGGTGCGTTGGGTATAGATATCAGTTATGCACAGGATGCAGATTTTGATAAAGATACCAATACATTATATATGGCAGGTTATCAAGTGAGTGGAGAAAGTGGTATTTATACTGTAAATACAAGTACTGGTGCTGCTACATTTATCGGAACTACAGATGGTGCTGAATTGGGTACATTTACAATTACCGATACACTTCCAGATGCTCCACCAGTAACCGAATATTGTGAATTACCAACTCCAAGTTCAACTTTTGAGTACATTACGAATGTAACTTTTGCAGGAATCAATAATGATAGTGCCGGAAGCGGATCAATTATTTATGATACTCCAACCGGAAATGTAGTTCAGGGAGAAACAGTACCATTTTCAGTAACCATACATCCTGATGGATCAGAACATGTAAGCGTTTTCTTCGATTGGAATCATGATTTTGATTTTAGTGATAGTGGAGAGCGATATGATATTGTTACTGGTGCTAATGCTCCAGGACCCCATACCGTTGATATTCTTGTGCCGGCAGATGCTGTAGTTGGTGAAACAGTAATGAGAGTTGTAATGAGATGGAATGCCTCTCCAGATCCTTGTACTGACTATGGTTATGGAGAAGTTGAACAATATACTGTTAATGTAACTGGAGCAACTGTAAACGCAAATAATGCTTTTGCAAATGTTATCTATGAGCCAATTACCAGTATTACAGGTTTTGGAAAGATTCCTTTAACACCACCAAATGTATTTGAGTTGATTGAAGCGAATTCAAACTCTTTCTTTGCTGATGATTTGGCTTCCGACGGAAATCTTTATGCTGTAGACAATGGTTCAAAAAGACTTGTTAAATTTTATAATGACGGTACCTATAGAATCGTTGGAAATTTAACCAATATCGTATCCGGTCATACCGTAACAGGATTATCTTGGAATTCTACTAATAATACTCTGTATTTGGTAAGTACAAATGGAACAGCAAATAACTTATATACAGTTAATTTAGCAACAGGTGTAGCAACAAGCTTATCCTCAATTTCTGCAGGTGCAGCAGTTCCAATTTGGTTAGAAATTGACAATAATGGAAATGCATTTTTTGCAGATATTACAGGAGACAGTTTATATTCTCTTAATCTTACTACTGGTGTTGCAACTCTTGTGGGTGCGTTGGGTATAGATATCAGTTATGCACAGGATGCAGATTTTGATAAAGATACCAATACATTATATATGGCAGGTTATCAAGTGAGTGGAGAAAGTGGTATTTATACTGTAAATACAAGTACTGGTGCTGCTACATTTATCGGAACTACAGATGGTGCTGAATTGGGTACATTTACAATTACCGATACACTTCCAGATGCTCCGCCAATAACCGAACCTTGTCCTATGGCTGCCCCTAATTCAGGTTATGAATTTATCACTAACGTAACTTTTGCAGGAATTAACAACGACACAGGAGGAGATAGTTCAACTTCTTATTCTACTCCAGTAGGAGTTGTTGAGCAAGGTGCAACAGTTCCTATTTCAGTAACCATTGATCCTGACGGTAGTGATAATCTAACTGTGTATTTCGACTGGAATCATGATTTCGATTTCAATGATGAAGGTGAAAAAGTTGTTCTTGCAACTTTGACTAGTTCGCCTGGACCTTTCACTCAGGATATTGTAGTTCCAGCAGGTGCTGTATTAGGAGAGACTACGATGAGGGTTGTTCTTACTTGGCTGTATGACACTGACCCATGTAGCGATTTTGCTTACGGGGAAGTTGAACAATATAAACTTAATGTTGTTCCTGCAGGAACTGCAAGCGTGTCTAATGCAACTAAGAATTCGATTGCTGCTTATCCAAATCCATTTACTGACATTATCAGATTTACAGATGTTAAAGGAGTTCAATCTATTTCAGTAACAGATGTTTCAGGAAGATTGATTAAAACTCTTGCACCAAGCACAGAAATTAATCTTTCCAGTCTGAAAGCAGGATTATATATCCTGACTCTTAAAATGGAAGATGGAACCGTTAAATCAATCAAAGCGATTAAAAAATAACGATTCTTATTTTTAATATTTAAGTTGGGGTGCTTTTTTAGCACCCTAATTTATTTTATTAATTTTTGTAGAGTTCATCATTTATGTATTTATAATCGTGAGGAATTTCATAAACACAAACACAAGGTTTATTATTTTGATATATTGAGGATCAAGAACAAAACTTGTGGATAAAGACTGGAAAAAATGTGATATGATATTTTCATAAAAGATAGTGCACCTCCGGCGCGCGCAATCCTATATTAAAACATTTTATACACAGATGGCATTCCTCCGGAATACACTTTTTCACCAACATAATGTTTTTCATACCCACCAAACAAAAGAACGATTATCATCCCGGTGGAATGCTATCTTAATTATGCTCATCAATCAGAACTGTAATTGATACAGTATTGTAAATTCAAGTATGGCAAAAGGAAAAACTTTTTCCGCTTTAGAATGGCTAATACTTTTGCCTAGTCCCCAGATTTTGGTCCTGATTTCATATTCAGAAAACGAATAATATTATAAATATGCGAAATAGTTACATGTTTGCGATAAGAAACCCATGAAATTTGGCAAAAATATTAAAAATAGAGGTTTTGTTTAAAAAAGTTTTAATAACTTTGGTTTGTTACTAATCTAAAATATTATTTTTCATGAGAAAAATTTACACCAAAATTGGAGTAATTGCTTTATTACTCTCATCGTTGACGGCGTATTCGCAGCAGCAACGAATTAGTGAAAGTCAGATTCAGCCTGTAAAAGAAAAGTTGAAGCAATTGGGACAGCAAAACCCAATGGGCATGTTACCGATTGATAAGCTTTCAAAGGAAGAATCTGTACTTTGGAAAAACTATCTGAAGCAAATTCAGAATGACAAAATGAATCCTTACGGGATTACAGAGCAGGATTTAAGGGTGAAAATCAATAAATCTGAAGTTCAGCATTTATACGATCGTGGTTTGCAATACAATCAGTCAGAAGCATTTCCAACTCATGCCTATAGTTTTGAGGAGTTGAAACTAATGCGTGTTTATGAACTTCAGAATATGTCAACGGCTACTCCTAAAGCAACCACTGCTTTTGATAAGGCATATGTGAAAAATGCAAGAAGTACGAGTAATCCGTTTGGTACAATACCTTTAGTACCGCCGTATTCAATTTCAACAATCAGTACTATTTCAAATGTTATATATGCAGATGATTTTGCAGATGGAACTTTGTATGCGCTAGATAATTCCAGTCTTGAGTTAGTGAAGATTACAGAAGCAGGTGCGGTTGAAGTTATAGGTAGTTTGGTCAACATTCCTGTAGGAACAACTACTACCGGACTTTCTTGGAATCCTGTTACCTCTACTATGTATGCAACTGCCGGAGGATATCTTTATAGTGTTAATATAGTTACAGGTGTGGCAATCCAAATTGGACAAACGTTGGGAATGACAACTCCTATTTGGTTGGAAATTGACAATAACGGTATTGCTTATTCCGCAGATATTGCTGATGATTCACTTTATTCTATTGATCTAACTACAGGAGTAGCTACTCTTATTGGGGCATTAGGTGTAGATCTTCAATATGCGCAGGAAGCTGATTTTAATAAAGAAACTAATGTATTATATATGGCATCTTATACCGGAGGTGGTGTAGGTGGAATTTATACCATTGATACTTCAACTGGAGCTGCTACTTTAGTGGGTGATACTACGAGTTTAAATGCAGAATTTACAATGTTTACCATTGAAGATTCTTTAGCACCAGCACCACAGGTTTCAAATAATGCTTTTACCAATGTTGTTTATGAGCCAATTACCAGTATCACAGGTTTTGGAAAGATTCCTTTAACACCACCAAATGTATTTGAGTTGATTGAAGCGAATTCAAACTCTTTCTTTGCTGATGATATGGATTCCGACGGAAATCTTTATGCGGTAGACAATGATTCAAAAAATCTTGTTAAGTTTTATAATGACGGAACATTTAGGATTGTTGGGAATTTAACAAATATTGTATCCGATCATACCGTAACAGGTTTGTCTTGGAATCCAACCAATAGTACCATGTATCTTTCAAGTACTAGTGGAACGGCGAATAATTTATATACAGTTGATTTGACAACGGGTGTTGCAACAGGTGTTTCTTCAATTACTCCAAGTTCAGCTATTCCAATTTGGTTAGAAATTGACAATAATGGAAATGCATTTTTTGCAGATATAAGTGGCGATAATTTGTACTCACTTAATCTTACTACTGGTGCTGGAACTGTTGTTGGACCATTGGGTATAGATATCAGTTATGCACAGGATGCAGATTTTGATAAAAATACCAATACTTTATATATGGCAGGTTATCAGGCTAGCGGAGAAAGTGGCATTTATACTGTAAATACAGGTACTGGTTTTGCTACATTTGTCGGAACCACAGATGGTATGGAATTGGGTACATTTACAATTGCAGATACACTTCCAGATGCACCGCCAATAACTGAATATTGTCCTTTAGGAACTCCGAATTCTGCTTATGAATATATCAGTAATGTAACATTTGCAGGAATTAATAACGAAACAGGAGGAGACGGATCTACCTCTTATGCTACTCCAACTGGAACTGTTGAGCAAGGTGCAACAGTACCTTTATCTGTTACCATTAGCCCAGACGGTAGTGACAACTTAACTGTATATTTCGACTGGAATCACGATTTTGATTTCAATGATGAGGGTGAAAAAATTGTTCTTGCAACGTTGACAAGTTCGCCTGGACCTTTCACTTATGACGTACCTGTTCCAGCAGATGCAGTATTAGGAGAGACTACGATGAGAGTTGTTCTTACTTGGTTGTATGATACAGATCCTTGTAATGACTTCAGTTATGGAGAAGTAGAAGAATATAAAATTAATGTAACTGGAGAAACTGCAAGTGTGTCTAATGCAACCAAATATTCGATTGCTGCATATCCAAATCCATTTACTGACGTTATTAGATTTACAGATGTTAAAGGAGTTCAATCTATTTCAGTAACAGATATTTCAGGAAGATTGATTAAAACTCTAGCACCAAGCACAGAAATTAATCTTTCCAGTCTGAAAGCAGGATTATATATCCTGACTCTTAAAATGGAAGATGGAACCGTTAAATCAATCAAAGCGATTAAAAAATAACGATTCTTATTTTTAATATTTAAGTTGGGGTGCTTTTTAGCACCCTAATTTTTTTTGTTAATTTTTATAGAGTTCATACATTCCTGTATTTCTATAAATACAACGTTTGTCATTTCGCAGAAATCTAAATTCCCTTTATAGAAATGCTTATAAAAGCACATAAATGATTTTTCTTGAAAAAAGAATGATTGAACCAAAATAAAAATACGACTCCAAAGGAAGCCGTACTTTATACTATTTTCAAAGATTTTCAGGAAAATCAGAATGCATTAATTCCTGTAATATCCAATCCGGTGATTAAAAGATGGATATCGTGTGTTCCTTCATATGTAATTACCGATTCCAGATTTGCAGCATGACGCATCATCGGAAATTCTCCCATAATTCCCATTCCCCCAAGAATTTGCCGCGATTCCCGTGCAATATCAATCGCCATTTTTACATTGTTTCTTTTGGCCATGGAAATCTGAGCCGGACTTGCTTTGTGCTCATTTTTTAGTTTTCCTAATTGCAGACAGAGCAATTGTGCTTTGGTAATTTCAGTGAGAAATTCTGCTAATTTTTTTTGTTGAAGCTGGAATCCGCCAATAGCTTTTCCAAATTGTTTTCGCTCTTTCGAATATTGAACGGCAGTACAATAACAGTCGATTGCAGCACCAATCACACCCCACGAAATTCCATAACGCGCCGAATTCAGACAGGAAAGCGGACCTTTTAACCCGACCACTTTGGGAAGTAAATTTTCTTTAGGAATTTTCACATTCTGAAAAACCAGTTCTCCAGTTCGTGAAGCACGAAGACTCCATTTATTATGCGTTTCCGGAGTGGTGAAACCTTTCACTCCACGTTCCACGATTAATCCTTGTACTTTACCTTCCTCATTTTTTGCCCAAACTACAGCAATATCGCAAACAGGAGCATTGGTAATCCACATTTTTGCACCGTTCAGTACATAATGATCTCCGGCATCGTGGAAATGAGTTTCCATAGAATTTGGATCAGAACCATGATTGGGTTCTGTAAGTCCGAAGGAGCCAATTAATGCTCCGGAAGCAAGTTGTGAAAGATATTTTTTCTTCTGTTCCTCAGAGCCATATTCAAAAATAGGAAACATGACTAATGAACTTTGAACCGAAGCAGCAGAACGTACAGCGGAATCACCGCGCTCAAGTTCCTGCATGATAATTCCGTAAGAAATTTGATCCAGTCCTGAACCTCCGTATTCCTCCGGAATATAAGGTCCCAAAGCACCTATATTCCCCAATTCTTTCATCAGATTGGGCAAATCTTTATGATGTTGCGCGGCATCGTCAATTTTTGGTTTCACGAAGGATTCTACCCAATCCCGGACAGATTGGCGGATAAGTTTGTGTTCATCACTTAATAAGGCATCAATCCCAAAATAATCAGGAATTGAAGAAAGGGGATAATAAGACATCGGAAATTTTTCCCTAAAATAATCCTTTCCGGCTAATCGTGAAAATTTATTTCACTTTCTTTAAAACGATACAGATAAGGAGCTTTATTCGGAGAGCCATCAAAGAATTTTTCCATTCGCTCTAGGGTATTTAAACTGAGCATTTTTCTCTGAAAATTATTTCTCCTGAATTTTTCGCCCAGAACAATTTCAAACAAACTCTGCAAATCATTCATGGTAAATTTTTCAGGCAAAAGATTATAGGCAACAATCTGGGTATCGAGATTTTTTCTTAAATGCTTAAGCCCGATGGTAATAATTCTTTCGTGGTCAAAAGCCATTTTCGGCAACTGATCTACATAAAACCATTCGCAGGTTTCATTGAAAGAATCGGGAAATGTTTCCACCAAAGAATAATCAATAAGGCTGCAATATCCCACGGTAATAAAGCGCTGGAAAATCCAGTGATCTTTGGAAACATCAATGCCTTTGTTTTTCAGTAGAATCTGATGAACGTTATTTTCAGTACGGTTTATTCTGCCAAAAGTATGGAACTGATCCAAAAATAAATTCTGGAGATGGGTACGCTCAAACAGAACTCTTGCGGCGGCTTCCCGAAGATCTTCATCATTAAAAACAAAACCTCCCGGCAAAGACCAAAGATCCATATCATGATATTTTAGAAGCAAAACCTTGAGCTTCAGTTTCTCTTTATCAAAACCGAAAATTACACAGTCTACAGAAATGTGCGCTACAAAATTCTTTGTATCAATAAGTTCAAAAAGGGTTTGTTTATTTTTAGAATCATCTACTTTCATGGTCATTCAAAGTTAATAAATATTATTGTCTCAAAATAAGTCTTTGATAAAAAATTATTGTTACAAAAAAAACAATCAAAAAAGGAATCAGTACAAACAAAAGGAAATATTGATCCAAATGGAATTCAAAAACATACGACATTCCCAGTGAGCCAAACGAGCTTCCCAATGATGAAAATATCACAATTAATGAGGTAATGACATTCACTTTTTCCTTACTGATATTCATTAAAAATTTAGAATTAAACAGTGGATAAATCGGTGAAAGAAATAATCCGAACAATGGTAAAATTATTAGAAGAACAGGCAGAATTCCTATATTTCCGAGATTCATCAGTAGTTGCGCCAAAATGATTAAACAGGCAACTGTAATCAAACAGAACATTACATACTGAAACCAGGAAAACCGATGGATAATCCGACTGGTAATGAATCTTCCTAAAAATGAAAATAAAGCTAAAAAGGCTGTGGACTGTAGCGCGTAAAAAGAATTTACACCTAAATTATTTTTATAAAAAGTGGGAAGCCATGAATTGAAGCATTGTTCCGTAAATACAAGGAAAAAAAGAATCGTAAAAAAAATAATATTTCTCTTAGTAAATAAATTTTTGAGATTGCCAAAGATTGAAATATTCTGCGATTTTACCTCTGTAAAATCACAACGCTGCAAATCCAAAATAGTGAATGCTGCAACGGCAGTAATCACCCAAAAACCAAATTTCCAGTATTCTTCATACTCGCTGGAAAGCAGCCACCCAAAAAGGATATTGATGGCGAAAATCCCGATCATAAAGGAGGCTTCCACACGGTTCATGACTTTAGACAGTTCTTCCTCATTTTTTACATTATTGCGAATCAACCCGAAAATTGAAATTTTCCCAATCGAGAAAGACATTCCGATAAGAACAAACCAAATCTTGTAAAACCAGAAATCTGCAATAAACGGAATGATGGCACTGCACAGGAAAACGACGATTAATGACCATTTTAGAGCATTTTTGCTACCCAATTTATTAATGAGACCTACACATAAAAAGGAAGTAATGGCAATCGGAATATCTTTGAAAAATTCCAAAACTCCCAAATGATTATAAGAAATTGTAGTACCTGAATATTTCAGGATAATAATGCCCATGCAGTTTAGGAGCATGGAAAATAATAAAAAGGAAAACTGAAAAGGGCGGTATTTTAAAATATTTTTAGTCTTCGGCATATCTTTTAGTTAACGGAAAGTTAAAATATATTACGAGATTAACCCTTGAAATCTTTTGCAAACCTACATAAATAAAAGAGAAATTAAAAAAGTTGAAAAAAAATTTGATGTTAAAAAAAAATTAATATCTTTATTGTCTCAATATGAGATAAAAATCTTTATTTATATGAACGTGAAAACAAAAAAAAGTTTAGGACTCATAGCAGTTCTTTATTTTACGGCAGGTTTCCATGCACAAACTAATCAGGACACGATCAAGGAACAGGTTATTGAAGAAGTAGTTCTTGTAAACGTTGGTTATGGAACACAGAAAAAAAGTGTAGTTACCGGTGCAATTTCAAAAGTAACAGCCAAAGACTTTGAAAACGCTCCGAATGGTGCTATTGGACAAATGCTTCAGGGACGATCTGCGGGAATTACAATTGCTTCGAATTCAGGAGCACCAGGTTCCGGCTCAACCATTAGAGTACGTGGTATCACCACATTCTCTGGTGCAAATGATCCTCTTTGGGTAGTGGACGGTGTACCTTTAGAAAATGCAGATATAGACAAAATTAATCAGTCGGACATCGAATCTATTGAAGTTTTGAAAGATGCCGCTTCTTCTGCAATCTATGGAGTAAGAGCTTCAAAAGGGGTCATTCTGGTAACCACCAAAAGAGGGAAAAAAGGAAGGATGAATGTTTCCTATAACGGTTATACAAGTTATTCCTCACCATCCAAAGTCCTAAAACTTCTGAATGCAACTCAATTTGCAGCACTTACAAACGAGTTTTATACCAATGACGGAAAAGATCCTTTGTTTACAGATTTTTCTAATTTAGGAACGGGAACAGACTGGCAAAAACAAGTATTTAATCGCAATGCATTCGGACAGAACCACGAATTGAGTTTTACCGGCTCAAGTGATAAATCAACATTTTATGCATCTTTCGGTTTTCAGGATCAGGAAGGAATTGTAGCAACACCTATTTCCAATAACAGGCGCCAAACTGCAAGAATAAACTCCACACATAAATTTTTGAACGATATTTTCACTTTTGGTGAAAATGTTTTTTATACCTATACAAAAAGACAGGGTATAAATGAAAATAATGAATTTGGGGGTATTCTGGCAAATGCCATTATGATGGATCCTTTAACTCCTGTTATCGAGTACGATCCCATTAGAGCAAATTCTGCTCCTTATGTAGGAAGCAATATTTCGCCATATGTCATTAGAGATCCATATGGAAATCCGTACGGGATCACCAGCTTACAGCAGTCAGAAATTGTAAACCCTATGGCAAGTATCCAGAGAAGCATGGGAAATTACAGCTGGTCAAATGTTTTAACAGGAAATTTCTTTCTTGAAGCAGAACCGATTAAAAAATTGAAAATAAGAACAACCCTTGGTGCTAAAAAAGCGTTCTGGGGTGATTACTCATTTACGCCATTGTTTTACCTAAGTACCCAAACTCAGAACATTACAAAAAATAGTTTGTATAGGGCTAAAGGAGACGGACTTGACTGGAATATGGAAAATACGCTGACCTATGAAAAAGAGTTTTCAGGTCATGATTTTTCCGTATTATTAGGACAGGGAGTTTACGAAACAGGCATGGGGAATTTTGGTGGTGTAACACATTACAATCTTCCAACCAATGATTGGAGAAAGGCGAGTTTCAATATGGCGGTTTCAGAAACCGATAAAGTAGGGTATACCTATAATTTTGATTTCGTTAGAAGAACTTCACTCTTTGCAAGACTGAATTACAATTACAAAGAAAAATATATTTTTACGGGGATCGTCAGAAGAGACGGTTCTTCATTATTCGGACCGGATAAAAAATTCGGAACATTCCCTTCTGCCTCTTTAGGCTGGGTAATTTCCAAAGAAAATTTCTTTCCTGAAAATTCATTTGTAAACGAATTTAAGCTAAGAGCAGGATACGGAGCAACAGGTAATGATGGCTCGCTATCGCCAAAACAATATGAAGCATTAATGTCCGGTGATTATAATTATTATTTAGGATTAGGAAACACCGCAATCAATATTGGTAATGCTCCTCGGACTGTTCCAAACAAGGAACTTCACTGGGAAACCACCTATCAAAAAAATATTGGTATTGATGCACGACTGTTCAGAAATTTCAATTTCTCCGCGGAATATTATCAAAAAAATACAGAAGGAATTTTAATGACTGTTGATATCCCAGGATATGTAGGTGTTAGTGACGAACCATGGGACAATGTTGGAGATATGAAAAATGAAGGTTTTGAATTTGAAATGAGTTACCAGAAAAAATTTCAGGATTTTACTATGAATATCAACGCCAATTTTGCCACTCTTAAAAATGAAGTAACAAATTTGAATGGTAGAGAGTTTATGGCAATGGGATCTTTCCAGTCTCTGCAAGGAGAACTAACACGATTAATGGAAGGATATTCTTATGGAACATTCTGGGGATGGAAAACAGCTGGTATATTCCAGAATTACGGAGAAATCAGTAGTTACGTTAATGGCGATGGAGCTTTGATACAACCCGATGCAAAACCTGGAGATTTTAAATGGGTAGATGTGGATGGTGATGGGAAAATAACCGATGCAGACAGAACAGATTTGGGAAATTCAATTCCTAAATATACCTATGGCTTTACCCTGAGCTTTGAATACAAAGGATTTGACTTAAGCATGATGTTACAAGGAGCGGGTGGAAATATGATTTTCCAGGGACTGAGAAGATTAGATGTGAAAAATATTAACTACCAAACAAGTGCGTTAGATAGATGGCACGGAGAAGGCACATCCAACGATTACCCGAGACTTTCAGAAGAAGATAAAAATGGAAACTTTAGCAAAATGTCCGATTTTTATCTTCAGAAAGGAGATTATATGCGCCTGAAACTCGTTACGTTGGGATATTCACTACCGAAATCATTAACGTCAACAATTAGCGCAGATAAAATCAGAGTATACGTTACGGCAAATAACCTTCTGACGTTTACCAAGTATACCGGCTATGATCCAGAAATTGGAGGTGGAGTTATGGGTATTGATAAAGGATTTTATCCACAAGCAAGAACTGTATTATTTGGGTTAAACTTACAATTTTAGAAAACATGAGAAAATTTAATATAACAACAATTACATTGGCGGCATGCATGGCTTTTGCACCTGTGTCATGCTCCGAGGATTATCTGGATGTACCGGCTGATGGTAAGGACATCCTTGAAAACTACTATCAAAATGAGGAACAGGCGTTTTCCGGTCTCGTTGCTGCATATGATTTAATGAGGAAAAATTCCGGTGGATTTGAAAACATGGTAACCATGATGAATGCAGGTTCAGACGATCATTATGCCGGTGGAGGAAGTGCAACAGATGGAGCTGGAATCCAAAGTTTTTCCAATTACACCATTAATGGATTTACTATGCCAAGAAGTTTCTGGAGCGATTATTATCAGGGGATTTTCAAAGCCAATGTGGTTCTGGAGAACTTGCCTAGAGTTCCGATGGATGAAGCTAAAAAAGCAAGATTTGCTGCAGAAGCAAAATCCCTAAGAGCCTACTATTATTTCAATTTAGTAAGAATGTTTAAAAACGTTCCTTTAATTTTGAAAACGTTGGACAAAAGTGAAATATATGAAGTTACTCAAGCCACTCCTGAAGCGGTTTACGCCCAAATTGAAAGCGATTTACTGGCTGCAATTAATGACCTGCCTTCTATAATTCCTCCGGCAGAATATGGAAGAATTACCAAAGGAGCTGCACAAGCGATTTTAGGAAAAGCATATCTTTATGAAGGCAAAAAAGGAGAAGCAGCAGCAATATTTGCACAAGTAAACGGAACGCCAGGTGGAACAAGCCAATATGGTTATAAACTCCTTGAAAATTTTGGAGATTTGTGGATTACCGATAATAAATTTAATACCGAATCCATTCTGGAAGTTTCCCATACCAATCTAGGTAGAATGGGGTGGGGAAATGGAGAATATGGTCCAAAAGGTGAAGGAAATATGGTGAATACTATGGTTGGTCCGAGAGGATATGCTAAAAAGACCGATGATGTTCCTGATCTCCCTGCAGGTTGGAGTTTTAGTGTTTTTACTCAGGATTTTTATGATTTTATGAAAAGTGATCCTCGTTTTGAAGCAACCCTTTTAGACCTCAAAACCTTGAAGGAAGAAGGCAAAGTGGATTATGCTCCAGGGTATCAGGATACAGGATACTTCCTTAATAAATTTGTGCCGAGAATGAGTGATGTTTCAACTCTTGGTGGTGATACCGTTCTTAATTACAGACAGAATTCTTATGCAATAAGACTTGCGGATACCTATCTTATGGAAGCTGAAGCCTTAGGAGCATCAGGAGCAAGAGCGCAAGCTTTATTAGATGCTGTAAGAGCAAGAGTAGGTTTACCTTCAGTTCCGGTATCATTGCAGGCAATTAAAAATGAGAGAAGAAGAGAGTTAGCCGGAGAAGGACATCGCTGGTTCGACTTGGTTAGGTGGGGAGATGCTTCATCTGTTCTAGGAGGAAGAGGATTTATATCAGGAAAAAATGAGATTTTCCCGATTCCTTATCTGGAACTTGTGAATACTAAAATTGTTCAGAATCCTAATTACTAATCAAGAAAATAACTTACCATGCGAAAAATAAAATTCTTATTCGGTATTATTGCAATAGGCTTTATGCTTAATAGTTGTGAAATTGACGGACTGGATTCTGATACTTCTTTTATTAATGATATCCAAACCGCTCAGCAAAATGGAGTAATTGATGTCACCAACGATAATTCAGGAAAAGTCATCATCACTCCTGTTGCCGAAGGTATTACTAAATCTGTAGTACATTTCGGAGGTGGAGCTGGAGACTCGACAGCAACAGTTGCTCCCGGGGCAAATGTTTCTCACGTTTATCCTGAAGGTAGTTATACGGTAACGATTGATTATTACAATGCAGCAGGACAGGTAACATCCAAAACCTATCCTTTCACGATTACCTATAGAATACCAGAAAATTTAAACTTTATAGTAGAAAAAGCGGGACATACCATTACACTGGAGCCAAAAGCTGATTATGCAAACGGCTTTGAGGTGTATTTTGGAGAAGCAGGAAATCAAACACCAATTATTATTCCAGCAGGAGCTAAAGCCACCTATACTTATGCAGCAGGAGGGGACTATACTGTTAGAGTAGTCGCATTAAGCGGAGGGCAAGCCAAAACTGAACGTTCTGAAACCATTACTGTTTTCGATCCATTCTCTCTTCCTGTTACTTTTGAAAATCCTTTACAGTATTACAATATCGGAGGTACATTTGGTGGAGTCGGAGCAGAAATTATTGATAATCCATTTTCAACGGGAATCAACACAAGTTCTAAAATTTGGAAATTTGTTAAATCTCAGGGTGCTGAAACATGGGGCGGAACTTGGACTCCTATGGGAACAAAGATCAATATCAATGACGGTAAAAAGTTTAAGATTATGGTGTATGCCACTGAAACAGGTAAGAGCATTCATTTCCAATTGGAAGATGGCACCGATTATAAACCGGCAGTTGATGTACCGATTACTGTAGCTAACCAATGGCAAGAGTTGACATTTGATTTCAGTAGTTTAAATATAGCGGATGGACATTTATTCAACCAGTTTGTGGTTCAGTACAATTTATCCGAAAATGGTCAAGGAGAAGTAATATATCTTGATAACATTTCCCAAACAAATTAATAAAAGATCATGAAAAATAAATTAAAATTATTAATAGGTTCTCTGGTTATAGCCTTATTCTTCATTGGATATGCCTGTAAAGAGGATGAATATTCTATGGGAGATCTTGTAGCCCCTTCCGATATAGAAATTATAACAGAAATTGAAGGTCAGAACGCTACAAACCCTTCAGGAGACGGTTCTGGAATTGTATACATTACTCCTAAAGCAAAAAATGTTTCCACATTCAAAATCGGCTTTTCGCAGGTGAATAATCCAAACAGTACTCCTTCATTTGTAAATCTAAACGGTGCTACTTATAAACAGAAATTCACAAATCCAGGTGAGGTAACATATAGAATTACTGTTGTTGCCTATGGAGCAGGCGGTTTGCAATCAACTGCGACAAAAGATATTACCGTATTATCTATTTATGATGTAGATCCGCAGATTGTTACATTTCTTACAGGAAACTCATCGAAAACATGGAAAGTAGATAAAGAAACATCCGGACATTTTGGTGTAGGGCCTTGGAATAAAGGAGGAGATGATGGATGGCTTTCACCAGTATGGTGGAGTGCTGGTCCTAATGAAAAAGAAGAATGCTGTAACTGCTTCTACACGGCCAGATTTACATTCAAAAAATTAGGAAATGATTACTCCTTGGATGTTTCTGCTCCCGATGGTGTTTATGCAAAAACAGGAGGACTAGCAGGAGTGGATGGTCTTCCTGCTACAGGGGATGAAGGATGTTATACATTTGGTAGTGGTCAAGCATCTTCTACGATTACATTTGCATCTGCATCTTCAGGAGTTCCTGCCGGTACACCATCAACCCAAGCAAGTATTATTCTTGGAGATAGGAAAACATATATTGGGTATGGTGCCTTACAAAAAGAATATGAAATTCTTGTAATAAATGAAGATTATATGTATCTGAGAGTTCAGGGTACAGAGATCGATAATGCATGGTATCTGAAATTGATTCCGGCACAATAAATTATTTAGTAAAAAAGGGCCGATTTCTTCGGCCTTTTTTATAATACTAATAAAATCTTAATCAATGAAATATCTAAAAAATAAAATATTAATCAGCATAGGATTATTTTCAATGATGCTTGTTTGTATCGTGTTAATTTCTTCTTGTTCCAGAGATGCAGGTGGAGGTGAAGATTCTCCTAATTCCGGTATTCTCGGTAATTTGACAATCAACGTAGAAAAAACCGGAGCAAACAGTACAAATCCAAACGGAGACGGAAGTGGAGTAGTAAAATTCACGATAAAAGCAGATAACGCAACCAAATATGCAATAATGGTAGAAGGGAAAAGCTTTGAATCTACAGATGGAACGTTTTCCTATACCTTCAAAACTGCAGGAACAAATACGTATCCTATATTGGCTGCAGCCTATCAGGGTACAAAAAATATTAGTAAAACAGAAAATGTTACCGTTTATGTGGAAACAGATCTTCTTTGGTCTGATGAATTCGATTATTCGGGGACACCAGATTCCAGATACTGGACAGCAGAAATTGGTAACAATAATGGTTGGGGCAACAATGAAGTGCAATATTATACCAACAGAGCCGAAAATGCCTACGTAAGCAATGGTACCCTGAAAATCGTGATGAAAAAAGAAGCCTACGAAGGATTTGAATATACTTCTGCAAGGCTGATTACTAAAAATAAAGTAAAATTCAAATATGGAAAAGTAGAATTTCGCGCAAAACTTCCGCAAGGTGGGGGAACGTGGCCTGCATTATGGCTTCTTGGAAATAATATAGATACAGTTCCTTGGCCGGCATGTGGTGAAATTGACGTAATGGAGCATGTAGGGAATAATCCGGGAACGATTATTCATGCTCTTCATGCTCCAGCACATTATGCAGGAAACGGTTGGGTAAGAACTACAACGGTTTCAAATGTTTCTTCAGAATTTCATACCTATACAGTAGAATGGACACCTTCCATAATAAAATTATATGTAGATAATCTCCCCGCTCATGAATATGCCAACAATTCAGGAACACCCTTTAACAATGATTTCTTTCTTATTATGAATATCGCTGTTGGTGGAACATTGGGAGGAAATATAAGCCCTGATTTATCACAGGCGGTTATGGAAGTAGATTACGTAAGAGTTTATCAATAAAAAATAAGAAATATGTTTAAGAGTTTATTTAAAATCACAAATTTGCTTTTTATCCTTTCAATGCTTGCATGCTGTTCGAGAGGAAGTAGTGGAGGTGGAGACGAACCAGCGCCACCCACACCAACTCCGCCCACTCCGGTTACCAACGAAATTGATGTTTGGCTAACAAAAGGAGACCAAAGCGTACTGCTGGCAAAGCAAAGTGGTATTCTGGTATTTTCATCCGTGATCAATACTCATCCATATCTGGATATTAATCCGGGGCAGACTTATCAATCGATAGATGGTTTCGGTTATACACTTACAGGTGGAAGTGTAGAAGTAATTAACCGATTAACTGCTTCTAAAAAAGAAGAACTCCTTCAGAATCTTTTCGGAAACAGTGAATCATCAATAGGAGTGAGTTATCTGAGATTGAGTATCGGTGCTTCTGACCTTAATAGTGAGGTCTTTTCCTACAACGATTTACCTTCAGGTCAAACCGATCTCAACCTGGAGCATTTTACAATGGAAAAAGACCAACCTGTAATCGACATGCTGAAAAAAATTCTCACCATTAATCCAAATATTCAGATTATCGCCACTCCTTGGTCGCCCCCTGTCTGGATGAAAGATAATGGGAGCACAATTGGAGGAAGCCTTAAGCCCGAATATTACGGGGTATATGCCCGATATTTTGTGAAATATATTCAGCAGATGAAAACACAGGGGATCACGATTCATGCAATAACTCCTCAGAATGAACCATTGCATGCAGGAAATAACCCTTCATTGTATATGACTGCAGAACAGCAGCGGGATTTCATTAAAAATCATCTTGGACCTGCATTTCAGGAAGTAGGAATAACTACAAAAATAATCGCTTGGGATCATAATGCCGATAATATTGCATATTCCACTACCATATTATCAGATCCGGAAGCAGCAAAGTTTGTAGATGGTTCTGCTTTCCATTTGTATAATGGAAGCATTTCAAATCTATCCAGTTTAAGAAATGCTTTCCCTTCAAAGAATATCTATTTCACAGAGCAATATACATCATCTGATGGTGCCTTCTCTGGAGATTTAATGTGGCATCTTGAAAATGTAATTGTAGGAAGTATGAGAAATTGGAGTAAAAATGCGTTAGAATGGAATCTTGCCAATGACGCAAATTTTAAGCCTTATACTCCAGGAGGATGCACCGTTTGTAAAGGTGCAATTACAGTTCTAAGCGGCGAAAATTATACAAAAAATGTGGCGTATTATATCATTGCCCATGCTTCCAAATTTGTACCGTATAATTCGGTAAGAATACAGTCTGGAAACGTTTCGGGAATCGATAATGTTGCTTTTAAAACACCTGCAGGAAAAACAGTGCTGATTGCATCAAATAAAGGAAATTCAGCAGCAACTTTCAATATCCGAGTAAATGGAAAATGGGCGACAGTAACTTTGGATGCAACTTCCGTTGCTACTTATATTTTTTAAAAATGATTGAAGTTGTAAACATATTTTAGGTATTTTTTTCATTACTAACATTTTATTTTTATTAAATGGTACGACTTTAAAGTTGTACCATTTTTTATTTCAACTCATTCTCAATTGTTTTGCAATCTACGGTGTTCAGGGTACGACCGTCATTGAATTTAATATTTTTATAATCAGCATAAGTATCGCCGGTTGCATTGTATTTTCCGATTCCTTCCAGCAGTTGGTTTTCTTTTTTCAGAAACCATACTTCACGACTGGATGTAGATCCTTTGGATTGAAAAAGATAGTTTAATTTTAAGGTATCTCCATCTATCAATCCGGAAATATCACCAAATGAACTGTCTTTTTGGAAATTTTTGTACCTCATTTTTCCGGTTATGGTTCCCAGATTGTCTTCATAGGAGAGGAGTAGGGAATCTTTACTATCCGTTGCCAAAAAACATTTGGTTTCGATAGCCACATAATCAGAGGAAACATTGTCGGCAACTGCAGCACTGTCAAAATCAGGTTTTACAACTGCGTCTTCAGCATTTTTTTTCCCACAGGAAATCACAAATAAAGCCAATACCGAAAAGCTAACAACTGTATTTTTCATTACATTATTTTTTTACAAAATTATGAAGTAAATTTATAAAAAATCATTCGATTATATTATGTTAAATAAAAATCATTTATAATGATTCATAAAAAAGATAAATTTGGTCAATATGAAAGAAGAAGGATTACACTATTTGAGATTTCTGCCATTGCTGGTAGTAATTTTCGGATGCACCAAAGCAAAAATCAGTACTGATGATTTAAGTAAGAATAATGAGCTCTGGACATTAGTTTCCTTAAATCATCCGGATAATTCTCAGGTTTCACAAATCATGCACCTGAGGTTCGGTAAAAACGGATTGGCTTATGAAGAAAACCGAATTTTAAAATATCCTTATAAAGTTCACCGAAAATCTGGAATTCTTGAGTTGAATCATCAGTATTTTGAGATTCTCAAAATACAGGAAAATAAAATTGTGATAAGAAATACCAAAACCGGAATTATTTTGACACTAACAAAAGAATGAAATTCAACTAACGAAATTAAAAAACAATGAGTGCCTATAATTTATATTATGTTAAATTATATGTAATTTTGGAAAACAAATTTTCAAAATCATTTTAATGAACTATCCCCCCTAATATATAAAACAGCATTTTTTCATATTATTCAATATGAATGGCAAAAAATAGTTTAAATTTCTGAAATCGGTTTAACTTCGTTTAATCCTAAATTTTCAAAATTATAACCCTATATCTCTTCAATATTTTTTACTTGAGATTAATTTAGATTGCTTAAAAATGGCTACATCAAAATTGAAATAGCCATTTTAACTTTACATAATGGTCTATATATTCATACAGCCCATTAGCCCATTATATTAAATTGTTATTTCCGATCCTTCAAAGCCCTTAATGCAGAGGTAATGGAAATCACATCCACCACTTCCTGCAATCCGGCTCCAATCAATGCCGGTAAAACACCGAAGGCTGCAATCAGCATCAGCACGGTACAAACGGCAATGCCAATGAAAACGGATTGACGGGCAATCTTCATTGTTTCTTTGGAAATGAGAATGGTATCACTCACTTTTTGCAGATTGTCTCTCAAAATCACGACGTCTGCCGAATCGCTCGCGGCACTCGATCCTTTTGCACCCATCGCAATGCCTACATCGGCAACGGTTAACGACGGTGCATCGTTCACGCCATCACCCACCATTACAACCGGACGAAACTCGTCGGGCATACTTTTCAGGATTTTGAGTTTGTCTTCCGGTAAACAGCCACCGTGTACTTCCGTAATGCCAATTTCTTTGGCAATGTTTTCAGAAATATTTTGCTTGTCGCCGGAAATCATCATAATTTTTTGGATACCCATTTTTATTAATTGGGCAATGGTTTGCCGGGCTTCGGGACGCACTTCATCGGTAAAGGTGATTTCCCCAGCATATTTGTCATTCACCGAAACAAACAACGAGGTTTTTTCCGTTTTAATTTGAATGGGTTCAGTCGTTACAAAGCTCAGTTTACCCACTTTCACCAGTTTGCCATCAACTTTTCCTTCAATGCCATTTCCTTCTATTTCCTTTAAATCTGTTGCCAGAGGAATTATTTTATCACCAATATTTTTCATCACCGAAACCGCCAAAACATGGGAAGACTGCTGTTCTACGCTGGCTACAAAATCAATCAGTTCGTCTTTCGAATAAGGATTTTCCGGGATAATGTCGTCCAAAGTAAGATCGCCTTTGGTTAAAGTTCCTGTTTTATCGAAGGCGATAGCTTTCATTCTGTCCAGTTTTTCGATGACAGTCCCGGATTTTATCACCACCCCATTTCTGCTGGAACGGCTCATTCCGGCTATCAGGGCAATAGGAGCCGCCAGAATCAGCGGGCAGGGCGAAGCCACCACCAACACTTCGGCAATGCGGTTGGGATCTTTGGTAATCAAATAAGCAATTCCGGCAATTAAAAAAGCAACGATTGTAAAAGGTAAAGCGTACCGATCCGCCATTCGTACAAAATGTGCCGGCTCTTTTTCGGAATTATGCACCAATTGCACGAGTTGCTGGTACTGGCTATCTTTGGCGAGTTTGGAAACCTGAATAGTAATGGCTCCCGAACCATTCACCGAACCCGACCATAGGCTGTTTCCTTTTGTTTTGTTGACTGGTTTGGATTCACCCGTAAGCGAAGATTCATCCAGCAGCACCTCTTCACTCCGTAAAATTCCGTCCACGGGAATAATTTCTTTGGGTTTTACGATGATGATGTCGCCGATTTTAATGTCATCCACAGGAACATCTTCCAAATCGTCACCTGTTTTTTTATGAGCAATTCGGGGTGTATTATCAAGCAATGATTTTAAATCTTTCCGGGCCTTTTTCTGGGCATAATCTTCCAACGAATCACCTCCGGTAATCATAATGAGGATAATGAGTGCCGCCCAATAATTACCAACAGCTAAGGTTGCAGCAATGGCAGAAATCGCCAAAATATCCACGCCAAAATTCCCGGAACGAAGCACGTCGATCATTCCTTTCAGAAGAACAATAGACATCAAAATGCCGGTTGCCGTAATTAAGATTTTAGAATAATAGGGTTCTTTTAGAATAAATTCCATAACAAGTGCCGCTAAGGCAATGCTGAGAACGACAATGAATTTATATATATTTTTCATTTTTATAATTTCAAAAGTTTAGAGACAAACCTAATCCCATTGTTTTACTTTGATAAAACGGATATACAAGAGCACTGTTTTCGGTATGATTTATTGAAAATAGTTGACTGACTTTCGGGAACAGCCAATAAGCAACTTCTGTGGAGAGAATACCAATACCGGCACCTGCAATCACATCACCCACCCAATGTTTATCATTCAAAATCCGATAAATTCCCGTAAAAACAGCAAAAGGATAACCCGACAAACTTAACCAAATATTTTCATCCTGATATTCCCGAAACATAAACTGTGCTGTTGCAAACGCAAATGCTGTATGCCCGGAAGGAAATGATAGGCTATTAGAACCATCCGGACGCTCTTCCTTTACCAAATGTTTTGTCGGTAATACGATCGCACTTGAAATCAACAGAGATGTTCCTAAAATAACGCTTCTATCTTTCAGGTTATGTTTTCCTTTAAGCCCGATAGCATTTAATCCATATACCATTACTGCTGGTACATACTGGGTATAGTTGTCAAGTTTTATTTTATCCGGCTGATGCTCACCAATTTCATATCTGGTGGAGTTGTTCAACTGTTTCAGGTCATCAGAAGTCAGACTTAGAATTCCATATCCAATAAAAACAGATGGTACTATCAGCTTTTTATATTTGAATTGATATACCGATACAGAATCTGATGCCGGCTTTTGGGCAATGTTCTGCAACCCACTTTGAGCCACACTCCATTGGGATAAGCACAACAGGATTAATACAATACCCCTCTTCATCGGTTAATAGCTTTACGATTGATTACCTTTTTTGTGGCAATGACCCAATCCCGGAGTTGCTGCTTCTGCTCATCCGACAATTTTGCATTGTTATGGATAAGGGTATAACTTTTCAATGGCATTTCTCCTGCATTTACGGTTTCCTCAATCTCAGACAGCTTACGTAATTTCTGATCTGTAGCGTATGCATTAAATTCATCAAAATTCAGATGTTTTTTTCCATCCGCGATATGTTCTGCCAGCCACCATTTGATGGGTTGCAACTTGTTGTAAGATGGATAAACCGTGTTATTGGAATGGCAGTCGTAACAACTGGTTTTCAGGATTTGCTGCACATTTGAGGGAATGCTGTAATGTTTTTCTATGGCACTTTCAGGCACTATTGCAGAAGTATTGGGCGTTACCCCAAAGAACTGGATGCCAATCAGCAAAATCAGTAATAGGGGAATGATTGTTTTTACAATTTTCATTTTTTTTAATATTTATATGAGATTTTATCTGACTATTAATCTTCATCTTCGCTTGTGTTCTTCAGCTTCATCAATAAAGTATAAGCATTTTTGGTTACGATTTTTTTTCCTTTAAAATCAGCAAAATTGAGGATTTCAATAAAACCGTTTTCGGAAATTCCCAAGGTAACGGGCATCATCTTCCATGTCTGTTTCCCGGTTTCTGCAAAGACATAATTTTTGCCTTCAAAATCGACCACACTTTCTTCGGGAATGGCGTTGGCAAAGGAATTTTCGGTTTCCACTTCGGCATTCATATACATTCCGGGAATGAGTGCCGGATCGTATTTTTCAAAATGACAATGCACATCGGCAATGCCACTTCCGTCCACATCTTTACTTGTCAGCAAAATTTCGCCGGCATATTTTTTTGAAGGATCTACATTGGTATAAGCCACAATCCGTTGCCCGGTTTTCAGCATTTCCAGATCCTTTTCATACACCTTTAGATTGAGGTGAATATCCGATGGATTGATAAGTTCAAACAGTATATCCGAAGGCGTTACATATTTGCCGATATTCACGTTCACCTTACTCACAAAACCGTTGATGGTGCTGTAAACTGGCACGCTCCGCTGAATATTTCCGGCAGATATTTTAGCCGGATTTATATTGACCAACTTCAGTTGCTGGGCGATGGAATTCATCAGAATCTGCTGACTGTTCATTTCGGATTGTGCCTGCTGCATCACTTTATCACTACTTGCCTGGCTTTGGTTGAGCTTATTTTGTCGGTTATAATCCAGTTGAGCAAAGTGATATTTGGATTTTGCCATCAGATAATCCTGCTGCAACTGTACAAACTGCGGATTTTCGATAACGGCAATCACCTGACCTTTAGCAACTTTCATTCCTGGTAAAAGGCGGGTGCTTTTCAGATAGCCGCCCAGCGGTGTACTTACGGAAACCAGATTTTGTGGTGGTACATCAATTTTCCCGTTTAGTTTCAATACGGTGGAAATATGCTGCATCGACAGTTCTGTGGTTTCAATGGGGGCATTGCGTAACTGTGCATCGGTGAAAGTAACCGTGTTTTCGTCTTTCGGATTGGCCGTTTTGGTGGCAGTGGTTTCTTGTTTTTGTTGGCATTGAACTGCGGAAAGCAGCACTATCAAGACCAAAAAATAAGAACCGTATAATTTTAATATTTTCATTTTCTTTTCTAATTATATATTGATTTGAAAAATTTTGTTTGCGGTTTAAAATCGTCTGTTCATCAACTATTGAAGTGTGATATAATTCAATTCAACTACGCTTTCGTTCAGTTTTAACAAGGCATCTGCATAATTGCTTTTTAGCAAAACTGCCTGATTGACGAGCATTACAAATTCCAGATAATTGATTTCTCCGTTAACGAATTGTTGCTGTGCTGTTTTGGTAATGATGTCCGCATTTTTCAGTTCAGCAGTTTCGTAACGGTTGACGATTTCGAGGTTCGTTTGGTACATTTGCTTCAGCTGTTGCCGTTTTTTTTCTAACGCAAATTCCGTATTGTGCCAATCGTTTTCCGCAATACTTTCCGCCACTTTAGAAGCGTTAATTCTTGCCTTTTGTCCGCCGGAAAATATTGGAATGCCCACACCTACCATCACCGAATGAAACTGTGGTGTAGCAGAATACAGTTTATCATCAGGTCCCATACCTTTGAACGAATTGAGATTATAACCGATTTGCAAACCCGGAAGAAGTCTGGATTTTTCCACTTCGGTTTGTTTGCCGGCAACCGTTTTTTGTTGTTCCAATACATGTAACAACGGATGCGAAGCATTTTCCTGAAGCAAAATAACCGGTTTGGAATTTTCCAAGGGAAGATATTCCGTTTCGGAATTGAGCAACCAACTGAACTGCAACTGCAAGGTTTTTATTTCCTGTCGCACCTGTTTCAACTGAATCTCAATCGCCGATTTTTGGTTGGAAGCTGTTGTTTTTTCCAGAATATTGCTTTCTCCGGCTTTCAAACGCAGACTGGCTTTGTCTAAAAATTGGGTGTACAGTTGCAACGTTTCATTCAGCAATTTTTCCTTATCTTTCCAATAAACCATTTGGAAATAACTTTGGCTGACGGCTTTTTTCAGTTCAAATTCTTTAAGCGAAACATTTAACTGGCTTTTTTTCCATTCTTCAGTATACAAGCTTTTTTGTTTTTTATACACAGTCGGAAAAGCAATACTTTGCGAAATACCGAATTTCATATCATTGTATGCACTATTGATTTGTCCATAATCTACAGTAATTCCGGCTTGTGGTATCTCTGCGTTGGACGTTTTTATTAATGCTTTGGCATAATCCGAACGCAGTTTTTCGTTTTTTAGGTTGCGGTTGTTTTGCAACGCTGTTTGCACGGCTTCATCCAAAGAAATTACGGTTTGTGCTTTCATTTTTATTCCTGAAAACAGCAGTAGAATCAATAGAACGGAGGCGATATGCTTGTTTTTTGGTTTTTTCATTTTAAATCCATTTTCGATGTTGACATATAAAAGTGGAAGGACAAAAAGTGTGAGTAGTGTTGCCAACATCAATCCCCCAATTACCACGGTTGCCAAAGGCCGCTGTACTTCTGCTCCGGCACCATTGCTGAGTGCCATCGGGATAAAACCAAGAGAGGCAACGGCTGCAGTCATCAACACAGGACGCAATCTGCTTTCGCCGCCATCAATCACAATTCTGACGATATTTCTAATGCCGCTTTTATGCAGGCGGTTAAATTCTGAAATCAATACAATTCCGTTCAAAACCGCTACGCCAAAAAGAGCGATAAAACCAACGGCAGCACTGATGCTGAAAGGCATTCCGCGTAAATTCAACATAAATACACCTCCGATGACCGACAACGGAATGGCGGTGTAAATCAGAAGACTTTCTTTAATGGATTTGAACGCCATAAACAACAATACAAATATCAATGCCAATGCCAGCGGAACGGCAATCATCAACCGTTGTTTGGCGTTGTTCAGATTTTCAAAAGAACCGCCATACGTAATGGAATAGCCAGCCGGAAGTTTAATTTCCTTGTCCACTTTTTGCTGCAATTCTTCCACAATGCTTTGCACATCACGGTCTTTAATGTTGAAGCCGACGACAATCCGGCGTTGTGCATTTTCCCGCTGAATTTGATTAGGACCTTCCACCACATCTACGGTTGCCAGCTGATTGAGCGGGATTTGATTGCCCGCAGGTGTTGGAACCAATAGGTTTTGAATATCATTGATGTTTTTTCGGTCACTGGCATTCAGGCGTACTACCATATCAAAGCGTTTTTCGCCTTCAAAAACCAAACCTGTACTCTGTCCGGCAAAAGCGGTATTAATCACACGATTGACATCTGCAACAGAAAGATGATACTGAGCAATCACGGGACGATTGTATTTTACCACCACCTGCGGAAGCCCGGAAACCGGCTCTATATAAAGGTTTTGCGTTCCTTTTACCGTTTCAATGATTTTACCGAGTTGGTTGGCATTTTGCACCAAAGAATCAAGATTGTCGCCAAATATTTTAATGACCACATCTTGTCTTGCACCGGTCATCAGTTCATTAAAACGCATCGCTACCGGATACTGAAAACCAACTGTAATACCGGGCACATCTTCCAGTGCTTTGCTCATTTTTTCTGATAATTCGGGAAACGTTTTGGCGGAAGTCCATTCTTTTTTGTCTTTCAGAATGACCATCATATCCGAAGCATCCATCGGCATCGGATCAGTTGGCACTTCTCCACTTCCGATTTTGGTGACCACTTTTTCCACTTCGGGGAAGCGGGTTTTTAAGATATGGGCCGCTTTTTGCGTACTTTCAATCGTGGTGGTAAGGTTACTGCCGGGTAAAACGCGGGTATCCACCGCAAAATCACCTTCTTCCAAAGACGGAATAAATTCGCCACCCATCCTGCTGAGCAGAATTATTGCCGTGATGAACAATACGGTGATGATTGCAAAAATGGTTTTCGGAATGCGTAAAACTTTCAGCAAAGTTTTTAAATAAAGTGCTTCCACTTTTTTCATTACCCTGTCCGACCACGAAGGTTTTAAACTTCTTTTTTTCAACAAAATCGAACTCATCATCGGAATGTAAGTTAGGGAAAGCAGAAATGCACCTAATAATGCAAACGCCACCGTTTCTGCCATCGGGCGGAACATTTTCCCTTCGATGCCTTGCAATGTTAGAATCGGAATATATACAATGAAGATGATAATTTGTCCGAAAACCGCACTGTTCATCATTCTTCCGGCAGATTCTGTGACCACACTGTCCATATCGTTAGACGGAATTTTCAGCAGGTTCCTGAACTTGGGATTAAGTGCCAGTTGATGCAGGACGGCTTCCACGATAATGACCGCTCCGTCGATGATTAATCCGAAATCCAGAGCACCCAAACTCATCAGATTGCCGCTCACACCGAAAAGGTTCATCATACAAATGGCAAAAAGCATTGCCAACGGAATCACCGAAGCCACGAGTAAGCCGGCTCTGAAATTTCCGAGAAACAAAACAAGCACAAACACCACGATTAAAGCACCTTCCAGAAGGTTTCTCTCTACCGTGCTGATGGCGTTATTCACCATTTTGGTACGGTCAAGAAAGGGTTCTATCACCACGCCTTCGGGCAGGGTTTTCTGGATTTGTGCCACTTTGGCTTTTACATCTTTGATGACCTGACTGCTGTTGGCACCTTTCAGCATCATCACCACCGCACCGGAAACTTCGCCCTGATCGTTGTAAGTCATCGCTCCGTAACGGGTGGCAAAACCAATTTTGACATCAGCTACATCGCGGATAAACAGCGGTACATCGTTGTTTTTGTTGGTAATGGAAATGTTTTGAATATCCTCAATATTGCCCACCAAACCTTCGCTCCGAATGTAGAGAACGGTTGGCCCTTTTTCGATATAAGCACCGCCGGTGTTCTGGTTATTGGCATTCAGTGCATCAAAAACATCATTGATGGTAATGCCGTAAGCATTAAGTCGGTCGGGATTCACGGCAATCTCGTATTGCTTCAATTTACCGCCAAAACTGCTGACTTCCGCTACGCCTTTGACCTGAAGTAGCTGTCGACGCACAATCCAATCCTGAATGGTACGGAGTTCCGTAACGTCGTATTTTTGTTCAAAACCTTCTTTAGGACGAACGACATATTGATAGATTTCGCCCAAACCGGTAGAAATCGGCCCTAATTGCGGTGTTCCGATACCTTGCGGAATTTCATTCTGAACCTGTTGCAGCCGCTCTGCCACTTGTTGTCTTGCCCAATACACATCAATACCATCATCAAAAACAATGGTAACCAAGGACAATCCGAAACGGGAAAAACTGCGGATCTCTTTGAGTCCGGAAATATTGGAATTCGCCTGCTCGATCGGAAAAGTAACCAGACGTTCGATATCGGTTGCCCCAAAAGACGGAGCAATGGTAATAACCTGCACCTGATTGTTGGTAATATCCGGAACGGCATCAATCGGTAATCTGCTTACCTGATAAGAGCCAATGCCTATCAAACCAAGAATCAGTAATGCTATAATGAGTTTGTTCTTTACAGAAAACTCGATAATTCTATTAAGCATAATTTATTCTGTTAATCGTAAAAAGAGGTAATGAAATTTAAGTATTACCTATGCTGACACGGCTATAAATACACAATAGCACTATAGACTGGAAACGTCAGTAAACAGTAATACACGATGAAAGGATTCATCGTGGAAATCAAAAAAGATTAACAGAATTTCGGAGGTTGCCAGATGGCAGAACGGTAATTGTTATCAGAAAATGTATCGTCCAAAGGCAAGGTTTTGGGTTCTTTGCCTACAAGTTTTTTGGTTTCTATATCAAAACTAAAAGGGGGGGCAAGTACAAAACTGATATTCAAAACATCGATATGTACGATAAACGGTAATTGTTTGTCTTGTTCATAATCGTCATCGTGTGGATGGTTTTCCAGATGGTTCCCGGCGTAATGAACTTCCAAAAATTGCAAAACAGTAACCTCCGGATTTTTTTCTTTGTGATCGAAATAATGTTCTACCAACATAGGAAACTTCAACAACTGACCTAACTCTGTGGTAGAAATCAGATAGATAGAAAGTAACAGTATGGCGAACATTTTTTTCACCATACAAAATTAGGAAAAAGATTGTTACACGTACTAACCTACTGTAATTTAAAACGTTTCAAAATAAATTATTATTGATTTAATACTGAAATACGATTAATTTAAGACAAGATATTACCTCTGCCAATCGGTACGAATTTGTAATCTAACACTGTATTTTCAAGTCTAAATCGTATTTGAAACAGGATTCCAAACTAAGATAACTTTTTTATAGGACTTTGTATATTAATGGTTTTTATCGTTTTGCCTATTTTTGCTTTTTACTAACACTTTTATCAAAAGTAAGTTCGCTGAAAGTTTATCCAGCCAATCTTCATTAATCCGGACAATTTTCTTTGTTTCATTCTCCAGCAAAATCCATAAAGTCCGGGAATCTACGATTAATTCACCGTTGCGGTAAAATTCAACTTTCCTTGGCTGACGGATATTTTCGGGTTTTTGCGGATACGTTTTTACGATGAGTTGCTCCCCTACAAAAACTTCTTTTTTGTATTGAATATGATGGTCGATCATCACCCAATAATGTTGGGTATAAGGCGTTTTGAATTTTAAATTTTCCCAGTGTTCGGTCGCGATTTCTTCCACCCAATATACATACTGAACATTATTTACATGACCATTCTGATCCAGATGATGCTCTGAAACCGTGATGGTTTTCGTGTAGGAAATGTTATTTTCCATGTATGTTTATGCGAAATTTGCGATGATGATTACCAATCCGATTTTTTTCGGCTGCTAATCATCCCATCAATAGAAAATTTTCCGGGACCAAAGGTGAAAATCAGAAGATAAATTCCCAGATACAATAATCCCATTTCTCTTTTCTCAAAAGGATCTGCGCCATGTACAAGCAATACTGCAATTGCCATTGTAAAAATCAGGAAAAAAGTCGCCCATCTTGTGAAAAGCCCCAATATCAAAAAAATAGAACATACGAATTCCGCAAAAATCGTCAAAACTAGGGAAAATTTTGCTCCCATTCCGAGAAAATCAAAGAATTTGATTTCATCACCGGACAGCAGCATCTGCAATTTGGGATAACCATGCGAAAGCATTGCAAATCCTACAAAAACTCTTACAATAAGTAGCGCAAAATCGGACAGAAAAGGATTACTTTTTACGGATGTAAAATAGTTCATATCAAATGCATTAGAACTTCAAATATAGGAAATCTTAATGATAATGCCAATTTACGGTGATTATTTTAGCGATATCCGAAATTTTTCAAATCGCGGTCGTTTTTGCGCCAGTCTCTTTTTACTTTTACAAACAAATTCAGATGGATTTTTTTACTGAAAAATTTTTCAAGATCAATTCTGGCCTCGGTTCCCACTTTTTTTATGGCGTCGCCTTTATGTCCGATTAGGATTCCCTTTTGGGTTTCCCGTTCCACATAAATAATGGAATCAATGAAGATAATTCCCTCTTTTTCTTTAAACATTTCCGTCACCACTTCTACAGAATATGGGATTTCCTTCTCGTAATTAAGGAGAATTTTTTCACGAATGGTTTCATTCACAAAAAAGCGTTCGGGCTTATCAGTAAACTGATCTTTATCGTAATAAGGCGGATTTTCAGGAAGCAACGCTTTCAGTTTCGGTAAAATAATATCGGTATTGAAGGAATTTAATGCCGAAATCGGAAGAATCTCCGCTTTTGGAATTCTTTCATGCCACAACTCCACTTGTTTTTCAAGGTTTTCCTGATCGGTCTGATCGATTTTATTCAGTAGTAAAAGTACCGGAACCGGAATTTTATTGAGTTTTTCGATTAAAAATTCGGAAGGCTCGGCTTTATCCGAAACATCCACAATAAAAAGGAAAACATCCGCATCCTGAAGAGAATCTTTTACAAATTCCATCATTTTTTCCTGAAGTCCATACTTTGGATCCAAAACTCCTGGCGTATCCGAAAAAACAATCTGCAAATCCTCCTCATTATAAATCCCGAAAATACGGTGTCGGGTAGTTTGCGCTTTTTGCGTTACAATGGCGAGCTTCTCTCCCATCAGTTGATTCAGAAGAGTGGATTTTCCCGCGTTGGGTTTCCCTACAATATTTACAAAACCTGCTTTGTGCATATATTTAATTGAAATGCAAAGGTACTAATTTTAAAATGCTTTGGTTGATGATTTATTTTGTAATTTTAACCTTCGGAAGAAGTCTTTGTCACTAAATTTTAACCGATATACAAACCCTTTTTATCATGTTCAATTCTATGAAATCTTTCTGTTATTTATTTTTTATTTTCATCACCACACTGGCTTTCGCGCAGGAAAAACCGGCGTTTTGGGATGATATTCAAAAATTTAAAACCCTGAATGAAACAAAACCGCTTCCTAAAGATCCTATTCTTTTCATTGGAAGTTCCTCATTTACAATGTGGCAGGATGTTGGCGATTATTTCCCTGATAAAGTGATTGTGAACCGCGGTTTTGGAGGTTCGTCTCTTAAAGATTTGAACTTCTACTCTACCGAACTGCTGCAACCGTATCATCCCAAACAAATCATTATTTATTGTGGTGAAAACGATTTCGCTTCTGAGCCTGAAATTTCTGCAAAAAAAGTGTTCGATCGTTACAAGCAATTCTACAAAACACTTCGAACCTACTATCCAGAAATTCCGGTTGCATATGTTTCCATTAAAATGTCGCCCAGTCGCGAAAAACTCTGGAAGCAGTTTGCCGAGACCAATTCCCGAATTGAAAAATTTATGAAAAGGCAAAAAAATGCCGAATACATCGATATTACCAAAGCAATGGAAGACGCTTCCGGAAATGTGCGCCACGATATTTTTCTTGAAGATATGCTGCACATGAAACCTTCCGGATATACAATCTGGGCGGATATTATAAAGCCGTATTTGAAGTAATAAAATTTTCAAAAAGATTTTTGTAAAGATTTTTCTATCGTCTTGAAAACTGTCGATTTCGTCGATATGAAACTTACAAACTTCTAAAACTCATGCTGGTGTACTTTTTCAGGCATTCCAATTGCAATCTTGTTTACAGATTTTCAAAAGAATATTTATTAATTCAAAATTGCAACAACATGAAAAAGTTATTTTTAACATCCGCATTATTATTGGCATTTACCACAACTGCATTTGCCCAGAATGGTTCAAAAGGCGAAGGTCCAAGACCAAAACCAAGTACAGAACAAATGATGAAACCTTTTGAAGAGTTGAATCTTAGTACTGCACAAAAAAGGAAATTACAAAACCTTTTTAAAGAAAGAGAAGCTCAATTCGAAAAGAACCGCCCAACAAAATTAGCCTCCAACAATCATTCTAAAAATGAAGAAAGACCGTACAGAGCGCAGATGAAAAACAAAATGGACAAAGAAAGAACGGATTTTGATAAAAAAATCCAGAAAATTTTAACAAAAGATCAGTTTGCGAAATTCAAAGAAAAGCAACCCCAAAAAATGGGAATGAAGGATCGAAAAAGAACATCCTGAAAAAAACGCTCAATGGAGAAAAAGTTAGAATGATAATAAGAAGCCCCTGAAATTCAGGGGTTATTTTTTGCGTTTGCTTTTTGATTTGGTTTTCTGTTGAGCGCGGTTCGCTCCGAATTTTTTAGGCGGTTTGCGTTTGAAAGGACCACCGAGATTTATTTTTTTGTTTTTGTCTTTTTTCTCATGAAAAGCGCCACCACCATCGTTCAGTTTCACCTGAATAGGATTTTTCATTTTTATTTCTTCTTTTTCGGAAGCTATTTTTTGAGGATTGAATTTTACGCCCGAAGGAAATGCAAGAAAATCCAGTTCTTTATCCATTAAAACTTCAATTTCCAGCAAGGCTTCTTCCTCTTTTTTGGTGACAAAAGAAATGGCTTTCCCGTCCTTATCTGCACGTCCGGTTCTCCCGATTCTGTGGATATATTGTTCCGGAACTTCGGGAATTTCAAAATTAATGACGTGTGTAATATCGGAAATATCCAGACCGCGCGCCATCACATCGGTCGTAATCAGTCCTTTTATTTCTTCATCCTGAAAATTTTTCATGGCTTTCAGGCGGTAATTCTGGGATTTGTTGGAGTGAATCACATCAAACTGTCCCGGAAAAAGTTCGTCTATTTTGGTAAAAAGTAAATCCGCGTGTCTTTTATTATTATTGAAAATCAAAACTTTAGAGATGTCTTCGTTTGTTTTCAACAAGAATTCCAACAAATTGATTTTGGTATTGAAGTTTTCAACTTTATAACCGGATTGCTCTATTTTTTCAAGCGGTGTCCCCGATTTTGCAAGTGAGATTTCAACAGGATTGGCAAAATATTCATCCAGCATTTCATCCACAGCATCCGTCATCGTTGCACTGAAAAGGATGTTTTGTCTTTTCTCCTTCATCATTTCAAAAATATGCGTCAACTGCGGACGGAAACCGAGATTCAGCATTTCGTCGAATTCATCAATAATAAGTTTCTGAACTTCTTTCAAAGAAATAGCATTGTCAATCGCAAGATCCATTACTCTGCCCGGTGTTCCCACCAAAATATCGCAGCCTTCATTAAACAAAAGTTTTTGCGTATTGATGTTTTTCCCGCCGTAAACGCCGATAACTCTTGTCGTAAGATTTTCGGTAAGGGTATGCAGAATTTCGGAAACCTGAACCACCAATTCACGTGTTGGCACCAAAATTAAAATGCTGGGATTTCCAGTTTTGCTGTATTTCCAGTTTTTAAGAACGGGAAGCAGGTATGCCAAAGTTTTTCCGGTTCCGGTCTGGGCAATTCCCATTACATCGCGCCCCGAAAGAATTGGTTTGAAACTTTTTTCCTGAATGGGAGTTGGTTCAAAAAGATTAAGGTCGGCAAGAACATCCAGAATTTTTTCAGGAATATCGAAATCGGCAAAAGTGGTTTTTGGCATGAGACTGAAAGGTTTTCGGCAGCAAATATACGTTTTTGAAAACTTTTGATTTACTCTTCTCATTACTCTTCAGGTTATATGCATTACAATTAACGCAAAGGGAAACGAAGAATTCATTCAAAAAATCTTTAAATAAAGATAAACAAGGGCGATAAATCTTAATTAAAGTAATACAAAATAATTTTCTTCGTATTACATTCGTAAATGAAATGTCTTTGTATTTCTTAAAATTATTGTTTAAACAAATAAAAAATCTTTGTTTTTCTTTGCGTTTATTGATTTTATTTCAATAAATCAATGTAATTTAATAATATTTTAATGCGTTTGACTTGATTACTCTTAAAATCCATAGTTTTTGGTAAAGAACCAGAAAATTGTATCTTTAAAAAATGGCAGAAACAAAATGTTTGGAATGTGGTGAAAAAATCGTGGGACGCGCCGACAAAAAATTTTGCAGCGATGACTGCAGAAACGCCTATAATAATAAGCTGAACAAGGATTCCACCAACCTGATGCGCAAGATTAACAATACATTGCGCAAGAATTACCGTATTCTTTCCGCCCTGAATTTTACCGATGGAAAAGCCAAAACTACACGCACAAAACTCTTTGCAGATGGTTTTGATTTCGATTATTTTACCAATATTAAAACCTATAAAAATGGTGCAGAGTATCGCTTCATTTATGGAATTGGATATAAATTTCTGGAAGAAGACTGGATTCTCGTGGTGAAAAATGATTAAAATTCTTCTTGTTTGAGGTCATCTTTACTTCATGCTTTTTCCTGTATATCAATATGATAAAAAAAATCTGCTACTTTTTCAAACTGTAAGCATCTCTACAAAAAGAATTTGGATTTCTTCGAAATGACAAACTTTGTGCTTAATAATTTTTTCGTATTTATTAAAACGTGAAATTATCATGTAACTTCTACCTGTTGTGCATTTTAAATTATTGTATTTCGAAGATAAGTTAACGGCTTTGTTTATCTTATTTACAAAGAATTCGTTTAGTTTTTTGTCTTGCTTTTTCTCTTCAATTTTTTTGAAATCTCCCCGAAATATTTTTTGAGTACCTTTGCATTATGGCAAAAATTTTGAAAATTTATCCCGACAATCCTCAGGAAAACCTGATTAACGAGGTTATAAAAACGCTGAACAACGGTGGACTTATCATTTATCCGTCCGATACCGTTTATGCTTTGGGCTGCAATATTTTCGATATTAAAGCAATGGAAAAGATTGCCCAGATCAAGAAAATAAAACTGGAGAAAGCACAATTTTCCATTATTTGCAACGATCTCAGCCATCTTTCGGGATTTACCAAGCCCATTGATAATTCTGTTTTCCGGTTTTTAAAAAGTCATATTCCCGGGCCATTTACTTTTATTCTTGAAGCCAACAAAAGCCTGCCTTTGGCATATAAAGGGCATAAAGAAATCGGAATTCGTGTTCCCGACCATCCTATTCCACAATTGATTGTTGAAAAATTGGGACATCCAATCGCCTCCACTTCCATTAAGGATGATGATGAAATTTTGGAATACTCCACTGATCCTGAATTGATTGCTGAAAAATATGACCATTTGGTAGATATTGTGATCGATTCCGGATACGGCGACAATGTGGCCTCTACTATTGTTGATCTTACTTCCGGTGAGCCCGAAATTATTCGTCAGGGAAAAGAAATGATTTAATCTTCCGGATGATGCTTTAAATTATAAAAATAAAACGTCCTTTTACCATCCAATATGAAAATTGTAACCTCGCCTGCAAAGTTGATGAATATTGAGTACTCGACTGATTTATTGAGAAGTACAACACCTAAATTCATCCATGATTCAGAATTTATACAATCTTTTCTGAAAGAAAAATCACCAAAATTCCTTCAGGAACTGATGGAAATTTCACCAAAACTTGCCGATGAAAACTGGCAGCGCAACCAAAACTGGAAATCCAATCCGAAACCCAAAGAATCCTGCCCTGCCCTTTTTGCTTTTGTAGGCGAAGTTTACCGCGGTCTGGATGCCAAAACATTAGACAAACCGGCACTGGATTATCTGCAGAAAAATTACAGAATGATTTCCGGGCTTTACGGTTTGCTCAAACCTTCGGATCGCATTATGTTGTATCGTTTGGAAATGGGGCGAAATTTTAAATTTGATCAATATCCGAATCTCTATGATTTCTGGAGAGAAAAACTAACCGATCAGCTCAATTCGGAATTAAAAACGAAAGATTTCATTCTCAATCTCGCAAGCAAAGAGTATTTTAAGGTGTTTGACCATAAAAAATTGAACGCACCTGTTATTGATTTCGATTTCTTTGAATTAAAATCCGGAAAACCCAAAACCATTGTGGTGTATACCAAACACGCCCGTGGTCTTGTGGTGCGCTTCTGTGCGGAAACCAAAGCCAGAACGCTGAATGATGTAAAAGCATTCAACTACGAAGGCTATAGAATTGATGAAGAAAAAAGTACAAATACCAATCTTGTTTTTGTGCGCTAATGACTATTCTTGAATTTAAAAAGCATTTTAAATCTGAACTTTCCGGTCAATATTCCGAATCTGAAAGTGCATTTCTGTATTCCATTTTCGGGGAACGAATTCTGGGTTTTGATTTAAAATTACAGCGCAGATTTGCACATCAGGAACTTTTGATTCAGGATCAGGAAAGGCTGGATGAAATTATTCAGGAATTAAAATCCGGGAAACCGTATCAGCATATTTTGGGCGAAACAGAATTTTTCGGAGAAACTTTTTCGGTGAATGAACATGTTTTAATTCCACGCCCCGAAACCGAAGAATTGCTGGAATTGGCTATTTCCGAAATTTCAAATTTCAAATTTCAAATCTCAAATCCAAAAATTCTCGACATTGGAACCGGAAGCGGAATTATTCCTATTATTCTGAAGAAAAAATTCCCCAACGCAGAAATTTCAGCGCTGGATGTTTCAGAAAAAGCATTGGAAAAAGCAACTGAAAATGCAAAACATCACCACGTTGAAATTCATTTTCAGCTGTTAAATTTTTTATATGATTTTCCTGCTGAAAATTTCGACATCATTATTTCAAATCCGCCTTATATCGGCATTGACGAAGAAAATAAGATTCACGATTCGGTGAAAAATTTTGAACCCAAAATGGCACTCTTCTCCCCTATTCAGGATCCCCTGATTTTCTACCGCAGAATTGCAGAATTTGCCAAAAATCATGTAAACGAAAACGGGATGATTTTTCTGGAAATCAACCAGAAACTGGGACAAGAAACGCTTCAGATTTTTCAGGATTTTTCAGAAGCACAACTTTTGAAGGACATCTCCGGAAACGACCGGATTATTTTTGTTCAGAAATAATCACAAGTGGAAAGTAGCGACCTGTTCATTGTATTTCTAATTTTTATCGGACAAAGATGATTTGTAAAAAATCAATTTGCACACAAAATGGCGAAGAACCAAAAAAACACTATTTTTGATTGAGAAATATATTATGAAGTCCAACGAAAACTCAGCCATCATTACAATATCAAAATTCATTTCGAATTTTTTCAATCCGCTGACTTCGCTTTTTTTGTATTTAGTATACTACAACTCCATCCATTTTTCATATAAGGAAGGCCTCAAAAATTTCCTCGAACTCATTCTTATTCTACTGGTTCCCATTATAATATGGATTTTTATCAATGTAAAACGAGGAAAATATACCAATATGGATGTTTCAAACCGCCACCAGCGGAAAAGCCTTTACTTTTTCATTGCGGCTTTGCTGGGGATTTATCTTGCGGTTAATTATTTTCTCCATCAGATTATCGATTTCAGGATTCTGTTTATTGCCATTTTACTTTTGGCGATGCAGGTCAGCAATTATTTTATTAAAAGTTCGATGCACACTGCTTTTAATATTTTCGTGGCGGCTTTGTTCTTTGTGGAAAACCAGTTTTACGGACTGATTTGGCTAGGAATTTCCATTCTCGTAGGAATTTCCCGTGTGATTTTGAAAAGACATACCGCAAAAGAAGTCATTTCCGGCACTTTGATTGCGCTTCTGGTTTCCTTTGTCTATATTTTTGTTTATATTAGTTCCCATTATCACTTGAAACCGTAAGAAGCGGTTTTCAGAATTCAAATCTAAAATAAACGCTTATGGAAATCAGTCATCTTACGCCGGCAGAAGAGCAACTGATGCAGCTTTTCTGGAAATTAAATTCATTTTATCTGAAAGAGGTTATGGAACAGCATCCTGAACCGAAACCTCATCAAAATACCATTTCCACCTATCTGAAAATTCTGGTGGAAAAAAAATTCCTGAAAACCGAAAAAGAAGGCCGAATTTTCCGCTATACCGTCATTGTTCCCAAGGAAGATTATCGCAATTTCCTGCTTCGGGATTTTATTGGGACTTATTTTGAAAACTCAGCAGCAGAACTGATTAAAACACTACTTGCCGAAAAAATCATGAGTGCCAACGAACTTTCGCAGTTTTTTGAAGTGAAAGCGATGGTCGTACCTGTTCAGGATGAACCCAAAAAAGAAAGTTCCTTAGCCGAATTCATTGAAGAACTTACCGAAATAAGGCCTTCAAAAAAGGAAAAAAAGAAGAATAAAAAAGACAAGAAAAAGAAAAAATAATTCCGTTTTTAATCATGATTCCAAAATTAAAAACACTCTGGAATAAAGCCGATGATGTGATTTTCCGGTATCCAACAATGCTGGTAATGGCTTTTCTGGCGGCAGTTTCTTCCGTAATTGCGGTTGAAAAGGATCATGAAGATTATGGATTTGTTTTTATAAAATTTGCCTGGGTTGCCGCTTTGGGAATTTCCCTGATGTTCGGTGTGAAAATGTGGTCTCAAAGAATAGGAAAACAGATTTTACTCGAAATTCTTGCCCTTCTGTTTTTGATCGCGTTCTTTTTTTATCTCCCGGAAAGTGAAGATGATTTTAAGGTAACATACGGATATGTTTTGGCGGTAACGGTTGTGCTGACTCACCTTTTTGCTTCATTTTCAGCTTTTCTGAATCGTGTTTCCGAGATTAATTTCTGGCAGTTCAACAAGAATATTTTTATCAATATTTTCCTCACGGTTGTGTTTACCGGCGTTTTGGTAGGAGGAATTTTGCTGGCAATTGTTGCGGTCGATCAACTTTTCGATTTGGATTTTAACAGCCGGATTTATCCTAAAACTTTTTTGTTTCTCAGTATTTTCGGCAGTTGCTTTATATTTTGTCTGTTCAATGAAAACGGACTTCCCTATCTGGAAAAAAACGGAAATTATCCGGAAATTCTGAAGTTTTTCACTCAATTTGTACTTATTCCGCTGTTGATTATTTATGTGGTAATTTTGTATTTCTATTCTTTTAAAATACTGATTAACTGGGAACTTCCACGCGGTTGGGTTTCCTATCTGATTTTGGCATATTCGGTAATCGGAATTCTCGCTTTGCTTTTGATTCATCCGTTAAAAGAAGATGTTACAAAATCATGGGTAAAATTGTTTTCAAAAATATTTTTCTTTACACTGATTCCACTGCTGATTCTTTTATTCATCGCTATTTTCACCAGAATTCTGGAATACGGATACACCGAACCAAGATATTTTGTACTGATTCTTTCTCTTTGGTTAACTGCGGTTGTAGTATACTTTATCTTTTTCCGAAAAGCAACGATAAAATTTATTCCGGTTTCGCTGTTTGTATTTGGAGTATTCGCTTTGATATTTCCTTATGCTAATGCGTTTTCCGTGGCAAAAAGAAGCCAGAAAAATGAACTTTCAAAACTTTTGATTTCCAATGGATTATTGAAAAACGGCACGATTGATTTTTCGAAAACCATTTCTAAAAGTCTGGCAGATGATGTTGGGGATAAATTCAGTTTTCTTTCCGAACGTAAACAAAACGATGAACTTTTTGCGCTGATTAACAAAAATAAAGATCAGGAATTGTACAAGGCTTTAGAAAAAGCAAAACGTTCTTATGTTGTCAGTCAAGCTGTTTCAAGCCATTTCAAGATCAAAGCAACGGATAACAGCTTAGCCAATCAATCCATCAATCTCCAGAATTTAAACACCGTTTATTCCGTTGAAAATTATGATTTTCTGATTAATCTCGGAATAAAAATGAACGAAACCTATCCTCTTCCGGGAAATGAACTGAAAGTAAAATCCTATATGAACGACGACAATATGAAGTTTCTGATCTCTTTAAAATCGGGTGAAGAAATCAATATTGCACCGGATTTGCTGGCGATAATTCACCCTTATCTGAACAAAACGGGAAATATTCCGGTACATGATATTTCGGTGGAAAAAGATTTGGGCGAGTATCATTTCAAAATCTATTTCAGCAGCCTGAGTTTTCAGAAATACAGTAAAAATGATACAAGCATCTATTTTGGAGATGCGGTTATCCTGATTCGGAAAAAATAATTTTTAGGGAACACGTTTTCCTTCAATCGCTTCCAGAATTCCGAACCAGTCTTCCCGGGAAAGCGGAATTTCCGGACTTTTTTTCAAACTTCGGATGGTATCGCATTTTGAAGTTCCAATAATGGGAATAATTTGCGCAGGATGCTTTAAAATAAAAGAAATAAGGAGTTGGTTTTCCTCGGCACCATATTTTTCCGAAAGAAGTTTCAGAATGGATTTTATTCGGATATTCTGCTCCGTTTCCGGTAAACTGAAATAATTTCCCATCACACTCCACGCCATCGGACGTAGTTTTTTTATCATCATTTGGTCAAAAACGCCGTCATACATCGGATTAAGGTGATTCACTGAAAATTCCACCTGATTGGTCATCAAAAAAGGAAACGATTTGGAAATGAATTCAAACTGCGAAGGCGAAAAATTACTCACCCCGAAATTGAGCACTTTTCCTTCGGCACGCAAAATTCCAAATGCTGCTGCAATTTCTTCAGGATTCATCAGTGGTGAAGGGCGATGCAGAAGAAACAAATCGAGATAATCGGTCTTCAGATTTTTTAGGCTTTCGTCGGCACATTTTAAAATGTAATCTTTGGAATAGTTATAGGATTTCAGTTCAAAATTCTTTTTTCCACCGGGATATTCAATGCCGCATTTGGTAATGAGCTGAATTTTTTCTCTGGGAATTTTCATTTCCGAGAAAGCATTTCCGAAAAGAGATTCCGTGGTATATCCTCCGTAAATATCGGCATGATCGAAAGTGTATAGATTTTCTTCCATACAGGTTTCTATCCTTTTCTGCACTTCTTTTTCGGAAAGATCGGCTCCCCAAATTCCCCAGCGCATAACGCCGATAATGATTTCTGAAATATTCATATCCTTTGATTTTTATGGCGAATGTACGGGATTAAAAGCGAAGTTTAACACTTCTGTTTTTTTTGTTCTGGCAGAATAGCCTTACTTTTGAAAGACGAAAATTTTATCCTTATGAAAAAAATCAATATTCTTTGTGCAATTCTGTTTTTCGGAATTTTTTCTGCACAGTTTGTAAGTCCGGGAAACGGCACCGCTTATACGCTGAACTCTCTTTCTGCGGCGGCTCCAACTGTTTTGGTAAACAATAGTGCCGATTATTCCATGCTGGCAAATATTACGATTTCCGCGGGAGATTCCCTTATCATCAATGAAAATACAACGCTGAAAATTGGTGCTGGTCTTCAATTAACTGTTGCAGGAACTTATCTTACACAAACCAGTGAATTTACAGTTACAGCGATTGATTCTGCCAATTCTTTTAAAGGAATTCTTTTCGATCAGAATTCTTTTGCAGAACTTAAAAACACCACTTTTGAACACGGTGGTGGAATTCGCGCTTCCACCGGAAATTTCCAGATGGACAGTTGTGTGGTTCGTTATTTTAAATCCGGTTTGGTTACCGGAAGTGCCATTAGTTTTTCTACGGGAAATCCGGTGGTAAAGAATTCAAAATTTATCGAAAATGATTTGCCTGCAGTTTCATCAGGAGCCAATCAGTCCGTTGCGCTGCTTTTTGAGAACAATTATCTGTATGGAAATACAAAACTCAATTCCAACCGTCCGCAAATCAATATGGGACCAAGTGGAAGTGCAACCACGATTATCAAAGGAAATACCATTATCGGAGACCGAAGTCTCACCAAAGTTGGCGGTGTTTCTGTTTCTTCATTATTAGGGGTTGAAAATCATTTTATCATCGAAGAAAATATCATTAAAGACAACCGCTACGGTTTTACATGTAACGGAGCCGGAGCTGGAGAAATTAAAAATAATCTTTTTGAATACAATGACACGGAAACGACTCCCAACAACGGAGGAAGCGGTATTTCTCTTTATAATACCGGATTGGTAAAAATCACAGGAAACGAAATCCGAAACAGTCTTTGGGGCGTTACCTTAATCGGAACCGCTCAGGCAAATTTAGGAACTGAGGAAGAATACGGGAATAATATTTTTAAAGATAACGGAAACGGAGGAGTTTTATATGCCCTGTACAACAATACGGCAAATCCTGTAAATGCTGTTGGAAACTGCTGGAGAGAAGGTGAGATTTCCACCGCGGAAATGGTGGCAGAAGTTATTTGGGACAGTGCTGATTTTTCTACTCTCGGAACGGTAAACTATTCGCCTTTCCTTTGTGGGGAAACAATGGCGGTAAATGATACAAAAACCCAAAAAGCAAGCATTTATCCGAATCCGAACAACGGTAATTTTGTTCTGGAAACCGAACAATCAGGACATTACATCATCAGCGATCTTTCCGGAAAAAGAATTGTTTCGGGAAATATCACAAAAGGAAAAAATCAGATTTCGCATACACTCTCTTCCGGAATGTACATCATGACCATCCAAAACGGAGCGAAGAAAACCAGTGAAAAAATTATTGTAAAATAATCTTTCATAAGATTTAAAATTCTAAGAGCCTGTTTCATCTTGAGACAGGTTTTTTTTGAATCAAAATTAAAACATCCCCTATTATTGAAATCATCAATTCTCAATTTTGCGTGTATCATTCAGTTTTGCCCTATCTTTGCAAAAAAATATAATGCAAAAGAGTTTTATGAATTACCACACAAGAAAATGGATTAAACCGGAAGATCTCAATGCCAACCACTCGCTTTTCGGAGGTAGACTTTTGGAATGGATTGATGAAGAAGCAGCACTTTATGCGATTATTCAACTGGAAAATACCCGAAGCGTTACCAAATATATTTCCGAAATCAACTTTGTAAGTTCTGCAAAACAGGGCGACATTATCGAAATCGGAATCGAAGCCATTGATTTCGGTCGAACTTCCATCACGCTAAGATGTGAAGTGCGGAACAAAATGACACGCCACACCATTATTACTATTGATAGAATCGTATTTGTAGCACTGGACGAAAATGGGAAACCGAAACCTCACGGAAAAACAAAAGTAGAATATGTGAAAGACCGCATTCAGGAATTGAAGGAGAAATACAACGAATGATCGTCTTTGTAAAAAATATGGTTTGCAACCGCTGCATTTCTGCAGTGCAGCAAATTTTTCAGCAAGCAGGAATTCCACCAACATCCATTCAGTTGGGTGAGGTGGAAATTTCTGATTCTGTTTCATCGGAAAAATGGAAGGAATTGGAAAAACAGCTGCAAAATTCAGGTTTTGAAATTCTTGAAGATCAGAGCAAAAAGCAGATTGAAAAAATAAAAACCGCCATCATCGAAAAAATTTCTTCACAGGATATTGGTGAAGATTTTAAACTTTCCGAATTTATTTCCGAAAAACTTCATAAAGAATATAGCGCTATTTCTAAACTTTTTTCGCAGCAGGAAAACATTCCCCTTGAGCAGTTTTTTATCCTCCAGAAAATCGAAAAAGTAAAAGAACTTCTCGCCTATCAGGAATACCGTCTCACAGAAATTTCCATAATGCTGGGCTACAAAAGTGTGCAGCATCTTTCCAATCAGTTCCGGAAAATGACGGGCTTCTCGCCTTCCGAATTCTCAAAACTTAAAAACAAAAACCGTATATCTTTGGATCAGTTGTAAATTCTTTTCTCCCAAAAAATTACAATACTTTTCCATGAATTTGTAACTGAAATCCTTTTGCTTTCCCGAATTTTGTTGGGTAAAAGTGATATTATGGAAATGAAATACAAAGTTCTGGGCATGAGCTGCGAAGGCTGCCAGAAAAAAATCACAGAAGCGCTCCATACAATTCCGGGCGTACATGCGGAAGTAAATCTTCAGGATCACACCGCAATCATTCATTCAGAACAGCATATTGAACTTTCCAAACTGAATGAAACCTTGAAAAATGCCGGAAATTATCAGTTGGCTGAAGAAGGAAAAGAAACATCTAAAGAATTTGTAAAACCGCAAGATCGTGTTTCACCAAGTTCCGTGTATTACTGTCCGATGGAATGCGAAGGCGATAAAGTGTATTTCCAGCAGAGAAAAAGATGTCCGGTTTGCAATATGTATCTTGTTCCTATCGAGGAGAAAAAAGAAAAACAGGAGACTGAAAAATCCAGTATAAACAATCCGAATATCGGAAAATATACCTGTCCGATGCATCCGCAAATTATCCGTGATGAACCGGGAGATTGCCCGATTTGCCACATGCATCTGGTGAAAATTATCGGTGATGAAAAATCCGGAGAAACGCAGCATTCCGAAATGATGAATATGAATATGAATGCTCATCAGGAACATTCCCATCAACATCAACATGAAACAGCAGCACATACAAATCAACAACAAAATGCCGGAAAATATTATTGTCCAATGTATTGCGAAGGCGACAAAGTATACGATTCCAATGTCGGCTGTCCGGTTTGCGGAATGGATCTTGTAAAAATTCCCGAAAAAAAGAAAGCCATACAATGGACTTGCCCAATGCATCCGCAAATTATCCGCGATGAACCGGGAAGCTGTCCGATTTGCGGAATGGATCTCGTTCCGATTATCACAAAAGATTCCGAAAGCGCAGAAGATGAAACCTATAAAATTTTGCAAAAAAAATTCCGGATTGCTTTTGCTTTCACCCTTCCCGTTTTCATTTTGTCGATGGGCGGAATGTGGATCAAATGGCCGTTTTCGGAAAAAGCAGAAGGCTGGATTCAGTTTGTACTTTCGCTTCCGGTGATTTTTTATGCCGGTTGGTTTTTATTGAAAAGAGGCTGGGTTTCTTTTAAAACATGGAAACTCAATATGTTTTCACTGATTGCGCTGGGGTCTGCCGCCGCTTTTATATTCAGCCTGATTGCATTAATCTATCCCGGAATTCTTCCGCACGAATTTATGCATGACGGGAAAATCCCGCTCTATTTTGAATCGGTTTGTGTGATTCTGACTTTGGTGATAATGGGACAAATGCTGGAAGCAAAAGCCCATCAGAAAACAGGAAAAGCCATTGAAGAACTCATCAATCTTTCTCCGGATACGGCTCATTTGGTAGAAGGAAATTCAGAAAAGAAAATTCCGCTTTCCGAAGTAAAAGCAGGCGATATTCTTCGCGTAAAACCCGGTGAAAAAATTCCGGTGGACGGAAAAATCATTAACGGAAATTCCAGTATTGATGAAAGCATGATAACCGGAGAACCCATTCCCGTAGAGAAAAAAACAGATGATAAAGTAACTTCCGGAACCATTAACGGAAGCGGTTCTTTCCAGATGAAAGCCGAAAAAGTGGGTGATGATACTTTGCTCGCTCAAATTATCAAAATGGTAAATGAAGCCAGCCGAAGCCGCGCTCCTATTCAAAAACTGGCGGATAAAATTTCTGCGATTTTTGTTCCTGTGGTCATTGCAATTGCAGTTCTTACCTTTATTTTATGGAATATTTTCGGTGGTGAAAATAAAATGATGTACGGATTTATCAATGCCGTTGCCGTATTAATTGTTGCCTGTCCTTGTGCACTCGGGCTTGCAACGCCAATGAGTATGATGGTGGGAATCGGAAAAGGAGCCAAAAACGGTGTCCTCATAAAAAATGCCGAAGCACTGGAAGAAATGCAGAAAGTGGATGTTCTGATTACCGATAAAACAGGAACGCTGACCGAAGGAAAACCAAGTCTTGAAAATATTACAAATATTGACGATTCAAATTCTGATGAAATTTTAAAACTGGCTGCCACTTTGAATCAAAATTCCGAACATCCATTATCCAATGCCGTGATGGAAAAATTCAAAGCCCTGAATATTCCTCCTGAAAAAGTAGAACAGTTTGAAAGTATTTCCGGAAAAGGAATTAAAGGAACAATCGGCGGAGAAATTGTTTTGCTGGGAAATGAAGCCCTTTTACATCAGTTTTCCATCTCCGTTCCTGAAAATCTGAAGCAAAAAGTGGTGGAAAAACAGGATCAGGCAAAAACCATTTCATTTCTTGCAAAAGACGGAAAAGTATTGGGTTTTTTGAGTTTTTCGGATCAGATTAAAGAAAGTTCCAAAAAAGCCATCGAATTTTTAAGAAAAGAAAATATTGATGTTATGATGATGACCGGCGACAATGAGCATACGGCAAAAGCTGTTGCAAACGAGCTGGGAATTCTTCATTATAAAGCGAACTGCCTTCCGGAAGACAAAATGCAGGAAATTAAAAAACTTCAAAACGAAGGGAAAATCGTAGCCATGACCGGCGATGGAATTAATGATGCCCCTGCACTTGCACAGGCAAATGTAGGAATTGCAATGGGAACCGGATCTGATGCCGCCATTGAAAGTGCCGCCATTACATTAGTAAAAGGTGATATTCTGGGCGTCGCAAAAGCCAGAATTCTGAGCGAAAAACTTTTGAGGAACATTAAAGAAAATTTATTTTTTGCCTTTATTTACAATGCGCTGGGAATTCCGGTTGCTGCAGGATTACTCTATCCTTTTTTCGGAATTTTACTCAGTCCGATGATTGCGGCAGCGGCAATGAGTTTCAGTTCCGTTTCGGTTATTGTGAATTCTCTTCGGTTGAATAATGCGAAAATTGAAATTGATAAATAATAGCAATACAAATTTTGTTTTGCTCAGAGAAGTTCTACGCCTTTATATGTATTAAATCAAAGAAATTCAATTAGTTAAAAATATTTTTTGACTTTTCATTTTAAAAAACATAACCTGAAATAAAGTTATTTAAGACAAGAATTTACATTGCAAGAAGTATTTTCATTATTTTTAGATGATAAAATTTCAATTTTAAATAAGAAAATGACCGATAAAAATAAATTTCCAGACGAATTCTATCAGTATCTGAAAGAAAATACTTTAGTCGAAATTAAAAGTGGTGAAAGCAGGAATAAATTTACAGAAATCTGGATGGTAAATGTAAGTCAACGCGTATTTGCAAGAAGTTGGAACAAAAATCCGAAAGGCTGGATGAATGATTTTCTGACCCATAAATCAGGAAAAATAAAATTCAGAGACAAAATCATTGATGTCACCGTAAAAAAAATTGAAAGTACAGATACAATACATCCAGAAATCAGCAACGCCTATTTGGAAAAATATATTCAGGATTATAATCTTGAATATGCAAAAGGAATCGCACAACCTGAATATAATCATTTTACAATCGAATTTTTTGCGGGTTAGAAACTCTTTTATTTCTATATCAATGAATTTGAAACTCCAATTTTCCATCACAAACTTCACCAATTGAGAAAATCAATATACTGATTTCCTGATGGCTGAGGTTTTTTCTTTACCTTTGTCGTCCCTACAAATTTCCCTCTTAAAGTATAGATTATGATAAAAAAAATCATTCCTTTAACGTTGGGAGGACTGGCAATCGGAACGACCGAATTTGTAATCATGGGATTGCTGCCCGATATTGCAGAAACCCTAAAAATCAGTATTCCAAAGGCCGGACATTTTATTTCTGCGTATGCATTGGGCGTTGTAATAGGAGCGCCTTTGCTTGTGGCATGGTCATCAAAATTTCCACCCAAAAAAATTCTTCTTATTCTGATGGCGATGTTCATTTTTTTTAATGGACTTTCTGCCTTAATGCCGGATTATTACAGTTTTCTTGGTGCGCGATTTTTCGCAGGGCTTCCACATGGTGCGTTTTTCGGTGTGGGTTCTGTTGTGGCAAAAAACCTTGCACCACCGGATAAACAGGGAATTGCGATTTCGGGAATGTTTGCGGGGTTAACGGTTGCCAATCTTGCCATGGTTCCTTTGGTGACATTTATCGGACATGAATTTTCGTGGCGAATAGCGTTCGGAGTGGTTTCGTTTTTGGGATTTGTAACGATGGTTTCTATATTTTACTGGCTGCCTTTTATGAAACCTTTAAGCAAAGGAAATATTCTTGAAGACATGAAATTCTTCAAAACTCCGGTTGCCCTTTTTCTGTTGCTGATTGTGGCAGTTGGATTTGGCGGACTGTTTTCCTGGTTCAGTTATATCACTCCTTTGATGACACAGGTTTCCCATTTTGATTCATCAAAAATTCCATCGATTATGATTTTGGCCGGCTTTGGAATGCTGATCGGGAATTTTCTGGGCGGTTGGATGGCGGATAAAATGAGACCGGCTTTGGCTTCCACCATTTTATTTGCGGTATTTATTGCTTTGTTGGTGTTGGTTTTTCTGTATTCCGGAAATCAAAAAATATCGCTCGTTCTTACATTTTTTTGCGGAATGCTGTCAATGTCGGTCGGCTCGCCCATCAATATTATTATGATTCGTGCGGCAAAAAAATCGGAAATGTTGGGTGCGGCTTTTATGCAGGCTGCGTTTAATGTTGCCAATTCTCTGGGTGCTTATATCGGCGGAATTCCTCTGGAAAAAGGATATGGTTACGAATATCCTTCTTTAGTTGGCGCAGTAATGGCATTTTTCGGAATGCTGCTCTGTATTGTTTTCATGTACAAATTCAAACCTTTTACGCAGAAGGTTGAACATGAAGAATCTTACACCTGATGAATGAAAATTCCGAAAAACCAGGTCCAGAAAATAAGGATGATTTGCATGGGAATTCTTTCGGTGTAGAGGTATTTCATTCCCGGTCCGGAAAAATCTGCCTTAAAAATATTAATCTTCCTTTGGGCAGCATTGATATTGGCGATGAAAATAACAACGAAAAAAAGAATCATAAGCCAAGCGGTCATTTCGCGTATTTCCGGAATGAGTAAACCAATTCCGGCGACAATTTCAATAATTCCCGTGAAGTAAACCCAAAACAATTTTGCCGGGAAAAAATCCGGAATCATCATTGCCATTCCCTTTTGGAATTTAAAATGGGAAAAACCGACAAATACCATGAATACAAACATGGCAAAATTTCCGGCGAACTGAAAATCCCATTGATTTCCCAAAATTCTTGTTCCGGCTAATGCCAAAAGAAATGCAATAAAAAGGATGCTGAGCAATTTCATAATTAGCAAACTTTTAAAAATTTATTGAGGTTATTTTATACTTCAATTGTATAACTAAATGTAATTCAAAACTATTAAAAAATACGTCGTTTTTGTTATGCTATCTTTATGAATAGAATTTGGATTTCTGCGAAATGACAAACCTTGTGTTTAAAGGATTTTCCATTTTCTTTAAAATATAAAATTATCATATGACCTCTAAAAATTTTAAATACACATTGAGCATCATTTTTTATTATAACTTACTCCGGCATTTCTTTATTTTCTGCCAGCGATTTAATAATCGTAAGTCCTTTTTTAAAGCCAACATCCAAATGATCTTTCCACTGATCTTCGGTTTGAACTTCCACATGAAGTTTCACACTTCCGTCCTCCAAACTGATTAAATAATAGCGTTCCGGCGCACCACTCCATTGTTTTACTTCTTCGCTTTCGGTGTCTTCCATGCCATTTTGGATCATGCCCAAATGATTGAAAGTAACTTCATTCGGCTCATCCAGATTACTGATGGTGGAAATCATTCCGTTACCGGAAGAATCTAAAAAATAGGTTTTGCCATCAATTTTCCAGTCGGTTTCCATTTTGCAGTCGGGTGCAAAAAATTGAGTCCATTTTGGATAGGTTTCTGGGCTCCACAAAATATCCCAGATTTTATTTTTGGGCGCATTGATGATGATATTATAAGATAAAGTTTCCATTTTTTTGAGGGTTTAATATTAGTTTAAATTTATTGAGGTTATTATCAAAATTAATGCTTTTTAATTTTGTATTACATTGTAATTCAAATAGATAATATAAAACACACCCCTTTTGTCATGCTGTCAAGATCTCTATAAAGAGAATTTAGATTTCTGCGAAATGACAAACGTTGTGTTTAAAGCATTTTTCATATTCTTTAATATATGAAATTATCATGTGATCTTAAAATTTTATTTGATTATCTGTATTCATAGCAATTAAAATTAGACCTATTTTCTTTTGCTAAGTGAAACGCCTTTGCGAGCCTAAAAACATACAGAATAACAAAAATATTTGCGGACTTTGCGTTTAAAAAAGCATTATAATTAAAAGCGGATAATCATAAAATTTTAAATGAAAAATCACAGAGCGACAGTTAAAAAACACCATTCTGAATCAATGATTCTCAACATATTTATGAAAGTTGTTTAAAATTGAATACCAGCCTTCCCGTTGCATTTCGCGTGTATTTGCCATTTCGGGATCGAAAGTCAGGGTTACTTTTGTAGTAGAATCGTCGATTGCATCAAATTCCACCCGTACATTTCGCCCGTCTTCCAAATGATATTTAAGCATTTTGGTATAATCCACGTCATCGTAATATCCGGTATAATCAAAACCAAAATTTTTGTCTTTTGTTTCCATTCGCAATTTTAAAATTCCGCCCACGCGCAAATCATTTTCTGCATACGGGCAGTGCCATGATGTATTCGCAAAATTCCATTTTACGATATGTCGGGGATCGTTGTAATAATTCCAGACTTTTACGGGTGATTCCAGAATGGTAATATCAATGGTAATCGGTTCCATAATTGAAAATTTTAAATTATTTTTCCATTGCTTTTTTTAAATAATCTGCATTTTCCTGAAAACTTTTATTCATATTGAAAAACAGACTCATCAGGTTAAAAGGAATCGGCGTTTTGCCGTCTGCAAACTGCCGGACTTTGGTTTTGTTTGGAGCAATCGAATCCAGTTCAAAAACAAATTTGTTGGGTTCCGAACTGTCCATTAGATACAGATCTATAACTACTTTTTTATTGGGTGTGAGTTCCACAATTTTCTGTTCGCCATTTCCGACTTTCTCACTTTTCCATTTCAGTCCGCTTCCCAATTCTCCGTCTGTACCGTAATATTCTTTTATAATTTGCGGGTCCTGTTTGAACCAAATGGCATATTTTTCCTGTGTTCTGATGTTTTTCACATAATCATACACTTCAGAAATCGGTTTGTTAATGTTAGAAGTTCCTTCCGCATGCCAGGTTTTTGGTGCAATTAATGCAGCGATGAATACAAGTGCAATTAAGAGCAGAACAACCAACAAGATTTTTTTTAAGGCTTTCATATTATTTTAATTGAAGTGAACATGGTAAAAAAGTCGGTTAAAAATGTAATTTAAACGCTCTTTAAAGATACAAAATTTATTCAATCAGAAATAAAATGATGAGTTAGTACACGCAACTTTCCGTTAAAACAATGATAACTGAATAGAACCGTCTTTTGGCGGTTTGGCATCACCCATTACGGTTTTACCTCCGTATTTCCATGAGTTTTGGCGTTCTTCTTCGATGACGGACTGAATGTCGAAATCGGGAGTAAAATTCTTTTCTGTTTCCGAAATTACCTGATGCAGTTTGTTGATGGATTTCAGTTTTTCGGATTGTCCGAGTTTGGATTTCTCAATTCCTTTCTGCAAAATCTGAAGCGTTTCATCATACGTTTTTAAAGGAACCGGAAACGGATGCCCGTCTTTTCCGCCGTGCGCAAATGAAAACCGCGCTGGATCGTTAAAGCGAGACGGTGCACCGTGAATGACTTCACTTACCAAAGCCAGACTTTGCATGGTTCTCGGCCCTACTCCTTTTAGCAAAAGTAAATCTTCAAAATTTTCGGGCTGAGTTTCGCGGGTGACATACAACAAAGCGCCCAAGCGTTTCAAATCCACATCGGAAGCGCGAACATCATGATGCGAAGGCAAGATAAGATTCGCAAAATCCTGCATGATTTTTTCTGAATTGTGATGCGAAATATCCAGAATTCCTTTTCGGTTTTCTGCGGCATGCTGATCGGTAAGATTGAGGATTTTTCCGCGGTTAATCCCCTGAATTCCTTTGTGAGGTTCATCCACAAAAGATTTCAAATCTTCGGAATGCCAGTGATAACGCCTTGCGGTACGGTCGGCATCATTCATTCCCTGCTGAACCACCGCCCAACTTCCTGTATCGGACAGAATAAAATTATGCAGATAAAGCTGATAACCATCCTGAACAGCGGTATTGTCCACTTTTGCCGAAAGTTTGCTTGCGCGCACGAGTTCATTTCCATTCAGCCCGGTTTGGTTGGCAATCTGCAGAAGTTCATTCGGTGTTTCTCTGGAAAATTTTCCTTTTCCGCCACAAATATAAATACCCAAATCTTTGGAAAGTGGATTGATACTGCGTTTTAAAGCTCCCATTACGGAAGTCGTAATTCCGGAAGAATGCCAGTCCATCCCCATTACCGCACCAAAACTCTGAAACCAAAAAGGATCCGACAAACGCCGAATCACTTCATCTTTTCCATAATCAGCAAGAATGACTTCCACAATCGAAAGTCCGAGCGCAGACATGCGTTCATACAGCCAAGGCGGAACTTTACCGTAATGAAGAGGAAGGGTGGCAGAACCGGAACGTTTCATGGATGATGTTGAGTATTTTGTTTAAAAAGAGCCGTCCGAAAATCAATTCGGACGGACTTTATTTTTTTTAATAATTATTTCAATGCGGCTAATGCAGCTTCATAATTGGGTTCCTGCGCAATTTCCGGAACCTGTTCTTCGTACACGATTTTATTATTTTCATCGGCCACGATTACTGCTCTGCTCAAAAGTCCTTTCAACGGAGAATCTTCAAGCGTTACGCCATAATCATCACCAAAATGTCCTCTGAAATCAGATAAGGTTTCCACATGATCCAAACCTTCGGCAGCGCAAAATCTTCCCAACGCAAAAGGCAAATCTTTGGAAACATTAATAACCACCGTATTTTCAAGATTTCCGGCTTCTACATTGAATTTTCTTGCAGATGCTGCGCAAACTCCGGTATCAATGCTGGGGAAAATATTGATGATTTTTCTTTTTCCGTCGAAATCGGAAAGTTTCTTTTCGGAAAGATCCTGTCCCACAAGATCAAAATTTTTCAAAGTGCTTCCTACAGCCGGCAATGTACCGATACTGTGTATTTCATTTCCTTTTAAAGTGATTGTTGCCATAAAAACTGGTTTAAAATTTTAGATAAATTCAAAAGTAATCAAAAGAATAATCGCACCGAAATATTCACCGTTAAAAAAACCAAAAAGCAAGATATTATAATAAATAAAGAAATACTTGTAAAACAAAATCCGATAGTTTGTATCAATTTTGTAGATGAAAAATGGAAAACGAAAAACCATCGGTTTGGTTCAGGGTTTGCAAATTGTATCGCATGAATTTAATCAACATAACTTTAAAATTATTTATATTATGAAAACACAGATAGGTCTTGAACCAAAAGAAACTCAGGCAATCTCCGACGAAATTTTAGCACCGCTTTTGGCAGATGAATTTTTACTGTATTTGAAAACCAGAAATGCCCATTGGAACGTGGAAGGAAAAGATTTCCATACCATTCATGTGTATTTTGAACAATTGTATACCGAATTGGAAGATGTGGTGGATGAAGTGGCAGAAAGAATCCGTAAACTGGGACATTATGCACCTGCAACCATGAAAGATTATTTGGATCTTACCCATCTTACTGAAGAAGGTTTTGATAAAAATGACAGTCTGACTTACATCAGAGAATTATTGTCCGACCATGAAACCATAATCATGTATCTTCGCGAAAGCATAGATAAAATCGATGAAAAATTTGAATATGATTACGGAACTTCCGACTTCCTGACTACGCTGATGGAAAAACACGAAACCACAGCCTGGATGCTGAGATCACACTTGAAATAAGAGAAACATTTAAGAGGTTATTTTTGAAGCACCTGAAATTTTTTCAGGTGTTTTTTTATGCACTGCACAGAAGTCGAAGAAGATTTAATACCTTTGATAGACTTAAAAACAAAATATATGGCAAATTTCCCCAATGATGTGAACATTTTTCCCGCCAAAAACGGCTTAATCCATCCGCTTGTCGAACAAACTGAATATCTGGTAAACGGAACATTCAAACCTTGGAACAAAGAATTTAAAGAAGTCTATTCGGCTGTTGAAACCAATAACGACGGTATTCTTGAGAAAATTTATCTCGGTAAAATTCCAAATGCAGGACTTCCCGAAGCAATGGAATGTCTGGATGCAGCAGTAGAAGCCTACGACAACGGTTTCGGACTTTGGCCAACCATGTCCGTGGAAAAACGTATTGAGCATGTGCAGATATTCATCAAAGAAATGATTACCCTTCGGGAAGATGTAGTACAGCTGCTCATGTGGGAAATCGGGAAAAACCGCGCCGATTCCGAAAAGGAATTCGACCGTACGGTTGCTTATATTTATGATACCATTAATGCATTAAAAGACCTCGACCGCAAAAGTGCTTCATTTACCATTGAAAGCGATATTATTGGCCAGATCCGGAGATCACCGTTGGGAATTACGCTTTGTATCGGCCCTTACAATTATCCGTTAAACGAAACCTATACGCTGCTGATTCCGGCATTGATTATGGGAAATGTGGTTCTATTTAAACCTCCGAAATACGGATGTTTGCTGCATTACGCTTTAAGCAAAGCCCTCCAGAAAAGTTTTCCGAAAGGCGTGATTAATTATATTTACGGAAAAGGTGCAGAAGTTATTGAACCCATGATGAACACAGGGAAAATCAATGTTCTGACATTGATTGCTTCCAGCAAAGTGGCCGATCAGCTGAAAAAAGCACATCCAAAGGTGAACCGCCTGCGTTCCATTCTCGGTCTGGATGCCAAAAACCCGGGAATTATCCTGAAAGATGCCGATATTTCCACAGCGGTGAGTGAATGTGTTGCCGGTTCGCTCTCTTTTAACGGACAGCGCTGTACTGCCCTGAAAATTTTGTTCGTTCATGAAGATATTGCCGAAGAATTCATCCGTAAATTTTCCGAAAAAGTAGACCAGCTGAAAGCAGGAATGCCTTGGGATAACGCTCTAATCACACCGCTTCCCGAGGAAGGAAAAGTGGAATATCTCAACAATTTGGTAGAAGATGCGTTGTCGAAAGGAGCCAAAATCGTAAATGAAAACGGCGGAATTTCCGTAGGAAATCTCTATGCACCAACCGTTTTATTTCCGGTAACATCAAACATGAAAGTGTACAACGTAGAACAGTTTGGTCCCGTAGTTCCGATTGTTTCATTTAAAAACCTGCAGGAACCGGTGGATTATATGATCCAGAGTAATTTCGGGCAACAGGTGAGCATTTTCAGCAACAATCATCTGGAAATCGCCAAAATGATTGACGGATTTGTGAATCTTGTTTCCCGCGTAAACATCAATACACAATCGCAAAGAGGTCCGGATGTTTTTCCGTTTACCGGAAGAAAAGATTCTGCGGAAGGTACCCTTTCTGTTTACGATGCTTTGCGGTCTTTTTCGATCCGAACAATGGTTGCCACAAAACTCACGGATGAAAATAAAGAAATATTCAATACCATTGTCAGCGAACAGGAATCGAGTTTTTTGAGTACGAAGTTTTTATTTTAATCTGTAAAGGAATTGAAACTGAAATTTCGACAATTCTTAAAAAAACATTATCAAAATAGTAAAATAGCGGCAGTAGAAGCAATGTAGATTTCACTTTTGCATTCTTCTGCTCCATATTTTATTCAACATCGCGATTTAGCGGTTCAAAAATTCTCTGGCGGTCAAAATTGGTAAATCCACATTCTTGAAATCTTTTTTATTTCGCGTAATTATGATGTCCATTTCATTTTCAATTGCTGTATAATATTGAACAGCATCTTCAAAATCTTTAAAATCAGAAGTTAATGCTAAATCTATTATTTTATCATCTACCGCAAGGACTTCTACAAGAACTTTGAATTTTGCTAAAACCTTTCGGGCTTCCATTTTTAAATGTTTAAAAAGCAAAAAATGAACATTTGCTAAAGTTAAAGCAGATACATACAGATTCGCGTTATTTTTGTCTGAAAGCGTGAAAAGTTCCTGAGCTTCCAGATAAAATTCATCTCTTTTTTCCAACAAATCCATTATGATATTTGCATCCACAAAAATCTTCTCCATCACGAATATTTTTGGCTTAAATAATCATATCGATCATCGTTGTTTGTTTCATGATCTTCACTTGGAACTATGCCGGTCAAACTTTCAACAAGAGGACTTATTTTGATTTCCTTTTGTTGTTTTTTAGTAAGAGAATTCAGATAATTTTCAATTAGTTTTGAAAGACTTATTCTATTTTCTTTTGCATAATCTTTAGCATTTTCAATTATACTTTTGTTCAGATTCAAAGTTAGTTTTGTATTCATCACATTTTTAATTTACGTGTAAAAATAATAATAAGTTACGTAAAAAACAAATCTTGTTTTCATGTATAATTTTGAATACGATATCGTAGCATGTCAATCATTTTATTTTCACTTCATCCGCTTAAATAAAATGATGTTGCTTATTTCGGAAATAGAAAATTTCAGGCAGCACAAAATCATTTTTTAATTTATAAATCAAAATTTGATTTGATTTTCAACATATTACATCGAATTCATGATAATGAACAGATTTTCACCATCAAAAAAATCATTCCCATAAAACGGAATGATTTTTTTTAAATACAAAGAATTTTAAGCGAAATCACTACATTTGTGTTCCTTAAAATTTGGAAATAAAAACAAATATCATAATGTCAGACAAATCAAAAATCTACTACACCTTAACTGATGAGGCGCCGATGCTGGCCACACATTCCCTTTTGCCGATTGTGAAAGCATATACTCATTCTGCCAATATCGAAATTGAAGTACCGGACATTTCCCTTGCCGGAAGAATCCTTGCCAATTTCCCGGAATTCCTGAACGACGAGCAAAAAGTTCCCGATGCTTTGGCACAATTAGGAGAACTGGCAACACATCCGGATGCCAATATCATCAAACTTCCGAATATTTCTGCTTCTGTTCCGCAGCTGGATGAAGCGATTGCAGAACTGCAGTCCAAAGGTTTTGCCGTTCCGAATTATCCTGCCGAACCTAAAAATGAGGAAGAAAAAGCCATTAAAGCAAAATATGCAAAAGTTTTGGGAAGCGCGGTAAATCCGGTGTTAAGAGAAGGAAATTCTGACAGACGTGCTCCGAAAGCCGTTAAAAATTACGCAAAAGCCAATCCGCACAGAATGGGAGAATGGGCTTCCGAAAGCAAAACCGAAGTTGCGCACATGCAAACCGGAGATTTCTACGGAACCGAAACTTCCACAACAATTGAAAATGCCACGAAATACAGAATCGTTTTCAAAGGAAATGACGGTTCTGAAAAAGTTCTGAAAGATTTTGCTCCTTTAAAAGCTGGAGAAATTATCGATTCTTCGGTAATGAATCTGAATGCTTTGAAAGCCTTTGTACAAACCGCCATTGATGCCGCAAAAGAAAAAGATATTCTGCTTTCCGCACACCTGAAAGCCACGATGATGAAAATTTCCGATCCGATTATTTTTGGTGCGGTTGTGGAAACCTATTTCAAAGATGTATTTACAAAATATGCAGCAACTTTCAAGGAGCTGGACATCAATCCAAACAACGGTTTAGCCGATCTTTTTGAAAAAATCAAAGGAAATGCTCAGGAAGCCGACATCAAAGCCGATATTGAAAAAACCATTGAAAACGGACCAAGAATCGCCATGGTAAATTCCGATAAAGGCATTACCAATTTCCATGTTCCTTCCGATGTGATTGTGGATGCTTCAATGGCAGCTTTGATTCGCGGAGGCGGAAAAATGTGGAACAAAGACGGCAAAGAAGAAGATACCGAAATCATTATTCCGGATCGTTCTTACGCCGGTTTCTATTCCGCAGCTATTGACGATATGAAAAAACACGGAAAAATGGATCCTGCAACCATGGGTTCTGTTCCGAATGTCGGACTGATGGCGCAAAAAGCAGAAGAATACGGCTCACACGACAAAACTTTTCAGATTGATGCAGACGGAACGGTGGAAGTTCAGGATGAAGCCGGAAATGTTCTTCTGTCTCAAAAAGTGGAAAAAAACGATATTTTCAGAATGTGTCAGGTAAAAGATGCTCCGATTCAGGATTGGGTAAAACTCGCCGTGAACAGAGCCCGACTTTCAGAAACGCCTGCGATTTTCTGGCTGGATAAAGACCGTGCACACGACCGCGAAATCATCAAAAAAGTTGAAAAATACCTGAAAGACCACGATACCACAGGTCTCGACATCAAAATCCTTGATGTGAAAGATGCGATGACCGAAACTCTGGAAAGAGCAAGAGAAGGGAAAGACACCATTTCGGTTTCCGGAAATGTGTTGAGGGATTATTTAACCGACCTCTTCCCTATTCTGGAACTCGGAACTTCTGCAAAAATGCTTTCTATTGTTCCTTTGATGAATGGTGGTGGTTTATTTGAAACCGGAGCCGGAGGTTCTGCCCCGAAACATATCGAGCAGTTTCTGGAAGAAGGTTATTTGAGATGGGATTCTCTTGGTGAATTCCTCGCATTACAGGCAAGTCTTGAACATTTGGCGCAAACCCAGAACAATCCGAAAGCACAGGTTTTGGCCGATGCATTGGATGAAGCCAATGCAAAATTTCTGGCGGAAGACAAATCTCCTGCAAGAAAATTAGGCGGAATCGACAACAGAGGTTCACATTTTTATCTGGCGATGTATTGGGCTGAAGCATTGGCAAATCAAACCAAAGATGCTGAAATTGCTGCTCATTTTGCGCCTGTTGCCAAAGCATTTTCTGAAAATGAAGAAAAAATAAATGCTGAACTGATTGGTGCACAGGGAAAACCTCAGGACATCGGTGGTTATTACAAACCGGATGAAAACAAAGAATATGCAGCGATGCGCCCAAGTGCTACTTTGGATTCGATTGTTAACGGAATTTAAAATTTCCATTCAAAATAATAAAAAGAAGTTTCTCATTGGGAAGCTTCTTTTTTTGGTATTAATCAGGATTTTAGGATGAAATGAAGTATCTTTACTAGGTAAAAAAAAACAAAAAATTATGGCACAGTCACCTTCAAAATTTTGGTATCTGCCGCTGCTGAGCGGTATTCTTTTCATTATTGCCGGAATATGGATTTTCCGAACGCCAGCTTCCTCCTACCTCGCCTTATCAATGGTTTTTGCTGCTGCTTTTTTCGTCAGCGGTATTTTTGAAATTTTCAGAGCTTTTGGAAATACTCAGCAAAAGAACTGGGTTTGGGGATTGGTTTTCGGGATTGTAGATTTGGTTTTTGGGATTTGGCTGCTTTCGTCGCCGGTTCTTTCTGCTTCAGTATTATCGTTGTATGTTGGTTTTATTATTCTTTTCCGTTCCGTTTCCAGTATTGGTTTTGCAATGGATTTGAAGGAAATGAACGCCTCATCTTGGGTGATTACCCTTCTTTTCGGTATTCTTGGCGTAATTCTGGGAACATTGATTTTGTTTAATCCGGTTTTAGGCGGATTTACTGTGATTCTGTATACCGCTCTGGCTTTTATTTTTATCGGTTTTTTCCAGACCGCATTGGCTTTTTCTTTGCGAAAATTACGATAGAAAAGTCTTTATAGCATTGATAAACTCCCCAAAATTCGGGGAGTTTTTTATTGCAAATTTTTGTAAATGCGCTCTACTTTTTCAATGTATTTGCCGTAAAAATATCGGAACCAGATTTTCCCCATCCAAACCAGCAGCAGCATGGTGAAAACCAATACAGAAATAAACATGATTGCCATTTTAAAATCGGTGTGATTTCCGCCCGGATAAAATTCGTTGATAATCATCATTTCACAAACCAGAAATGGCGCAAAACTGATATAAAACGAGAAATAATATTGCTTGTTCAGCGCAAACTGAAAAATCAAATCCTTTAATGAATCCGAGGTTTTCATATTCAGATTTCCAATTTCTTTGTAGAGTGTGAAAAATTTTGAATAGAAAAATAAAGTCACCACAACCATGGAAGAAACCAGCACAATCACATAAAATTTAAACCGAAAAGATCCCGGCATCAATGCCATAAAAATAAAGATGAATACAAACATCACCAGTGTGCTCCAAAATTCCAGACGCATATTTTTCCGGATTTTTTCCAGCGGAAGATGAATTTCTTTCTGTTTTTCTAATGAAATTTCCGGGGTTTCGGTGATTTCTTCTTTTTTATAGAGTTTTTTTAAATCGTCTAATTCCATAATTTTTATTTTTAAAACATTTCCTAAACAGGGAATCTTGCGGAGGTTAATGATATTTTAATGTTCAACCAGTTTTTTTAGTTTTTCTTTGGCGCGGTTCAGTTTAACTCTGGCATTAACCTCGGAAATCCCCATGTTTTCTGCCATTTCTTTCCCCGAAATATCTTCCAGATAATAGAAAATTAATGCTTTATCAATCGGATTGAGCTTTTGAATGGCTTCATACATTTTCTTCAGATTATGCTCGTCCTGAAAATTGTATTCTTCTTCTTTCAGTTTGAACTGATGGACATCTTCATTTTGAATAATGCTCCGTTTTTTTTCGGATTTTAGGAAAACGATGGCCGTGTTTAAAGCAATCCGGTACAGCCATGTTGAAAATTCACTTTTTCCTTCAAAAGAGGTATAGGATTTCCAAACCTGATAAGTAATTTCCTGAAAAAGATCCTTCTGGTCGTCCAGATTTTCCATATACATGCGGGAAATTTTGAAAATCACGCCTTTGTGTTTTTCCATTCTTTCCAAAAACTCATGTTCTGTTGAGGTCATTCTTTTCTTTCTTTTCAGTAAGTAACAAACTTATGGAATTGTTACAGTTTTTTTATTTTTTTACATTGTTGTCCGATAAAAAAATAAACAAATCGAAAAATGCAATATTAATAGGATAAATAAACAGGTC
>DALZZF010000014.1:0-73262 GCA_031987605.1 Bergeyella sp. | reverse complement strand
TTTTCGCCTTTTCTTACAAGTTTATCATTCTAATTTAACAATCGAACTCAGGTTAATAGTCTTTTCTATGCTTTTGGGTTCTTTTGAGCAGATTTTTTACTTTTTATCTTTGATTTATCCCGATAAATCTGCAAATAAAAAGCAAAAAATCCATCTCAAAATCCCTCCAAAATCAAAAGAAATAAAATTTTAGACAGTTACTTATACTGCTCAATGATTTTTGTAAGGTAAGGTTTGTATTTTTCGCTGATGGGAAGTCTTTCATCTCCTATTGTTAATGTGTTTTTCCCGATGCTTTGAATGTGTTTCAAAGAAATAATATGCGAATTGTGGATCCGGATGAAGTTTTCTACACAAATTTTTTCCATAATGGATTTCATGGTGAGGTGAACGATCAGTTTTTTCCCCGGTGTGTGAATAATGATATAATCTTTTAAAGCATTGATCCGGATAATATCATCAAGATTTATTTTTACGTCCTGATTATTGGATCGTACAAAAATAAAACTTTCATGATGTGAAGTTTTTTCTCGGGAATCAACCAAATATCTCAAATTCTGGAGATTATAACTTTTGTAAGCGGCTTTCAGAAAACGTTCAAAAGAAATCGGTTTCAGCAGATAATCCACCACATCCAGCTCAAATCCCTGCAAAGCGCAATCTTCATATGCCGTTGAAATAATCACATGCGGAAGTTTTGTGTTGCTTTTAAGAAATTCAATCCCACTGATTTTCGGAAGATTGATGTCTAAAAATATCAAATCGACTTCCTGATGATGCAGGATATTGGTAGCTTCCTGAATGTCGTAACAATTTCCCACAAGATTCAGAAAAGGTATTCTGGAAATATATTCCTCCAGTACGGTATGAGCCAAAACTTCGTCGTCTACAATAATACAGTTCATTTCGAATTCAGGTTGAGGGTTAACCGGATCTGATATTGGGATCCGTCATCATTTATATTTAAAGTATAAAAATCAGGATACAGCAAATCCAGTTTCTGTTTGGTGTTCTTTATTCCCATTTTGTTTCCGTCCTGCGGTTTTTTCTGTTTTTCGTAATAATTGTGAATTTGGAAATCCAATATTCCATTTTTGATGTTGACGGATATTTGAAGAGGACCTTTAGTGAAATCGGCGTATTTAAAGGCATTTTCCACAAAAGTAAGGAGCAGAAGAGGTTCAATTTTGTACTTGGAAAAATCTCCCCAGAATTCACATTTTATATTATTGAATTTGCTGAATCTGATGGATTGTACTTCTACATATTTTTTAATATTCAGGATCTCATCGTCCAGATTGTTTTTCTGTCCGTTTTTGCTGTTCAGGGCGTACCTCATAATATCCGACAGGATTAAAACCACTCTTGGCGTATCATTGGATTTGGTGATGGAAAGAGAGTAAATACTGTTTAGTGCATTGAAAAAGAAATGCGGATTAATCTGCTCACGAAGGATTTTAAGTTCACTTGACTGGCGTTGAAATTCCAGGTCTTTGATTATTTTTTTGTTTTCCACCCATTTGTCGACGAAAAAAAGGATGGTACTGAAACAAATCGCAAAAAAACCAATTTTGAAAATAATGTCGTGCAGCATCATTTCTTTCCGGGGCATCATGATTCCTGGTTTGGGGAACGGCCTTGGTCCTCTTTTCATCATCTCCGGATCAAAGGGTGGAGGGGGCATTGTGCCAAACATAATGATGAGGTATAAAATAATCGTCACCGCAATAAAAATAAATACAATACTGCGTTTTTGCTTGATGAGTTTAGGCAAAATAAGAGCATAATTTATATAGAAAATAAGAACAGATATGGAAAAAATCCTGAGATTGTCCACCAAAAGAAATTTGCCAAAAAAACTATAATCCACCATGATTTTGAATGAAACCAGGATGAACCATATGACGGCGTGATAGATGTATAAACTTTTAACTTTTAAAGCCATTTTTAGGATGCATTTATATGCTCAAAAATCCTTTGGCTTTTGTGGAGCCAAAGGATTTGATTATTTGATATACTCAATTTTCAATGAGTCCAGTTCGCGAAGCGTGATGGTGGGATATTTGTGTTGACCGAGTTTTTTTATCACAAGTACCGCAATCTGTTTTGCTTGCTGAGGATCTTTAAATTCCTGTTCGTTTTGTGCTGCCGGAATATAGGGCTGATGAATTAGAACCTGTTTGTTTTTGATAATCTCGTAGCCAAAACCTGAATTTCCGGTAATGATTTTAATTTCAGGTGGTGGGTTCTTTTTATCACAACTTGCTACCAAAAACAGAACAAGGATGAATACTCCGAATTTTCTAATCATCATCATTTTGTTCTGCGGTTGGATGGAATACCCAGATGTCATCAAAATAGGAAGATCCACTGTTTCCTGTTAGTACATATCCGTAATCTCCTATGGTAAAGGCACATGCACTTTCTCTTGCAGATCCTTCAAAATCGCTTCGTTGTACCCAGTCGTTTGTGGAAGGATTGTATTCCCATGTGGTTTTTACCACACCACTGTAAGAACCTGAGGTTACGTAGCCTTTTCCTCCGCTGGTGAATGTTGCGGGTGAAGTTCTGGTTTGGTTTTCATCATTATCGTCATCCACGGTGTCTGTTTTGCGCGTCCAGCTTTCTGTACTTGGATCAAAAGCCCAGAAATCGGAAACTAAACTTCCGTTATTGCTTCCGAAACCAACATATGCAATATTATTAATCACAAATGCAGCTCCGTCTCTTCTTTTGGAACCTCCAAGACTTACGATGCTGCTCCAGCTGGAAGCGTCTTCATCATATTTAAAGAAATCTTTGAGTTCGCTTCCGTCATAACCGGTACCGACATACCCTTTGGTTCCGATTCCGAAGGCTAATGCAGCGTATCTTGCACTTCCGGGAAAGTCGGCAATTTGTGTCCAAGAATTGGAAGCGGCATCGTATCTATAGAAGTCGGCTAATTTATTCAGACCGTCATAACCGGTACCGATATAGCCGTAAGAATTTGTGGAAAATCCTACAGCAGAACTTCTTTTTACTCCGGGAAAATCAGCTTTTTGAGTCCAGTAATTTGAATTAGGATCATAGCTCCAGAGATCATTATAATAGTATTGCCCATCATAACCCCCGGAAATATACCCAAGTCCGTTTAATACAAACGCCGAAGCATTTGAACGCGGTTTCCCGTCTAAGTCGGATACCCGGATCCAGTTTCCTATTAATTCATCATCATCGTCATTTCTGCAACTGGTAATGGAGAGCAATCCTAAAAACGCCAATCCTAATACTGAAAATTTATACGTCATTCTATTTCCTATTTTTCCTGCAAATGAATTCGATTTTGAGACTTTTAGAAAATTTTTTAGATGAATGCGTATTTTTTGTAGACGAATGGGAATATTTTGGAAATATGCTGAAGCCGAAATAATAAGAAAAAACCATCCTTTAATAAAGGGCATTGGTCGATAAATAATAGTGAAAGAGATAAATAATTTAGAACACAAAGTCAGGAACTCTATGTTTGCCACAAAAAATGTACAAATATCTTTTGCTTTTATTATTGCCATTTCTGATTTACTCTTGTGATTCAGAAGATAATTCCTATCTCGTGGGAAGTTCTTGGGTAAATTCGGATTCCAGAATTATCAAGATTGATACGCTTACCCTTAAATTTTCCACCGTGATGATGGATTCTGTAATTACATCGGGAAGTAAGAAAGTCTTGATCGGAAATATTGAGGATCCTCTTTTTGGAAAGGTGAAATCCTCCTCTTACTTTGAGCTCACTCCGGAAACCTATACGATTACCAATGCTGCAGAGGCGGTTTATGATTCCACGGTGCTTTATCTTACTTATAATGATTACTATTACGGTGATACTTTACAGGCGTTCAAATTTAAGGTTTCTCCATTACAGGATCGGATTAAACTGAACGATCAGGGATATTTGTATAATAATTCTAATTTCAATGTGAATCAGGAAGTGGTGGGAACCGGAGAGTTTTTACCCAAACCCAATACGGACAGCACGTATGTAAAAGTGAATCTTAGCGACAGTTACGGACAAAGTATTTTTAATCGCTTAAAAAATGATGATATTATTTCTCAGGAATATTTTCTGAATTTTTATAAAGGTCTTGCCATTACGCCCGAAACGACTAATAATGCAATGTTGAGATTCGGGATTGATGCTTCTTATGTTGTGGATGCAAGTGATAAAAATATTTCTACACTGGTTAGGATTTATTATCACACCAGTTCTCAGAACGGTACGGAAGTCCAGAAATATACACTGGATCTCAATCCAAGTACCACGTATCAATACAACAAAGTTGAACATGATTTTACAGGTTCGGCATTATCAGGACTTTCGCCAGACAATCCCATTTCTTCAGTCAACTTAGGAAATAAAGCGTATATGATGGCGGGATTAGGCGTATACACGAAAGTTCAGATTCCCTATATTAAGAATTTTGGAGATGCATTTTCCAATTATCAGATTTTAAGTGCTTATCTCTATATCAGTCCCGCCAACGGATATTATACCAATAATTTTTATAGTCCCACAAGTTTATACTATTTTCTCGGGGATCAGTACGATACTTTGCAGTCCAGTTTTACCGATACTTCGGGAAATGCAATAACGGTATCTCTTACGGAAGGCACCGAATTTCAGAATGATTACAAATATACCATTTCCATATCCGATTTTCTCAATACTTCCATCCAAACTGGTGAAATCAACAAATACAGCATTCTTATTTATCCCTCAGAAAGTAATGGAGCAATGGTGAACAAATTAATCGTTGGTGATGCGAAAGATATCAACAATCCCGCAAAAGCAGAGGTATATCTCATCGCCTATTAAATGAAGCAGAAAAAAATGAAAGAAAGAATCAAATTATTTACAGTAATCCTCATATTAACATCTGTAAATCCATTGTTCGCCCAGAATTCCTCTCCGTATTCTTATTTTGGGATTGGTGGATTCAATAATGTGGATGATGCCCGCAATATTTCTTTAGGAAATACAGGGATTGCACTGGAATCTCCGGACTACATCAATATGAAAAATCCAGCTTCTCTGTCCACAATATCGGTTAAAAATGTGGTGGTGAATTTGGGTGCCGGTCTTAAATACAATTCCATCACTAATAACAAAAATACAGATCATCGTTTTAACGGAAACTTCTCAAGTCTGGGAATTGCTTTTGGTGTTGCCAAAAATCTTTTCGTAGGATTAGGAGTGCAGCCGGCTACCACTACGGACTATAAAATAGAATCCACAATTCCGATCGAAGGAACGGGAGCTACCTATCCGATTTCGTATGAAGGAAGTGGAGGAATTTCAAATCTTGGGCTGGATGTAGGCTATAAAATCAATAAAAACTGGACGATTGGAGCCAAAGCCAAGAATTATTTTGGAACCGTTATCAGAACAGAAACCATTATCCTTAATTCCGATATTACCACTTTGGAAATCACAAATAACGAGCGTTATGCGGGTTTTAATTATGGTTTTGGAGCTCAGTATTCCACTTATTTCCCAAAATCAAGGCTTCAGTTAACAGTTGGAGGAATTCTCAATTTTGAAAGCAAGCTCACTTCCAGCGGTGAAAAAATTTATGTTGAAGATGGCGATACCACCAATCAGATTTCCACAAGTTTTAAAATTAAAAACACCAGTATTCCTTTGCAGAAGGGGATTGGTGTAAATCTTTTGTATCAGGATCGCTATCGTTTTACGTTTGATTATAATCAGAATGACTGGCAAAAAGTGGCCAGAACCACCACCAGCGAAAAATATTATCAGCAGAATATTTACGGCGTTGGCTTTGAATTAAACCCGGAAAGAAGAAGCAATTTGAGTTTTTCCGAGAAATTTATTTATCGTTTTGGACTCAATTATGATACAGGTTACTATAAAGTTCGGGGTGTTGAAATTGATAAATTGGAAGCCACTCTTGGTTTAGGATTTCCGATAAGAAACAGTATGGCGATCAATTTTAATTACGGTTACGGAAAGAAAGGGCTACAATCCGGAACGGCAATTCGGGAGAATTATCATTTCTTTAATCTGAGCATCAACTTCCTTGAAATGTGGTTTATAAAGAGACAGATTGATTAGATGATATTCTATTTTCGCCAAAACTTAAAAGTATCCATAAATGAATGTTTGTTGATTTCTATTTAAAAAAATCGAGGTCATAAGATAAATACATACTTCAATTTTTACAAAAAGTCTTTAAACACGTAAAAGCAATATTGTAAAGTTTCAAATTTATAAAGTTAACCTGTGACCTCAATAAAAAATAGTATTTTATACTGTTGTCGGTACTTTTTTATACTTTTGCAGCCTTTTAATCACTCATCATTATAATTAAATGAATATAATTAATGCGTTTCATTTTATTGGAGATAAATTAATCCCAATAAAATGAAAGATGAGGGTTTTGAACTAATTTTACTTTTGTAAGTTCAATGAAGTTAAGAAATACGAAGGACATTATCTCTTTTTTGAACCATTTCCCTATGAAATGGTGGATTCTCATTTATATAATTATACTGCTAAGTCATGTTGTTACCATTTTCTTTGGTTATGTTGTAGGAACATTGGGATTTCTCCTGTCGGTAGTTACGTATTATATTTTTCTTACCAAAACGAAGCTGTGGTCTCTTCATACGTATAAATACAGCATATGGATGTTTTTGCTTTTTTTGGCAATCAGTATGGTGTTAATGTTTACCGAACGCATTAATTTTTACGAAATATGTCTTCTGCTTGGGGTTTATGAATTTGTACTCATGTTTTTATTTCTTATACTACCTTTAAATCTGAATAAGGCTTTGCACCAACCAAAGATAAATTTTATACGGAATCTTTTATCCATCATTCTTTTGATTACCAGTTTGTATTATATACCATTAGGTTTATATGGAATGTATCATCGAATCAATCCTCTAAATATATCGGGATTTATTTTTCCGCTTTACTTCATTGCGGTTCTGGTAGTTTTTATGGTTCTTGTGGTGGCGAATGTTTTTCTTGATTTCAAAAAAGAAAAAATACCAAAGCCCAAAACCCAAAGTTTTTTTTTATCCGAAACTGATAAAGTAGATATTGGTACTATAAAGCGTTTTTTTGAAAATCATGAACTTTTCCTCAGTCATAATTTCAGTATGGATGATCTCGCTGAACAAACTGGTATTGAAAGACGTAGAATTTCCCATCTCATCAATTCTGGGATGAACACCAATTATTATCGGCTTGTCGCTTATTACAGAATTATGAAAGCCAAAGAATTGTTAGAAAACGAATCCGATTTTACCGTCGAATATATTGCTTCCCAGTGCGGATTTACATCGATTCCCGTATTCATAAAATATTTTAAGATATTTACGGGGACCACTCCAAAAGTATATCGTGATTCTAATTTAAAAAGTCATTCATGAATGTTCTAAAGATTGTATGTGTTACAGGAATTACGATTATACTCTTTATTCTTACTTTACTTTTCACCCAAAATAAACGTATAGATAGCAAATCCGGATATTTTTTGTTTATTATTGAGGTTTTTGTAAGTACTTATGCTTTATTGGGTTATGAATATTACGGGAATGATCGATACTTACTGATTGTGGTTTTAGCATATACAATGATGCTGAATCATTTTTTTAATGATTTTGATTTTAAAGATAAAGGCTTCTATAAAAATATTTTTATTACGACTGTCGTATTTTCAGGATTAGAAATACTTTCCTTTGTATTGATTCCAATAGAATATATTTTTCTTTTTCATGCTTTTTTCCTGATTGTTTTTATTTTAATAAAGCTTTTTGCAAGTTTAAAAAATGAAGTTGAACATTATAACAGAATAACGCTTTCTCTCATCATCATTTCTATACAGGTGATGATTTACATTAACTTTTTTTTGTATTTCAATGAAATAAAAGGTGAAATTGCAGGTTATCTGCTTTGTTATAATTTGTTTTTTACTGCGATTTACTATTTCACCTATATCAATACATTATCTATAAAATTTCCTGAAAATAAAACCGTTGAGAAAAATATTTCGGAGAAGAAGAATAATCTTATGGTTGAGGATAAATATCAGAAATCTTCTATTGATGAGCATGCAGCCAATGAGATATTGGAGAAAATAAAAGGTCTGAATACATCTCTTTTCCTGAACTCTGCCTTGAAATCTGATGATATTGCCCGTGAACTCAATATATCAAAACATCATCTGAGTCAGGTTCTCAATACCAAAATGGGGTACAACTTCAACCAGTTTGTCAATCAGCAACGCATAGAATACGCCGAGATTTTGCTTTTGAATACAAATCTGGATATTGAAAGCATTGCTTTAGAATGCGGATTTGCCTCTAAAGTTACTTTTTATCGTGCTTTTAAAAACAAACATAACACATCGCCCGGCGATTTCAGAAAACAATCAGCATTTGATTAACTTTCTGAATATGTTTTACTTGTATTTTTAATAACATTTCAAATTATTGGGAATTAGTAAAATCCGATGTTTTGAAATCTCTATCTGCCCCTTATGAAGATACTTTTGCCACAGAAAATGACTTGTGGGAAAATCAGTATCTTCAATCTTATATAACATCAGACTCAAAAATCTTTTTTCAAAGATTTTTTTGGGTATTGGCGTTGTTTTTTCCTCTACAGCTTTTTCGCAGATATATGTTTCTGGTAATTCCTCTTTGAACGTTACGGGAGATGCGGTGGTTTTTTCCAAATCACAAGAAGAAGCAAAAATTTATGTAACAGGAGATGCAGTTATTTCGAATAAAAATCTGTTTGTCAATGCAAGAATAATTTCAGTATCGGCATTATCAGATTCCGGTGAAGCCCTAAAAACCAAATCCATTGTTAAAACCGAAATTAAAGATCCGGTTCTTAAAATCAAAAAGCAGTCTGTAAAAATCAAAGACACCGGAAACAAACCCACTTGTGTTTTTATAAATGCAAATCAGCCCGATTCTTTCTTCAGTACATCGGGATCTTTTAGCAAATCGGGATTTACACCATCCGAAAACTTATTAGCAGTCCTTTTCCCGGGAGAAAACAAAAGAATCAATCCCACAAAATTTCCGGAAAATGAAATAATGTATGTAATACCGGATTTTTCTATAACATATTTATTTTGTTATAAAGTAAGACCTCCTCCTTCCATAGATTTATCTTGAAAGTTAAAAAAACGAAGTAACCGAATAATCTTACAATAATTATTATATCAATAAAAAATGAACAAAAATATATTTTTAACAGCAACATTATTTTTAACCGGAACTTTAGCATTTGCTCAGGAAGGAAGAGTGGGAGTGAATACCAATACTCCAGCAGCAACTCTAGATGTTGCTGCATCTCCAGATGTCGCAACAAGAATTGACGGTTTGATTGCACCAAGATTAAAAGGTTCGGAACTTAAAGCAAAAGACGCATTATATACAACCGCTCAGGATGGAACAATTGTGTATGTAACCGAAGCTTTGGCCACTTCTGCTACTACAGCAAAAACGACCAATGTAACGGCTATAGGATATTATTATTTTGATAAAACCCTTAATAGTAATTCCGGACAATGGGTACGTATTACATCGCCATATCAAGAACCTTGGAATATACAGAGTACTACCACTCCTGCTACAAAAAATGACCAGGAAATTTTTCAGTCAGGAAGTGTTGCAGTTGGAAAAAACAAAGTAGTTTCTGGGGCAAAATTTGATGTAAATGGTTCTGTAAGAGGTGGCTCTAATGCTGATGGTTTAGCTGTTGGAGCAAATTCTGCTGCATTTGGTAGTGGTAATACAGCTTCGGGTGCGAATTCTTTTGCAGGGGGGAATGGCAGTACCTCAACAAATGCTTCCTCTTTTGCCTACGGTAATGGAGTTAATGCAACAGGAAACTATTCCACCGCAATTGGTAATGGAGTAACCGCTTCCGGCGAATCTTCTTTTGCGGGTGGAGGTAACAGTGCTGAAGCTAAAGGTGTTTATGCATTTGCTTATGGAAATGCTGCTAAAGCACTTTCTAATCATGCAGTAGCAATGGGTGTTGGTACAGTTGCCCCGGCAAGAAGCAGTGTGACTTTGGGAAGGTACAATATAAATACATTTACCAGTGGAAATGGAACTCTAAATGCCATAAGTGATCCAATTTTTGTTGTAGGAGCAGGTGTAGACGATGCCAGAAGATATAATATTATTACCACTTATCTTGCGTCCAATGGTACAGATCCTGATTTACCAGGTAATTTAGCAGGTTGGGTTGCAATAGGTAGTCCTACTACCACTAATACCACTACAGGAATGCCAACCGGAATAATGCCTGAAAGAACAGAAACAGAAACCCTAAAAGTATATGGAGACATTAAAGCGACGGGTACAATATACGCAGGAACCAACAGCATGGCGGATTATGTATTTGAAGATTATCTGAATGGGAAATCCGAATTGAAACCATCGTACAAATTTCTAAGCCTTTCAGAAGTTGAAAAATATATAAAAACAAATGGTCATTTACCAGGTGTAAAATCAGCTAAAGAAATGGAAGATAAAAGCGGTAATGGTTATAATATTAACCTCGGAGATCTATCTGTTCAGACATTAGAAAAAACTGAAGAACTGTATCTGCATACTATCGAACAACAAAAACAAATTGATAGCCTGACAGAAAAGGTGAAAATGCTACAAGAGCAAATCAGTCAGTTATTAAGTAAATAAGCAATTCCAAAAACACAAATAATGCTAATTACTGGCTCATTTACTGAGCCGGTAATTTTCTAATTTAACATTAAAATTATGATGAAAAAAATTTTTTTAGTAGCAAACTTGTTGTTAATAAGTGCAACAATGTATTCTCAGGTCGGTATTGATACTCAATTACCTAAAGCAACACTAGATGTTGTTTCCTCTCCAAATGATCCAAATAAAATTGACGGTGTTATTGCGCCGAGATTAAAAGGTTCGGAAATAAAAGCCAAAGGAAGTTTATACACAGCCGAACAAAATGCGGCAATCATTTACATTACAGAACCTTTAACCGCTGCAACTACAGATGATAAAACAATAAACATTACCTCTATTGGCTATTACTATTTCGATAAAAATCTGGGTTCTGCTGGAAGATGGGTAAGGTTTGATAATGAAAAGCCGGTTACTTTTTTTAAATCTGCTTCAAACCAATATGTGGCTAACACACTGAATAATAATCCGGGAACAAATATTACAGCAACATTTGAAAATGCTAATTCTCTTATTAATCAGGCAACTACATTTGATCCGGCAACGAGTTATTTTACTTTGCTGCAGGACGGGCTTTATGAATTTGCAGGTACAATATGTTTTAATCCAGGGAGATATAATGGTAATGAAGAAGAAGGTCATGGAGTTTTGGTAAATGATGAAAGAGTGATTATCAACATTCTTATACAATTTTCTGAAGATGGTGGAAGCACCTGGACAGGAATTACGGGTATGAGAATGATTTATAATGCATCCAACGGAGATCTGAATATTCCTATTACAACGCCAATAGCATTAAGAAAACTAAATAAAGGCAGTTTAATAAGACTTGTGTTGAACAGACCAACCATTCAGAACAATGAAGTAGCAGGGACAAATTCAACAACAGGCAGCTCAACGACTTATCAAAATATTAATATGCCCACAGGTCTTGATTTTACTAAACTCATAAAAATTCAGCAAATCCAGTAATCTAAAAAAATATGAAAAAAATAATATATTTATTAGTTGCTGTGATTCCTTTGATAGTTTTCTCACAAAAAGGAGGAGTTGGCATCAATAAGAGTATCCCCAATGTTACACTAGACATCTCATCATCTCCAGATAAGTCATCTTCTATTGAAGGGTTTCTCCTGCCTCGTATATCAGGCACACAACTTAAAACAAAAAATGCTCTCTATACTACAGATCAGAACGGAACAATCTTATTTGCATCCACTCCTTTGAATATTTCGGAAACAGATGATAAAACGGTAAATGTTTTGAACAGTGGATATTATTATTTTGATAGTTCACTGGGTATAGCGGGAAGATGGATTGGTTTTGTAACGGAAAAACCTTTTACAGGCTTCAAATCAAATGATTCACAATATGCAGCATACGAGTTGAATACACATCCGGATAACGATGTTGTGGTAAAATTTTCAAATGCGGATGCTTTGATTAATCAATGTGCTACGTATGATTCTGAAAATGGAATTTTCAATCTGTTGTATGATGGGATGTATGAAATGTCCGGAACCATCTGTTTTAATCCTGGTAGAGCCAACAACGTAAATGAAGAGGAAGGTCATGGTAATATAGCTCCCGAAGAAAGAATTGTTATCGATATTAATATGCAGTTCTCTACGGATAACGGAAATACATGGACAAATTTCAACGGGATACGAAAATCTTATGATAGTTCTAATGCAGATTTGAGCCAACCTAATTCTACTCCTTTATTAGTACAAAAATTTACTAAAGGAACATTAATTAGAATGGTCATCAGAAAGCCAGATGGATTAAATAGTGTAGAGGTAGCAGGAACAGATGCAACTACAGGAATCCCTACAGAATATCAAAATATCAATACCCCAGTTGGATTAGATTTTACAAAACTTATTCGTATAATGAAATTAAAATAATGAATTTCAAAAACATCCACATAGGAGAAATAATTAAGAAAAGAGTTGCAGAAAGCGGGATAGAAATGTCCCGCATCTGTAATTTCCTGAAATGTGATGAAATATCAGTCAATGAAATGTTCAAATCAAAAGATGTAAGCACAGATATTCTTTTGAGATGGAGCAAAATTCTGGAGTATGATTTTTTCCGAATCTATACCCAGCATCTTATTCTGTATGCACCGCCAGCTGCAGAACAGGCGAATTCCGTAATAAATTCACGCGTTCCGCATTTTAGAAAAAATATTTACACAAGGGAAATTATAGATTTTATTCTTGAAGAAATTTTTTCAGGACAAAAAACCAAAAATGAAATAATACAACATTACAATATCCCCAAAACAACACTTTACAAGTGGATCAGCAAGTATAAAAGTTCAGAAAAAAGATAAAAGGACAGGCATTTCAAAAATAATATGCAGATTCTGACCCTTTCTTTTTTATGTGAGTACTGTTTAAATAAACGCAATTAATTGAATATGAAAAGTTTAGTTTCAGTGAATTACAAAGGAATTTACCGGGATTTAATTACAAAAAAATTTCCGGAAAAGTTACCGGAATTTCAGTATTTCTTCAATAAAGAGTCATTAACCGAGCTGGATGTATTACAAATCAGTAAGAGACTTTCAGTTGCCAATAAAATAAGTACTCAAAAATATCAGCATAAAGCATATAGCAAATCGACTATTTTAAAAATCCTTGACTATCAGAAAAAAAACCGATTGAGCAACTCTCAATTGGCCAATCATTTTGAGATAAGCCGTAATACGGTTACTAAATGGAAAAAAATATTTTTGTAAATTTTGTTTCAGTCAAACAATAAATCCGGTGATAGTTTTACCATTTTTTCCTCCGGATATAGAAAAACGTAACCACCACAATGATGGCCATTAATCCTAAGATAAAGAAATATCCGTATTTCAGGGAAAGTTCCGGCATATAGTCGAAATTCATTCCGTAAACTCCGGCGATAAAGGTAATCGGTAAAAAGTAAACCGAATACATTGCCAGCAGTTTCATTACCTGATTGGCTTTCTGATCGGTTAATGCCAGAAACATGGAAATTAAATTGGCAACCTGTGCAGTAAGATGGTCAAAATCCGCTACTACATCTTTTTGTTTATCATTGAGGTCGGTAATTTCAGATTCCGTTAATGTCAGGTTTCGGAATTCGCGGATCCATTCCCCGGAAATATTCAGGATTCTGGAATTCAGTCCGGCTTTTCTTTTCAGTTTATACAAACGGCGGATTTGTACAGTGCTGTTCGTGTTTTTCAGGAATATTTCATTTTCCAGATTATCGAGTATTTCCAGCAGATTTTTGCTTTCATCATCGAAAGATTTCATTACTTTTAATGCCAGCCGAAGTGCAATTCTATCCGGCGTAATGTCCATTTTTTCTCCTTGAATTTCTTTTTTGTACTCGTAAATACTGCGGTTTCTCATCCGATGAATGGTGATGATGCTGTTGTTCACAAGAAAAACGCCCAGTTTAGTACTAATATCGCTGATGGTATTCAGATTTGTTCTTTCCAGTTCGGTATTTTCGCGCATCAGGAAAAATTTCACATTACCGTCTTCTTCAAATTTCGGTAGGTGATTGGGATCGATGGTATCTTCCAAAAGAAGGCTGTTGATGGCGTAACGGTCGTGCAAAAAGCGAAGGTCTTCTTCTGTTGGTGCTTCTACATCCAGCCATTCGCATTGGTCGTTTTTGTATATAATTTGTGTTGGCATTCTTCAAAGATAATTCAAAAATGAAATTTAAAAATAGGAATTGATTGTGTTTTGTATAAAATTTTCTTTTTTGATACCTAAAATATTTACAGTGCACATGATAATTTCAAATCTTAAAGAAAATGAGACGATGAAGTCATCTCTATTAAATTATAATGTTATTTCAAAAACAGAAAACTCTCAAACCATATCAAACAATCTCAAACCATTCAAATCTTCCGTTTATCTCTTTCAAAATCAAATCATTTTATTATGTGTTAAATATAATTTATATTTGCGCCCGAACAAACCATTTTTATGATTAAAAGTATTATTACAGGAATCGGACATTACGTTCCTGACAATGTAGTTACCAACGACGATCTTTCCAAACGGATGACCACCAATGATGAATGGATTACGGAAAGAACAGGAATTAAAGAAAGAAGACACCGCAAAAACAGAAACGATTCCGAAGAAACCACGGCTTTTCTCGGTTTCAAAGCTTCTGAAGTTGCGATTAAAAATGCAGGGCTTACAGCAAAAGATATCGATTTTATTGTATTTGCAACACTTTCACCGGATTATTATTTTCCAGGATGTGGCGTTTTGCTGCAGGAAATGTTGGGGTGCGATACTATTGGTGCACTCGATGTCCGTAACCAGTGTTCAGGATTTGTGTATGCCTTGAGCACCGCAAACGCCTTTATAAAAACAGGTGCTTACAAAAATATTTTGGTTGTGGGTGCGGAAATTCATTCCTTCGGTCTGGATTTTTCCGATGAAGGACGTGGTGTTTCCGTGATTTTTGGAGATGGAGCAGGAGCGGTGGTTCTTTCGGCTACGGAAGATGAAAACGCAGGAGATATTCTTTCTTTCAACCTTCATTCTGAAGGGAAATATGCAGAGGAACTCTGCACACAATTTCCGGGATCGAAGTTCGGATGGAGTGATCGTATGCGCCTTGATCCGGAAAATGTAACCAACAAAGAAATTTATCCGATCATGAACGGAAATTTTGTGTTCAAACACGCCGTAACCCGTTTTCCGGAAACCATGACGGAAGCATTAACCAAAGCCGGAAAAACCGTGGAAGATCTGGATATGTTTATTCCGCATCAGGCGAATCTGAGAATCGCACAATTTGTGCAGCAGAAATTCGGTTTGCCGGATGAAAAGGTGTTCAACAATATTCAGAAATACGGAAATACAACGGCAGCATCGATTCCGCTTGCTTTAAGTGAAGCTATTGAACAAGGCAAAATAAAGAGAGGAGATCTCGTTTTGCTTTCTGCTTTCGGTAGCGGATTTACGTGGGGAAGTGTGCTGTTTCAATACTAATTTTATTCGAATAAAATATTTAAAAAAAATGCGGAAAACAACTGTTCCGCATTTTTTGTGTTTTATGAAATTCTTAGAGCCTCAAAATTTAGCAAAGATGATTTTATTGGGCTGTATAAAAAAATTCGGTAAAATTTTAAACATGTCTTAATTAAACCGATATCCCAATCCGATTTGAAAAAAGTTACTTTTCACTTTTAAATCCGAATCATGCATATTGAAAAATCCGAAATTATAGCGTGCCTCTAAAGAAAGATTATCGATAATGCGATACCCTGCGCCTAAAAAAGGAAAAAGATTCAGTGTTTTTTCATTCTCTATATTTCCATAGGGTGATCCTTCATATGTAATAGAAGAATCTACTTTTGCACCGATATTCAGACCGAAATTCAAACCCGCGGAAAGTGCGAGTTTTTCTTGTGGATAATAGCGTACAGAAACAGGAATCTGAATTTGAGGATAGTGATATTTTAGAGCAATATTTCCCTCATTTATAATTTCGTTTCCGACTATATGGGTTAATTCTGTTTCATCACTTCCCCCCAATTCGGTATACAACAGTTCTCCTTGTAGGGAAATTTTTTCATTCAAATAATGTTCAACAAATCCTCCTGCATAGAAATAGGATTTTGAATCAAATTTATAATCCTCCCATTTGAGTTGGGAAAGATTGTAACCAGCCTTTACTCCAAAATGAGTCTGAGCTTGAAAAAGTGAGCATGCTAACAACGGTACAATTGCCAGAATTTTTTTCATATCGTTTTTTTAATAATTAATCGTGAAGTTTTTTCCAGATGACATCTTTCAGTTCGGTTAAACCTTCTCCGGTAACACTGGAAAAGAATAATGGCTGAAGGTTTTCCGGGAATTCGGCAGCGATTTCTTTTTTCAGTTCGGAGTCCAGCAAATCCGCTTTGGAAACCGAAATAATAAAATCTTTATGGAGCAGTTCGGGATTGTATTCTTTTAATTCATTTTCCAGAATCTGATATTCTTTATAATGATCTTCCGCATCGGCAGGAATTAAAAACAGCAAGATGGAATTCCGCTCGATATGCCGCAGAAACCGGTGTCCTAAACCTTTTCCTTCTGCCGCACCTTCAATAATTCCGGGAATATCGGCCATTACAAAAGACTGATGGTTTCGCCATTCCACAATTCCGAGATTCGGGGTAAGAGTGGTAAAAGCGTAATCGGCAATTTTAGGTTTTGCTGCTGAAACTGCTGCCAGAAGTGTGGATTTTCCTGCATTTGGAAAACCTACCAAACCTACATCAGCAAGGATTTTCAGTTCAAAAGTGATGAAGCCTTCTTCGCCGGGAAGTCCGGGCTGCGCATAGCGTGGCGTTTGATTGGTGGATGATTTGAAATGTTCATTTCCCAAACCACCTTTTCCGCCTTCCATCAGGATAAGTTCCTGTCCGTTTTCCAGGATTTCGCCAATAATTTCGCCTTCCTCATTTTTGGCAATTGTTCCGATGGGAACTTCGATGTACACATCTGCTCCGGCTGCTCCGGTAAGTTGACTTTTACCACCGTTTTCACCACGGCCGGCTTTAATGTGGCGGGTATAGCGCAAGGGTAAAAGAGTCCATTCGTTGCCGTTTCCTTTCATAATTACGTTTCCGCCTCTTCCGCCGTCGCCACCATCGGGACCGCCTTTCGGAATATATTTTTCACGGCGAAGATGTGCAGAACCGGCACCACCGTGTCCGGACTGGCAATGGATTTTTACGTAATCTACAAAGTTGCTCATAACTTTTTATGTGTTGGGTGTGGATGTTTAATTAGATATCAGACATCATAAATTGTACATCCAAAAACATTCCCTATTTATTTTATTTTTTCTACTTCGTTATACAGTTTCTGTGAAATCTCATCAATATCGCCTACACCATTCACTTCTACATATTTTCCCTGATTTTTATAGAGTTCTGCTACTTCGGCAGTTTTTGCATAATATTCTTTGATTCTGTTTCGGATAATGTTTTCATCGGCATCATCGCTTCTTCCGCTGGTTTCTCCTCTTTTCAACAATCTTTGTACAAGAATTTCGTCATCTACAACCAAAGAAAGGCAAATGTCGATATTATCTTTCAGTTCTTCTTTTACGATGGTTTCCAGAGCGTCCGTCTGTGCAGCGGTTCTTGGAAATCCGTCGAAAATAAATCCTGCTGCATCGGTTGGTCTTTTTACTTCATCGATCAGCATATCAATAGTTACCTGATCCGGAACCAGTTCGCCTTTATCCATATAGGATTTTGCCAGTTTGCCGAGTTCTGTTTCGTTTTTAATGTTGTAGCGGAACAAATCTCCTGTGGAAATCTGTTTCAGATTAAATTTTGAAATGAGATTCTGCGCCTGCGTTCCTTTTCCGCTTCCCGGAGGACCGAATAATACGATATTAATCATTGTTTTTACTTTTTTTGCTTTCAGCTTTCCGCGGTCTGCTTTCGGCTGGTTTGAGATTGGTTAATTATTTTTTGTTTTTGATATCTTGTTCCAGTTTTAAAATAAGTTTGGATATTTTCATTTTTAACTCTTCGGCTTTCGGAGATATTTCTAAAAAATATTCATCAGAAACATATCCTAAATCTTTTGACAATAAAAGTATGTATTCTACTTCAAAAGCTGATCCTGATGCTATTCTCAGTATTCTTTTAAAATCTTCATCACTTCCTCTGCCACAACCCTCTACAATATTTAAACCCACTGATGCAGATGCTCTTCTGATTTGAGATGTAAGCCCGAATAATTCTTCTTTCGGAAATTTTTCAGATAATTTATAAATTTCTAAAGTGAGTTGGTGACTTAACTTCCAGATGTCATATTTTTTATAATCTCTCATACTACATTCGAGCGTTAAAATGAACCTAGATTTTTATTAAACTTTTAAAAGCAGATTGCTGAAAGCCGAAAGCTTTTCTTTAATGATTGATTCTGCCTTCTTCCAATTGAAACAGATCCGGAAGGTTTCTGCCCAGTTCATCATAATCGAGGCCATATCCTAATACAAATTTATTCGGGATTTCTTTGGCAACGTAATCAATAGGGAATTCTTTTTTGTAGACTTCAGGTTTTAGCAGAAGTGTAGCGACTTTCAAAGATTTCGGACGTTGGGTGTTTTTGAAATATTCAAATAAACTGGCAATGGTATTTCCGGTGTCCACAATATCTTCCATGAGGACGATGTGGCGACCTTCTACATCTTTGGTCAGTTCCATTTTTTTGTACACAATTCCTGTAGATTGTAATCCGCCGGCATAGGAACTCATCTGGATAAAGGCTACCTCACATTTTCCCGGATAATATTTAAGAAAATCCGCATAAAACATGATAACACCGTTCAGCACGCCAATGAAAACCGGAATTTCATCCTTATAATCTTCATATACTTTTTCTGCCACTTCTTTTACCAGCTTTTGGATTTCGTCGTTTTTAAGGTAAGGGACAAAGTTTTTGTCGTTAATTGTAATACGTTCCATATTTTTTTTAGAATGAACAAATTTAAGCATTTAAATCTGTTTTCAGAAAGATAAATTTTGGTTTTGCATGATTTGCACTCCGATTTTTTTACTTCTGATTGAAAAATTTCATCTTTATCTTTAAATCTTTTCCACAAAGTTTGGCAACCATTTTTTTTCAGAGTACTTTTGCATCAATCTAATAATAAAGTACTTTATATGTCTACCTACGTAGTGGTTGGCCTTCAGTACGGTGACGAAGGCAAAGGAAAAATCACCGATGTTCTATCCGCCAAATCCGATTATGTAGTTCGCTTTCAGGGCGGCGATAATGCAGGGCATACAGTGTATGTGGGCGATGAAAAGTTTGTTCTTCACCTTCTTCCTTCCGGCGTTCTTCAGTGCAAAGGAAAATGCATTATTGCAAACGGAGTGGTGGTAAACCCGAAATCTTTTATCAAAGAAATCGAGCAGATTGAAAGCAAAGGTTTGAATACCGATCATGTTTTCATCAGCCGCAGAGCGCATGTTATCATGCCGTACCACATTATGCTGGATACCTATCGTGAAGAAGAAAAAGGCGGCACCCAGATTGGAACGACCAAAAAAGGAATCGGGCCTTGTTATGAAGATAAAATCGCAAGAGTCGGAATCCGTATGATTGATTTGTTAAACCCGGAAGTCCTTCGAGAAAAAATCGAGAAAAACCTCAAGGTTAAAAATGCACTTTTTGAAAAGTATTTCGAGAAACCAGCAATGGATGTGGAAGAAATGTTTCAGGAATATCTGGCCATCGGCGATCAGTTGAAAGACCGTATTGTGGATACTGAATTGGAGCTGAATGAAGCCATCCATGAAGGAAAAAACATCCTTTTTGAAGGAGCGCAGGCATTAATGCTGGACATCGACTTTGGAACCTATCCTTATGTAACTTCCTCTTCACCTTCAACCGGTGGCGTTTGTACAGGAGCAGGAGTTCCGCCTACAAGTCTTCAGAATTTAATCGGAGTAGCGAAAGCCTATTGTACACGGGTTGGGCATGGGCCTTTCCCTTCAGAACTGGACAATGAACTGGGAGAAAAAATCCGTCAGATCGGGAGTGAGTTCGGTGCTACAACCGGAAGACCAAGAAGAACAGGCTGGCTCGATCTGGTTTCTCTGAAACATGCCTGTATGATTAACGGAATCAATAATCTGGTGATTACAAAACTGGATGTTCTTACCGGAATTCATCCATTGAAAATCGTTACAAAATACAAAACAGAAGATGGGAAAATCATAGATTATTTCACTTCTTCTACCACAAAACTCTATCTTTACGAACCCATCTACGAAGAACTTCCAGGTTGGGATGAAGATATTTCGCATGCCAGAAGTTATGATGAGCTTCCTGAAAATGCAAAAAAATACATCGAGTTTATCGAGAATTATTTAGGAATCAATGTTTATCTTGTTTCGGTAGGGCCGGAGCGCAGCCAGAACATTATTCGTAAAGAATTATTTTAAATTTATTTTTTCCATACACAAAACCTCCTGAATTCGGGAGGTTTTCGTTTTTAAATTATGTTTTTAATAATAATTTTTAAAATGTTTTGAATCGCTAATAATTTTTTGGCAAAAGTTTTGATTGCAATTTGGTAACTTATCGATAAGGGTTACAAAACTAATAATCATCATTGAATTTTATTTTTTACTAACCAAAAGATTTTAATGATGAAACATTTACTAAATGATTCTGAATTTCGTTTTAATGAAATTCTTTTCGAGGGCAGAAACAAAAACTACGGCGCGTATGCTCTGCGAAATGATGCCAATGGTATGCTTACAAAAGCAATGTTTGTTGGCGTTTCGCTCTTTGCGACAATAGCAGCAGTGCCTTTGTTGATAAATGCTTTTAAAGCAACGGAAGTGGTAGAAAAGCCAAAAATATTTGTAGAGGGAGATCTTTCAAATGTTGATACTTTTGAAAAAGATCCTCCGGCTGCAGTCATTCCGCCAAAAGCAGAAAATCTAACCACTGTGGAATCCCGCATTCCCACTCCGGTTAGAGATTCAAAAAAAGAAACGGCACCTGCCACAATTGATGAATCCGAAAATGCCATTCGTGGTTTTGAAAACAAAAAAGGAGAAGATCCTGTTATTCAGTATGTACCTCCTGTAATCGGTAGCGTTCCTGGGATTTCCACGGTAAAGCCTGTGGTGGTGGATTCTGTAAAACCGGTGAACAACGATCCGGTTGCCAATCCTGATATCGATGCCAAATTTCCGGGTGGAATTAATGCATTCAGAAGTAAAGTGGTTCAAAATTTTGATACTTCCGATTTTGAAGGAACAGGAGATAAGATTTCAACTTCTATTGTATTTATCGTAGAAAAAGACGGAACGGTTTCCAATATTAAAGCCAATGGAAAAGATACTGGATTCAATCGTGAAGCCGAAGCCACCATTAAAAAAATCAAAGGAAAATGGGAGCCTGCAAAAGTGAACGGTCAGCCTGTGAGAAGTTATTTTACCATACCGATTTCAATGCTTTTTGAATAAAAAAAAGGGAACAAAAAAATATCTTTAAGTTATCCACAAGTTTGCGAAATTTGTGGATAATTTTTTGATTTTATAATGGTTTAATTAACAGTATTTTAACGCCGGTTCAGGTTTCAGCATCACACTTAAAATCAAAAAAAATGTATTTTTGTGAATTAAAACAAAATTATGGCGAAAATCATTGGTATTGCCAATCAGAAAGGCGGTGTAGGAAAAACCACAACGGCAGTAAACCTCGCTGCTGCATTGGGCGTTTTGGAAAAAAAAGTTCTGATTATTGATGCAGATCCGCAGGCGAATGCCACTTCCGGACTCGGGGTTGAAGATGTTGATTTTTCTACCTATAACCTTTTGGAGCACAGTGCTGATGCAAAAAAATGCGTAAAAAAAACCGCATCACCCAATCTGGACATTATTCCTTCTCATATTGATTTGGTGGCGGCGGAAATTGAACTTGTGGATCGCGAAAGCCGTGAGTATATGTTGAAAGAAGCATTGAAATCCATAAAAGAGGATTACGATTACGTCATCATCGATTGTGCGCCAAGTTTAGGTCTTATTACCGTAAATGCCTTAACCGCTTCCGATTCTGTAATTATTCCGATCCAGTGTGAATATTTCGCGTTGGAAGGATTGGGTAAATTGTTAAATACCATTAAAAACGTTCAGAAAATTCATAATCCGAATCTGGACATCGAAGGTCTTTTGCTTACGATGTTCGACAGCAGACTTCGCCTTTCCAATCAGGTAGTGGAAGAAGTGAATTCTCATTTTCCGGAAATGGTTTTTGAAACGATCATCAGCAGAAATGTCCGCCTGAGTGAAGCACCGAGTTTTGGAGAAAGTATCCTGAACTACGATGCAGAAAGTAAAGGCGCAATCCAGTATCTTCAGTTAGCGGAAGAAGTCCTGCTGAATAATGAAAATCTGGTAAAAAATTAAAAATGCTGAAAAGCGAATGTTTAATGAGGAGGCTTATTAAACCCTTATTTTAAAAAGATTTATGAAAGATAAAAAAAGAGCAATGGGGCGTGGTTTGGGCGCAATTCTAAGCGCAGAATCCAAGGCTTCCATCAACTCGGCAACCGATGCAGGTGCAGAAAAATTTGTTGGGAATATCGTGGAAATTCCGATCGAAGATATTTATCCGAACGCAACACAGCCCAGAACCTATTTCGATGAAAAAGCACTCAATGATCTGGCACAATCCATCAAAAATCTTGGTGTAATCCAACCGGTTACTTTAAGAAAAGAAGGAGAAAAGTTTGAAATTATTTCCGGAGAAAGACGTTACAGAGCGAGTAAAATTGCGGGATTAACAAGCATTCCGGCTTATATTCGTTTGGTCAACGATCAGGAACTTCTGGAAATGGCACTCGTGGAAAATATCCAGCGCGAAGATCTCGACCCGATCGAAATTGCCCTTACTTATCAGCGTTTGCTCGAGGAAATTGGTCTTACGCAGGAAAATCTCAGCCAAAGAGTCGGGAAGGAAAGAAGTACGATTACCAATTCAATCCGTTTGCTTCGTTTAACTCCGGATGTTCAGAACGCCATTCGTAGCGGAGAAATTTCTGCCGGACACGGTCGCGCCATTATCGGAATTGAAGAGTCAGAACTTCAAAATCTTTTATTCCAGAAAATACTGAAAGAAGGACTCAACGTACGCCAGGCAGAAGCTGCAGCCGCACAGTTGAAAAATAAAGGAACCGCAAAAAAAACGGCAACCGGCTCATCGCTTTCCAATTATCACAAAAAAGTGCAGCAGTCGCTTTCCGACAGTCTGGATGTGAAAGTGGAAATCAAAACTTCTTCCAACGGAAAAAAAGGAAAACTGATTCTGGATTTCAAAAACGAGGAAGAACTGGAAAATATCCTCGCCCATATCAAACATTAATGAAATTTTTTTTCACCATACTTTTTACCGTTTGCATTGGTTTGCTGCACGCTCAGGTTAATCCGGGAAGTGATACCATTCGTGTGGAACATCATCCCAAAGATTCGGTTTCCGCAGTTACTCCCAAATCAGAGGCGGAGATAATTTCGGATATTGAAGTTTCCAATGCGGCTGAATCAATCCAAAAATTTAATCCTACAAAGGCAGGATTGTATTCTGCTGTTTTACCTGGATTAGGGCAGTATTACAACAAAAAATACTGGAAAATTCCGATTGTTTGGGGAGCAATCGGGACCGGAGTTGGCATTACCCTTTGGAATGAAAAACAGTATAAACGATATCGAAATGCCTTTGTAGCGCAGTTAAATGGATTGCCACACGAATTTTCGAATATTTCGGGAATAACCGCTGAAGCATTAGGCCGTTCTCAGGATCGTGCCAAAAGACAACGCGATTATGCCATTGCCGTTACCGGATTAATTTACGTCCTGAATATTGTAGATGCTGTGGTGGATGCGCATTTGTATGAAGGCCGTCATGATCCCGATCTGGCACTGCAACCCACCTTAATTTATGATGAATTTGCAGTGCAGAATACGAAAGCCGGACTCAGTCTGAGTTTTCGTTTTTGATGCTTTTTATCATCATTGATAATTCGGAAATCGAGAGAAGAGAGCCCTGAAAGGGCGACATAATAATCAACAGAACAAATTTCTTTAATATAAAATCATGAAAATAGCATTAGTAGGATACGGAAAAATGGGGCAGATTATCGATGCAATTGCGACCGAAAGAAATCACGAAATCGTTGCACGCCTTAATGAAACACCAACCAAAGAAACGTTGAACGGCGCAGATGTAGCCATCGAGTTTTCTCAACCCGAAGTCGCTTTCAGCAATATAAAAGAATGTCTGGAAAATAAAATTCCCGTAGTGTGCGGTACAACCGGATGGTTGGCAAAAAGAGCACAGGCGGAACAACTTGCCGTTGAAAATAACACTGCATTTTTATATGGTTCAAATTTCAGTCTGGGTGTGAATTTGTTTTTTGCACTGAACGAAAAACTGGCAAACATGATGAAGGCATTTCCAGAATATAATGTGCAGTTGGAAGAAATTCATCATACCCATAAAAAAGATGCACCAAGTGGAACGGCCATTACTTTAGCAGAAGGAATTATTCAGAACAACGACCGTTTTAATGCCTGGAAACTAGAGGAAACCAAAGACGATCAGTTGGGAATTTTCGCCATTCGTGAAGATGAAGTTCCCGGAACACACAGTGTTTTTTACCACAGTGATGTGGATGAAATCGAAATCAAACATACGGCTTTCAACCGCAATGGTTTTGCACTCGGAGCCGTAATCGCAGCCGAATGGATTATCGGCAAAACCGGTAATTTTACCATGAAAGATGTTTTGGGACTGGATTGATGTAACAAAACAAAGGCTTTGTAAACTAATACTTTAAAAATACATTTAAAGGAAACCAATAATCGGAAATCATTATGAATTATTTTCTTACCTATACTTTTTACGTTTTAATTTTATCGGTACTCATGGGCGTTTCCACATGGAAACTATTCAAAAAAATGGGCTATAGTCCGTTTTTTGCGTTTGTGCCGTTTTATAATTATTACCTCATCCTTAAAGAAACCGATAATCCGAAATGGTGGGCAATCATGTCTTATCTTCCGATTGTCGGGCCGATTATGATGTCGGTTTTTCACATTTTCCTGATGAATAAATTCGGGAAGAAAAGTTTTACAGAACGTCTATTAACCGTAATTCTGCCTTTTATTTATCTGGCTTTTGTGAATTATGGTAAAGATGCCGAAGTGGTAAATGAAAAAGAAGAATTCCTGCTTCCCGGTGAAGAACAAACCGAAAAAAAGAAAGATACTTTCATTGGTTCCATCACTTTTGCCGTCGTTTTTGCGACCATTATTCATACCTTTATTACTCAACCGTTTGGAATTCCGACGGGTTCCATGGAACGAACACTTTTGGTAGGAGATTTTCTTTTTGTGAATAAACTGAATTATGGCTACAGAATGCCAATGCGTCCTCTCGCAATTCCATTTTTACAAGGAACCATTTTTGATACGGGAGAAAAAGGAAATCCTAAAGACGATCCAAAATCGTATGCAGAAGCCGTAAAACTTCCGTATTTCAGATTTCCGGGATGGGAAGAAGTACAAAAAAATGATATTGTTGTTTTCAATTATCCTCAGGATTCCGTGCATAAAGCCATCGATCGTAAAGATCCTTATGTTAAAAGATGTGTAGCAGTTGGTGGTGATGTAATTGAATTCCGTGCCGGAAAACTTTTTGTAAATGGAAAACCGGAACAGATTTTAGGCGATCAGGAAGAACAGCACGCATTTTTTGTAGAGGCCGGTTCCGAAATCGATATTCAGGATTTATACAATAAAGAGGGTTATATCTCCATCATTCAGTTGAATACCGACAGTGATTATTTCCGCGAAAATATTGGTGAGAAATACAAAATAAACCCTTCCAACACGGTGTATTTAATGCAGCTGACCGATAAAAGAGTTCAGGCAGTAAAAGCCCTTCCTCAAACCGTTGCGGTACATGAAGATATTGCAGAAAAAGATCAGCCGGATATTAAATATAAAGATTTGGCGCAAACCAGAATTGATACTGCAAAATCTATTTTTCCTGTAAATAAACCTTGGAATCAGGATTGGTATGGTCCTTTAAGGATTCCGAAAAAAGGTGATGTAGTAGCGATTAATAAAGAAACACTTCCGGAATATCGCTGGATTATCACCGAATACGAACACAATCATTTGGAAGATAAAAACGGAAAAATTTATATCAACGGAAAAGAGGCCCGCCAATATACCGTTCAACAAAATTATTATATGATGATTGGGGATAACCGTGATGCGTCTTTGGATGCGCGTTATTTTGGTTTCGTTCCTGAAGAAAATATTGTCGGAAAGCCTATGTTTACATGGATGAGCCTTCAAGGTGTTTTCAAAGATGATATGTCTTCCTTTCAACCGGACAAGAAAATCCGTTGGGAAAGAATGTTCAAAGCAACCAATACCGGCGATCCGGATAAACATTCTTACTGGTGGCTTGCCGCTATGATTTTGGTGGTGTTTTTCGGTTGGGAATATTTGGTGAAACTCTTTAAAAAGAAAGATTCCGAGGAATAAATTTGACTTTTCGCCTTTTTGTATGGAAGTTAAAATTTTGTAAAATAATTTTAAACCGACCTCGGAAATGAAGGCGTTAATAAATTTTGAAAAATTTCCGTAAAAAAATATCCACTGTTCGAGTGGCGGCAAAAACTTTTCTTATGTGATGAATTTTTGTTCCCGCCCGAGTTTGGAGATTTTAGGAAATTCTTCAAAATTTTAGCCGAAGTTTCCAAGTCTTGAACTTTTGGTTCTTTTGTTTCAAGACAAAAGAACAACCTATGGACAGATTTTAAATTTAATATTTTACAGTTTTTTGCGAGGAATTATAAATTTTCAGTATGACAAGTATTCTTTTGCCGGTATTTTATCTGCCGCCTGTTTCCTGGTTTTCGGTTTTTCTGAATGAAGAATTTGAAGTTAATCTGGAACAATACGAACATTTTCCGAAACAAACTTTTCGTAACCGCGCCAATATTTATGGTGCCAACGGAAAACTTTCGCTCATTATTCCCATCCATCACAACGGAAAAAGAGTCATGCGAGAAATTGAAGTTTCCGATGCCGAAAACTGGCGTGCTTTGCATTGGAAATCCATTAAAAACGCTTATCAGAGTTCGCCTTATTTTGAATTTTACGAAGATAAACTCAGGCAAATTTTTGAATCTTCAGAAAAATCATTGCTGAAATTTAATCTGAATGCTTTGGAAATTCTTTTAAAAATTTTAAAAACAGAAAAGGCATATCATTTGAATTCCGAATATTCGGAAATTCCGGAAAGCAAAGATTTTCGGACGGAATTTTCAGCCAAATCTCCAAAACATTTCGGGTTAGAAGAATACTATCAAACCTTTTCCGATAAACTTGGGTTTATTGAAGATCTTTCCATAATCGACCTTATTTGTAACAAAGGACCGGAAAGTATGACCTATTTAAAAAATAATTCAACAAAAATATCAGAATGAAAAAATTAATTATTGCCGCAGTATTTTTGTCAGGGTTGAATTTTGCATTTTCCCAAAGCACGGAAACCGCACTTGATCCGATGAAGGACAAAGATTTAATGACCTGGTATCACAAAAATTTTGCAAAAGATCAGGTTTACGGAGTTAATACGCAAGCGGCCTATCAATTCCTCGAATCCAAAAATTTAAAACCAAAATCAGTAATCGTTGGCGTTTTAGACAGCGGTGTGGAAGTGGATCATCCGGGATTGGTGAAAAATATGTGGAAAAACCCAAATGAAGTTCCCAATAACGGTAAAGATGATGACGGAAACGGATATATTGATGATATTCACGGATGGAATTTCCTCGGAGGTAAAAACGGTGATATTGATGTAGACAATATGGAAGTAACCCGCGTTGTGAAACAATACCAACCTGTTTTTGAAGGAGAAAATTCTACACAAAATAAGGCAAACCAAGCCAAAATGCCTGAAGAATTTGAAATGTACATGAAATCCAAAGAGATTTTCAGCAAAAAAAGCATTGAGGCAAAACAGAGTTATGAATTTTATAATCGCCTGAACGGAATTATTCCGTCAATGGTACAGTTGCTGAACGGGAAAAACCTTACCGAAGAAGCTGTATCAGCCATAAAACCAACCACTCAGGATGAAGCGATTTCCGCACAGATTCTGGGACAATTGGTGAAAGATCCTGCCGTTGCCGGAAAATCTCCAGAAGAAGTGAAAACATATATGAGCGGTCAGATGAAAGAAGCTCTGGATTATTTTGAGCCACAGGCTACAAAACAATATAATTTAGATTTTGATCCAAGAGCAGAAATCGTAGGAGATAATTACAGCAATTATTCCGAAAAATCATACGGAAACAATCATTATGAAGGACCTGATGCACAACACGGAACGCACGTTGCCGGAATTATTGCAGGTTTACCACACGACAGTGAAATACAATATGGGGTAGGCTATAAAGTTGCCAAAATTATGACCGTTCGCGCAGTTCCCGATGGTGATGAACGCGATAAAGATGTAGCCAATGCCATTCGTTATGCCGTAGACAACGGAGCGAAAATTCTCAATATGAGTTTTGGAAAACCGGTTTCTCCGGGGAAAAATCACGTTTGGGATGCTTTTAAATATGCTCAGGAAAAAGGAGTTCTTTTGGTAAAAGCTGCCGGAAACGATAATGAAGATTTGGCAGAACATACCTATTTCCCAACAAATTATTATAAAGTGACTGATGAAAAACCGTTCATTAATAATATGATTGTAGTTGGAGCAAGCACAAATGATAATGATAATTTGCGCGCAGGATTCTCCAATTATAATAAAAAACTGGTGAATGTTTTTGCGCCGGGAGACAAAATTTACTCCACCGTTCCTGATGGAAAATATGAATATCTTCAGGGAACATCCATGGCTTCGCCGGTTGTAGCAGGTGCAGCAGCGGTACTTTTGGCTTATATGCCAAATCTTACGCCGGAACAGGTGATCGAATCCTTGGTGAAAAGTTCAAATGTGTCCAACGGAAAAGCAGGAATTGCAGCCAATCCAGCTGAAACTTTTGGTGCTTTAGCAGAATCCGGAGGGGTAATTGATGTGGCAAAAGCCGCAGAATATGCCTATTCAAATTTCTATAAAGGAGATAAGCATTCCAAAAATACATCTGCTGAAAGAAAGACGAAGCACAAAAAAGCAGTAAAATAAAAAGCAACTTCATATAGTAATAGAATAAAAGTCCGAAAAATTCGGACTTTTATTTTTATTCTCATAAAAATGGCATAATTTTATATAATAAAACAGAAATCAATTATTTTAAGGCTATGAAAAAATTATTGTTAGCAGGAATTGTGGGTGCAGGGATTTTAACATCCTGTTCTACTGCAAAAACAGCACAAGCCAATCGTGCAGAGTTTATGAAACTAAAAGGAGACTGGCAAATTACTTCTGTAAATTATGATAAAAATTACAAGGTAAAACCGTTCGATGAAGGTGCAGATGCCCAATGTTGGGTAGGAAGTTCATGGAAATTAGTACCGAATAATTATACCGGAACTTATACGCTAAATGGAGGTGGTGATTGCCCTTCGGTTTCTCAGCCTATTAAATTTGAAGTTTTGAGTGGTACTCAGTTTCAGTTCAAAAAAATTGCAAGCGGTACAAAAGCAAAACAAAATCTTTCTGGTTACGTACTGAATTTGGTTGGACAAACAGACAATTCTTTTACCCTTCAGCAAAATATTCCTTCCGGTGGAGAAAACGTACAGATTACCTATAATTTTGAGAAAGTATCTCAATAAAAAGATTTCTTTATCTCAATTCATTAAAACATTAAAATCAACATTATGAAAATTTTTAATAAAACCAATATTGCTGCTGCATTTTTATCCTCTGCTTTACTTTTAACCAGTTGTGAATCTGTGCAAAATGCAAATAACCAACAAAAAGGAACAGCCATTGGAGCAGCTGCAGGAGCAGTGCTTGGAGGAATTCTTGGAAATAATATCGGAAAAGGAGGAAATGCTCCTCTTGGTGCTGTTTTAGGTGGTGTAATTGGTGGTGCTGCCGGAAATGTAATCGGTAACAAAATGGATAAACAGGCAAAACAGATTCAGGATACTTTGCCGGGTGCGGAAGTAGAAAGAGTAGGAGACGGAATTAAAGTAACCATGAATGAAAGCATTGTAAACTTTGCATTTGATTCCTCAAATCTTAGCGAAACGGCCAAAACGAATTTGGATAAATTGGCACAGGTTTTAATTGATAATCCGGATACCAACATCAATATTTACGGATATACCGACAGTAAAGGTGCAGATGCCTATAACCTGAAACTTTCGGACAGAAGAGCTGCTGCAGTAAAATCTTATCTTGCGACAAAAGGTGTTAGTGGATCACGTACATTTACCATGGGAATGGGAGAGCAGGATCCTGTTGCCACCAACGATACCGATGAAGGAAGAGCTAAAAACAGACGTGTAGAATTTGCCATTACTGCCAACGAAAAAATGATTCAGGAAGCAGGAGCAGGAAATTGATTTTATACTGTTACGTGTTTTTTAATTTCATGCAGATAAAACATGATAAACCAAAAACCGCTTCGGCGGTTTTTTTATTTTAAAATCATTAATTTTGTACCTGATAGACAACAATTGATGATTCCATATTTAAAACTTTTACGAGTGGGGCAATGGGTGAAAAACCTATTTGTATTTACAGCACTCTTTTTCTCAGGAAATATCACCAATACAGACCTTTTTCTGAAAAGTATTTTTGCATTTTTCGTGTTTTCGTTTACCGCGAGTATCATCTATATTATCAACGATTACAGTGATATTGAATCCGACAGAAAACATCCCGAAAAGAAGTTTCGTCCACTTGCAAGCGGTGAAATCTCTAAAAACGCTGCAAAAACGCTGCTGACTTCTCTCATATTGCTGGTTGTTGTACTCCTATTTGCAGGGCAATATCTTTTTCAGATGAGCATTTGGAAATTTGCCGTGATTATTGCCACCTATTTTGTCATGAATATTGCCTATACCTTCAAACTGAAACATGTGCCAATCATTGATGTTACCATTATTGCAATTGGTTTTGTACTCCGCGTTTTGGCAGGTGGTTATATTACTGGGATTATTGTTACACAATGGGCCGTTTTGCTCACTTTTGTACTTGCTCTTGTACTTGCGATTGGGAAAAGAAGGGGAGAACTCATCAATGCGCAAATCTCCGGAAAAACCCGAAAAGCATTGGACGGATATAATGTGCAGTTTGCGGATATCGCCCTTTCCATCAGTTGTACACTCGTTATTGTTTGCTATTTAATGTTTACCCTTTCGCCTGAAGTTCAGCAGAAGTTTCATCCGAGGGTTTTTTATACCGTAATTTTTGTAGTGTTTGCGATTCTGCGTTATTTGCAGCAAACTTTGGTGTACAACAAAACCGAATCGCCTACCAAAATCGTTTATAAAGATCGCTATATACAGGTAACGCTCGTGTTGTGGCTGATCGTTTTTCTTCTTCAAATCTATTATAAATAATGAAACCGAAGTATGTACAGCCGGTAACCAATTGGGGAAATTTTCCGGTAGTGGAAAAAGAAATGAGATCTGATGATACACTTTCCGGAATTAAAAAATTCGTGAAAGAACATAATGAAGTAATCGCCAGAGGAAACGGAAGATGCTATGGTGATGCATCCTTAGGCGAAGCCATATTTTCCACCAAAAGACTCAATAAATTCATCAGTTTTGACCGTTTGAATGGTATTATTGAATGCGAATCCGGCGTTTTATTGTCCGAAGTTTTGGACGTTACAGTGCCGCAAGGTTATTTTCTTTGGGTAACGCCGGGAACAAAATTTATTTCGGTTGGTGGTGCCATTGCTTCGGATGTTCACGGGAAAAATCATCATACTGATGGCTGCTTTTCCGAATCTCTGATCGAATTCAAACTCATGAATGAAAATGCAGAAGTAATTACCTGTTCACGAACTGAAAATTCCGATAAATTCTGGGCAACCGTTGGAGGAATGGGATTGACAGGAATTATTCTTTCCGCTAAATTCAAACTCAAAAATATTGAAACAGCATATATCCGTCAGGAAAGCATCAAGGCGGAAAACCTGGATGAAATCTTTAAATTATTTGAAGAAACAGAACATTGGACGTATAGTGTAGCGTGGATTGATTGTCTTCAAAAAGGTAAAAATTTAGGAAGAAGTATTTTAACCATTGGTGAATTTGCCCTGAAAGCAGAACTTCCGAGCCAATTGCAAAAAAATCCGCTCCGTTTGAAAAAGAAATTTATGCCTACGGTTCCTTTTTATTTTCCGGGATTTGTACTGAATGCACTTACGGTAAAAATTTTCAACTTTTTGTACTATGGAAAACAGCGTCAGAAAGTGGTGAAAAATTTCGTGGATTACGAAACCTTTTTCTATCCTTTGGATGTTATTAATGACTGGAATAAAATTTACGGGAAAAAAGGCTTTATTCAATATCAAATGATGATTCCCAAAGAGAAAGGAAAAGAAGGGATGCGAAGAATTTTGGAAACCATTGCCAACTCCGGAAACGGATCTTTCCTTGCTGTTCTGAAATTATATGGAAAGCAGAATCCTGAGGCCTATAATTCATTTCCATTTGAAGGCTATTCTCTTGCATTGGATTTCAAAGTAAATTCAAAATTGAAAGGGCTGATTGAAAAACTCGACAATATTGTGGAAGAATTTGGAGGAAGAATATACAGAACCAAGGACAGCATGAGCAAATCTTCCCTTACCAATTACCTGAAAAATGTAGATTCCTCGAAATTTGTGTCGTTGCAGCATAAAAGAATTTTAAACCAAGCAAACCTTTAAAAAATGATCGTTTTAGGAAGCAATTCGGAAGTAGCGCAGGCTTTTGTAGAAAAGGTTTTACAGGAGAATCAGAAATTTGAAACCATTTATCTTTTCACCTCCAATCCGGAAACGACAGAAAAGTTTGCCCGCCATATAGATGTAAAATATCTGCAAAATTCAGAAATTATCAGTTTGGATCTAATGAAAGAAGTGGATTATAATCAGTTCGATTATGTTGATTCCGACCTGTTATTCTGTGCTTCAGGATATTTGGGAGAAGGCACGGAAGAAGGGCTTTACGATAATCATAACACCGAACGAATTATTGACATTAATTACGCAAAGTTGGTTCCCGTTCTGAATTACTTTGCCCGCAAAATGCAGTCTAAACGAACCGGAACTATGATTGTACTTTCATCTGTCGCAGGAGATCGCGGTAGACAGAGTAATTTTATATATGGAAGTGCAAAAGCAGGTTTAACCGCCTATTTGAGTGGACTTCGGAATTTTCTCTACCCCCAAAAAGTTCAGGTAATGACGGTTAAACCCGGATTTATGGATACCAAAATGACAGAAGGCCTTCCTCTAAATCCAATGTTAACAGCCACACCAAAACAAGCCGCAACATCCATATACAAAGCGTGGAAAAGTAAAAAAGATGTCGTGTATGTTCTGGGAATCTGGGGTTTAATTATGATGATTATCCGCAATATCCCGGAGTTTGTCTTTAAAAAATTGAAGTTATAAACTTGCCCAACTGATATAGAAACGAACTTTCTACTTTTTGAATACTTTTTTGGTAAGCACATCACTTTTAAAAAAGAGTACCACAAAACCTGATGGGAGGCTTCTGAATTTCCCATTATTAAGTTTCCCATTCTTTAAAAATAAAAATTAAAAGAATAGTTTTTGAATGATAATTGTCATTATAATAAAACACCTTTTTATCTTTTATTACAATTTTATTCCTATATTTGTCAAAGAAAAGAACGATTTATGTTTTCAAAAACCTGCGAATATGCCATTCGTGCCCTCATCTACGTTGCACAGAAATCCAAAGATGGAAGTCGGGTGGGTATCAAAGAAATTGCGGCGGGTATCGATTCTCCGGAATATTTTATCGCCAAAATCCTGCAGGAACTCAGCAAAAAGGGATTCGTGCAGTCAGCTAAAGGACCAAATGGAGGATTTTACATGGAACACGAAAATCTGAGCATATCCATCGCCGAGATTGTAAAGGAGATCGATGGGGATAAACTTTTCAGCGGTTGTGGGCTCGGCCTAAAACTTTGCTCAGAAGATCATCCATGTCCGATCCATAATGATTTTAAGAAAATTAGAACGGAAATTAAACAAATGTTGGATCGGTCAAAAATTGAAGATTTTGTAGAAAATCTGAATCTTCAAGTGACCTTTTTGAAAAGATAAAAAAAATTTTACACAAATAAAGGACAAAAAGGTATTTTAATTAAAACGATAAAAATAAATCAAAAACTCCCCTTGCATCATGAAAAAATCAATTATTATTTATGCGGTGCTTTCCGTGGCGCTTAGCATTACCAGCTGTAAGCAAAGTACCTCGTCTGCTTCAGATACCTCGCAGATTAAAACTGACGGAACTTCTGAAGAAGTAAAACTTGTTGCTCCACCAAATGTTCCTGCACCGATCGGTGATCGTGCGGCTAAGAAACTTGTGGTTCATCTTGAAACCATTGAGAAAACCGGCGAACTTGCCGATGGTACCCAATACAATTTCTGGACATTCAACGGAACTGTTCCCGGAAGTTTCATCCGTGCAAGAGTAGGGGATGAGGTTGAATTGCACTTGAAAAATAATGAAAATAATACTTTTCCTCATAATATTGATTTGCATGCCGTAAATGGCCCAGGTGGTGGTGCTGAAGCCACATTTGTAGCACCAGGGAAAGAAGCTATTTTTACATTTAAAGCATTAAATCCTGGCCTGTATGTTTATCACTGTGCCACAGCGCCGGTGGGAATGCATATTGCCAACGGAATGTACGGCCTGATTCTCATCGAGCCTGAAGGAGGACTCCCAAAAGTGGATAAAGAGTATTATATCATGCAGGGAGATTTTTATACCAAAGGAAAGTTTGGAGATAAAGGTCTACAGGAATTTGATATGGACAAAGCCATTGCCGAACATCCAGAATATGTGGTATTCAACGGAAATACCGCCTCGCTTTTGGGCGATAAAGAATTGCAGGCCAAAACCGGAGAAACCGTCCGCTTCTTTGTGGGAAATGGGGGCCCAAATTTAACCTCTTCTTTTCACGTTATTGGTGAAATTTTCGACCGAGTATATATGGAGGGTGGTAGCAAAATCAATGAAAATGTGCAGACCACCGTTATTCCTCCCGGTGGAGCAGCGATCGTGGAATTTAAGGCAACCGTTCCGGGTGAATATGTGATTGTGGATCACGCGATTTTCCGCGCATTTAATAAGGGAGCGCTAGGAAAAATAAAAGTGACCGGACCGGATAATCCTTCTGTTTACAAAAAGAACGGATTGTAATTGTAGGATCGTTGAGGATTTTATTATTCAGGGAATGAAAGCAACCCATATCATCTATTTTGTAGTTTTGGTACTGTCCATTACCAGTTGTTCCAGAAAAACGGAATCTTCCAAAAGTAAAATGGCAGATCATGAAGCGTTACATTTTATTTCCAGCGACAAGAAAATGGTTGAGATTCAAGGTGGAACTTATAAAGCTTTTATTGGTCAGGATTCCGGTAAAGTAGTGAAGGTGACTTCATTTTTCCTTGATGAAACTCCAGTAACTAACGCCGAATATCTCCTTTTTTTGAAAGCGAATCCTCAATGGACAAAGAGCAAAGTATTGCGCCTGTATGCCGACAGCACTTATCTTAAAAACTGGAACGGGGATTATGGAGTTCCGAAGGGAATTTCTCCAGATGCACCCGTCACCAATGTTTCGTGGTTTGCAGCAGAAGCATATGCGAAAAGTGTAGGAAAAAGGCTACCGACCATTAATGAGTGGGAATATGTAGGACTTGCCGATGAACACCGAAAAAATGCATCCTCCGATCCTTCTTTTACCGAAATTATTTTGAAATCATATCAGGATAAATTACGGAAAAATAAACCCGTAAAGCAGGGAAAACCGAACTATTACGGCGTGTATGATCTGTTTGGATCGGTTTGGGAATGGACACATGATTTTAATTCGGTGATGATGAGTGGTGAATCCCGAAAGGACAATACCACGAATGAATCGCTTTTTTGTGCGGGAGCAGCCGTTACTTCTTCCGATCTCAGAAATTATGCGGCATTTATCAGATATGCATTGCGAGGAAGCGTAAAAGCGAATTATACCCTTAATAATATGGGGTTCAGATGTGCTAAAAATTAATATAAAATGAAAAAAATACTCTGTATCATTCTGGCGACCGTACTCTTATCCTGTACGCAGAAAGATAAAACCATCAGCCCCGATTCCGTTTATCAGGTAGATTCGAAATGGGAAACACAAGATGGAAACACAATCAAATTGCAGGATTTACAAGGAAAAGTTTTGGTGACCGCCATGATTTTTACCTCCTGTAAAACCGCTTGTCCGAGACTTACCGCAGAAATACGGGCCATCTCACAAAAAACAGGAATCGTCGATCCGGATAAAATTAGATATGTGCTAATTTCCATCGATCCAGAAACCGATACTCCTGCCGTAATGAAAGATTATCTGGCTGCCAACGGCTTTACCGGAAAAGAATGGCTTTTTCTGAGAAGCAGTGAAGAGAACACCAGAACACTGGCTAACGTAATGGCCGTAAAATACAAGAAAATTACGCCGGTAGAATTCTCACATTCTAATATTATCAGTGTGTATTCTAAAGATGGAATTCTCACGTATCAGAAAGAAGGTTTGGATGCCGATCTCGATAATACAGTCAAAGAAATTAAAAAACAAATTCAACTTTAAATCCAATAATTATGAAAAATCTTATCCTGACAGCAGCTGTTCTGTCCCTTTCTTTAGTTTCTTGTTCCGATAAAAAAGAGGCAGCGTCTGCTCAGCCTCAACCCGAATCCAATGTGATGTTGGAAGAGCCAAAAGTGGCGGATTCTGCAACTCTAGCTTCCAGTAAATCTGCTGCAACACCTGAACCGGAAGGACTAAAACTTATTGAAGGAACGGATTGCCTTTCCTGTCACAAAGTAGATGCGAAGCTGGTAGGACCTTCTTATCAGGACGTGGCGAAGAAATATACCGATGCAGATATCGATCATCTTGCACAGAAAATTATTGATGGAGGAAAAGGCGTCTGGGGCGAAATTCCGATGACACCACATGCCGGGCTCAGCAAAGACAATGCAAAATTGATGGTGAAATATATTCTTTCCCTGAAAAAAAGTTAAAAAAATTTGAAACAATAAAAGACAAAAAAGTATTATATTATGAATATTAAAACAGACCATATTGGAGAGATTGTGGCACAAGACTTTAGAACTGCTGCCATTTTCAAAAAAAACGGAATTGATTTTTGCTGCAAAGGCGGAAGAACGATCGAAGAGGCTTGCAAGACCAAAGATCTCAAGGCAGAATCCATTTACGAAGAAATAGAAAACCTTCCGAAAAGTGACGGTACAGCCATCGATTTTACCAGCTGGCCGCTGGATTTATTAGCCGATTATGTGGAGAAAACCCATCACCGTTATGTAGAAGAAAAAACACGAATTATTCAGGCATTTCTTGATAAGCTCTGCAAAGTTCACGGCGGCAGACATCCCGAATTATTCCAGATCAAAGAATTATTTGATGAATCTGCACACGATCTAGGTGCCCATTTGAAGAAAGAAGAGCTCATCCTTTTTCCTTTTATCAGAAATATGGTGCAAGCAAAAATCGGTGGAGCGGCCATTCAGCAGCCACATTTCGGAACTGTGGAAAACCCGGTTCATATGATGATGGAAGAGCATTCTGCCGAAGGAGAACGTTTTAGAAAAATTGCAGAACTTAGCAATAATTATACGCCGCCGGCAGATGCCTGCAATACCTATCGCGTAGCCTTTGCCATGTTACAGGATTTTGAAAGTGATCTGCATCGCCATATCCATCTGGAAAATAATATCCTTTTCCCGAAAGCTGTGAAGATGGAAAAAGAGTTTTCTGTGGTTGAACATTAAATTTTCGAAAATATGACACCTAAAAAACTATGGACCTGGTTGGCAGCAGTAATTATTGGTTCTTTTGCCATCCTCATTTTCTTCGGAACCGAGATTTACCGCAAAATTCCGCCTGTTCCCGATAAAGTGGTTACGACCGATGGAACCGTTGTAACTACAGGACAGGATATTAAAGACGGGCAGAATGTATGGCAGTCCATTGGTGGGCAGACGGTAGGAAGTATCTGGGGGCACGGTGCCTATATTGCACCAGACTGGAGTGCGGATTATCTTCACCGAGAATCTTTGCTTCTGCTCGAAGAGCTCGCCAAAAAAGAGGGGAAAAACTACGCCACACTTCCCGATGCCGAACAAGCAAAATATCAAGTTCTACTTCGGAAAGAATTGCGTACCAATACATTGGATGAAGCCACGAAAACCATCGTGATTTCTCCTGAGCGTGCAAAAGTTCAAAAAGAATTAGCGCAGTATTATGCTAAGATTTTCATGAACGGTTCGGAGATGGATCAGCTGCGCGATCATTATGCTATTCCGAAAAATACGGTGAAAACCGCAGAACGGATGGCCAAAATGAACGCATTTTTCTCTTGGACGGCGTGGGTTTGTATTACCGATCGGCCTGGTGATGACGTGTCATATACCAACAACTGGCCACACGACGAGCTCATTGGGAATACACCGCCTACATCTTTGCATCTATGGTCTGGTTTCAGTGTGCTGATGCTGCTGGCTTGTGTTGGGCTACTAGTTTTTTACCACGCAAGAAACAAAGAAGAAGAGATTAGTGAAACGCTTCCTCTGGAGGATCCACTCAGAAATATGACGCCAACTCCTTCTATGAGAGCAACCTTGAAATACATTTGGGTAGTAGCATTGCTAATTTTGGTACAAATGCTGTCAGGCGTCATTACAGCGCATTATGGTGTAGAGGGAAGTGCTTTTTATGGTTTGCCGCTCGATCAGTTTTTCCCACAATCCGTTTCTAGAAGCTGGCATGTTCAGTTGGCCATTTTTTGGATCGCGACTTCGTGGCTGGCCACGGGACTTTACATTGCTCCTGCAGTTTCAGGCTATGAGCCCAAATATCAGAAATTGGGGGTAAACATTCTTTTCGGTGCATTGCTGATCGTAGTTCTTGGTTCCCTAGCCGGTCAATGGCTGGGCGTGATGCAAAAATTAGGTTATGTAGATAATTTTCTTTGGGGACATTCCGGTTATGAATATGTGGAACTCGGAAGGGTATGGCAGATTTTGCTTTTAGTTGGACTTATTTTATGGTTAGTTTTAATGGTAAGAGCATTATTGCCAGCACTGAGAAAGAAAGACGGCGACCGTCATCTGCTTTTATTGTTTACACTATCTGCCGTTGCCATCGCTCTTTTTTACGGTGCGGGATTAATGTACGGAAGACAAACGCACATGGCAATTGCTGAGTATTGGCGTTGGTGGGTGGTGCACCTTTGGGTAGAAGGTTTCTTTGAAGTTTTTGCCACCGTAGTAGCAGCGTTCCTCTTTACAAGGCTAGGGCTGCTCAAACTTAAATCTGCTACGAATGCTGTTTTGTTTTCGACCATTATCTTTTTAGCAGGTGGTATTGTCGGTACTTTTCACCATTTGTATTTCAGTGCTACGCCTACGGCGGTATTGGCGTTGGGAGCCACATTTAGTGCGTTGGAAATTGTTCCCTTGGTGCTGATTGGATTTGAAGCGTACCAGAATTATCAGCTCAGCAAATCCACAAAATGGATTAAAGCTTACAAGTGGCCCATTTACTGTTTTATTGCGATGTGCTTTTGGAATTTTCTAGGGGCGGGGATTTTCGGGTTTGCCATTAATCCGCCCATTGCGCTCTATTATATTCAGGGATTGAATACCACGGCAGTCCATGGGCACGCGGCTCTTTTCGGAGTGTATGGTATTTTGGGTATTGGACTGATGCTTTTTATGCTAAGAGGTTTGTATCCGGATCGCCAATGGAATGATAAACTCATCGGATGGGCATTCTGGCTCACCAATATAGGATTGCTGGTCATGGTAACCATCAGTTTGTTGCCCATCGGGATTATGCAAGCCGCAGCATCCATAAAAGAAGGCTATTGGTATGCACGTTCTGCCGAATTCATGCAAACGGATATCATGCATACGTTACGCTGGCTAAGGGTTCCTGGTGATATTTTGCTTGCAGTGGGAGAGCTGCTGCTGGTGATTTTCATCATTGGACTTAAAACCGGTTGGTCTTTAAAGGGAAAAAGATAATCCATATTTAAACGGAAGAACTGCTGTTTTCTAACGGCGGCGGTTCTTTTTCTTACCTTAATGAAATGAAAAGAAACAAAAACTTAGTACCACTTTCCCAAGATCATCATTTTGGGCTGCTCTGTAGCTGGAAGATTCTACAAGGGATAAAAAAAGAAATTTCTTATCACCGAATCCGCGATTATATCAATTTTTTCTGGAAGAATCATTTGGAAAAGCATTTTGAAACCGAAGATGAGGTATTGCCAGAAGTGAAAAGCGAAGTTCTTTACAAACAGATGGAGAAAGAACATCAGGAGATGAGGAATTTGATCTTAAAGATCAATGAATCAGAGAATCCGCAGTTTTTACTGGATTTTGCAAACGCCCTTCATCGCCACATCCGTTTTGAGGAACGTGTGGTTTTTCCGGACTATGAGCAAAATTTATCCGAAGCAGAATTGGAAAAAATTGGAACTTATTTGGAAAAAAATCACCACAAAGAAGAGGATGATTATTTCGATGAATTCTGGAAATAGATCTTTGGAGAGAGATTTTTGAGCGCGTATTGGGTTGAAAAAATGACATATTATCAGTGTTACTTATATTCAGAATAAGTATCTTGACAAGGAAATCTGAGAATCATTGATCATTCGACAGATTAAAAATACTCCTTACGAAGAATAACAAGAATAGTAAAATAATAAAAAATGGAAATCCTACTAAAACGCATTTATGAAACATTCTCGCCCGAGGACGGCTATCGGGTATTGGTAGACCGCATCTGGCCACGCGGAATTTCCAAAGAAGAGGCGCATTTAGATGAATGGGAAAAAGATACGGCGCCTTCCACAGAACTCCGGAAATGGTTTCATCATGATCCCACACTGTGGCAGGAATTTACGGAAAAATATCTTGTAGAATTGAGAAACAATGCTGCCGTACGACCCTTTGCCGACCGCCTGAAAAAACAGGAAAGGGTTACCTTTCTTTTTGCTGAAAAAGATGAGCAGCACTGCCATCCCATTATTTTGAAAAAATATGTGGAACAAATTCTGAAAGATGAATAATGAAGTGAAAAACGATATTAAAACACGAGAAGATATTGTGCGCCTCGTCGATACCTTTTATGATAAGGTTAAAATAGACCCTAAGATTGGACATATTTTCGATCGTGTGGCAAAAGTAGATTGGAGCAAACATCTTCCGGTGATGTACGCGTTCTGGTCAAGCATTCTATTGGGAGAAAAAAGTTTCGACGGAAACCCCATGAAAAAGCATGTGGAGCTCGGCAGAATTACCCCTATGACCGAAGTAGAGTTTTCTGCCTGGAAAAAACTCTTTACAGAAACCGTTTATGAACTTTTTGAAGGGGACAAAACTGACGAAGCCATTATCCGTGCTGAAAATATCGCACGGCTGATGCTGTTCAATATCGAAAAAGATGGACGACAATGAGAAAAGAAGATTTTAAATTTTAAGATAAAAAAATGAACGAAAATACAACACCAAAAAGAGGAGAAAGTCTTTATCTAGCAATGGGAATTTGTGAGGGACATAAAGTAATCATGGGCGTTGGCTACACCCCAGAATATGCAGACAAAAAAGCCAGACAGTTTGAAGAAGTTAGTAAAGGAATGGTGAAATATCAGGATATTTCCGTGATCAAAACCGGAGATACCGTGAAATGCGATACCTTAGAGAGAAAGTAAAATTTCCGGAAAGAAGGCCATGAAAAACATTGGAATCTGGATTAAAATATGCCTTTTCAATTTTCTTATTGTATCGGTTTTGGGGGTGATGATGCGCTATAATTTAGCTTTCTCACTTCCGGGATTTTCTCAGAAATTCATGCAGGAATCACATTCTCATTTTGCATTTTACGGCTGGGTTTCGGCGTCTATTTATCTTTTTGTGGCAGATTTTCTGAAAAGCAGGTATCCTCATATTTCCCTTAGGAAATATCAGATTTTAATGGTTTTCAATCAGGTAGGTTCTTTCGGGATGCTGTTCAGTTTTCTTTACGGTGGTTATTATGGGTTGTCCATCGCATGTTCCGCCGTTGTCCTTTTTACAGGATTTGCCTATTTTTTATTTTTGCTGAAGGATACAAAAGGGAATTCTGATTTGCCCGTAAAGTGGTTGCGTGCTGGTGCTTTTTTCGCCACATTTTCTGCTATCGGAATTTTCGGGTTGGCTTATCTTTCTTCACGAAAGGATGAGTTTGCCGACCTTTATCGGGCTTCCACTTATTTTTATCTGCATTATCAGTATAATGGATTTTTTCTTTTTTCATGCATTGGAATATTGTTATTCTCACTAAAAAAATATGGTATTCATATTCCGGAGAAGCAAAATAAAATTATTTTCAATTGCCTATTTATCGGAACATTTTTAGGATATGGATTATCGATTCTTTGGATAAATAGCCTGAAAGACTGGTTTCTTCCTTTTCTTCTAATAGCGTTGATTCAGTTCTATGGGGCATTGAAATTTTGGTTAATTTTAAAAGGGAAGTGGATAGAAATAAAGAACAATTTCCATCCGGCGCAGAATTTTATCTTGCCAATTGTAGGCATTTCTTTCCTCTTGAAATTTATATGTCAGTTTGCTTCTGCAATACCCGTTTTCGGAGCTTATGCCTTCAATAATATCAATATTATTATCGCTTATTTGCATCTCGTTCTTTTGGTCGGAATTAGCCTTTTCTTAGTCTGGAAAATTCTTGGCTATCAGTCTAAAATTAACAGTATCACTAAAATATCACTGTATAGTTTGGTTTTTGGCATTGTGTTGAATGAATGTATTCTTGCCTTTTCGGGACTATTTCCAAGTACAATCCCTTTTATATTTTCCGCTTATGGATTGCTTTTGGCTTCGGTGATAATTATGATTGGAATCCTTTTATTTTTGTTACATCAAAAAATAGGACCAAAATTTTTGTGATGATTAGGTTGTTTCAATGATCATTTCATAAACACTTGCATTCAATAGATATTGAAGGCGATATTTTTATTTTTTTTAAAACGTTTTTTTTCTATTTTTGTCCTCACGATGAAAAAACTGTATCTCTTTGATTTTGATGGAACTTTGACCGATAAGGACACCATGTTTCTGTATCTTCGATTTTTTAATCCTTCAAAATACAGCATACAGTTCATTAAACATATTCCGCTTTTTATTCTATTAAAATTAAAACTTGCCGATGCCGAAAAGGTGAAAAAAAGTTTTGTGTCCTCTATTCTGAAAGGGCAGAGAAAAGACTTTATCAATCGGCAGTCTGAACGTTTTTTTGATGCCTATTACCCGGAAATCATCCGCCGCAATGCATTGGATTTTATTAATAATATCGACCATAAAACCACGGAAAGTTACATCATAACAGCATCTTTGGATATTTGGGTAAAACCTTTTGCCGAAAAATTCCAGATGAAACTTCTGGCGACCGAAGCTGAATTTGTGAACGGGATTTTCACTGGAAATTTCACCACAAAAAATTGCAACGGCATCGAAAAGGTAAACCGCATTAAAACCGCTATTGAAGGCGAAAAATTTGATAAAAAAATTGCGTTTGGCGATACGGAAGGCGACAAACAGATGCTTAATTTTGCTGACGAAAGTCATTTCCGATTTTTTCACTAATTTCGTATTTTCTAATCAGCAAAGTTAAAATGGAAAGAGTTTATCTTGACAACGCGGCAACTACACCTCTTGCACCGGAAGTTATCGACGAAATGGTGGGTGTTTTAAAATTCAATTATGGCAATCCTTCCTCTACGCACAGTTTCGGACAGGAAGCCAAAACCCTCCTCGAAAAAGTTCGGAGGGAAATTGCAGAATCTTTAAAAGTCACGCCCGCGGAAATTATTTTTACTTCTTGCGGAACCGAGTCCAACAATATGATTATTAAATCCGCGGTATATCATCTTGGTGTGGAGCGCATTATCACTTCTCCACTCGAGCATAAATGCGTGGCAGAATCGGTGATGGATATGAAAAACCGAAGAGGAGTGGAAGTAAAATATCTTCGTCCGAATGAAAAAGGGGACATCGAGATTGAGGCAATTGAAGAAGCATTAAAATCATCGGACAAAAAAACGCTGGTTACATTAATGCATGCCAACAACGAAATCGGGAATATTCTGGATATTAAAAAAGTAGCCGAACTTTGTAAGATGTATGGCGCTTTGTTTCATTCAGATACCGTTCAAACAGTCGCTCACCTCAATCTGGATTTTTCGGATATTCACTTGGATTTTGCCTCCTGCAGTGCCCATAAATTTCACGGTCCGAAAGGTGCAGGGTTTGCTTTTATCCGTAAAGCAACAGGTCTGAAAGGGATTATTACGGGAGGACCGCAAGAGAGAGCTTTGCGTGCCGGAACCGAAAACGTTTGCGGAATTGCCGGAATGGGAAAAGCATTCGAGTTGGCGATAACGAATTTGGATGAATATTCTCATCACATCAAAGAAATCAAAAAATACGCAATAGAACAGCTTACAAAAGAAATTCCCGGAATTAAATTTAATGGAAGAAGTGCAGAACCTGAAAGTTTATATACCGTTCTCAGTGCGCTTTTGCCCTTTAAGGATCCGTTAATCGGACTGCAACTGGATATGAAGGGTGTTGCGGTTTCTCAGGGAAGTGCGTGCTCTTCCGGAGCCAATAAACCTTCAATGGTAATGATGATGGTATTGAGCGAAGAAGAGAGGGAAAATACTACACCATTGCGGATTTCCTTCAGTCATTTGACTACCAAACATGAAATTGATCTTTTGGTGAAGGCATTAAAAGAAATTTCCCCTTCCGAAGTTATAGAAAAAACAAATCTGGAGCATAGATAAACAAATCTTATGCATTGCAGGTTTTTTGTAAATTTGCATAGAATAAGAGATAAATAAGAAACAAATTAAATTATTAAAAATGGCATTAGAAATTACAGATAACTCTTTTCAGGAGGTGGTATTGAATTCGGACAAACCTGTTTTGGTAGATTTTTGGGCAGTTTGGTGCGGACCATGCAGAATGCTTGGACCGATCATTGAAGAAGTAGCGAATGATTTCGACGGAAAAGCAGTAGTAGGAAAAGTGGATGTGGACAATAATCAGCAGGTTTCCGTAGACTACGGAATCCGTAATATTCCTACCGTTCTTATTTTTAAGAATGGGGAAGTTGTGGATAAAATTGTAGGCGTTGCTCCAAAAGAAGTGATCGCCGAAAAACTGTCTGCACATTTGTAAGAAAAAAATATATTGAAAATGAATGCTTTCCGCTATGGGAAGCATTTTTTTTATGAAAATGTTTGCAGGTGCCGATTATTGTTGTATTTTTGCACTCACCAAAAAGGAAGTAATTTCTGAAGGTAAAAGATCCGGTAGTTCAGCTGGTTAGAATGCCGCCCTGTCACGGCGGAGGTCGCGGGTTCGAGTCCCGTCCGGATCGCAAAAGTTTTACAATTTTAACTTCGAAAAAATTGATCCGGTAGTTCAGCTGGTTAGAATGCCGCCCTGTCACGGCGGAGGTCGCGGGTTCGAGTCCCGTCCGGATCGCAGGCAGAAATGCAAATTATTACAGAACCCTTTAAATCTTGTGATTTGAAGGGTTTTTCTTTTTGCACAAATTGCAGATTTTGGTGCTCCCTCTATTCACGGATCAGGATCAAAATCTGGGGATTACGTAAAAATATTGGTTAATACTGATGATGAGAATCCGAAGGATTCAAATTTTTATAGAACAATAAGAGTTGTTGAATTGTTCGACCCCGAAGGGGTCGAATTACATCGGAACATTAGGGATTTCTATAAAAATAGGACCTCTTCGAGATCACAAAAAAATAAAGATTAATATGCTGCTGTACTTTAACATCCTTCAAAAATCAATAGAAATCACATAATTTTTTCTCAATCAATAAATGTACAGAAACCTTTAAACACAACATTTGTCATTGCAAGGAATGTGTGCAACGAAGCGACGAAGCAATCACATTCAGTCCAAGTTCTCTTTGTAGAGATGCTTTCAGCATGACAAAAGTGGTGAGTTTTTTTGTATTAAACCTACATTGAAAATACAGTGATTCCAGTAAAGTGAAATATATTTTTCAGTCTTTTTTCCCCAAGTTTTATTCCTGATCTGTTTTTACTATTTCAAAGGAATTCACGGAATATTTGAAAATAAAAAATCCCCGAAGATAGTTGAGGTACTAAATGTTTTATTCGTGGAGTATTATATTTTTAAGGTACTCATGAAATATTTTGGCAAGTTATAAATCAAAAAAAAGGCGAGTTGCCCCGCCTTGAATGTTTTCACAACTACCAGAGCTGTAACTGAAGCTGAACGTTTGTTGTGTTATATCTCAAAGATACTCAAAATTGAAAGCAATTCACAACCATTGAATTAGTATATTGGGATTTATTCAAACAAAGCATTTTTTGGAATCATATTTTTTTAAATTTACCACTTAAAATTTTTCCTGTGCACGAAAATATACTTTTGATTCTGGGATTATTGTTTTTGGTTTTCGGTTTGGTGATGATCGCCCGAAAACTTAAAATTGCTTATCCAATTTTTTTGGTGGTTGCCGGTTTGGCAATCAGTTTTATTCCCGGACTTCCGGTTTTGCATCTTGATCCGGAAATTATTTTCATGATCTTTCTTCCACCGCTTTTGTATGAAGCCGCTTGGTATACTTCATGGGCGGATTTCTGGAAATGGAAACGTCCGATTTCTTTATTGGCTTTTGGTTTGGTGTTTTTAACGTCTTTGGTGGTGGCGTATTTTTCATCCTCCATTATTCCGGGATTCACTTTAGCAATGGGCTTTTTGTTGGGAGGAATTATTTCTCCACCCGATGCCATTTCAGCCACAACCGTTTTAAAAGGATTAAAAGTTCCCAAACGAACCATCACGATTCTGGAAGGAGAAAGTTTGGTGAATGATGCATCCTCACTGATTGTTTTCCGTTTTGCATTAGCCGCCGTTCTTACCGGAACTTTTTCGATGAAAGAAGCAACCGGACAGTTTTTCCTGGTTGCAGGAATGGGAATTGTAGTGGGGCTAATTGTTGCCCATATCATGTATGCGATTCATCGCTTTTTGCCTACAACACCCGCCATTGATGCGGCATTAACGGTGATGACTCCTTATATTTTATTTCTTACCGCAGAACATTTTCACTTTTCGGGAGTCATGGCGGTTGTAGCAGGTGGTTTATTTATTTCGTTCCGGGCAAATGATATTTTTCAGACGGGTGAAACAAGAATCAATATGCTCGGCGTTTGGACAACCCTGATTTTTACGATGAATACTTTGGTTTTCATCCTGATTGGACTGGAACTTCCCGAAATTGTTAATAATCTCGGTGAAAATACCATTTGGCAAGGGGTAAAATACGGTTTAATTATCAGTGCACTGATTATTGTGGTGCGAATTCTCTGGATTTATCCCATCGCTTTTATCCCACGATTTTTGAGTAAAAATGTGAGGCAAAAAGAAGCAAGTCCCGGCTGGAAAAGTCCACTCGTAATTGGTTGGGCAGGAATGCGCGGTGTGGTTTCATTGGCGACAGCACTTTCAATTCCGATCATTATGAAAGATGGAACACCTTTTCCCCACCGCAGTTTAATTATCCTGATTACGTTTGTGGTTATTTTTGTGACACTCGTTTTTCAGGGATTAACCTTGCCATTTTTGCTTAAGATTTTAAAAATTAAGGAAATAGACAATATTATGCCGGAACATCAGCAACAGGCAAAAATAAAAGAAAAACTGGATGGAGTAGGTCTGAATATTCTTACCCAAAAATATGAAAAAGAATTGCAGAGAAATACCATTCTGCAATCCCTAAAATCCGATTTTCATCGCGATTTGGAAAGCCAGAACAATTACCTTAATTCTGTAGAATTGTGCACCAATCAAAAAAATGATCTTGAGGAATACAACCGCATTCTTTTGGAAATTTATACGGCGCAGAGAAAGGAAATTTTCAGGATGAAGAAACATAAGGAATTCAGTGAAGAAGAATTGCGGAAAGCAGAATCTAAAATTGATCTGAATGATTTGCAGATTTCTTCGGATAAATATTTTTGAAAAAATTAATGGGTTATCGAATCCAATAATGGATTAAAACGCGTATTGCTTGAGAAGGGCAAATTCTATTTTAAATACGAGAGATTGGAATCTTTTACCCTTTGGATGTAGACTTTCAAAAAATCCACATTTCTTTGGAAAAGATTTTCTTGATTTGGATTCAGTACCGTATTTTTCGGAAATTCCCGGTGAAGGATTTCTGTTGCTTTTATCCAGTCTTCATCATTATAAAAAAGATAGCGGACTTTAAGTTCAGAATTTCCGTTAATCTGAATTCCGTTCATGGCAAAAATTACCACTTCATTGGGATCAGAAAGCACCCATTCTACTTTATTCTCAATCGCTTTTTCATATTTAAATTTTTCATATTCAAGGTATTGCAGAATTTTGGTGCGGATTTGAGTGTGGGTTTGAGGTTGGGTTGGTTTGATGCGCCAACGATTATACTCTTTGCGGTACACCTCATCAAAATTTTCGGTTTTTCGTATTTTATGAAACCGGAAACTATCATTTGCACTGTCTTTTAAAACCAAAGGAATGGCTCTGTTTTTCGGTATTTTGTTTTCTTTTCCCACAAATGGAAAATCAATAATTCCCTTTTCATTTTTATAATTTCCGAATACAATCGTGTCCTGATTAATCGCTGTGTACGTTTTGTCTTTATAAATATAGAGTTGATAAACCTTATACTCATCTTCCCAATAACCGCGCAGTTTGGTGTTTACAGGAGTGAAAATTCCCACAATCAGACTGAAAAATCCGAAAATCATCAATGATGAAATCAGGATCAGTGCGCCAATTAAAAGATAACTTGGTAGTTTGTAGCGAACCGGAATTTTGGTTTCGGAGAAATAATTTAAAACTTTTGCCGGAATATCAGGATTCTGCTCGGAAATATCGGTTCGGGTTCCGCATTTGCGACATTGGATGTATCCTTTTTTTTCAGAAGCCCACCATTTGAAAGGATAAAAAACTCCTAAAACAAAGGTTTTGCAGTAGATAACGAGAAGATGTTCCGTGTTTTCTTCGCAGTGTTTACAGTATATATTTTGAATATAGGTTCGGTGAAGTTCAGAATTTTTGTTTCCTGCGTAAAACATGCGTTATAAATTTCTTCTACAAAAATAGGCTAAGATTCAAAACTTTCAAATGTTTCATCATCAAAAAATAAAACCACCCGTTTTATTTTTTTCTTTTTGGGAGTTTCAAGTTCGGAATCTGGCTTTTTTTCTAAACGCTGAGAATCGCTTAAAACAGTTTCATTCGGAATGGGTTCGGGAATAATTGATTTTGGCGGAATTTCCTTCTGAATTTTATCTTCGCTTTCCGTAATTCCAAAATTTTCATCATTGATGAGGTTAAAAAGATCGGGTAGGGAAGTTTTTTTATTTTGATTATCAGAGTGTTGCGTTTCCTGCTCTTTGGGTTTCAGCATTTCGCCTTCGTTATTGATGATCCAATCCCAACGGAATTCAGGATATTTGGTCTTAATCTTCACAATAAAATCCAGAGAAGGTTTGTTTCGTCCGGAAGTGATATGCGAAATGGACGAACGCTGAACCTCAATTTCATCTGCAAATTCAGAAGGCGTTAATCCGGAATATTCTATAATCTTTGAAATTCTTTCGTTGATGTTCATCTTTTGTTTACCAATTTACAATTACAAATGTAACAAATTAAAAATACATTTGTAAAATATTGTAAATTACAAAAGTAAATCATTGAGTTTACAAATTTAAACCAATATAATGTACTTATTTACAATTAGTTATAGGATAAATGTGGAAAACTCTTTATATTAATAATGAATATTATATTTTATTAACAACATGTTTTTTACATATCATATATGGTTTATCATAAAAATATTGAGGTCATAACTTAGGTTCATATTTTAAAAGCTTTACAGCATTAGTTTTGCGTGTTTTTGTCATTTCGTAGAAATCTCAATACGAATTGGTAAAAAACAGTTTAGATTCCTGCGGAATGACAAACCTTGTGTTTAAACACTTTTTGTAAAGATTGAAGTATGTATTTATCTTATGAATTCAATAAAAATATTTAGTGTTTACATGATAATTTCATATCTTAAAGAATATGAAAAACTTTATGTTTTTAAGATATGTAAGCCATGAAAAGATCATCATACGACCTCTAAAAGTTGATTTCCATTCCAATATCTAAAAAAATCAGGCTCAAAAAAGCCTGATTTTAGATCTATAGTGAAATTTCAAATAAAATCAATTTCCATATTTAAAAAGATACGGAAGGTATTTAAAGATGTTTTTAATGTCTTTTTGTATCTTCTTTTTCCGGATCAAAATGCAGTTTTCTATCCTTTACTTTTACAGGATTAAGGAGCGATGCAATGATGCTGATTCCTAAAATCCCTACAATTATCAATAAAGAATCGGTGGTTTTGAAACCGATTTCATCCAGATAATGGTGGAAAAGCATTTTGAGACCGATGAATATCAACAGTACAGCAAGTCCCACTTTTAAATAACGAAGTTTTTCCACAACACCAGCCAGAAGGAAGAACATGGAACGAAGTCCCAGAATCGCAAATATATTGGAGAAGAACACTACATAAGGATCTTTTGTTACCGAAAAAATCGCGGGAATACTGTCAACTGCGAATATCAAATCCGTAAATTCCACAATAATCAGTACCAGAAAAAGGGGAGTCATCATCAGTACACCGTCTTTTTTCACCCAGAAATGGTTGCCCACAAAGTTTTTATATACCCGGAAATGCTTGTTGGCAAATTTTACAACAGGATGGTCGTGTGTATTGATCTTTTCTTTGTTGTTGCGTTCGATATACATTTTCGCTCCGGAATAGATCAGAAATGCTCCAAAAATATACAGAATCCAGTCGAACCGGCTGATTAATGCCGCTCCAACGAAGATGAATATAAAGCGCATAACAATCGCTCCGAGAATTCCCCAGAACAAAACCCGGTGATAATTTCTCGGATTAACATTAAAAGAACTGAAAATCAATAAAATAACAAATATATTATCTACAGAAAGCGCATATTCTACAATATAACCCGTGAAAAATTCCACCGCCAGATTCTGGTTATACAACTCAATGCTTCGCTCAAGATTTCCGGGAATGATTTTTACAGGATGATGATGTTTTTGGATGACTTCCTGCAAACGCTCCATACTGTTTATACTGTGCAGATAATCTCCGTAAGAGAGTAGGATGAAGTAAAAAACAATGGCAAAGGATACGAAGATAAAACTCATAATTCCCGCCTGCTTCAGGGAAACGGTTTCTTTCTTTTTTCCTAAAATTCCCAGATCGAGTGCAAGTACAAATGCAATAAAGGCCAGAAAGCCAATAGTAAAAATCAATTCGTGTGACATAAATTTATTTTGACTGCAAAGATACAATTTTCAATAGTTTTTCAACGTGTTTACATTTGTATATTATTATATTTACTTCTTTGTTTTACATCAAAATCACGTTTAACAAAATAACTATAAAATGAGTAAAACAGGGTGCTTATGCACTTAAAGTAAATTTAAAAATAAACTTTAATTAATATATATAAAATATTGAAAATAAATAAATTATAAATATTAATTGCAATATTATCAATCCACAAAATTACCAACAGACAAACTGACATTTTGACTTGTTTAAATAATTTACAAAAGTAAATCATTGCGGAAAACTTAAAAACAATTAAATTTGAAACTTGTAAACAGAACAAAAAATGCAGACCGAACTTCAATACACTCAAAATCCTAATTTCCCCAATCGTTATATTTCGCCCGAAAGCCTTAAAAATTTCCTACAGGAAAATCTCAGCGATTATCTTTCGGAAATTGGAACGTCTTACCTCGAAAAACCTATTTATAAAGCAAGATTCGGGAGTGGTTCTATCAAAATTCTCGCATGGTCGCAAATGCACGGAAATGAAAGCAATGCTACACATGCAATGCTCGATCTGATTGAATCCTTCAACACTCAAAAGGATTTGGAAGAAGATCTTTTTTCTAAAATCACGCTGGACTTTATATTTATGCTCAATCCGGACGGTTCTGAAAAATGGACCCGAAGAAATGCGCTGGATATTGATTTGAACCGCGATTATCTGAAAGAATCAAGTAAAGAATTCCCTTACCTGAAAAAGATTGCGCAAAACGGAAATTACGATTATGCCCTGAATCTTCATGAGCAACGTACACTTTTCAGTTCGGATGGTATTCATCCGGCAACACTTTCCTTTCTTGCTCCCGCGGAAAATGTGGAACGGGAAGTAACGGAAACCCGCAAAAAAAGTATGGCTGTTATTTCTAAAATTGTGGAAAAGATTTCACCATTGATTCCCCATCAGGTTGCGCGATATAATGATGAATTTTACCCCACTTCAACCGGAGATAATTTTACCAAAATGGGATTACCCACCATTTTGTATGAGGGCGGACATTTTCCGGATGATTACAAAAGAGTGGGAACCAGGAAGATATATACCATTGCACTTTACGAAGGTTTAAAAGCCATTGCAGAACTGAGCCGGGAAACGGATGGTTGGGAAAATTATTTTGAAATTCCGGAAAATCGTGACGATCATTACGATATTATATATAGGAATGTAAAACTGAATACCGATTTTCACTGCGTTTTGGATGTGGCAGTTCAGTATAAAGAGTATTTTATTGAAGGCAATCCCGAAATTTCGTTCGTTCCTGTTGTGGTAGAAGTAGGAGATTGTGGCAGGAAAAAAGGCTGGAAAGAAATAGATTGTACCGGAAAGTTTTTTAAATGCATCAATAAATATCCAAAACTCGATGCTCCGCAAAATTTTGAGATTGTTGATTTTGAATAATATTTATTAAGGTCATATGATGATTTCATATCTTAAAAAATCTGAAAATCCCTTAAACACAACGTTTGTCATTTCGAAGAAATCTAAACTCTGTTTGTCGAGATTCTTACAGCATGACAAAAGTGGCGCATACTTTTTTTATTGTATTGAAAACAACAGCATAGAATAAAAAAACTACATATGAAGTTATGTAATGACCTCTAAATATTTATTTGGTTGTTCATTCTTTTCGGCGAAGCCAAAGGCTTCGCCGAAAAGAATACAACATAACTTCATTTTGGAATTAATCTTTTAAAACACCAAATATTTTAGCTCACATTAAAATATCTTCAAAAATTACTGAACGACTTTAATTCCGTTTGCCAAAAACCGTATTTCTTCCTTTGGTTTGGTAATGGCATCGATTTCCGATTGTGGTTTTTTGGCATCTTCTGCATAATGTTTTTGCTCATCAACCGAAACAATTTTTTCTTCCGCTTTGCCTTCCAACACTACATTTTTTCCTTTTAAAGCAGTGGGAACAAAAAAGGCATAATCTTTCATTCTTACAAAAAACTGATCGTTGTCTTCAGTTTCAATGGTAAGCCAGCATCCTTTTTTCTCGCAAACATCAACCACTTTTCCTTTTACGGCAACGCTCTCCAGTTTTTTTTCTTTTTTCAGTTTTTTCTCCAATTTTTCAGGCGAAATGGCTTTTTTTGCCACCGCATCGGAAACTTCTGCACCATAAGTATCACCAACAGCAGCATTTCCGGCTGGCGGAGCATATTTTGGTTTCTCTGCTTCCTGTGCAAAAGCATTTACGGAAATACTTAGGAGAAGGCTTAAAATCAGTTTTTTCATGTGTAAAGAATTTTCTCAAAATTATGAAAAAAAATTAATTTAGAATTTGTCTAAATATCCTGTTGAAAACAATCAATTTTATTGGCATTCATTTTTAGATTGTCTGTGATAATCATTATTTTTTAATTTAAAAGTTCCTGAAATTTAAAGTTAATGATTATCAGTGTGTTTTATTGATGAATCTTCATTTTTTAAAAATAATTAATGCGAAATATTTATATTTGAGATTGAATTTAAAAAACTATGGGAAAAAAACTGAAACTTTGGGATGCAATCATGCTCGTGATGGGATCCATGATTGGGAGTGGAATCTTCATTGTAAGTTCCGATATGATGCGGAACCTTGGCTCAGGATTCTGGCTGATTGTGGTGTGGGTAATTACGGGAATCATGACGGTCGCAGCCGCAATTTCTTACGGTGAACTTTCATCCATTTTCCCAAAAGCTGGCGGTCAGTATACCTATATGAAAGAAATTTTCGGGAAAATGACGGGATTTCTTTACGGTTGGGGATTATTTACCGTTATTCAGACCGGAACCATTGCCGCGGTTGCCATGGCATTTGGAAAATTCACGGCTTATCTTATTCCTGCCTTAAATGATGCCGCTCCTATTTTTCAGAGTGGAGCCTTTAAAATTACTTGGATCCAGATTCTTTCCATCGGTGTTATTTTGCTCTTAACGTATATAAATACGCGTGGAATCCAAAGTGGAAAAGTGGTTCAGGATATTTTCACGGTGTCCAAAATTGCTGCGATTCTTGGGATTATCGTTTTAGGATTTCTCTTGGTGAAAAACTCTTTTTGGGATCAGAATTTCAGTTTTGGTTTTGAAGCCTTTAATAATCTGGATAAAGACAGTTCAGGAGAATTTCTGAAAACCGGCTGGAAATCCATTTCCGGAATGACTTTACTGGGCGGAATTGCTGCTGCAATGGTAGGCTCTGTATTTTCAAGTGTGGCTTGGGAAAGTGTAACTTTTGTTTCCGGTGAAATTGAAAATCCTAAAAAAAACGTGGTGAAATCTATGATTATCGGGACTTTTTTGGTCATGTTGCTGTATATTTTAGTCAATTTTGTGTACTTGAATGCTTTGGATCGCAACGGAATTGCTTTTGCCGCCAACGACAGAGTAGCGGTCGCCGCTTCCCAAAGTATTTTTGGAAGTGTGGGAACGATAATTATTGCAGTATTGGTAATGGTTTCTACATTTGGTTGCAATAACGGACTGATTTTAGCCGGAGCTCGTGTTTTTCAGACCATGGCGAAAGACGGAATGTTTTTTAAAGCTGCCGTGGAAAACAACAAAAACGATGTTCCCGAAAAAGCACTCTGGATGCAGGGAATTTGGGCAGGTTTACTTTGTTTGAGCGGTCAGTACGGAAACCTTCTGGATATGATTTCTTTCGTTATTGTACTTTTCTATATGGTGACGGTTTTCGGAGTAATTTATCTCAGAATAAAAAAGCCGGATTTGGAAAGACCATATAAAACATGGTTATATCCGGTAACACCAATCATTTATCTTGTAATCGGAACTTTATTTTGCGTTTTGCTTATCATTTACAAACCGCAATACACATGGCCGGGATTTTTGTTGGTTTTGGCAGGAGTACCCGTTTATTATCTGCTGAACAGAAATAAAAAAGAATAATTTCTTTTCTTGTTTTAGAATTTCGGCGGAATCGCAGATGCCGCCGAAATTCTTTTCCACAATCCATTCTCCGAGAGTTCCATCCAAAGAAGAAATGGTAAATTTGTTGAGAAAAGCACAAAGTGTAATTCCTGCCAACCAGCTTTGGGTGAATCCTGATTGCGGATTGAAAACCAGACATTGGGAAGAAACCGAAAAAGCATTGATTGCCATGGTAGAAGCAGCAAAAGAAGCATCTGAAAATTTTGTGCCCGAAGATAAACATCAAAATCATTGGCTGTAAAAATTGCCTGAACACGAAGAAAAATATTGCCCGAGATGCCATTCCGCTTTTGAATGTAAGGCCGGTTCGATTATGCTTTGCCAATGTTCCACCATAAAATTAAAGCCCGAGGAACTGGAGTTTATTCAGTCCAAATTCGAGGATTGTCTTTGTGCAAACTGCATGAAGGAACTGAAAGCAGAATATCAGAACCAAAAATTACAGGATACGATGAAGCGCATTTTGGGCATATTTTATAAACCTCCGAAATACGAAAAATAATAATTTTCATTCGTATGTTTTATCGTTTTGATTTTTTTTCCGAAATTCATCTGTTGAAAAGAGTGCTGTTCCCATATCCAAAACTTTATTCTTATGATTGAATTCATCCGTATTTTTGAAAGTTATTACCTGTATGAAGTGGAGATTATGAAAACCAAACTCGCTTCTCGCGGCATTGAAAGTTACATTAAAAATGAATTTATTAACAATGTGGCGTTGATGCCGGTAAATCAGTTTTATATTTTATACGTAAAATCGAAGATTCTCAACTGGCGGAAAGTATTATTAATGAAAATGATCCCATCAACGAATAAATTTTTCAATCATTCATCCGTAGATATTTTATTAGCCCTCTTCCAACTCCCAACTTCCAACTCCCAACTTCCATCATCCATCATCCATCTTCCAACTCCCCACTTCCATCTTCCAACATCTAACATCTTTTCCCTATCTTTACGCTCCGAAATTTTAAAACATATTCCCAATGAGTATTGAATGGAAAACCGCAAAAGAATACGAAGATATTACCTATAAAAAATGCAATGGCGTAGCGAGAATTGCTTTCAACAGACCTGAAATTCGCAATGCATTCCGCCCGAAAACCACCTCCGAACTGTATGATGCCTTTTACGATGCTTCTGAAGATTCTTCTATTGGTGTGGTGCTTTTAACCGGAGAAGGACCAAGTCCGAAAGACGGCGTAGAAGCATTTTGCAGCGGCGGCGATCAGAAAGCACGTGGAAATCAGGGATATGTAGGAGAAGACGGTCGTCATCGTTTAAATATTCTCGAAGTTCAGCGTTTAATCCGTTTTATGCCAAAAGCCGTCATTGCTGTGGTAAACGGTTGGGCTGTTGGTGGCGGACATTCGCTTCATGTGGTATGCGATCTTACTTTGGCGAGTAAGGAACATGCGATTTTTAAACAAACGGATGCCGATGTTACTTCTTTTGACGGAGGATACGGTTCTGCTTATCTCGCAAAAATGGTGGGACAGAAAAAAGCCAGAGAAATTTTCTTTTTGGGAAGAAATTATTCCGCTCAGGAAGCTGCAGATATGGGAATGGTAAATGCCGTAATTGAACATGCTGAACTGGAAGATACAGCATATGAATGGGCACAGGAAATTCTTGCAAAATCTCCGACTTCCATCCGAATGCTGAAGTTTGCCATGAATTTAACCGACGACGGAATGGTAGGACAGCAGGTTTTCGCTGGTGAAGCGACACGTTTGGCTTATATGACCGATGAAGCCAAAGAAGGAAGAAATGCGTTCCTGGAAAAAAGAAAACCAGATTTCGGAGAAAATCAATGGATATCTTAACATAAGAAATGGGCAATACGCAATATAAAAATTACCCATTCCTCATTATTCATATTATATGATCGATTGGATTAAAGCCGCACGTTTGCGCACATTACCGTTGTCCATCAGCGGAATTATTGTAGGAAGTTTTATCGCAAGATGGCGTTTGGTTTCCGAAGGAATGGAGTGGGACTGGACTATTTTTGCGCTGGCACTTTTGGTAACACTTTTGTACCAGATTTTGTCCAATTTTGCGAATGATTACGGCGACGGAATAAAAGGAACCGATGCATTACGCATCAATGAAGCGGAAAGCCGAGCTGTGGCATCAGGAAAAATTACGGCAAAACAAATGCGGAATGCAGTAATTTTATTTGCAATCTTATCGCTTGCAGCAACCGTTTTCCTCTTATATAAAGCATTCTTTCCGGGATTTATAAAAGAATTCTGGATTTTTATCGCACTTGGAATTGCCTGTATTCTCGCCGCAATCGGATATACCGTTGGCAAAAAACCTTACGGCTATTTAGGTTTGGGAGATATAATGGTATTTATCTTTTTCGGGCTGGTTTCGGTGTGTGGAAGTTATTTCCTATTCACCAAATCGTTTGACTGGGATATTCTGCTTCCTGCATCAGCAGTAGGATTTATGAGTGCTGCCGTATTAAATCTCAACAATATGCGCGATATTGAAAGCGACCGTATTTCCGGAAAAAAAACGTTTGCATTGCGATTGGGATTCAAAAAAGCAATGGTATATCAGGTTATTCTGCTTCAGCTCCCGTTATTGCTAATTCTTATTTTTCTTGGGTTAAAAGGATTTTTCCAGAGTGGAAATTACTATCCTTTTATGGTGATGATTTTATTATTTCCAATGATGGCTATGCGCCGGAAAATTCTTTCTGTAAAAGCACCAAAGGAATTGGATCCTTTCCTGAAACAGGTCGGTTTAATGACGTTGATGATGGCACTTTTACTTTCTTATGGTTTGAATAAATTCTGAAACTGCTTATAAATCAAGCGCATAATCGTTGCGAAAAACATCAAAATAAACGGTTTAAAAAAAAAGAATTATATTTGTTGCATATTTCGTCAATAGGTAACAGGAAGTGGTTGAAAACCACAGTTGCTTATATTCTCAGAACGTACACAAATGATGAGCAGAATCCGTTAAAACAAAGAATAATAGAGATCTCTCATTGAAAAAATAAAATATGAAAATCCAGTTTTTAGGGCAGAATTGTTTTCTGTTCACTTATAACGGTATCACCATTTTATCCGATCCGTTTTATAATTTTCAGAAAGAAAAATCCGGGTTTGATCTTCATGCGCAAAAGATCGACTATGTTCTCATCACGCATGCACACGGCGATCATATCTCCGATGTTCAGGAAGTCCTGGAAACTTATCCGGAAAGTATCCTGATTGGTCAACCGGAAATTTGCGGTTATTTCAGTCATCCCAATTTTATCGATATTAATTTTGGAGGTTCTGCAAAAATTGAGGATCTGAAAATTTCGATGGTTCCCGCTTCGCATACCAGTTCATTTCCGGACGGAAGTTATGGCGGTGAACCTTGCGGTTATATTTTCCGTTTTCCGGGGAAAAATATTTATTTCGCCGGAGATACTGGCGTAATGGCAGATATGGCATGTTTTCCACAACTTTTCGGAACTATTGATCTGGCTATTTTGCCGGTGGGTTCGCATTATACAATGTGTGCACGGAAAGCCAGTTTTGCCGCTGCAGAATTGTTGAAAACCAGCAAAGTGATCGGTTGTCATTTTGATACATTTCCGCCGATAAAAATCAATCATGATGAAGCAAAAGCACATTTTGCCGAACGAAATATCGATTTCACCCTTCCGGAATTGGGACAGGAATTTGAAATCTGAATCATAAATACTATCAAAATTAAATTTGATTATTCATAATTCATAACAATTGAAATTAGACCTGTTTTCCTTTGCTAAGTGAAACGCCTTTGCGAGCCTAAAAGCATACAGAAAAACAAAAATCTTTGCGGACTTTGCGTTTAGAAAAACGTTATTATTAAAGGCTGATAAGATATTTATAAAATTAAAAGAGTAATAGAAATGAAAAGTAAAGAAATTTGGAAAGAATATCCTTTCGGTTTTGAATTTGAAGGATTTTACAAAATAGAAGTTTCCAATCTTGGAAATATAAAAACATACAACAAAATGTTTCCCGACGGAAATATGCCAGAAGGAAGCGTGCAAAGCGGATACCGCATTTTGCGTTCAAAGCTCAGGAAAAAATGGTCTGAAAAAGACACCGAAAAAGTAAGCACTTTAAATGCCGAAATTGAAAAACTCAATGCCGAAATTAAAACCATTTCCCACAAAAAAGCATTGGAAGAAGAAGTGAAAAATTTACGGGAAAACCGTGATGCACTTATTCAGAAACGTAAAAAACTGAATTCGAGGCTGACCAATAAATACACCATTAATCTTGCCCTTTTATTTCACAAAGCGGTGGCGGAACTTTTTCTTGATAAGCCGGAAAATAAAGAGTATCAATATGTGATTCATAAAGATTTCGACAAAACCAACAACGCCGTTGAAAACCTTGCATGGGCAAAAAAAGAAGATCTGGATGCACGCTTTAAAAAGCATCCGAAAATGATTCTCCGCGAATTCAATAAACAATTTATGGAACAGGAGCCGCAGGTAAAAACTTCAAAACTCAACGAAATGGAAGTTTTACGCATTAAAAAACGCCTGAAAAGAGGAGATTCTCTAAGTAAACTGGCAAAACAATTTGGGGTATCGGATATGCAGATTCACAGAATAAAAACCGGCGAAAACTGGGGGCATGTACAACTGATAGAAGATCTGAAAGCAGAAAAATAAAAATGGCAAGCGATCTACATCACACCGCTACAACCGATTACCTTTGCTGCGTTCCCACCCTGGAGGATTCTCAGGAGCTGGTTGTGTAGGACTTGCCGTTGCAAAGATACACATTTTTAAAAAAAATCAAACCGAAAACCGTTTTATGACAAAAAATCCTTTAGCCGTTGGTGCTATTCTTTTCATTATCACCATGTTGCTTTTCTTCGTGGTATACTATTTTTTTTCCGGAGTGGATTATTTCATCATCAGTATGAAGGTAAATTCATTCGTTTTACCCATTTTATACTGTGTGTTTGCATTTATTTCGGTGTATTCCTTTTGGAAATTCAATGGCAGTATTACCTTTAAGGAAGCATTCAGAAGAGCATTTATTCCTATGTTTTTCGGGGGAGTACTTTCGATGGCAAGCATTTTTGCATTTTTAAATTTTGTAGATACCGATGCCAAGGATTTATTGAATTACCAATACATTCAGCGCCAGAAATCCGAACTGGATACAGAATATCAGAGTGCAAAAAAAATTCTAAAACACAAAGAAGATGTTCAGGAACTGGAAACCAAATATCAGGAACGCCTGCAAAGTTTCACGCCCGAACAGTTAAAAGGGAAAGACATGCTTTCAATGAATAAGTTTTCAGTATATTTTGCGGCGGTTCTTATTTTTTATGTAGTGATTTCGCTGTTTTTTGGAGCGTTTTTTAAAACCCGAAGTGCACGGTAAATTCCCGAGTATTTCGTAATTTTGACCGTAATTTTTTGAACCTCCAACAGAATAAAATGAATCTTTCCATCATTATCCCGCTTTTAAACGAAGAAGAATCCCTTGAAGAACTCTTTTCAAGGATTGATGAAGTATGCAGAAAACACGGATATTCCTATGAAATCTGGTTTGTCGATGATGGAAGTACGGATTTGTCGTGGCCTATTATCGAAAATCTGAAAGTGCAGCATCCACAAGTTCACGGCATTAAATTTTCACGAAATTACGGAAAATCACAGGCGCTGCATGCAGCTTTTGCAAAAGCAAACGGCGATGTGGTAATCACCATGGATGCCGATCTTCAGGACTTTCCCGAAGAAATTCCGGAGTTGTATAATATGGTAGTGAACGAACATTACGACATCGTTTCCGGCTGGAAAAAGAAAAGATTTGATAATGTGATGACCAAAAATATTCCCTCTAAACTTTTTAATGCTGCAGCAAGAAAAGTTTCCGGAGTGGAATTACACGATTTTAACTGCGGTTTGAAAGCATATAAAAAGCAAGTCGTAAAATCCATTGATGTGTATGGCGATATGCACCGTTATATTCCGGTTCTGGCTGCCAATGCAGGTTTTCGGAAAATTACAGAAAAACCGGTGCAGCATCAGGCACGACCTTTCGGAAGTTCAAAATTCGGAAGCGAAAGGTTTGTCCGTGGATTTTTAGATTTAATCACATTGTGGTTTGTCAGTCGTTTTGGAGGAAGACCGATGCATTTTTTCGGCGCTGTGGGAACCCTAATGTTTATTTTTGGGTTTCTTTCCGCACTTTGGCTGGGAATTTCCAAACTGATTGATGTGTATCATTATAAAATTTACGGAAATCTTATTGCCGATAATCCCTGGTTTTACATTGCTTTAACCACGATGATTCTCGGAACTTTGCTCTTCGTCGCAGGATTTTTAGGTGAACTGATTATTCGTACTACAAGAAATAACGAAAATTATCATATTGAAGAAGTTATTTGATAGATGATGATTTAACTTTGAAGTATTCTGAAAATAGTGTAAATTTACCTGAAGTAAAGAAAAAACAATGGAAATAAAAGATAAATTCACTAAAAGGATGTTAAAAAAAGACTCTGTAAAAAACGGACAGCCCAATAAAATTTCCAAAACAGGAGAGGCGATGCTCAAAAATCAAGGAAAAAAAATGGTTGAGATTCTTGATATGAGAGACGTTCTTAAATGATTAAGAATGAGATATTTATTGGATACCAATGTTCTTTTGTTTATGATGTCGGGAGAATATGATGATTTGTCTCCTGAAGTCAAAAGTATTCTGTTTGATTATTCTCATTTACTGTATGCAAGTTCTTTAAGTTTAATGGAGATTGTGAATTTACTTAATAATAAAAAGATAAAAACAAAATATAAAAATCCCGAAAGTTTGCTGGAAGCAATATCTGCTGAATATTTTATTCAAATACTCCATACTAAAAATGAGCATCTTCAAACCTATTCACGTTTAAGAATAGTTGAAAACCATAAAGATCCGATTGATCATTTGATAATTTCTCAGGCAATTTGTGAAAAAATACCGCTCATAAGTTCTGACCGTAAATTCAACTCTTACATTTCTCAAAACCTTGAATTTATTTATAATAGAAGGTGATACCTTTATGAAAAATCTATCTTTTTTATTCTTTTTTTTATTAATTTTTTCCTGTGGGAAAGTACGTCCGGAAGGTCAGATTGAACTCCAAAAGAAAGACGTTTCCGCATTTGTAAATATCGATTTAAAAGGGAAATTCCGAACTTTTTATGTAAAATCCAAATCGAATTTCATTGAGGTGGAAACCTATCCCAATATCATTGAAAATCTTGAGATAAAAGTAAAAAACCAGACTTTATTTATTTCTGAAAAAAGAAAAACAAAGGGCGTGGATTTTTACAATATCACCATTTATTCACAATACAGTCCTCAGAAAATTTCCATTGCTGATTCGGTGGAGTTTAATGTTTCCAGTGAAATTAATACCGATAATTTTCGTCTCAGTCTGAAAAATAATGGTAAATTTATAGGAGCAATTCGCAGCCGGAGGGCAGAAGTGGAAATGCAGCAAACCAGTTTGGCGAACTTTCGTGGCTTCACCAAAAATGCAGTTATTAAACTGAAAGATACGGCAAATATTTTGGCTCCATATTGGAAATTGGAAAACCTACAAATGGAAATGAAAAACGGAACTTTCGCTGAATTTTCAGTAGAAGATTCCCTAAAAGGAAATGTGGAAAACACTGCAAAACTGCTTTATCACGGAGATCCGGTGCGCGCATTCAAAATCGGTAAAGAAACCACTGTGGAAAATCAACCGCTGGAATAGAACTGAAATAAAGTTTAAAATTAAGATAAATTATAAATCACATTGAAGCAAATCCTAAAACAATGACAACATTAGAAAAAGCAAAACTCTGGCTCACCGATACTTTTGATGAAGAGACCCGCAAAAAAGTACAAGAACTTATCGATTCCAATTCTCCGGATCTGGAAGATTCTTTTTACCGTGAACTGGAATTCGGAACCGGCGGAATGCGCGGAATTATGGGCGTTGGAACCAACAGACTGAACAAATATACTTTAGGACAGGCAACACAAGGACTTGCAAATTACCTGCATCAAAGTTTTCCAAATCAGGAAATAAAAGTTGCCATTGCATACGATGTTCGTCATAACTCACGTGAATTCGGGAAATTAGTGGCAGATGTTTTAACTGCAAACGGAATTAAAGTACTGTTGTTCAAAGATCACAGACCGACTCCTGAACTTTCATTTACCGTAAGAAACAAACATTGCAACGCCGGAATTGTGCTTACCGCATCTCACAATCCACCTGAATACAACGGTTACAAAGTATATTGGAATGACGGCGCACAGGTTGTTCCGCCTAATGATGAAAACATTATTAAAGAAGTATATGCCACAAAATTCGACCAGATAAAATTCAACGGAAATGATGATCTGCTAGAATGGGTGGGAGAAGAACAAGACGATGTATATATTGATGCCTGTATCGAAAATTCCCTTTACCAAAAGGACAAAACAGGTTATGATAATCTGAATATCGTTTTCACTTCCATTCACGGAACTACTTATACTACCGTTCCAAAAGCCCTGAAAAAAGCAGGATTTCAAAAAATTGATTTGGTTACGGAACAGATGATTCCAAGCGGAAACTTCCCGACTGTTGCTTCCCCGAATCCTGAAGAACCGGCTGCACTTTCCATGGCGTTGGATCTGGCAAAAATTACCAACGGGGATATCGTGATCGGAACCGATCCGGATGGCGACCGTTTGGGAATTGCCGTAAGAAATCTCGATGGAGATTTACAATTGCTGAACGGAAATCAATGCAACACGATTTTGACTTATTATATTTTGGATCAATGGAAAAAAGCCGGAAAAATTGATGGTAAAGAATTCATTGGTTCCACCATTGTAACTTCTGATATTTTCTTTGATATTGCGAAAGAATTCGGAGTGGAATGTAAAGCGGGATTAACCGGTTTTAAATGGATTGGGAAAATGATTCATGATGCAGAAGGCAAAGAAAAATTCATTTGCGGAGGGGAAGAAAGTTTTGGCTTTATGACCGGAGATTTCGTTCGCGATAAAGATTCCTGCGGTTCGATTCTCGTAGCATGTGAAATTGCAGCGCTTCTAAAATCTCAAGGAAAAACCATATATCAGTACCTAATCGAGATTTATGAAAATGTGGGAATGTATCTTGAAGGCTTGGTAAATGTGGTAAGAAAGGGGAGAACCGGAGCTGAAGAAATTGCTCAGATGATGACCGATTTCCGCACCAATCCGCCAAAAGAAATCGCAGGATCACCGGTTGCTATATTGAAAGATTTCAAAGAGCAAACACAATTGGACATCAAGACCGGAGAAAAATCGGTAATGGATGATATTCCAAAATCCAATGTTTTGATCTTCTATACTGAGGATGGAACTAAAGTTTGTGTTCGACCTTCCGGAACCGAACCGAAAATTAAATTCTATGTCTCTGTAAAAGATAAAATTTCCACTCAGCAGGATTTTGTAGAAAAGCTTCCCGTTCTTCAGGGAAAAATAAAATCAGTTGAAAAAGATTTGAATTTGTAGAAATAAGATAATAAAAAAACCTTCGGCGTAGCAAAGCTACGCCGAAGGTTTTTTTATTATAGAATAGAAATTAAGGCAATTTCGAAAAATTAATTTCTGCCAAAGCCTTTCCAAGTTCTTCCGAGGATATTCCGTCCGCCGATGCATCAATCATATAGCGATTTTTCGCAATAAATTTGATTTCAGAATCCAAGGATTCTCCGTTTTTGTTTTCAGAAACAAAAGATTTTTGTCCGTTAACCGTTGCTGTTTTCTCGAATCCATTTTCAGTAGTTTTTTCCATATCTGCATTCAAAGTCAGCATAAAAATAGATACCACACCGCTACCGGCTTCTCCTGCACCGTCGATGATATTTAATTTTATATTCTTTTGCTCGTTGGAAAATTGTGCTTCAGCAGAACTCAAATTCATTGTCGACATTCCGCCTACTGTAATTTCCGTACGCTTTAGTCCTGCAAGAGTTTCCGGAATAACCGTTTTCAGTTCATCATTGGAAACTGGTGTTTTGGCTTTCAGTTCGTCAATATTTTTCTGAACGTCTTCCATTTTGTTTGCAATTTTGTTCAGATTGCTTACACTTTCAATGGTGCTGCCCAAACCACCTTCCTTTTTTTCGTCTTTTTTGCATGATAATAGTGAGAGTGCCATGCATAATGTGATTATTTGTTTCATTTTTTTTGGTTTTTAAAATTTTGATTCTAAGATAGATAATTTAAGCTAAAGTAAATGAAACCAGGATTAAATTTAGGTAAACTATTTTGAAATCATCATTGAACATTAATAATTTTTGAATGATCTAATACGTTTTTATTTAAAATGAAAGATTGTTTATCTTAAAAAATCCAAAAATTTCTCAATCGCTTTTTTACGGTGGCTAATTTAAAACTAATAGGTTTTACTTTTTTGAAATTGGATTGATAGATCACTAAGAAAATTTTAGACAGACTCCAGCAGTTCTATAAAATTACTTGTACTATTCTCTATATAAACCCGAGAGACCAGAAATGCTTTTTAGTAAGTCATATTTCTACAGCATGATAAAACTCATATTTTTTATTATTTTTAATTATTCTAAATAAAAGTAATTTAGCACCATCAAAAAAACAACATTAATCTTTTTCAGTATTTACAAACTTGCCGGGAAAAAGCTGCATAATAAACCAGTACTCCATATTCTTTTGTTTATGCAGCCCGGCATTCAATTAAACAAATCATTATGACAAAAAAAATCTACATCTGTGCATCCATTCTTTTAATGATGTTTGCCAATTATGCAAAGGCTCAGTTTAATCGATTGGGAGGTGAGAAGTTAAACCAGCCATATCTGGAAAATTATCAAAGAGTTTCTGCGGGTAACAGTCATTATCTTGAAATTAAAAACGGGAAATTGTATGCTTCCGGGAAGAATAATCAAGGACAACTGGGGAATAGTTCTCAACAAAATGAATCTTTACCCGTAAGAATTGGAACTGATGAAAACTGGATTTTTGTAAGTGGTGGTACCGATTTTTCCATGGGAATAAAAGCAGACGGAACACTTTGGGCATGGGGCTTAAATGATCGCGGGCAATTAGGAGTTGGGAATACAGTTAATTCATCTGTTCCTGTACAAGTCGGCAGTGATCATAATTGGACATCGGTTTCTGCAGGTGGAAAACATACAATTGCGTTAAAAAGTGACGGAACTCTTTGGGCATGGGGCTATAATTATTTTGGACAATTGGGTAATGGAACGATTTCCGGCTGGAGCGCATCTTTCCCAGAACCTGTTCAAATAGGAACAGATAAGGACTGGAGTTCTATCTCTGCAGGAATTAATCATAATTTAGCTTTAAAGGCTAATGGTTCTCTCTGGGCTTGGGGCGAGAATACATTAGGACAGCTTGGTAATGGTTCAACTTCAACTGGAATAGCTACACCTGTTCATATCGATATAAATACTAAGTGGCGACAAATTTCTGCAGGCGGTTATTTCTCTGCCGCACTTAAATCTGATGGAAGTCTTTGGGCTTGGGGAGACAATTATTACGGTCAGATTGCCAATGGCAATACTGCATCTGTTACAGAACCCAGCCAAATAGGGACTAATGTTTGGAAAAATGTCCAAGCAGGAAAGTATCATGTAATTGCAACCAGCACAGATGGAACAGCTTGGCAGTGGGGAGATGTTTTAGGTGCGGGACAATCAGTACCGTCAAATCCTGTTATGATTAGTAATATCAGTAAAATTGTATCAGTATCCGCTGGAGAATATACGGCTTATGCTCTTGCTTCGGATGGTAAGCTTTATACTTGGGGCAAAAACAATCTCGGACAATTAGGAACAGGGAGCATTCAAGAACAAGCCCAGGAAAATCCTGAGTTTAACGGGAGTAAATCCAATGAAATTATTACAGTAGCATCCGGTCATGGATTTTCAACAATGGTATTGTACGGAAATGGTAACTTGAAAGGATGGGGATATAACGGAGATTATAATCTGGGAATTGGAGACAATATAGATTATAATGCACCAACCGATATTCCCGCAGCAGGAGAAAATAATATTTCAATTTCAGTTGGTTATGGTCATTCTTTAGTTCTGAAAGATGATGGAACTGCGTGGGGTTGGGGAGATAACGAGAGTGGTGCAGTTGGTTCAATTACGGGAAATTCTGTAGAAGCTATTCCTGCACAAATAGGACAAAATAACGACTGGTTAGGTATAATTGCTGGTTCCTTTTCATCTGCGGGGATAAAAGCGGATGGTACACTTTGGACTTGGGGGTATAATAGCAATGGTAATCTTGGAAATGGGAATAGAAGCAGTGAATTCCATCCTGTAAGAGTGGGAACCGAGAATGATCTGTGGAATACCATATCCATGGGTGGTTTTCATACTATTGCGATAAAAGACGATGGTACACTTTGGGGTTGGGGAAGAAATTATGCTGGTGAAGCAGGTGGTGGCTCGGATACTGCGGACATTTTAACTCCTCAGCAAATTGGAACGGATGATGATTGGGTGGCTGTAAGTGCACATACCATGTCATCTTATGCTTTAAAGGCGGATGGAACTCTTTGGGGATGGGGAGCTGCAAGTATGGGGCAATTAGGACAACCTTTACCATTGCCGACGAAAATTTTGGAGCCGACCAGAATTGGTGCAGAAGATCATTTTCTTAAAGCCAAATTAGCATCTTGGTCTGGTGCGGGAATTATTGAAACAGGAGAACTTAAAGCATGGAGCAATTTTGCAACCTATTTCCATGAACTTGGAATTGGTGATGGGCAGAATCACCCAACTCCTGTACTAGTTCCGGATCACAATAATATTGTTCAGATCAGTACCGGACAAAATCATAAAAGCATCCTCAAAGCATCCAGAACCGATGTTTGTATGGTGGGAAGAAATGCAAACGGTGAAGTGGGCATGGGTACGAATCAAATTAGTTATGCTACTTATCAGTGCGGTATCGCTGCTGTAGAAAATGAAAATCAGATATTATCAGTTGCTGTTTCTACAGAAAATAATGTTCCGGCGGTGATTTCTGAAATTTCAGGCACATTGAAGTTACAAGCAGTTATTTCTCCTGCTGAAGCAAATCAGGAAATAAACTGGTCTATTTCTGAAGGAGGTAATTTGGCAACTATAGATCAGAACGGATTGGTAACTGCAATTGCAAACGGTACCGTCATTGTAAGAGCAACATCCGTGGAAGAGACTTCTGCATACGGAGAAATTTCGATAGAGATTTCTGGTCAGTTAAGTACAGTTGAAAATACATTAAAAAATATTCAGCTTTATCCTAATCCAACCAAAGGTTTAGTTACAATCCAAAGCCCCGAAAATATTCAGGAAGTTGTGGTTTATAATACTCTGGGGCAAAAAGTATTATCCGCAAATTCTGAAATCATTAATCTTGAAAATTTACCTTCTGGGATTTATCTGGTAAAAATTAAACTTGATTCTCAGGAAATTAAAACGATTAAAGTAATCAAACAATAATCGAAAAGATTTAGATTTTGGATTAAAGTGAAAAAGTCAGCATCCTTGGTGCTGACTTTTTTTATGTTGAATTTTGAAATCGTAACAATTTCTTAGAGCCTGTTTAAAATTTTATTGCTAAAAATTTTATAGGTCTTTTGAGATGGATTTTCTGCTTCATGTTTGCAGATTTAGCGGGCTAAATCAAAAATAGGAAGTAGAAAATACGTTCAAAAGAGCATCAAAATTTAGCAAAGATGATTTTCTGAGGCTATATTAAAAAATTCGGTAAAATTTTAAACAGGCTCTTAGAATTGTGCTTCTAAAAATTTCTCAATCGCTTTTTTACGGTGGCTGATTTGGTTTTTTTCGTCGGGTAGCATTTCAGCAAAGGTTTTTTCATCACCATCAGGAACAAAAATCGGGTCATAGCCAAAACCTTTATGTCCTTTGTTTTCGTGAAGGAGATTTCCGTATACACGACCTTCAAAAAAATTGGAACCATTTTCGTCGTAATAGCATAAAACGGTAATGAAATAGGCTTTTCTGTTTTCCTTTCCCTGCATTTCTGTCAATACTTTGGTAATGTTTTTTCCGAAATCGTGATCTCCGGCGTAACGCGCAGAAAAAATTCCCGGCCTCCCGTCCAATTCTTCCACCACCAATCCGGAATCATCCCCAATACTTGGAATTCCGGTTTTTTCAAAACAGTATTTTGCTTTTATTTCTGCATTTTCCTCAAAGGATTTTCCGTCCTCTATAATTTCATCGTGAATACCGAAATCGGTAAGCGATTTTACAGTATAGCCAGATCCTAAAATCTGTTGAATTTCTTCTTTTTTATGAAGATTATGGGTGGCAATTAAAATTTCGTGCGGCATTTATTTATTTTTTTTAATCAAAAGCTTGTATTCTCTTCAGAATAGGCAACCTTATATTTTTTGGTGAATAAAAAGTAAAACGTTCCGAAGATTACAACTCCCGCAATCAAAATCGCCCATTCCGGAAGACGGAATGCATCGGCAAAACTTTCTGTTTTAAACGTCGTCATCAGTAAAGTTGAAACTAAATTATTAAAGCCATGCAGCAAAATGGGCAGTAACAAAGATTTGGTCTTGTAGTATACCAATCCCAATACAAAACCCAACAAAGTAGCCCCAACAAACTGCCACGGATTCCCATGGATAAGTCCGAAAACCAATGCCGAGATCCAAATCGCACGTGTCGGTTTTACGCCTTTATTCAACATACCTTTCATAATGATTCCCCGGAAAACAATTTCTTCAAAAACCGGTGCCATCACGACTGCCATAATCACCATTAAAACTGGATCACCGGAAAGTTGATTCAGAAATTTTGAGTAGAATTCATACATATCCCCAAAAATCGGACCTGTAACCGGAATCAAAGTGGAGAGATATTCTGCAATCAGTCCCATGCTGAACATCATCGGAAACACCAGAAAATAGGTATATAAATTTTTTGAACTGAAATTAAAATTCAGTTTTTTCCCGGTTTCCGGTCTACAAACCAAGTAATCAAATGCCCAGATTGCACCGCACCACATGATCGTGTTCGACACTAGCAAATACCATTCCCGATATTGAATATTGGTCTTGAAAATGAGCAGAGCAACAACATCCAAAAGGGAGAGAATCAAAATCGGTAAAAATGCGCCTCCGATAAGCGCGGCTGCACCTTTCCACCCAAAGGTAAATTTTGGAAGTGTAGAATTTTGAGACATATTCAGTTCTTTCCGGCAAAGATATACAATTGGGTTTTCATCTCTGCATAAAAGCAAAATCTATTTCAGTTCCTTTCATTCAACCTGATAAAAATAACTTTCAAATTTCAAATCTCAATAAATTTCCCGATTTTTGCAGCCATAAATTTGAATATGGCAGACTTAGTCAAAGAAATACAAAAAAGGAAAACGTTCGGAATCATTTCGCACCCGGATGCCGGAAAAACCACGCTCACTGAAAAACTTTTGCTTTTCGGAGGTGCGATTCAGGAAGCGGGAGCTGTGAAATCCAATAAAATTAAGAAAGGAGCGACTTCCGACTTTATGGAAATCGAGCGCCAGAGAGGAATTTCCGTGGCAACTTCCGTTTTGGCATTTCATTATAAAGGACACAAAATTAATATTCTCGATACGCCCGGTCACAAAGATTTTGCAGAAGATACATACCGTACACTTACCGCGGTAGATTCGGTAATCGTGGTGATTGATGTGGCAAAAGGAGTGGAGGAACAAACCGAAAAATTGGTTCAGGTGTGCCAAATGCGCAGTATTCCGATGCTGGTATTCATCAATAAACTGGATCGTGAAGGAAAAGATGCCTTTGATTTATTGGATGAAGTGGAACAGAAACTGGGATTATCCGTAGTTCCGCTTTCTCTTCCGATTGGTATGGGAAGCGATTTTCAGGGAATTTACAATATTTGGGAAAACAACATTCAACTCTTTCTGGAAGAGAAAAAACAGAAAGTAGGGGAAAGCATTACTTTTGATGATATTAATGATCCGAATATCGACCAGATTATTGGTGAAAAGGCTGCGGCAACGCTTCGTGAAGAATTGGAACTGATTCAAACCGTTTATCCTGAATTTGACCGTGAAGAATACAAAAAAGGAAATCTTCAGCCTGTATTTTTTGGTTCAGCATTGAATAATTTCGGAGTTCGCGAACTTTTGGATGCCTTTATTGAAATTGCTCCGGAACCACAGCCCAAAGAAAGTGAAACACGCTTGGTTCGCCCCGAAGAAAGCAAATTTACCGGATTTGTTTTTAAAATTCATGCCAATATGGATCCGAAACACCGTGATCGTCTGGCGTTTGTAAAAATCGTTTCCGGAACTTTTAAAAGAAATGAAAATTATCTGTTGGTTCGAGAAGGAAAAAATATGAAATTTTCTTCCCCAAACGCTTTTTTTGCCGATAAAAAAGAAATCGTTGATGAGAGTTTTCCCGGCGATATTGTAGGACTTCACGATACCGGAAATTTCCGAATCGGAGATACCTTAACTGCCGGAGAAAAATTGAGTTTCAAAGGAATTCCGAGTTTTTCGCCAGAGCATTTCCGTTATATTAACAACGAGGATCCATTGAAAGCAAAACAACTCTCAAAAGGGATCGATCAACTGATGGACGAAGGCGTGGCACAGTTATTTACGCTGGAAATGAATGGAAGAAAAATCATCGGAACTGTTGGTGCTTTGCAATATGAGGTTATCCAATACCGTCTTGAACATGAATATGGCGCAAAATGCACGTATGAAACGATTTCTATTCATAAAGCATGTTGGGTGGAAGCGGATGAAAAGTCTGACGAATTTAAAGAATTTGCAAAACTGAAACAGCGTTTTCTTGCGAGGGATAAATACAGCCAGCTGGTATTTTTAGCGGATTCTTCGTTTACTATTACGATGACGCAGGAAAAATTCCCTAATGTTAAACTGCATTTTATCAGCGAGTTTAAATCGTAATTTAAAGTATTTGTTTAAGGTTTATCGTATGGTTTTAAATATGAGATTATTGTAAAAAAATGACGAAATAGTGATATACTAAAAAACGCGAGGAAAGATTAATTCAATGGATATGTTGAGCCCTGAAAGGGCGAAATCAATTCTGTTGATACCAAATAAATTAAACCCAAGATATGGCTCCCAGGTTATACGCATTACAATTAACGCAAAGGGAAACGAAGAATTCATTCAAAAAA
>DALZZF010000013.1:0-75377 GCA_031987605.1 Bergeyella sp. | reverse complement strand
TCAGACTGGCTAATATTTTTGCTTAGTCTCCAGATTTTGATCCTGATCCTTTACAAACTCATAAACAGTTTAGGATTTACGGGCTGATTGTTTTTGTGAACCTCGTAATGAAGATGAGGCCCGGTCGATCTCCCAGAATTTCCACTTTTGGCGATAACCTCCCCTACTTTTACCTGATCGTTTGTACTGACCAAGAGTTCAGAAAGGTGACCATACAATGTAGCCAAACCATTTCCGTGCGAAATAATCACACAATGACCGTAACCCCCTTTTGTTCCTGAGAAAATAACAGTTCCTGCCGCTGCTGCTTTCACATCGGAACCATACGCAACTGCAACATCAATTCCTTTGTGGAACTGCATTTGGTCGGGTTCGGGATCATTTTTTTCTTTCGGTGAATGATCGGTCGTTGTTTCGGTGTGCTTTATTATATTTCCCAAACTGTCCCTTTCTTCAGGAGTTTTTATTTCTTTTTTTGCCGGTTTTACTGCAGCCAGCATCAACTGAGGATTTTTGAAAGGAATAGGATTTTTACGGATTCCGAAGTTTGAGGAAATATATCCGGAAGTAGGAATTCCCAAAGGAATTTGCTGTAATTTATTCTGAAGATCTACCAGATATTGGCTGTAGCGGTTGCTTTGCTTGGCAAGATAAACCGAGTTCGAAAGATTACTCTGATCCAGTTTTTCAATCCTTTCGTTGGGAATATTTTTGGAAACCAAAAAAGAATTGAGCTGCTGTACCGTTTGATCCATCAATGAAAGATCATTTTTCATTTTCAGGTAATCAATGCTGTCTTTTTCGGTATTGATCTTTACCAGATTTACCTCGTAATCTTTGTTATTTTTTTCAGAATACAACTTTCCAATCCATAAAGCCTGCGCAAAAACGGCGAATAAAAGGAAGCCCGTCAATACTCCCTGCTTTTTTCTGCTTGAGAATAACGATTTGAATTTCTTCACGATACTATTTTTCAAATGAGTGTGCAAAGTTATAAAAACTAATGATGAAGGAAATGTATTAACGGTTAAAATCTTGTGAACAGTCTTAAAATTCTGTTAAAGTTGTTACAAAATTTCAATATCCGGACATTTATCATCTTGCCTGAATGTTCAAATGAAGAGGTTTTAATATATTTGTGTTTGGCATTAATCTACAAATTCCTATCCTAAATTTCATGGCTAAAAAGAAAACCAAAAACGGAAGCGAAACGGAAGCGAAATCGATTTCAAAACCAGCACTTACTGTGGGTGTTGTCGGCAGCGGAAGTTTTGCCACAGCAATTGTGAAAATGTTGCTGGAAAATTCAAAAATTGTTCATTGGTGTGTCCGCAATGAATTTGTAAAAGGAGCCATTGAACTGCGCGGTCATAACCCGACTTATTTAACGGCAGTGAATTTCGACACCAAAAAATTGAAAATTACGACAGATATCAACGAGCTGATTCCTGTTTGCGATGTGGTTGTTCTGGCAACCCCTTCCATTTATCTTTCCGATGCGATGGATAAAATCACCTGTGAATGCTGTGGAAAAATATTTGTTTCTGCAATTAAAGGAATTGTTCCGAAAGTAAATGATATTGTTGCCCATTACCTTCGAGATGAATTCCAGATCGGTTTCCGTTGTCAGGCCGTAATTGCAGGACCGTGTCATGCGGAAGAAGTCGCAATGGAGCGTCTTTCTTATCTTACCATCGCTGCTGCTGATGATGAAGTGGCACAAAAACTTGAGAAACTTTTTGAGTCCGATTTTATCAATGTGCATACTTCAAAAGATATTCTCGGCAACGAATACAGTGCGATTCTCAAAAATATTTATGCAATTGGAGCCGGAATTGCAAGCGGTTTGGGCTATGGAGACAACTTTACGGCGGTTTTCGTTTCCAATGCAATCCGTGAAATGGAAACCTTCTTGGAAGGCATTTATGAAGCGCCCCGCGATGTGAACGACAGTGCCTATTTGGGCGACTTGCTGGTTACTTCGTATTCCCTGTTTTCAAGAAACCGAAGCCTGGGAAATCTGATTGGAAAAGGATATACCGTAAAATCCGCCATTCAGTCCATGAATATGATTGCAGAAGGATATTATGCCGCAGATTCCATTTTCAATACCTCAAAAGAGAAAAAAATGGAAACGCCGATTATCGATACCATTTTCAGAATTCTTTATGAAGAAAAGAATGCCGAAAAACAATTTAAAAAGCTCACCTCCGTTCTGAATTAAAACAAAAAGAATGTCCAACACCAAAACATATCCGGTTCATACCTATTCCGTTTTGGAAGAGCAACTGAACATCTGGTCGCATTTTGCCGGAATTATTTTTTCGGTGGTCGCATTGGTTTTGCTTTTGGTAAAAGCATTTCAGATGGATCATGTGTGGACGTACATCAGTTTTCCGATTTATGGTGCAAGTATGCTAACGCTGTATTTGGCTTCTACCCTTTATCACAGCGCAAAAAAACCAAAAATCCGCTATCATCTGAATATTCTGGATCATGCTTCCATATTTCTTTTCATTGCCGGAAGTTACACACCGTTTGTTCTGGTTACTTTGAACGGAAAAGAAGGCTGGATCATCTTTTCCATTGTCTGGAGCATTGCCTTAATCGGAATGATTTTGAAAATTTTCTTCACCGGAAAATACAATATTCTTTCCACCGTGATGTATGTTTTAATGGGTTGGATTATTGTTTTCAGTTTTGGAAGTTTAATGGATAGGCTTAGTTTCAACGGTTTAGCATGGCTGATTTCCGGGGGAATTGCTTACACCGTTGGTGCTGTTTTTTACAGTATTAATAAATTAAAACTCAACCATTCCATTTTTCACTTTTTTGTTTTGGCAGGTTCTTTTTGCCATTTTATTTCAATTTACGGGTACGTTAATCCATAAATTCAATCAAAAAAAGAAGCGTTTTTCATCTACATTCCCGAGATTTGCATATCAAAATTTAATAAGAATATGCCTAATAAAGTATTGAAAGAAAAAACGCCAAAACCCAAATATGATGTGGTTTTAATCGGAGGCGGAATCATGAGTGCCACATTGGCAACATTGCTTCATGAGTTGAACCCCGATTTGGATATTGCTATTTTTGAACGTTTGGGAAGATTTGCCAAAGAAAGTTCCGCAGCCTGGAACAACGCAGGAACCGGGCATTCCGCTTTTTGTGAGCTGAATTATACACCGGAAAAACCAGACGGAAGCATTGACATTTCAAAAGCAAAAAAAATTGCAGAGCAGTTTGAAGTTTCCAAGCAGTTCTGGTCTTATTTGGTGAACAAAGGGCATATCGACAAACCTCGGGAATTCATCAATTCCTGTCCGCACATGAGCCTTGTTTTCGGAGAAAAAGGAGTGGAATATCTTGAAAAAAGACATCACGCACTTTCGGATTCTGTGTTATTCAAAGGCATGCAGTTTTCTACCGATCACGAAGTTCTGAAACAGTGGATTCCTCTGGTAATGAGCAAAAGAAAGGATAATGAAATTTTGGGTGCCACCAAAATGGATCTGGGAACAGACGTAAATTTCGGTTCTCTCACCCGAAAACTGGCGCGTTATCTTTCCGAAGATTCCAATGTGGAAATTTTCCTTTATCATGAAGCAAAAGATATTGATTCCGGCGATGACGGAAGCTGGAAAATTGAAGTGAAAGACCGTGTGCACAATCATCAGCAACAAGTAAAAGCCGATTTTGTATTTATCGGAGCTGGCGGTTATGCGCTTCCGCTTCTGGACAGTTCGGATGTGGCTGAAAGTGCAGGTTACGGTGGTTTTCCGGTTTCCGGACAATGGCTCGTTTCGCATAATCCTGAACTGGTGGAAAAACACCATGCAAAAGTATATACGCAGGCAACCGTAGATGCGCCGCCAATGTCGGTTCCGCATTTGGATTTAAGAATTATCGACGGAGAAAAAGCACTCTTATTTGGTCCGTTTGCCGGATTTTCTACCAAATTTCTGAAAAACGGAAGCTATCTTGATCTTCCGGAAAGTGTGAATTTTAAAAATATCCGTTCGCTTTTTGGTGCGTGGTGGCACAATCTTCCGCTTACCAAATATCTGATTCAGCAGGTAGCGATGACAAAACAGCAACGCATGGCTGCGCTTCGTGATTTTGTAAAAGATGCTAAAGAAGAAGACTGGGAACTGAAAGTTGCCGGACAACGCGTTCAGATTATTAAAAAAGACGAAAAACAAGGCGGAAAACTGGAGTTCGGAACCGAAGTGGTGGTGAATAAAAATGGAACGCTCGCTTCATTATTGGGCGCTTCTCCCGGTGCTTCCACAGCGGTTTCAGCAATGCTTGAGGTTCTGGAAAAATGCTTCCCTGAAAAAATGAAAGGAGAATGGAATGCCAAGGTGTTAGAAATCATTCCTTCTTACGGACAAAAACTTTCAGATCAGCCGGAACTTAGCAAAAATCTGCGGGATTTCTCCAAAGAAAAACTGGAACTGGAATATTAGCAATCAGCGATGAACATGAAAATGGTAAACATTCATATTAAATAGAATTTACAGATGAAAAGCAGCCTACTACTTCTTTTTTTTCTTTCATTTACCTGTATTTTTTCGCAATCGAAAAAAGAAGAAACCGCCGAAATCCATAAGTTCCAAAAGGAACTGAATGAATTGTATCTTGATAAGGAAAAATCACCTTTGCGTGGCGAGGATTTCACCAAATTCAAAGCCCATCCGTTTTTCCCCATCAATTTGAAATACCGCGTAAAAGCCCAACTCATTAAAACCGAAAATCCGCAACCGTTCGATATTCCAACATCTTCCGGACAAACCCGTGAATATAGGGAATACGGAAAAGCGCATTTTACCATTGACGGAAAGCCGTATGTTTTAACGGTGTACCAGAATCTAAAACTCATTCAACAGGAAGAGTACCGCAACCATCTTTTTTTGCCTTTTCATGATGCTACAAACGGCGAAGAAACGTATGGAGGCGGAAAATATCTGGATTTGGAAATTCCGGAAGGAAATGAAATCATTATTGATTTCAACCAGTCGTATCAGCCGTATTGTGCATATACCGCATACGGTTACAGTTGCCCGATTGTTCCGCAAGAAAATTCGTTGCCGATCAGAATTCCTGCAGGTGTGAAGGCTTTAAAATCAAAATAACGGGATGAACAAAATTTTTGAAGTTCTTCTATAACTTCATAGTTTGATTTGGATACCCTATTTTCAATTAGATAAAAAAATATGCGCCATTTTTGTCATGCCATAAGCATCTCAAAAGAGAATTTAGATTTCTGCGAAATGACAAACGTCGTGTTGAAAGTGTTTTTCAATTTCTTTAAAAGATGAAATTATCATGTTGACCGCTATAAATTTTTTAATGCCTACAAATTCTTAATACATATATGAAAGGACCGATTGGTATTTTTGATTCCGGTTACGGTGGTTTAACCGTTTTTAAGGAAATACAGAAGAAATTCCCACAATATGATTTTATTTATTTGGGAGATAACGCCCGCTGTCCTTATGGAATCCGATCTTTTGAAACCATTTATGAATACACAAAAAATTGCGTTTCAAAACTGTTTGAATTCAATTGCAATCTGGTAATTCTTGCGTGTAATACCGCTTCAGCAAAGGCATTGCGGAGTATTCAGGAAAATGATCTTCCCAAAAATAAAAAAGTGCTCGGAGTAATCCGCCCTACAACAGAATCCATTAATGAATACACAAAAAATGGTAAAGTTGGAATTCTGGCAACAGAAGGCACGGTTTTGTCTGATTCCTATAAAATAGAAATAAATAAATTTTTTCCGGAAATAAAAGTGTTTCAGCAAGCATGTCCTCTTTGGGTACCGCTCGTGGAAAATAACGAAATCAATAGTGAAGCGGCCCAGATCATTATTAAAAAAGATATTGAGCAGTTGTTGTCTCAGGATAAAGATATCGATACAATTGTTCTGGCATGCACTCATTATCCATTGCTTTTGCCCGTTATTGAAAAATATACGCCCAAAAATATTACCTTGCTTACACAGGGAAAACTGGTTGCTGAAAAGCTGGCGGATTATCTGAAAAGGCATCCGGAAATTGAAAGTTCATGCTCAAAAAGCGGAACTTCTTTATTTTACACGACCGATAATGTGGAAAATTTTGAGAACAATGCTAAAATATTCTTCGGAAAATCAATTCATGCAGAACATCTAACGCTTTAAAGTATAGAATTTCCTGCTGATATTTCTTAATTAACCTGAGTTCGGGATAAGAAAACACGCTATTACATTGATTTTTAATCAAATAATAATTTTATCGCAATGAAAGACAAAGATTTTTTTCATTTCTAAAATGTTTTTAAGAAATACAAAAGCCACTTCGTTTATAAAAGAAATACAAAACTTGTATTATTTCAATAAGTTTTACGGCTTTGTATACCTTAAAACACTAAGAATCAAATCATTATTTTTTTGTTTGACTTTGCGTTTCAAAAAGCTTATCCCGAATTGAGGTTAATTAATAAGTTCCGGTAAAGGATTGATTAAACAGAATCTTCCAAAAAAATACATTATCAATTAGCCCATTCTATTTGTATAAGCCTCTTTTCCTAAACAGAATCTCTGGCTGTTTAGGCTCTAAATTTTAGCAAGAAAATTTTCAAAAGCCGGCATTACGGAAACATTTCCATCGCCTTCAATTTTCTGGAGTTTTACCCATTCAATTTCGTTTACCGAATGAGCATCGAAAGGTTTTTGCACTCGCACATAATTTTCGGTAAAACCGAACATCATTCCATGTTTGTTTTCGTGTTCCCAAAGTACAGGCAACGTTTTTCCCAACTGGGTTTCGTAGAAAGAATGTTTCTTTTTCTCGGAAAGAATGCGCAACATTTTATTCCGTTTTTTGCGCTCTGCAACCGGAACAATGCCTTCCATATTTACGGCTTCGGTATTTTCCCTTTCGGAATAGGTGAAAACATGCAAATAAGAAATCGGAAGGGAATTCAGATAATTATAAGTTTCAAGAAATTTTTCTTCGGTTTCGCCCGGAAATCCCACAATTACATCTACACCAATTGCGGCATTAGGCATAACTTCGCGGATTTTTGAAATTCTGTCGGAATACAATCGGGTTAAATAGCGGCGTTTCATTTTTTTCAGCAAATCATCGCATCCGCTTTGCAAAGGAATATGAAAATGCGGCACAAAACTTCGGGATTTGGAAACCAGATCAATGCTTTCATCTTTCAGAAGATTGGGTTCAATGGAGGAAATGCGGATTCTTTCGATTCCTTCCACCTGATCCAGTTCTTTTATCAGATCCAAAAATGTATGTTCATGCTTTTTATTTCCAAATTCACCTTTTCCGTAATCCCCGATGTTTACACCGGTAAGCACAATTTCTTTGATATTTTTTTCCGAAATTTCTTTTGCATTTTTCAGAACATTTTCAATCGTATCGCTTCGTGAAATTCCTCTTGCCAAAGGAATTGTGCAATAGGTACATTTGTAATCGCAACCATCCTGAACTTTCAGGAAAGCGCGCGTTCTGTCGCCGATGGAATAACTTCCGATAAAAAAATCAGCCTGTTCGATTTCGCAGGAATGCACAATCCCGGTTGATTGTTTTTCAAGATCTTCCAGATAACTCAGAATATTGAATTTTTCTTTTGCACCCAAAACTAAATCTACGCCTTCAATCTCCGAAATTTCTTCAGGTTTCAATTGAGCATAACAACCAACAACAACTACCAAACCTTCAGGATTGGCTTTCATGGCTCGTTTCACATGCTGTTTACATTCCCGGTCGGCATTTTCGGTAACGCTGCAGGTATTGATTACATATACATTTGCTTTTTCATCAAAACTCACTTTCTGATAGCCTGAATCCGTTAATTGTCGGGCAATTGTGGAGGTTTCTGCGAAATTCAATTTACAGCCAAGAGTGTGATATGCAGCAGTTTTAATCAAGATTTTCTGATTTTTTTTAAGAGGGCAAAATTACAAAAAATTCAAGAATTATCGGAATTGAAGAAATAAAGGTTCTTTTAATGTTTTTCTTTAGAGCCTTTGATAAATTTATTGGTAAAAATATAGGGATTTTAAGATGGATTTTCTGCTTCATGTTTGCTGATTTAGCGGGCTGAATCAAAAATAGGAAGTTGATTACTTCGTTCCTCTCAAAGTCCGCAAAGATTTTTGTTTTTCTATATGTTCCCCAACAAGAGAATTTAGATTTCTGTGAATTGACAAACGTTGTGTTTATAGGAATTTTCATATTTTTTTAAGATTTCATTCCTCCGGGATGATTATCATTCTTTTGTTGGTGACATAAAAAAATTCAAACACTCAAACATATAGCCATTCCATGTTCAACTATTCAAACCACTGTATTCATCCAAAAGAGATTGCCACAGTGTATGCTGCTCAAATCGGCTCACAATGGATATGCGGGCGTTTTTCTGTAATGAAAACTGCAAATCTGCATTACTCAGAATTTGTTCCATTGCATGAAGAATGCTTTCTGTATTTTTCGGTTGAATAAGAATGCCGTTTATATTATTTTCAATAATTTCATTGCAACCATTAATATCGGTGACAATGCTCGGCAATCCCATAGCTCCAGCCTGCATGACGACATTGGGAAATCCTTCTCGATAACTAGGGAATACCAAACAATCACTGATGGCAAAATAAGGGCGAACATCATGCTGGTAACCCACCGAAATAATATTGGGATTGGTTTCGATTTCTTTTAATGTGTCAGGATGCAGAGGATCTAACTCGGATTCTAAGGGACCGACTAAAAGAAGTTTGGTCTCATTCCCAACCTCACTCCAAAGGAGAAGGGAGCGAAATGCGGTTATGAGTTCGTTGATGCCTTTATCGCCGACGAGGCGACCGACAAATATGAAGACGAAATCGTTTTCACGAATAGCCAATTCCTTTTTTAACTGAATTTTTTGTTCTTCTGAAATCTGAGACGGACAGAAATGTGCAGTATCGATTCCGTTGGAAGAACCGTTACCAATGACCTTTAGTTTCTTTCCCGAACAAAATTTTTCCCGAAGTATGAAATCATAGAGTCCTTTTGAATTGGGGTAGACCTTTGTTGCAAAAAGGTAGGTGAAGGTTTCAACAATATTGAGGAGTTTCCTTTTCAATCCGTGCGCTTCCATTAAGGGTAAGCCGGCAACCGTATGCATCCGTACCGGAATACCTGCGAAATATGCCGCCATCATTCCTACAATTCCTGCTTTTGGGGTATGGGAATGGACGATTGCCGGTTTTTCCTTTTTCAAAAAGCGGTAGAGTTTCCAAACGGCTTTTAAATCGGCAACTGGTGCTATGGTTCTGGTCATTTCCACATGATACTGTTTTACGCCATACTTTTCAGCAACCCGTTTCAGATACGGTTCATCCGCCGCAACAGCGGTTACCTCAAAGTGCTGATTCATAAAGCTTAGCTGCTTTCCCAGAAGTTTATCCAGAGATAAAGGAACTGTCGTGATGCGGATGAGCTTTTTTTTCATATCAAGTCTTTGTTTTGATTGTCACTGTTTTCAATATTTCCACCATGAAAACAGCCAACATGGGCAGTGCTAAAATTTTGGTTCGCGAAATAAGCCCCCAGTTTGCGTAGGCATATACATACATCAAGGCAAAGGCAAAAATAAAAACAATCGAAAATACCATTACAAAAGTACACCGTATTTTCTGAAAATTTCGAACCGTTACATAAATTAAAACACAAAAAATGAATAATTGTATGGCATTCTCAATACTCCAGATTCCATAAAACCATCCTTCCTTTTCCAAGGGAAGTGGCCGAAAATAGAAAGTGAATAATTTATATGGCAAAGAATACTCATCCAAGGGAACATGGGCTTCCTTTTCTCTTAGTTTGGTAATATGAAGATGATACAGGAACTGTATTCTTTCAGTGAGACTCACTTTCGTTTTGGTAACAATAAAAAGCAATTGATACAGCAAATATCCACCGATAATGGATAAAAACAGTACTATCCCTTTAATTTTCAATATAATTTTTTTGTCTAGTAAAACAGCGATTCCAAAACTAAAAATAATTACCGCTGCAACATGCGGCCTCACCAACGCCACAAAAAGAATGCTCAGCCACAACCTTCGGGACAGGATTTTCTTTTGATACAATTCTGCTACCGCAATCACAATTGCCACAAACAACGGGGATTCCTTCCCTATTAGAGAAGTCCAGAAATGCACATCCGGAAAAAGTAACAAGACAAAAGAAAACATCTGTGCAGGCATAGAAATGCCGGAAATTTTCATCAATAATTTCCACAACCGATAGAAACCTATGGCACTTATCGCACTAAAAATCAGGAATCCAATATAAAAAGGCAGATGAAAGTATTTCACCAACGGAAAAGTGAAAATCTTGATTATATCTGTCCCGGGTTGGAAGAAAGAACTCCAGGAAACTCCGGACAAATCCTGTCCTACAAACCAATACCGTACCGCATCCCCGTTATTCAGCATGATATACTTCCAGCCTATCACGGAAAAAAGCAGGTGATACCCCATCAAAATATAGGGAAAATATCTACTGGTGTGCTTCATTATTATTTTTAACGATAATTCCTATTTCCAACCAAAAGTCGGGATTTTTATTATCAACCCTGAAGGGAGGAAAAATCAATTTTCAATTTACCGTAATCCTGTCTCTTAAATTTTCTCATTTCTCATTGCCCTTTTCTATTTCTGATGCCAACTTCCTTCTCATACGAAAAAACCCATAATATATAAATGAGGAATCCGGGCAGAAACATATTCCGCATGCGGATCATAATCCCCACATTTCCTAATGATTGTGAAAAAGCCAAAGTTCCTACCACTAAAAACAATACAAGCCCTTTAATCACAAAGGGTGCTGCTATAAAGGCGCGAATCGGTTTTCTATATAGGATTTTCACAAACAGATACACCAATATAAAATTTTCAAGAGAAGCAATCAATCCATTCAGATTCCTGACATCAAAAAAGAACGGCCGAAACCAAAAGGTCAATACTTTTAAAGGAAACGGATAAGAAGAAATATCAATGGCCGAACCAGTGCTTGCCCGGCTTAAAACATCAGCTTTGCCTTGTGCGAATTTATCAAAACCTTCTGCGGATGCTTCTTCAATCTTTGCAAATTCCATGACGGAAGGCAATATGGCAAATCCAACACCAATGAGTATCGCCGAAAATGCAAACCGCTGAAATGCAGAAATTTTGCCACCCATAATATAGGCAAGCCCAAATCCGACAAACAGAAATAAGGTAATATGCGGACGTATGGCAAGGGAAAGCATTATGCTGATTGCCAAAAGCGGGATTCGGGTAAAGGGCTTCATCAATCCATATACAAACATCCCGATACAAAGAAATAACAGGGTATCTTTTCCCACGCCGCTGCTCCAGAAATGGAGATTGGGCAGAAAAAAGATTAATGGGAAAAGAATATATCCTTTTATTACGGTGTTATAAGGAATTGTGCGAGCTGCAATTAAAAAAAAATAAACAATTCCAAAAAAACCTAACATACTGTAAAACATTGTATTGGAAAGAAATGACATTCCCATGAGATTTGCAGGAATAAAATTCAGTGCACGCATAAATTCTGTCCCTTCCCCTCCACTTAAATCCCGTATAAACTGAAAGTAGCTCATACTTTTCGCCACTTTCCAATATCCCCAGGCATCCCCACCCCCATTATTGGTAGTAAAGAAATAAGCTAATCCTAAAATAAAATGGAAAACAGCAAGTTTTTTCAGTATTGGATAATATGTCATTTCCTGCTCCTCAAGCAACAATTTAGGAAACTGAATTGCCAGCAGAATAAATACTGGTATGTATATAAAATCGCTAAGCATTATTTTAAAAGATTAATCCATTTCATTGAAGTCACTTGTATGCAATATTTTTCTTGCACTAATTTTCTTGCATTTGCACCAAGGCGTTTTCTTTCATTCTCATTTTCTTTAAGTTCCAGAATACGCTCAATCCATTCTTCATCAGAATATGCCAAAAACCCTGTTTCATTTGGAATGGTTACTTCCCTGTTCATCCCAACATCCGATGCAATTCCGGGTACTCCACACGCCGCATACTGAATCAATTTATAGGCACATTTCCCCTTTTCCCAAAGGGAATCCTGTAAAGGCATAATCCCAACATCCATTTTCCGAATTTCTTCGACTTCAGTTTTTTCATTCCACGGAATCCACTGTACATGGGCTCCAAAACGCCGATCTTCCGGAATTCCCACAATATGAAATTCTATATCGGGATCTAACTCTTGTATTTTCTGAATCCAGTTTTTACAGGGAAGCAAATGCTTTTCAAAAGTGGTTTTGGTGCCCATCCAACCAACGATAAACTTTTTATTTTCTGCAACAGAATCCGTTTTTAGAAAATAACGCTCCAAATCAATGACCGTTGGAATAATCTCAATATTTTTCGCTCCTGCTTTTTCGGCTCTTTCCGCTAAATATGAATTTCCAGCAACCACCATTCCCGAAAACCGCATGACTTTATCGATTTTGTCCTTTAAAAATAATTTGAAATACGGATTTGAACTTTGGTCGTAATTATGAAAAATGGCATCATCATAATCTACAATATATTTAATCCCAAAAAGATGCAGAAACCGCTCTGCGAAAGCAGGCAAATAAGGAAAGAGTTCTTTTTCAATTACAATTTTATCATATCCAAAAATACTGAACAATACAAAGAAACGTTTGATATACGCTTTAAGAATTTCCGGGATATTTTTCTTTCCTGCATAAAAATCGTTGATGTATTTTTCAGAAAAAAAGGGTTTTGCCTCTACCCGAAAACCTGCTTTCTCCAGATATGGGAAATACTGAAAACTCCGCATTCGGGAACTTGCGGCTTTTGCTGTGTATTTGGGGAGGTAGAGGGTTTTCATATTAAAAATTCAAAAGCCATTTTTCGATGTTCCGATGTTCGATCCCTTCTTCATTGAATTCAATTTCATCTGTGCTGAGCAGCGTTTTCCTATAATTGTTATTTAATTTTTTGAGTGGAGTTATCTCTCGTTGCAACGTGGCTTCTTCCTTCACTGTATAAGCGACTTGAAAATACTCTGTAACACCCTCTTCGTTTTGCACAACAAAGTCTATTTCCTGATCATTATATTTTCCTGTCCAAACTGTATTTCCACGTCTCAGTAATTCCAGGTAAATCACATTTTCAAGCAAATGCCCAATATCGGTGTATTTAAATTTTCCGAGAAGTGCACGTCTGAACCCTAAATCCACCAGATAAAATTTGCTTAAAGTTCGCAGTTGCTCCTTTCCTTTGATGTCGAATCGTTTGGATTCATACAATACAAACGAATCCTTCAATGCCTCCAAAAACCGAAAAACCAACCGACTGTCTATGTTTGTACTGTCCAACTTCAGGGATTTGGATATGCTGTGCGGTGAAAGTATGCTTCCGACAGAATCGAATGCGAATCGGATCACCGAAGCCAACTCCTGCGGATGACTTATATTATTTCTGGTAATTACATCTTGTAAGATGACCGAGTTATAGACATCCAGCAGATATTTTAATGCCATATTTTCGGTGACCGAAAGCAAATCAACAACTCCCGGCATTCCTCCTGTATGCAGATAATCATTCAGTATGGCATCGGGTCGGTATTCTTTATATTCGGAAAAAGAAAAAGGTAATATATTGATTTCAAAATATCGACCGGAAAGCAAAGTTGCCAATCCTGATGACAATAAAAAGGCATTGGAGCCCGTGATATAAATATCTGTATTTTTCTTTACAAAGAGTGCATCTACCAAACGTTCAAAATTCGGAATCATTTGCACCTCATCCAGAAAAATATAATTAGGTTCTTCTGTTTTGCATTGCTTTACAATGATATTGTACAATTCCTGCCAATTTTCAAAACTTGCATTGTCTGCATCTTCAAAGTTATAATAGATGGTATTTCTGTTCTCAGCATGCAATTCGTCTCTGTGCATTTCCAACAAGGTGGATTTTCCGCACCGTCTGATCCCGGTGAGTATCTTAATCACCTTTTTATCGCAAAGGTTTTTTAATAATGTGGAATATTGCAGTCTTTTGATGAGCATTAAATACGTGAAGTTTTTGTAAAATTACGCAAAAAACAAATACAACCTGAATGTTTTTGCAGTTTCATGCAAAAAAAACACACAAAACAACCCGATCAAGGTTTTAAGTTTTGACATGATGCAAGAGTGCGCAGGTACGATTCCGCGGCGGATTCAAGTGAAAAATAACGCAGGGCTTTGGTACGGATGGTTTCCCGGTTAATTTTTTTGTGTGCATTTATAAACTGTATTATCTCTTCGAGTTGTTGATCAAAAGGAATTTTATGATCGAAAAGATAACATTCCTCAAAATTTTTCAGAATTTCTTCGGTATCGCCGATTCCTTTGCTGGCAATGACCGGAAGTCCACAAAGCAGATATTCCCCTAATTTTATCGGAGCAACACCTTGCATGCTGAAGCTCGGTTGTCGCAAACCAAAAGCAACATCTGCAGCGTTGAGATAATACGGAACCTGATCTGACGATACACTTTTGAGCACAACGCCAGATTTCATTTCCTGAGGAATATTTTGTTCGGCAAAAGCCACATTTCCGGTTAGGATTAAAAATTTCGCAGAGTTATTTTCCACATATTTCTCAAAGATTTCGAGCATTTCGGGCAGACAATATTGTAGACCTAACGAACCAGCATACACAAACAGAAACTCATCTTGCAGCCCCAATTCTTTCCTTGCTTTTTCCCGGAACGCAGGATTATAAGTGAATTTATCCTTATCTCTGCCGTTGAATACTACTGAAAATTTATTCCCGAATTCTTTTCCAACGGTTTCAAGATGAATGTCGATCGATTTTTGGGAACGGGTGATGATGGCATCTGCTTGTTGAAGCATTTTGGTTTCTGCGGATTTCAGAAATTTATAGAGGAAAGATTTTTTTTTCAGTCCTGCAAAATCTACCCGTTCTTCAATCGGCAAACCATCTGCATCAAAGATGATTTTAAAATTTTTCTTTCTGATTTTATTGACCATAAATGCCGGAAAAGTGCTTCGAGGCATTACTATATCAATATTATTTTCCGTTATATAATTTTCAATTTTTTTGGAAGAAGTAAAAAGCGTAAAGAAACTCCCCATACTTGCCACGGGTTTTTTGAAAATAGGAAAAGCGGTGTATTTTATTCCGAATTTTTCGGCTGCTTTTTTTATTTCATCAATTTTTTCCTGATTTGCCCAGGTAAACTGCAGTACATGAAAACGATACTGCGGATCCAGTTTTTGGATTTCCTGAAAGATGGGCATAAACAATCCCTCCATGTAGGAAGTTTGTGGGCCATCCCAAGTGATGAAGAGGAGGTTCTTCATTTTTAGTTTTTATAAATTATCTTAAGTTTATCAATATGTTTTTCTAAAGAAAAATTTTCGACAATAGTACAATGTCCTTTTTCACCTATATGCAATCGTTCTTCAATATTCAACGCTATAATACTTTTCAACTTTTCATATAGCATATCTTCGTTATTGGGTTCAACTAAAAATCCATTAATATTGTCTTCAATAATTTCAGGAGCCGCTCCAACTGTCGTGCTTAATGATAGCGTTTTGCTATACATCGCTTCTACCAAAGAATTAGAAAACCCTTCTGTAAAGGAATTTAAAATATACAAGTCAGCATTCAGTAAATAAGGATAAGGATCGTTAATAAATCCGACAAACTCTACATTTTGCTCCAAATGAAGTGTTTTTACTTTTTCTTTTAGTGCAACTTCGGAGTTTCCTGTTCCGGCGATTGTTAATTTTATTTTTTTATTTTCTTTGGTAAGTTCAGAAAGTACATTTAAAACACCCTCTATATTTTTAACCGGTTCGAGCCGGGAAATCATTAATAAGCGAAATACTTCTTTGTTTTTCCGAACATCTATTGTAGTCAAATCATAATTAAAAACTCCAAAATTGTAAATAACTTTTGTTTTGGGAGAATCAAGCTGGAAGGAATTTCTAATATGATCTACTACAATTTTCGATTCTCCAACTACCCAATCTGCTTTTTTGAAAATATATCGGAATATTTTTTTAGCTTTTGGTGAATGTTTGGGAATTCCTATCTCTTCCACAACAATTTTAGGGATACCAGCCAATTTTCCGGCAAAAAAACCAAAAAAGTTAGCTTCTGCTCCAGAAGTATGTAGTACATCCGGTTTTTCTTTTTTCAAAAAACGAAATAATTTATATAAAGTAACTGGAGATGGTATTCTATGTGGTAGATTCAAACACCACACTTGTTTATCATTACTTTTTATTTTTTTCTCTGCTTCTCCTCCTTTTCCTATTGCGACAAATAACCAGTCGTTTTCATCATTCCAGGAAGAAAGATTTGCCATTTTAGATTCTATTCCTCCAAAGTCGAGAAATGTAGAAAGGCGAATGATTTTCATAAAGATTCAATAACTTCAATTTTATTATGTTTAAACCATTCCTTCACTTTTTCGATTTCTAAATCTAATCCTTTAGCTTTTTTCAAATCTTTTGTATTGAAGAAGCCCTTTCGTGAACCTCCTCCAAAATGGACAATTATATTATTATGATTCCTAACAGCTTTGATTTCGCAATGTTCTTTTTCCAAAATTTCTGCCTGAAATTTTGTCAGACCCCACCACCATTCAAAATCTTCGTCAAGTTTATATTTTCTGTATAATTCCGTATCTACTAAAAAGCAATAACCATCTGCACGAATTGGCTCATTAACACAAACACCATAAGAAGTTGCTCCATATTTATGAATCTCAATTAATTTTTTCAACCAGTTTTTATCTTTTATTTCTATATCAGAATTCAACAGCAGAGTATATTTGCTGTCTTCGGAAATGTTTTTGAATACCTCATTATTACCTGGGGAGAAGAGAATATTTTTAGGTGAAAAAATAAGCCTGTTCATCCAATTTTTCTTTAAAGCATACAGATTCAAAAGTTTTGTAAAAATACGAGAGTTATTATCAAATACAATTATTTCGTAATTATCATAATCCGTTTTTCTCAATGACTTCAATGTTTTATATACATATTCTGGAGCATTATAAGTCAGAATTAAGATGCTTACTTTTGGAGATACTTTCATTGTAGTAATTTATTTTATGAACTGGTTTTTCCATCGGGCAATGTTCTCACTTGGAATTTTTATTTCTGTCTTAAACTCAGAATTAATTAGTATTTCCAATTTGTATTCTAGTTCTTTTCTTTCGATAACGTTCAGATTAAAATCTTTTTTCTTTTCAATAGCCCTATTATCAACTCCAATTATAATTGTCCTTCTTTTCCTTTGTAAAGCTCTAATTCCACCATGTAGTCTTGTTCCAACATAATCACATTCATTGGATTCCAAAAAGGAAGTATAAGCTCTAAGCGTAGGAGCGATAATTTTTATTTTTCCTTCGTTAAAACCAAGCTCGTTAAAATAAATTAAATCTTTTCTGCTCTGTACCCAATAATACACTTCTTTATAATTGGATAAAAGTGTATTTACCAAAAAGGTATCAGAATCAATGTCCTTTGAATAATCCGTCAATGTCAACACTACTTTATCCGATTTCTTTTGAGGAATCTGGGAACAATGTTCCTCAGTCAGTTTCCACATTGTGGGGCAAGCCGTATTGATAACATTCTGAAAACCTTCTTCTTTAAGTTTTTTTTCGGTATAACTATCACGTACAGAATGCAGATAATGCTTGTTTAATAAGTTTTTGAGAAGTTTTCTTGTAAAGAAATTGGGGCTTTTCTGATAATTTCTCCAACCAACACCTAGTAGTAAAGCTTTATTTCTAATCAGAAAACTCTGTATTAATGAAATTTTCCATTGTTTATACTTATTCATTGAAGAAGAAAGAATATTGGATCCGCCAACAATAGCAAAGTCAGAATTCCGAATTAAAGAAAGACTAGAAATACCAATAATTTCATGAGAGGGAATTTTAAGAAACATTGCGTCATCAAAAATCTCGTTCAATTCATTATATACCGCATCCATAATTATCTCATCACCAACGTTTTGTGTTGCAATAGAGGTATCAAAAACCGATATGTTTTTTATTATTTTCATTTTATTTTTTCTTTATCAATTCCAAGTATAATTTTTCTACCTTTTCTACGTACTTTTCTTCTGTATATTCCTTCATTGCTTTTTCAAAACCTTTTGCTCCCAATTGTTTCCCCCATTGTGGATTTTGATAAAGCATTTCAAATTTTTCTGCAATTTCATCAACCTGAAACGGGTTTATCAAAAAACCGGTTTCATTATCATCAACAATATATTTCATTCCTCCTACTTTGGTTGCTACAACCGGAAGTTTGTTCAGCATTGCTTCTGCCAAAACCAAACCGAATGCCTCACGGGCAGAAACTAATGAAAAAACATCCATAATTTTATAAAACAAAGTTACATCAGACTGGTAGCCTGCAAAGATAACTTTATTTGAGATGCTTAATTCCTCAACTAATTTTTCATATCCCGATTTTTCCGGTCCATTGCCAACTAAAAGAAGTATTACATTTTCTTTTTTCTCCGAAAATTTTGCAAAAGCTTTAATCAGATCCGAAAAACGTTTGTGGCTGTCGTGCAACATTCTGCCCGTTGAGCCAATGACGAAATCATTTTCTGCAATTCCCCAATTTTTTTTAGCCTCTGCAATTTCTTTGGAACTGACTTCTCTTGGCAAAGCTACACCATTATTAATTGTTATAGCTTTGGCATTGGATAATTTCAGCTTGCCTTTCAAGTATTCTTCCGTAACGCTTTCCGATACACCAACAACTTTATTAGCAACAATTGAAAATAACTTCATTAGCAGATTTCCTTTCCACGAACGATTTTTCGGGTCGGAAGTTTCTTCTAAAATAATTATGTTGGCCTTCTTTATCCAACCATTAATTGCTGCCATTGTTACACCCTCGAAAACAGCACCGTGGATAATATCGGGTCTATATTCTTCAATGATTTTTTGGACTTTTTTATGTTGTGCCCATTGGAATGGAGATGTCAAATTTCCTATCTCAAAAACTTCTACACCTTCAGCACGGATTTCCTCAATTAAGTTTCCTCGATGAGCATTACAAATTATTTTTTGCTCAAAACGGAATTTGTCCAAATGTTTTGCAAGAGAAAGCCGCCTTCTTTCTACACCTCCAAATGATAAACTTTGTTGAATGTGAAGTATTCTAATCTTTCTCATATTGATTTTTTAATTATAAGATTTTTCATATTCAATAATTCCAATATGATATTTTTGTTTATCAAATACTGTATTGGTATAAATAATACAACAAATAAAAATATATTAATAAATGTTTGTAAAATATAATTAGTAATCCTTGTTTCATACCATCCGTACAATAAATATACAATACCCGAAATTATTATTGACGGCAATAATACCCGTGCTATATCCGAAAACTGTTGCAAAACAGTATATTTAATAAATTTAAGTCCAAATAATTGTGTAATAATGCTATTTATAATTTCCGCTATAACCTGCCCGATTACGATTGCTATAATACCATACCGAACCGTTATGGATATAATGATTAAATTTAAAATCCTTGAACAAAGCAATGAATAGAGTAAAGTTTCACTTCTCCCATAAATATTAAAAATATTCACATAATAACTCTGTAATGGGATAAATACAGCACTTATACAGATTATTTGTAAATACGGCACCGCAGGTAGCCAAGTTTCTGTAATTAAAAGTACGACCAGCGGCTTTGCTACCACCAATAATAAAAACATAGCAAATCCCGAAACTATAAGTATTGTTTTTACAAATTTTCTGAATACTACTATTAGTTTTTCTTCATCTTCTCGTACTTCTACCAATATAGGATAAGTTACTTTAGCAAAAGTTCTTGCAATCATCGTCAAAGGCAGATTTCTTAAACTTAGTGCCCTGCTGTAAAATCCAACATCTTTCGGAGAATGAAATTTTCCGATAATCATTGGATAAAGATTAATAAAAATATTATTTACTACGCTGCTCAATAAAAATTTGTATCCAAAATTGAAATGGAATTTCCATATTTTGCTGTCAAAAATAAATCCTGGTCTCCATTCTGCCCTAATCCAATACTGTAAACACAAAATAGTAGTTTGTGCTAATTGCATATAGACCAACGCCCAAACTCCATATTCCAAATACCCCAAGTAAATACCCAAACAGCGTGAAACAACGAGAGAAGGAAGCGTAATTACTGCCTGCCTTTTAAATTTCATTTCCTTAGTTTGCTTGGCAATATGGATACCATACAAAGCCCCGAGAATAATATTTAATCCATATATGCGAATTAGAATCGTAATGACATCCTGATTATAAAAATCCGCAATATAAGGAGCAGCAATAAAAATGAGGAGATAGATAAAAACCGAAACCATTATGTTTTCCCAGAAAACCGTTGAATAATCTTCGTGGGTTGGATTTTTCAAACGTATTAGTGAGGTTCCCATTCCAGTATTAGTAAGAGATTCCGCAATGGCATAAAAAACGCCAATCATCCCAAACAACCCAAACTGTTCGGGAACAATAAGACGAGCGAGAAATAATTGAATAATGAACCGGATCCCGGTTGTCCCAAAATCCTGAGAAAACGCCCAAAATAAACCGCCAAATGTTTTACGCTTTAATGACATTTCTAATTAATGAAATTTACCTTCGCTTTTTAAAGTATAATAATGGTTTTCGTCTCTGTACTTAAAAACTTTTGCCGGACTTCCTCCTGCAATTCCCAATTTAGGTACATCTTTTACAACTACTGCTCCTGCCTGAATTATTGCACCTTCGCCAATGGTTACTCCTCCCAGAATAATAACACCGTGTCCCAACCAAACGTTATCTTCAATAATCACATCCTTTATAATATAGGTTTCATCATACGGTATTTTGTTCCCCCGAAAATTATGAGTATCCGTTATAATAACGCAATCCATTCCGGAATGAAAATTATCTCCAATTTCTACTTTCCCCTTACCTATGATTCTCAATCCGTTAAAATTCACATTATGACCAAGTCTTGTTTTATGGTTTACATAAGTCAAACCATTTACAAAAATGTCCCCTTTAACAAACTCCGCAGTTTTCAAAACATTTTTTTTATAATATTTTTTCCTATACTTTTTTAACCAAGACACCAACTTACTAATCATTGTTTAAAATTTTCATTATCAATTCTTTAGAACTATTTTCAAATTCTGTATTTACAGTACTGCAATAATAATTACAATTATTGAACTGCTCTTCGACTTTTTGAAAATCGATCTGTTGAAGCTCTTTTTTTAATTCTGCCATTGAATGGACTGCGGTTGCAATTCCATTTTTCACGAAGCCATATAAATCATATTGTGCCACTTTATCATCAATGTAAATGGTTTTTATCTTCATTAATGATGATTCCAGAATAATGGAAGACTCACCGGAAATCATTATGTCCAGTTTTTTGATAAACTCGTGTGGTCTTTCTTTCCTTGCATTTGATATTTCTACCGGATAATCTTTCAGTTTATTGTAAAACTCGTCTCCATTTCCAGGATGAGGTCTTAAAATAATCTTACCAACATTCCCCTGAGAACTTATGGTCTCAATATATTCTTTGATAAGTTGTTCAGAATAATAAGGTTTTAGACAAAATCCTACTGTAATATCGTTGATTCGCAATGACTTTTTAAATCCTAAAATCCCATCTAAACGTGGTATCCCGACAAGATCTATCTTTTTGGAAAGATTCCCAATTTTTTCATAAGTATCTACTGCCTGCTGCCCTTCGAGCAAGGAAATATTAGCAAGCAATTTGGGAAAAGCAGGCGATACGGAAGCGTGCTGAATATAATAGGAATTTATTCCCAAATTACGACAAGCCAATAACAATGAGAGCGTATGCAGATTATGATCATTGGTTAGCACTACCTGCTTTATTTCATATTGATTGAGTTCATTTTCAAATATCTCAACTGATGCCATAAAAAGAGATAGATTAATCAGGATATGAAGCTGATTCACTTTTCCCTTTATTTGTTTTCTATATTTTCCCGAAATAACAACCGCTTTAGGAAAATACCATAATGCTTTCCAAAATGATTGTTTCGTAGCAAAATATTTCTGATCAAATTCAGGGATATGGAGTTTTCCGTTGATTTCATTTAAAATGAAAAGCGTATTCTTTTTATTCTTCTTTTCCAGAAAAATATCAATAATAGCATTTTTCTGATTAATGGTCTCTACATAAACTAATTGATGGTAAGCTCTTTTTAACTGTAGATTTTTAGGTGAAGGATTGCTTTTGAAAGCGTGAATAAATAAGGTTATAAATGCTCTTAAAACTGGAAATAATTCGAGTTTAGGATTATATTGGTAAGTTTTCTCTCCTAATCGAATTACATAATATTGACTGAAATAAAAAATTATCTTGGCGTTTCTAAACATCATCTAATAATCTAAAGGTTGTAGTAATCCTTTTTCAACTAATGTTTCTACTTCTGAATCCAGTTGTGAAACATCTATATTCAGGCGGTTCGCAATTTGTAATAATGAGTGATTACCGTCTGAATAATTGAGCAGATAAAGTCGCTTTTTTAAACTTTCACCTCTCTCTTCAAGTGTTGACATTGTAGGATAAAGCCCTCTTTTTCCCAATTGTGGTTCGCCAAAAGGCAGTGTATTGATGTAAAAACTATCATTTTCCACCAAATCCACTGCTTCTAATATCAGATTTACATATACCTCCAAAGCATCAAAATCCATAATGGATTTATTATCCAGAGAAGTATGATACTCCGGATATTCCCCATACATTGTTCTTGTTAAACAAACCATAGGCAAATTAAGCCCGGGTGAACAGTATTGGCGTTCATCACTACCCATCGGAAAAAACTCTTTTATTTTAAAAGGATGTTTTTCTTTTTTTAAAACATATTGAAATACTTCATCAAAATAGGAAGCTGTACGCGATTTTTTTAAAGTAATATCTCCTGAATCACCACAACAGGTCATTACAATTCCTCCTCTCATTTTTTCCTTCAAAAGATTTCCGTTTGCGGAAAGGTTATAGATTGCACCAATCGTTTCAGGTGCCAAATAAAAGCGGTAGGTATATTTTCGGTTCTTCTTTTCTTTAAGTAGATGATATAAAAAAGCTAATGCAAGCATACCCGAAAGTTCATTATTTGCCATACTCGGATGGCAACAATAAGAGGTGAAAAATATTTCCTTATCCGATTTTCCTTTCAAAACTGCTTCGCCAACCGTCATCGAACCGCTTGCCAAGGACGAATCCACAACTATCTCATATAACCCATCTTTTGGCAATGTATCTTTTTTATTCTGTGAAATACAAAATCCCCAATACTCTTTATAATATGATGTTATATATGGAATAGCATCGGGTTGTCCAGGTAAAGTATGTAAATGGCGTTCTAATTCTTCCCAACTCAGTTTTCCTTTGAAAGGAACCGAATACCCCACCAAATGAAGATTGTTTTTCGAAAAATCAGCGATTTTTTCTCCGTCTGGAGTGATGATATACGCTTGGTTTACATTCCATTCTTTTGGGACAGTCCAGTCAAAAGCCAATGTTCCCGAAGGAACTTCGGTTATCTTAAAATCAACTAATTCTCTCAGAATATTAAACGTTTCCCGGACTCCGTTTCCCGTCAAACTTCTGTTCAGAGGAAATAATCTGTCAAAATAAGATTCAAGAAGATTTTTCATTTCTGTTGATTGCCTGTTCTATAACCTGTTCAAGTAAATTATTTTGTTGCAATATAAATTCTACGAACTCTCTAAATGCGCCTTCACCTCCTTTTTTCTGCATAACAAAATTGACTTTCGTTTTTACATATTCAGGAGCATTGGCTGGTGCCGCACTCCACCCTACTTTTTCTAACAAAAGCAAATCATTGATGTCATCGCCGATAAAAGCACAATCCTGAAAAGAGATATCCATTTCCTGAATAATTCTTTCCACTATTTCAACTTTATTTTTTACTCCCTGAAACAAATAATCTATTTTAAGTTTATTAGCTCTCCGTTCTACGATCTTCGTTTCTTCACCTGTAATGATCGCAACGGGAATCTCCAATATTCTGGCAAAAAGAACTCCAGCACTATCGTAGGTGTGAAATCGCTTCAACTCATTTCCTTCTTGGTCATAGTACATACCACCGTCTGTCCAGACTCCGTCAATATCTGTAATAATTAGTTTTGGTAACATTTTTATTCTTTAATTTTTCCGGGCACACCAATGATAACTCCATTGTCAGGCACATCAACCAAGCAAACACAATTTGCAGCGATAACTGCCTGATTTCCACAAACTACCCCCCCAATATTTTTGCTCCGGCATACACCGTTACGTCATCCAATAAAGTTGGCCTTTTCCCATTTCTGTCTCCTAAAGTTACCCCCTGATGAATCAAAGCATTTTTTCCGATCACACATCGGGCTCCAATGACCATACCTAATCCGTGGTTTATTTTCAGACCCTCCCCCACCGAAGCAGAATAATAAATCTCAAAGCCAGAAATAATTCTGCCCAAACTACTCAACTGATTGGCAAAATTCTCATTTCCTGTTAAAAAATATGCTCTTGCCAATCTATATAATAAAATACCAATTAGCTCAATTCTAGAAATTATTTTCGTTTCCGTGATTTCTTCCCCTCCAAAATAACGTTGATAATCTGTAAAGAATACTTCAAACGCTTTGTTAAAAATCTTTTCATCTGCTATATCATTAAGATTAATATCTGTCAAATAAAACCTTTTGAAAAGATTATCAATAAAGTTCTTCCGATATTGAAAAGAATTCATACTAAACGTTTATGTTATCAGGATAGATTAATTCATTTTTCGCAACAGTGGTTTTTACTACTTTTCCAATAATTTCATCTTTTTGGCTCCATTTGTATCCGTCGCCAGGACTTAATAAATGAAGATATTCTTCTTTAATAATATCTCCCGGACTGAGGTTTACATTGGTCGCAATTGAACGTTCCAGTTTTACTTTCGCTGACATTACATCTTTATCGATATAAATATCTTCTTTTCCCAGCCATTTTTCCGTAACCCGAATATCGCGCACCATTCTGAAAACACCATCCGGTCCAAGAGAACCCGCCTGATCGGTACCTTTCATATTGCGGTCAATTGTTATGTGCTTTTCAATAATCTTAGCACCCATTCCAACTGCAACTGTCGGAGCAGAAATACCAATAGTATGATCAGAAAAACCAATAGTATATTGTGGATAATTCTTTTGAAGATAAGTAATTGTTCTTAGGTTAAGATTATCCGGATGAGTAGGATACTGCGAAACACAATGAAGGATAGAAACATCTGAATGGTATCTAGTGATGGTTTCCAACGCATCATCCAGTTCTTTCTTCCCTGCCATTCCAGTAGATAAAATTATTGGAATTTTTGTTTCTGCCATTACTTCCAAAAGAGGAAGATTTGTCAAGTCTCTGCTGGCTACTTTCAGATAATCCGGCTGAAATAGTTTCAATAGTGAAAGACACCCTTTTGAGCATAAGGTTTCTACAAAATCAAGCCCTCTGCTTTTAGCATACTGATATACTTCAAAATGTTCCTCATCAGATAATTCGAGAAATGCACGGTGTTCTCCATAGGTTTTTCCAAATGAATTGGAGGAATCATAAGGACGGTTCATCTGAGTATCTGTAAGCTCTTCTTTTAAATCTCTTTTAGTAAGTTTCACCGCATTCATCGGTTTCAGCTCCATTCCAAAATCACTTTCAAACACCGGTCTGGATACTAATTCAACAATGAGTTTTGCAATATCCACAGAACCATTATGGTTTTGTCCTATTTCACCAATGATGTAAACGCTATCTTCTCTAATCATTTTACTTCGTATTCTTTCTAATTTGTTCGGTCATTTTTATTTTGTAATCAGAATGGGTATCTAAAAAATTTAAAATTTCATCAATGCCAAAGTTCTCCGCATACTGATTATTGAGTTGTTTATAAATCTGTTGGGCAGTATCAAAATCTGCAGCAGTATCAATTGTCATCCTTATATTTTCGGCGTCTTTAATTCTCTGATTTGGATCCAAAAAATTAATCTTAAATAATTCAGGATGCGTATAAATAAAATTGGTTACATGCTCTAGGTACAAAATATCTTTAGTGCTTACCTGTATTTTTTTTAATGCATCCAATCTTACATATTCTGCCCAAAACCCAAAATGAGTTTTAATAGAAGGTACTCCATTAATATTAAAACTGATATAGTCATTTTCATCATCAATATTATCAGTCAGATATTCCATCTGTTTCATATCAAGAAAGGGGTTATCGGCACAAATTCTAATAATTTTCTGAACCGAGTAATATTCTGCGGCATCGATGAACCTTTTCAAAACATCAGTTTCATTTCCTTGAAAGAAATCGATTTCATAAAAATTAGCAACATTTCGAAAAAATAAGTCTTCAATTTTATCGGTTGTTGCCAAAATAATTTTAATATCTGGAAAGTTATTTCTTAATTTTTCAATAATTATCTCAGGAATAGATTTATTATTCCAAAATTTCTTAACCATTTTGTGAGCCAATCGAGTAGAACCGGTTCTTACTTGAATTACAAAAGCAATTTTGTCCATTTTTTGAAAACATATTTTACAAATTAAAAAACCCAACATGATAGTGGGTTTTGATATTAATTATTTTGTATACGTCGCCGATTTACATAATAAAAGCTCATTCCGATTGCAATAAATAGTAAGATATTTATTTCCGAATCAATGGATAATTTTGGTTCGCCCGGACCACCAGGCCCACCATCTAAAGCAGTTTCTTCCTCTTCCGAACTATAATAATTATCATTATTCATCTTATTCTCTTTTATTGTTGAATTAATAGGCTCTTTTTCTTCTTCACCTCCAAAAAACTGAGCATTACCCATATTAAAAATCAATATTAATAAAAACAATATTTTTCTCATAATCTCTGTAATCTATTTTAGCATAATCTTCTTTGAAACAATCTGCCCCTTACTTGTTCTTACATTTACAATAAATAATCCGTTCGCAAAATCATTCTTAGGAATTTCTATTTTTTTATTCCAAATATTCTTTTTGAAATAAACCATTCTTCCTAATATGTCATAAATTTTTATTTCATTCAGAAAGTCCATGTTTGAGGAAACAAATATATTATTCTTATCATTAACTATATTAACATAATTTACACTGTTCACTAAATCATCAACTATTAATGTATTACGTTTAAATACAATTTCAAATCGATCATCAAATTTACCTTTTACACCTTCAAATTCGTAAGGGGTATCTGCTATATTATGCTCAATATTCAAATATTTATCTTTTATAAAGATCTCATTGTCTGCGAATATGCCTTCTCCTTCTTTCAAATTAATTTTGTAGTTCCCATCCTGAAAAATTTTTACACCAATTGGTATTACATCTGATTGATCCCAAGGAAATTCCTTCCCTTCTATGGCTAACTTTTCTTCACCTAAAATTGAATATACAGCATCAGAACCCTCAGAAAGCAGTGCAGCATCATAATCTTTATCATAATCATTTGAAGCCCCAAGTATATATCCAATTAGCATAGTATTTTCTGTATTCATTGGTGAAATAAGAGAAATCCAAAAACGGTCTTTATTACTCCTATAGTAAAAATTGCCACCGGTAGATTTACGCATATTATTTCGGAACACCATATTTGAAGTTCCTATATCCTTTTTCTGAACAATAAAACCCTGTCCTACTTTTATAATCCCGTTTGGAGTTGAAGATGTTCCTACATAAGAAGTTGGTGAAACCCCTCCTGTGACGTTATATATTGCGTAATTACTGCCATAATATCCTGCTCCCTGTTGATTAGGAATATAAACATTGTTTTCCCATAGGAAAACCGTACTGTAAATGGTCGGGTTGGAGGCAAATAAATCATTAGCCGAAATATTTGATGGGTAAGGGTTTCCTATAAGATTATATCCATTACCATTTGTTGATTTGGTTATTTGAAGTGTATTTGCTTGGATACCATTGATAGGGACTCCCTTAAACTCATATTTTTTACTATATCCATAATTCAATCCACTTTCTGCTCTAATTGCATATCCTTTTCCCGGAACGAAATCTGACTGCGCATTTGAAGGATAAAAATAATCATCTAATTCTTCATAATAGTAAAATCTGTTATCTGGAGTTCCTGGTGAAAAACTTTTTAACTTTTGCCCAGTTACCGGTGAACTCCAATAAATATAATCCATTGCTTGCCCCGTTGCAAAACTATTTCTAATTCCTTCAACGTAACGCTGAACAACTATATCATTCCCTTCATTTACCACACCATCTTCTATTTGAATCAAATTTCCGTTCAAATGATCTGCCTCACTCTCAACCACCATATTTCCATTATTGACAAGTTTCCCAGTTATGGTTACCACACCATCTTGCTTAATTGTCAGTAACTTTCCAGCATTAATCTGGCATTCACAGGTTACAAGCGGATTTGCTGAAGTAACAGAAAGGTTGGCATCAATAACAGCTTTTTCCTGTCTGTTGGGTACTGTAGTCGCTGCCCCATTCATCTGCCAACCAGAAGCAGTATAAGTTTTAAATATAGTGCTTTCTGATGAAACCAGAATGTCGTCTATCAACCAAAGTTTATTTGCGTGAGTCGTTATACCATTTATTCTGAATGTAAGTGTAGAGAAATCTTCAGTAGATGGTATTTTCAAGACTATTCTGTTGTATTTTGTAGATTGAGTATTGTTCTCATTGTTTACATAATTGGCGCTCCCTGTTCCTGCATAGGTTCTTATGAATGTCGTTCCCTGATCAAATGAATATCTTGAACCATTAGCATTATCACCCCCTCCATTTATTCTAATTTCTTTCGACCACTCATTAGTTGTTCCGGGCTTTAAAACTTCCAATGTTATATAATCATTACTTCCAAACTGTTGTCCTGAAGCTCTTGAAACTGCGGCTAGCCTGAACGAGATTTCCACACCCTTTTCACTACTAACAGGAACCGGCCCGAAAGTCACAGTTTTATCAATTCCTGCGTTCAAATACCACGCATGGTTATAACTGGTAAATAAATTGTAACTATCATTTGAATTGTTATTATTACGATAAATGTGTTCAGAGAAAATTGAATGTAGACCAGCTCTACTAGTTCCCCATATAATTGCAGGAGTTCCGCTCTGTATTGGTAAATTGTCTGAAACTCCATTCAAATTATCACCCAAAGTATTCCATCTAATAGCATCAATTCCAGCAGCACAAGAAGCGCCTCTTCCTTCCACATAAAACGTAAAAGGAGATGGAGTGGCATTTGAGTATATGTTCAACAATGCATTTCGAACTCCTTCCTCAGATGGATTGAATCTAACAGTAAACACCCTTGTCTCTCCAGCGGGAACAATAACAGGTATTCCACTTAATACGGTAAAGTCCGAAGAAGCATTTCCAGTAAAATTAGCGCCAGTAATATTTAGATTCTGATTTCCTGAATTAAGGATTCTAAAACTGCGGTCAACATAATCTAGGCCAGTTTCTGGATTGGTTATTACCATTCCAAAATAAGTTCCCCGGAATGTTTCGGCACTTGAACCTTCTATAATATTTGCCCAGTTATTTGATGTATCTCTTCCTTCAGCTGCAATTTTCGGAAGATTTCCATGGGATATTACCAAGTTATCCATTCTTAGTTGTGGAAAATTATCCAAAACATCCCAAAAATTATGAGCTACAAATTTCACCTTCCAATTATTATTGAAGTTTGCCGCCGCAGGAAAATCTATGTTTAAACTTCCCGAATCATTCATGCCCAAAAGTGCGTAATTTAATAAATCTAAAGTTCTTATGGGTGTGTTACTATAACCATTCCCATCACCATAATCAACATATACTGACCATGTTGCAGTTGACCATGCAGAATTGCTCAATTCCCCATCAAAAGAAATCTGTATTCCTTCATAAGAACCTGTTCTTAAAGTGAGCTCATAATAGGCATTTTCTTGTTTTGTATATGTCCAATAATTTCCTGACCAAAATCCAGGTCTATCAAATTGGGCAGTCCCATATGATCCATTAGAATTATGAAATCTAAGTACATAATTGGTATTGTAACCACCTGTTGTGTTCAGGGTTTGCCCATTAAAATTAAATCTTGCTAACTCCTGCCCCCATCCCATCACAGAAACAAGAGAAAAGAAAACCATGAGAAAGAATTTAAAACCATTGGTTAGTGCACGCAATGGAGAAAAGATAGTTGTTTTCATGTGGTATCGTTTTTATAAATGAACCCGTTCAATTGAAAGTGAAGCATATAGTAACATTCACAAGCAAAAAACTGTGTTTCATTCGTTGGTCTTGACTTATAAATTATTTTTTCTAAAAAAAAAGTATAATCATCCATGTGATATACTCTGTTATTATCGACAAAGATAAATTATTTTTTAATATATGTTCAAAGATGTTATTATTTTCACCAACTACCAACCAAAATCCATTTCCTATAATACCACCCAATGAAACAAATTAGGATTTCTAACTGAGAGCAAATTAACCCAATCAATATTTTATAAATGATTTTGTGTTGAATTACTTTTGCAGCAAACCGCAATAGAACATCACAAAAATGTCATATCCAAACCTTCAGAAAACTTTCCTCCAACCATTTTTCTCTCTCTGCGTATAATACCCATATCCATATTTCTTTCCGTAACGGCTGTTTTCCAGTTTTACGTTATTCAGCACGTATGCAATGGGGGTATTGGCATTACTCGCTTTGAATTCAGCGGCAAAGTCCAGCATATCATTTTCGGTAAATCCCGATTTCACTACATACAGGATCATATCCACATCTTCAATCAAATGCAGGGTATCACTCACCAGCATTACCGGTGCCGAGTCCAACACAATATAATCGTATTTCTTACGCATGGCTGAAATTAGATCATCAAACTTCTGCATATCCAGAAGATCGTTCGGGTTCGGAGCAATGGCTCCGCTAAATAATACCTCCAGATTTTGATTTAGTCCTGAAGGAACAATATAGTGTTCCACGTCCTGACTATCCGAAATCAGGTAATTCGTCAGTCCCTCTTTCTTTTCTTTTACAAATCGTTGGAGTTGTGGATTGCGAATATCCGCCCCAATAATCAACACCTTAGCGCTTCCGGCAAGAGTAAGTGCTGTATTCATGGCAACCGTGGTTTTTCCTTCTCCCTTGACGGTGGAGGTCACCAGAATAACCCCGGAATGGGAACTGCCTCCTTTTTTCGCCTTCAGAATAAATTTAAGATTGGAACTAAGAATCCTGAATGATTCGGCAAAGAGTGAAAAATCACCGGCGGCAACCGTAGTTTGCTCTTCATTTTCAGGAATTTCGGCAATAACCGAAGCTTCAGGAATATGAGCGATGACCTGATCTTTGGTTTGTACTCTGGTATCCAGACTGTACTTCCCATATAAAAATGCAATCGGTAGCAGAAGTCCTGCCAGCAATGCTCCTAAAGTTATCTTTTGTGTATCCGGTTTTACTTTTCCCACGGTATATGCCGGGTTCAAAACTTTCGCTTTAGGGGCGGTAACGGCAAGAGTAATGGCATTTTCTTCTCTTTTTTGGAGCAGATACAGGTATAGTTGTTCTTTAAGGTTCTGTTGGCGCTCAATACTTCGGAATACCTTTTCCTGTGTTGGATAGTTTTCGATTCGCGACTGGTCTGCATTCAACTGCCCTCTCACTTGTGCGATTTGTAATTGTAAGGTTTCGCGTGATTCGAGCAGATTTTTCCGAATTAGCCCTTTATATTCATCAATTTCCTTGTTCAGTTGTATCACGGAAGGATTAGCGTAGGTGGCCTGTTTCAATGTTTTATTTTTTTGCAGAAGCAAATCGTTGTATTTGGAAATATAGCCTTCTGTTGCGGCCGAAAGCCCCATATTTGAGGGAACTAATTTTTCCCCTGTTGTTGCATTGAAAATAGAGTTCACAAGATCCAGTTGAGTGGAATAGGTCAAAAGCTGCTTTGTGTTATCATTGGAATTGTTGAGTGCCATATTGGCTTGAGCATCCAAATCCGTAATCTGGTTATTTTTTTTGAAACGTTCTTTCTGTCCTTCAATTCCGGAAAGATCATCTGTAATAATTGCCAGACGTTCATTGATGAAATTCTGGGTATTCTGTGCTTCTTCCGTACGGTCTTTTACGCCTTCAATATTATATTGCCGGGTAATTTCGTTCAGAATGGCTTCCGATTTTTCAGGAACAGGACCGGTTATCGACAGATCCATCAATAGTCCTTTATTCTCAGGCAAACTTACCACTACGGATCGTTCCACAGAAGAAACTACATTTTTTGTATTTCTAAAATTGATTTTTAAAGGTACAGGTCTGGAACCTGCTTTCACATTAATTTGAATACGGCCAAACGGAAGTTCTGCAGGTACTCCGAATCGGAAGCTATTTTTACCTTTCAGCAAAGGTCCTTCACTGAGTTTGTAGGTATGTTGTCCGGTGGGAGTGAGTATATAACCGGATCCTCCCCAACGATCATTATCAATCGATAAAATTTTGGTTTCATAGGGTGTGGCATTATAGAGTTCCGGCTCAATAATTTTCCCTAGTCCGTAGTAACTTACATTTAATCCCAATTGTTCGGCAACTTTGGCCAGAATGGGCTTTGAAATAATGGCGGTGGTTTCCGCCTGTAATTCATTATTCCCGCTTAGTCCGGTTCCCAGCGTCTGAAGATCGTTCAGTGCCGTGGCATTTCCCTTGGCTTTGGATTCCGGAAACTGCAATGTGGTTTTTGAAAGATATTGCTCCTGCGTATACCGGAGATATATTTTCGCAGCAATATAAAAAAGAAACATACTGAGTAAAATCCAATACCAGTTCCGAAGATATTTGCGTATCTCCTTCTTGATGTTGAGTTTCTTACGCTTTACCGGTATTTGGTCTAATAACTCCATCTAAAATTATTTGGTAATGGCTAAAATAAAACCAACAACTCCAATCAAAACACTACTGATCTGAAAGACTAGATTACGATTTGGATTGGTCGTGTTGGCTGCAATCTGTTTGTTTTTATCCGGTTCCACATACAGAATATCATTCTGCTGAAGATAATAATATGGGGAATTGACGACGGAAGCTTCCGACAAATCTAAGTGATACGTGACATCTTTTCCTGTTTCCTCTGAGTACCGGATGAGTTTAACATTGGTTCGGTTAGCAGAATCATTCATATCCCCTGCAAGTGCGATCGCCTGAAAAACATTTAATTTTTCTGTCGTACTGGTCTTCTGACCGGGGCTTTTCACATCTCCCAGTATACTTACATTGAAATTGGTGAGATTCACCGTCACCAGCGGATCGGTGAGATAAGTCTTTAATCTCCCTTCTAAATCAGTCTTAAGTTGCTGCTTGGTCATTCCCTTACAATAGACCGTTCCCAAAACAGGAAAAGTAATGGTGCCATCCGAATTAACCATATAATCATTATCCCCAAGCCTCATATTTGCATTTCCAGACTCTGCTGTTCCGGTTTGAGACATGGTGGTTTTATTAAAGGGTTTTACGGCAAGATCATCGAAAGCGGCAACGATAATTTCGAGAATATCGCCTTCCTGAATATGCAGTCCTTCATAACGCGCCTGAGAAATTTCCTGCTGGAAATTATCATTCGACATATAGACCATATTTTGTTTGGGTTTGCAGGATTCAAAAGCAAAAATGCCCATCAACAGAAAAAAAAAGAGGAAATATCTCATTAAGAAAAGTCAGTATTGACAAAATTAAGGATTTACGAAATAGTTACCATGCATGAAGTAAAGACTTAATCCCGACTGATGTAATAATTAACTCCAAGCATCAACATCCGGTTATAAGTATTCCGGGAGGTTTTATTGGGATATACTTTACTGAACCCATGGTCATACCGGATAAATGTTTCCCAGTAATCCGAAATCCTTACACCAGCACCTGCCGAGGCTCCAAATCCATATTTATTAATAACATCATCCTTATTGATATGAAAGTGTGTCTCATCATATTCCAGTGCCACTTCTTTTTTATCCCGAACCAAAAACTCAACCCGGGGTCCCGCAAAAAGAAAAATATCACTTTTCATATTCCCCCTGTGAAAAAAGTACTTGATATATGCCTGAACCGAAACATAATCGTTATAATATTTCTGTTTTCCATATATACCTTCTTTCACCTCTGCAAATTCTCCTCCCATATTGTATTCTAACGAAGGAGTAAAATATAGCCAAGCTGAATCAAACACATCATTTTCCACCAGTGACCATTGCGCGAAAACGCCACCTCCACCTCCCCATTTCCCAATGGAACGATCATGAACATTTACTATTGAACCTTTATGCACATTCCCGGTAACTCCATATTTGAAGTTCTGGGCACTCACCTGAAGGGAAATTAACATCATAATTACTAAAAACAGTCTATACATTCGATTAGTTTTTACAAAATTTTGCGGAAAATTACCACTTTTTTATTTATACCGGTGTACTATTGTTAAAAAAAACACAATTATTTAACATGAAATGTTCATTTCACTGGTTTTCATTAGTCTCTTAAAAAACTTTTTCCTAACGATAAAAACAACAATAAACACCGAAAATATCAAATGGCGTTCTTTAAAAAGATAGCACACCTCCCGCGCGCTTCCCATATTCTTTCAAACCTATTCTACATAGATAGCATTCCTCCGGAATGCACTTTTAGATCAACACATTATTTATACCAACCCATAGAAGAACGATAATTATTCCGGGGAGATTGCCACGGAATTTCGTTGCACTGCATTCCTCGCAAAGGCCTAAGGAATTATAGTAATATGCAGGAAAAAACAATAATTTCAAACCCCTTCAAACATTCAAATTCTCAAACTTTCAAATCCTCAAACAATCAAACAAAAAAAGACCGGGCTTCCCCGATCTCCATTATAAAACAAATAATTTAAAATTTACACATTAAAAAGTGCTCTCCCTTCCATAAGGCTGTTCACTTTTTTCTTTACGCCTTCAAGAACGGAATCATCTCCGATATGATCTACCACTTCGGAGATTAAATCTGCCACGGTAACCATATCTGCTTCCTCAAGACCTCTTGTGGTAATGGCCGCCGTTCCCAAACGGATACCGGAAGTGGTAAAAGCGGTTTTATCATCAAAAGGAACCATATTTTTATTACAGGTAATATCGGCTTTCACAAGGGCTTTTTCGGTTTCTTTACCGTTTACCCCTTTATTTCTAAGGTCAATCAGCATCAAGTGATTGTCGGTCCCTCCACTCACGATTTCAAAACCTCTGTCAATCATGGCTTTTGAAAGTGCTTGTGCATTATTGATTACTTTTTGGGCGTACACTCCAAAGGAATCATCAAGTGCTTCTCCGAAAGCCACTGCTTTTGCTGCAATCACATGTTCCAACGGACCACCCTGAATTCCCGGAAATACCGCACTGTCCAAAACAGCACTCATCAGTTTCGTTTCCCCTTTCGGCGTTTTGTGCCCATACGGATTTTCATAATCTTTCCCCAGCATAATCATTCCTCCTCTTGGTCCGCGAAGTGTTTTATGAGTGGTTGTGGTTACTACATGACAGTGTTCGAAAGGAGAATTCAAAAGACCTTTGGCAACCAATCCCGCAGGATGTGCAATATCTGCCCAAAGCGTTGCCCCAACTTCATCAGCCACTTCACGGTATTTTTTATAATCCAAATCGCGGGAATATGCAGAAAATCCAGCAATCAAAAGTTTTGGTTTTACTTCCAGTGCTTTTTGGCGCATGGCTTCATAATCGATTCTTCCGGTTTCTTTTTCAACACCATAAAACTGGGCATTATATTGAATTCCGCTAAAATTCACAAAAGAACCGTGCGTAAGATGTCCTCCCATAGAAAGATCAAGTCCTAAAATGGTATCGCCGGGCTTGAGACAGGCAAGATAAATCGCCGCGTTTGCCTGTGATCCAGAATGCGGCTGAACATTTGCGTATTCAATACCGAAAAGTTTTTTAGCTCTTTCAATAGCGAGTGTTTCCACTTCATCCACCACTTCGCATCCTCCGTAATAGCGTCTTCCGGGATATCCTTCCGCATATTTATTGGTAAGAACACTCCCCATGGCTTTCATTACATTATCCGAAACAAAATTTTCAGAAGCAATTAGTTCAATTCCGTGTGATTGGCGCGCTCTTTCCTGCTCAATCAGGCTAAAAATAGGATCCTGGCTCATGTATAAGTAATCAAAAATTAGTGCCCCAAAATTAATGATTTTTTTCCTAAGAGCCTTTAGAGCCTGTGATAAATTTGTGGAATAAAAATAAAGAATATTAAATTGTAGTATTTGGAAGGTTTGAAGGGTTTGAATGTTTGAATGTTTGAATTTGTTATACGCAAAGGCGTAAGTAATGTAAAAAAATAATAAACTACGGGTTTCTTACAATTTTTTTTTGAGGTCATATGATGATTCATGTCTTAAAAAATCTAAAAACCCCTTAAACACAAGGTTTGTCATTTCGAAGAAATCTAAACTCCGTTTGTCGAGAGGCTTACGGTTTGACAAAAAAGGCGCATCCTTTTTTATTGTATTGAAAAAACAGCATGGTATAAAAAACATATCAAGTTATGTAATGACTTCTCTTTTTTTATTGACATAAATGAGATTACCACGAAATTACGCTGTGCTGCATTCCTCCCAAAGACATGAGGAAAGTCGTCGAACAAAGATCAAACCCTAATTTTAAATCCTTTCAAACATTAAAAACCCTTCAAACCCCTCAAACCTTTTAAAAATACTATTCTAAAATCCTCATAAAAAAACCAATAATTATCATAATTCCTAAATTTTCAAAAGAAATCCCGTAAATTAGACCGGAAAAACAAATAAACTCTATTAAAAACACTTCAATTCCCCTCTATCAGCAGGAGAATAAAAAAATGAATAAAAAATTCAAATCATAAAGAATTTTATATATTTGCAGCAGCATAACAATAATTAAAAATTAAAATACTATGTCAGACATTGCATCAAGAGTAAAAGCTATCATCGCGGATAAGCTTGACGTTGAAGAATCAGAAGTAACTCCGGAAGCTAGCTTCACCAATGATTTGGGAGCAGATTCTTTGGATACTGTTGAGTTAATTATGGAATTCGAAAAAGAATTTAACATTCAGATTCCTGACGATCAGGCAGAAAAAATTACTACTGTTGGACACGCTATCGCTTACATCGAAGAAGTAGTAAACAAATAAATTCTCGCAGGAAAGCAATACAAGTATGGAATTAAAAAGAGTAGTTGTTACGGGATTTGGCGCCATTACGCCTATTGGCAATAATGCGAAAGATTACTGGGAAAACCTTGTGAAAGGAATGAGCGGAGCCGCTCCAATTACTCTTTTTGATGCCACCAATTTCAAAACCAGATTCGCCTGTGAGGTAAAAGATTTTGATCCGCTCAACCACTTCGAAAAAAAAGAAGCCAAAAAACTGGATCGGAATTCACAGTTCGGATTAATCGCTGCCAGAGAAGCCATTGAACATTCCGGCATCCTGAACAGCGATGTAGATAAAAACAGAGTCGGCGTAATCTGGGGTTCCGGAATCGGCGGTCTTGAAACTTTTGAAACTGAAGTTCTGGGCTGGGCGAATACGGATATTCCAAGGTTCAACCCTTTCTTCATCCCGAAGATGATTGCCGATATTACACCGGGACACATCTCCATTGAATACGGATTCCACGGACCAAACTACACCACCGTTTCTGCGTGTGCCTCTTCTGCCAATGCCATTATCGATGCCAAAATGCTGCTCCAGTTAGGAAAAGCCGATGTCATTGTATGTGGTGGTTCCGAAGCGGCCATTACCGCCAGTGGCGTAGGAGGTTTCAATGCGATGATGGCACTTTCCACAAGAAATGACGATCCTAAAACCGCTTCCCGACCATTTGATAAAGACCGCGACGGTTTTGTTCTGGGAGAAGGAGCCGGTTCCATTATTCTGGAAGAATACGAGCATGCCGTGAAAAGAGGAGCCACCATTTATGCCGAATTGAAAGGCGGCGGAATGAGTGCCGATGCTTATCACATGACCGCTCCGCATCCGGAAGGATTGGGCGCATTTCTGGTAATGGAAAACTGCCTGAAAGATGCAGAGATCTCAACCGATGAAGTAGACCATATTAATATGCACGGAACCTCAACTCCTTTGGGAGATATTGCAGAATCCAATGCCATTTCCAAATTATTGGGCGACCACGCATATGATATCCAGATCAATTCCACAAAATCCATGACCGGGCATTTACTCGGTGCAGCAGGAGTGGTAGAAGCTATTGCTGCTTTGGGAACCATTACCCACGGAATTGTTCCTCCAACCATTAACCATTTTACAGACGACGAAAATATTGATTCCCGGCTGAACTTCACCTTTAACCATGCGGTTGAAAAAAATGTGGAAATCGCCATGAGCAATACGTTCGGTTTTGGTGGACACAATGCCTGTGTATTGTTTCAAAAAATTTAATGATGCTGTATGGAGTTGCAGAAGTACATTTCTAAATTCCTGCCCAAAAGAAAAAAACGCTCGAAACAGGACCTTCAGTTTTGTAATGAACTTTCCAAAATTATTGGGTACGAAGTCCAAAACATCGGTTTCTATCAGGAAGCCTTTTCTCTAAAAAATACCGAAAACCGAAATCATAAAAATTATGAACGGCTGGAGTTTTTAGGAGATTCCGTATTAGGAGCCATTATTTCCTGTCACCTTTTCAGCATTTATCCGGAAGCCAATGAAGGATTTCTCACGCAAATGAAATCCAAACTTGTCAACCGTAAAAATCTGAATAAATTGGGAGAAGAACTTCAACTCACCAGTTTGCTCCTCAACAATTCAGGTACATTAAGCGAAAATATCGGGGGGAACCTCTTTGAAGCATTAATTGGTGCAATTTATCTGGACTACGATTACGAAATCTGTAAAAAAGTGGTATTGGAGAAAATTTTCACACCGGAACAGATTAATAAACTGGAGAACAAAATTGTAAGCTACAAAAGTCTGCTGCTGGAATGGAGCCAGAAAAAGAAAGTCCAGATCCGCTATGAAACCTGTGAGGAAATCCAGGTCAATAAAAATTTGGTATTTCGTACTTATGTGTGGATCGACAATGAAAAACTTTCCAACGCAACTGAAACCTCCAAGAAAAAAGCTGAAGAAAAGGCCGCCCAGCGTGCGTTTTACATGTTAAATAAAAAACAGAGTATTCTTGAAATCCCTAAAACTCATCCTTGACCCAGAAGAAGAAAGCAGTCGGACCATTGGTTTGATTCGCCTTATTAAAGAAATCCCGGATCATGAATTTGTTTTTCAAATCAATAGACTCAATCCTTTTAATTTTAGCAGAATCGATGATTTTATCGCCAACGGAAATTACTTTGATTACTCTTTCCCCAGATTTGAAGCCTACTCCCGCGACAGAAAAACCTGTATTTGGCTTATTGCCAACAAACCCTCGGAAAGCCTGCAAAAAAAAGAGGTAAAAGAACTCTTTTCCTCCGAAAACGAAAGCCGTAATTTGCTTCAAGAAATGCCGGATGTAGATTATATTCTCGTAACATCCGATACAATTCACGATTTTTCGCTAATTTTGCTGCCGGAAAGCCACGCCTTTCAGGTTCAGGAATTCCCTTTGAGTTCGGAAAATGAACTCTATCATTTAATTCAATATTATGAATAAGTATATAAAAAAGACAAAAATTATTGCAACATTGGGGCCAGCCTCTTCAAATCGTGAAACGATCATTGAGCTGATTAAAGCCGGTGTTGACATTTTCAGAATAAATTTTTCCCATGCCGATTACGATTTGGTGCGTAAAAATGTAGATACCATCCGGGAAATTAATGCCGAATTCGGATTTTCTGTAGGAATCCTTGGTGATCTTCAGGGACCGAAACTAAGAGTTGGCGTAGTAAAAGAAGGTTCCTACCTTAATCCGGGAGACATCCTGACCTTTACCAATGAAAAAATAGAAGGAGACTCCAAAAAGGTTTTCATGACTTATCAGCAATTTCCAAAAGATGTAAACGTAGGAGAAAGAATCCTGATTGACGATGGAAAGCTCGTACTGGAAGTGATTGAAACCAACGAAAAAGATACCGTAAAAGCCAAAACCATACAAGGAGGACCATTGAGTTCCAAAAAGGGCGTGAATCTTCCCAATACCAACGTTTCGCTTCCTGCCCTTACAGAAAAAGACATTCAGGATGCCAACTTTATGCTGGATCTGGAACTGGACTGGATTGCGCTTTCCTTTGTGCGCCATGCACAGGATATTATTGATTTGAAAGAATTAATCAACAATCATCCGAAAGGAAAAGAATTCCGCACTCCGATTATCGCAAAAATCGAAAAACCGGAAGGGGTAAAAAATATCGACGAAATTCTTTTGGAATGCGACGGTTTGATGGTGGCACGCGGAGATTTAGGAGTGGAAGTTCCGATGGAAGAAGTTCCGGCGATCCAGAAAAATTTGGTGGAAAGAGCACGCTTTTTCTCAAAACCGGTCATCATTGCCACACAGATGATGGAAACCATGATTAACAGCCTTACGCCGACAAGAGCAGAGGTAAATGATGTGGCGAATTCCGTTCTGGACGGTGCAGATGCCGTAATGCTTTCCGGAGAAACTTCTGTAGGAAAATATCCGGTTGAAGTGGTACAGAATATGGCAAAAGTGGTGAAAAATATTGAACAAACTTCTTTTTACCGCAGCAAAAATGCTCCAATTGAGCATGAATTCAATTGTATTGATGAGCGTTTCATTACCAACAGAATTTGTCTTGCCGCTGTAAGAATTGCAAAAACCACCAATGTCGAGGCGATTGTAACCCTTACTTATTCCGGTTATACGGCGTTTCAGATTTCGGCTCACCGCCCGAATTCTCATATCATTATTTACAGTTCCAACCGTAGAGTGATTACCATGCTGAATTTATTGTGGGGCGTTCGTGCATTTTATTATGACATGCAGAAATCAACCGATGAAACCATTATTCAGGTGAATACTCTTACGCAGCACCACGGATTTGTAGAAACCGGTGATTTTGTCATTAACCTTAATGCAACTCCTGCGCACGAAGGTGGGAAAACCAATACGCTTCGTTTAACCACTTTATAAATCTTCTTTTTTCCGTGTTTTTTAGAATTGATGCGGAAAAAAGACAGTACAAAATAAATAAGATTCGTTTCCTGTATGGGTGACGAATTTTTTTTAGGAGTTTAAGAAGAGAAATTGGAATATTTTATTTTCAAATTTTTCAAACTCTCAAACATTCATCACCTCTTCCGAATTTGCAGCTGAAATACAATCGAGCAGAGATTGCCACGTCATTCCACTGCGTTTCATTCCTCGCAAAGACAAACTGCGAAAACTTTTCAAATTTTTCAAACTCTCAAGAACACTCAATCCTCATCTCCAACCGTTTCATTTACAACATCATATTCAAATCCCCGGCTCATCAGGTAACGAACGGTTTTTATTCTTTTCTGATAGGCTTTTAAATTTTTCAACTTATCATAATAGGAAGAATAGAGTTTGAGAATAGTATTTCTATAATCATTTTCATCAATTTCATCCATACCGCGCAGAATGAGTTTTTCCGTAATCTGTTTCTGCTTCAACTGAAGTCGGATCTTATTCCGTCCCCATTGTTTCATATAGAATTTTCCTCGGATATAACTTCTGGTAAAACGTTCTTCGTTCAGATAATTTTCCTTGATGAGATAGAGAAAAAGTTCATCTTTTGCTTCTGGAATCAGGAGAAATTCACGCATTTTAAGTTCCACTTCGTAATGACAACGATCCTGATAAGCACAGTAATACATTAATTTTTGTTTGATTTCTTCAAACGTGTATGAATTCATGCCGGAAGTTTGCTGATAGAAATTTGACATCATTAATTACTCATTACCAATTACGTATTACCCTTCCCTATTTCCCACAACGGTTTTCACATCTGCAAACTCACGAAGCGCTAGGAGCGAAAGTTCCGTACCATAACCGGAATCTTTGGTTCCTCCGAAAGGAAGTCTGGGATCTGAACTGGTCATTTTATTGATGTTCACGGTTCCGGATTCAAGATTTTCAATAAAATATTGCTGGCGTTTTTTGCTTTTGGTCCATACCGAATTGGAGAGCCCAAAAGGAATATCATTGGCAAACTTTAGGGCTTCTTCATCATTCTTTGCCATCATAACCATTCCCAACGGACCGAAAAGTTCCTGCTGAAGAATGGGATTTCCGGGTTTTACGGCAATCAGTCCGGGACGAAAAGCATTCTTAGAAATTCGTTTTAAAGGAAGAATAATTTCTGCTCCGTTTTCAACTGCAGTTTTGTACTGTTGTTCCAGTTCATCAGCCAGATCAGGGCGTGCCATTCCTGCGATTTTGGTTTCTTTTTTGCGTGGATCTCCGGGAATGAATTTTTGATATTCCCCTACAAAAAGACTGAGAAATTTCTTCTGGATACTGCTTTGAATAATAAAACGTTTCGCAGCAACACAGGTTTGGCCGCAATTCTGCAAACGTGCCAAAGCTCCGGTATGCGCTGCATTTTTTAAATCCGCATCGTCCAGAACAATAAAGGCATCACTGCCGCCGAGTTCCAGTAAGGATTTTTTAATATTTCTTCCGGCAATGGATGCTACTTCTGCACCGGCTGCACTGCTTCCGGTTAAGCTCACACCGCGAATCAACGGATGCTCCAAAACTTCTTTTACTTCCGAATGTCCGATTTTCAAATTTTGAAAAACACCTTTGGGAAAACCTGCTTCAAGAAAAAGTTTCTCTATCGCATCGCCACTTCCGAAGCAAATTGATGCATGCTTCAGCACAACGGTATTTCCGGCGAGAATGGCCGGAACTGCAAACCTCAATACCTGCCAGAACGGAAAATTCCACGGCATTACGCCTAAAATCACCCCTTTCGGAACAAAATGAATTTCGGAAAGGCTGAAATCTGTTTTAATCTTTTCTGGTTTCAAAATATTTTTTGCTTTTGCATAATAATCACACATTACCGCGCATTTTTCCACTTCGGAAATGGATTGTGAGATGGGTTTATGCATTTCTTTGGTGATGATTTTTCCGTAAAGCTCTGCCCGTAATTGCAGTAGTGAACTCAATTTGGAAATAAGTTTCTGCTTATCTTTAAACGAAATTTTTCTCCATTCCAGAAAAGTGGTTTGAGCGTGTATTAATTTGTTTTCGAGTGATTTTTTCATCTATTTTTAAAAATTAAAAACGACTCCTGAAGAGCCGTTCATGAGATTGTTTTTTTTACTCCAGACTATACCATTGTTTCTTCCTGCTTTTTTGCAAATGCAATGGCGGCTTCTTTTACCCATGCATTTTCCTGCTGCGCTTTTTGTTTGGTTTCCAGACGTTTTTTATTGCAGGGACCGTTTCCTTTCAGCACTTGCATAAATTCATCCCAAGGTAATGCTCCAAAATCATAATGCCCCCGTTCTTCATTCCATTTCAGATTTTCATCGGGAATTTTCAATCCTAAAAATTCTGCCTGCGGAACGGTAACATCCACGAAGCGCTGACGAAGACTGTCGTTGCTTTCTCTTTTCACACGGTAATCCATGGATTTCTGAGAATTGGGAGAAGCCTCATCATTGGGACCGAACATCATTAAAGCCGGCCACCAAAAACGGTTCAATGCTTCCTGAGCCAGTTGTTTCTGTTCTTTTGTTCCACGGCAAAGTGTCATCAGAATTTCATAGCCTTGTCTCTGGTGGAAAGATTCTTCTTTGCAAATCCGGACCATTGCTCTGGAATAAGGTCCGTAAGAATTTCCCATCAGCATAACCTGATTCATAATTGCGGCACCATCAACCAGCCAGCCAATTGCACCAATATCCGCCCAACTTAGCGCCGGATAATTGAAAATACTGGAATATTTTGCTTTTCCGGAAAGCATATCCTGATAAGTAGAATCGCGGTCGGCAACGATTTCTCCGTTCCCCAGCGTTTCCGTAGCTGCATAAAGGTAAAGTCCGTGTCCGGCTTCATCCTGAATTTTTGCCAGAAGTGCCATTTTTCTGCGCAAAGATGGTGCACGGGAAATCCAGTTGGCTTCCGGCAGCATCCCTACAATTTCGGAATGCGCGTGTTGCGAAATCTGCCGAACCAAAAGTTTACGGTAATCTTCCGGCATCATATCTTTCGGTTCCACCTTGTTTTCGCTTTGTACGTATTCTAAAAATTTGTCGTGATTCATGATTTTCATTTTTTAGATTACCTCTTCTTCTTTGAGATAAATTCCGATCTGTCCGTTTGAAAACTCACCAGCAACAAAAGTTACTGTTTTTTCCGGAGTTCTTATTTCATATTCTTTAAAATGATGGATATGCCCTTCCAAAGGTTGTACCACTTCCACGTTCCGGTCGGAACAGTTCCAATAATGATTCCAGATATTCAGACCTCCCACTTTATATTCTTTATCAACTTCAATAAATGAAGCAAATTTCCAGTTTTCCATATCGTTTCAATTCAATTGGTTAATCATGTTTTAAAGTTACCAATAATTGAAATTAATATGATTTTTGTCATGCTTTTTAGAGTGAATCTAAATTACACATCAAAATTCAGCAGGACAATATTTGTGGTGGGATGGCATTGACAGGTTAAAACCATTCCTCTTTCCACTTCATCTTCGGTGAGTGCAAAATTCTTTTCCATAAAAACTTCTCCTTCCATCACCTGTGCTTTGCAGGTGCAGCAAACACCGCCTTTGCAGGCAAAAGGAACAGGCAGATGTTCATTCAATGCTTTATCCAAAATGCTTTCTTTTTTGGAATTGAGGTGAATATTATATTCATCATCATCAATGATTAAAGTAACAAAACTTTCAAGATTCGGAATTTTCTTAAATTCTTCGCTTCGTTCTGCATTTTCTTCATCCTCGGGCGGCGTGTAGTATTCGTACATCACCTGTAAAGACGGAACTTTCTTTTCTTTTTTAAGGAAATCGGAAACTTTTTTAATCATTTCACTCGGTCCGCAAATAAAATAGGTGGCTTCCTGCACCGGCAAATCCGGAAATCTTTCAAAAAGCTGTTCTACTTTTTCGGGAGAAATTCTTCCTTCAAAAAGTTCGTCTTCAAAATGTTTTTCACGGGAAATAAGGTACACGACTTTTAGCCGTCCTTGAAATTTTTCCGAAAGTAAATCAATTTTTTCCCGGAAAATAATATCCTGAAAACTTCGGCTGCTGTAAAACAGAAAAGCATTGCTTTTCGGTTCCTGATAAAGAGCTTCCATAAGATTCGACAATACGGGAGAAATTCCGCTTCCCGCCGCAATTCCAACATAGGTTTTTCGGTTGGAAGCATGATAATGGGTATAAAAATGTCCCTGTGGAGGCATTACTTCCACCTCATCTCCCATTTTCAACTGCTGATTGATGTAGGTTGAAACAAGACCTCCTTCCAGATGTTTGACCAAAATTTCCGGATTTGGATTTTTATCGGAAGGTGCATTCACAATGGAATACGATCTCCGCAAATCTTCCTCGCCGAATATAAAACGCAGGTTGAGATATTGCCCCTGCCGAAATACAAAATCATGTCGAAGCTCTTTTGGGATTTTAAATGAAATATGGACAGAATCATTGGCTTCTTTCCTGTATTCCAGTATTTTCAACCGATGGAAATGCTGCATAAGTTTTTATTGAAAGGGGTTTTACCAAAGATAATCATTTCGATGGAGTAAAAAAATGAATCCCATTGTTTGTAAAATCTTCATTAAAAATCTTATTTTTTTATTTATCGTTTTTCTTCTGTAATGGCAAATATGGAATTTCACTTTCATCAAAAAGTGAACAATAGAAAAGTTTTTGTTTTCAACCTGTGAGTTTTACATAATTATCAGTTGGAGCAATATATCAGCGATAAAAGATTCCTTATCACCAGAAAAACATTTAATTTTATACAAGTTTAAAAACGGGCTCTAATATCTATAAATAGGAAATTTTGTCACCAATAAAGTGATATAAATATTCAAATTAAGCCATTTTGACTGAAGTTTTAAACTAAATCTAAATATGAATACTTTTTGAAACCTCTGCAATTATGAATTTGAATCAATTTACCGTAAAATCACAGGAAGCCATCCAAAAAGCACAACAAGTTGCAATGGAATTTGGCAATCAAAGTATAGAACCTCAACACCTTCTTGAAGGAATATTCGAGAGTGATGAGCATATTTCAACATTTCTTCTGAAAAAATCAGAGGCTGATGCTACACTGATCCGGGAAAGAAACCGGGAAAATCTGGAAACTTTACCAAAAGTTGAAGGAGGCGATCTCTATCTTTCCCAAACCGCCAACAAAGTATTGCTGGAAGCACCGAATATCGCTAAAAAAATGGGCGATGAATATGTAACCATTGAGCATCTTTGGCTCGCATTAATTGATGTAAACTCCAAAGTTTCTCAGTTATTAAAAGATATGGGCGTTACCAAATCTCTTTTGGAAGGCGGAATAAAAGAACTCCGAAAAGGCAGCAAAGCCACTTCTGCAAGCTCCGAAGAAACCTATCAGAGTTTAAGCAAATACGCGAAAAATTTCAATGAATTGGCAGCCGAAGGGAAACTCGATCCTGTCATCGGTCGTGATGAAGAAATCCGGAGAGTGTTGCAAATTTTATCAAGAAGAACCAAAAATAATCCCATCCTAATTGGTGAACCGGGCGTTGGTAAAACTGCGATCGCAGAAGGAATTGCCCACCGAATTATCAGTGGTGATGTTCCGGAAAACTTGATGGATAAAACACTTTTCTCTCTGGATATGGGTGCTTTAATCGCCGGTGCAAAATACAAAGGTGAATTTGAAGAGCGTTTGAAATCCGTGGTGAATGAAGTGATTAAATCCGACGGACAAATCATTCTTTTCATCGACGAAATCCATACTTTGGTTGGAGCCGGTGGTGGAGAAGGCGCAATGGATGCGGCAAACATTCTGAAACCTGCGTTGGCAAGAGGTGAATTAAGAGCTATCGGAGCCACCACACTGAATGAATATCAAAAATACTTTGAAAAAGATAAAGCCTTGGAACGTCGTTTCCAAAAGGTAATGGTAGAAGAACCGGATACCGAATCCGCCATTTCCATCCTTCGTGGAATTAAAGACAAATATGAAGCACACCATAAAGTAAGAATTAAAGATGAAGCGATTATTGCTGCCGTGGAACAGTCTCAAAGATATATTTCCGACCGTTTTTTACCGGATAAAGCGATTGATTTGATTGATGAAGCTTCCGCAAAACTGAGAATGGAAATTAATTCCAAACCGGAAGAACTGGATGTGCTCGACCGAAAACTGATGCAGATGGAAATTGAACTGGCAGCGATTTCAAGAGAAGGCAATCAAACCAAAATTGACCATTTGAAAGAAGACATTGCAAAAGTAACTGAACAGCGCAATGAAATCAATGCAAAATGGCTGAAAGAAAAACAAAAATCTGAAGATTTAACCCAGATTAAAAAAGATATTGAAGCTTTAAAATTAGAAGCAGAACGTGCCTCAAGATCCGGAGATTATGCAAAAGTAGCCGAAATCCAGTACGGAAAACTGCGTGAAAAAGAAGACCAGTTGCAAAAGCAGGAACTGGAAATGCAAAATGATGAAAACGAACTCATCAAAGAAGAAGTTACTGCAGAAAATATTTCAGAAGTCATTTCAAAATGGACCGGAATTCCCGTAACCAAACTCATTCAGTCCGAAAGAGAAAAATTATTGCATCTGGAAGATGAACTCCACAAAAGAGTGGTTGGACAGGAAGAAGCGATTACGGCAATTGCTGATACCATCCGCAGAAACAGAGCCGGACTGAACGACGAAAGAAAACCTATTGGTTCTTTCCTTTTCCTTGGAACTACCGGAGTTGGGAAAACCGAATTGGCAAAAGCTTTAGCCGAATTCCTTTTCGATGATGAAAATAATATGACCCGAATTGATATGAGTGAATATCAGGAAAGGCATTCCGTTTCAAGATTGGTGGGCGCGCCTCCGGGATATGTGGGTTACGATGAAGGCGGACAGTTAACCGAAGCGGTAAGAAGAAGACCGTATTCCGTGGTACTTTTGGATGAAATTGAAAAAGCGCATCCGGATGTTTTCAATACACTTTTGCAAGTTTTGGATGATGGCCGATTAACCGATAATAAAGGTCGTGTGGTGAATTTCAAAAATTCGATTATCATTATGACTTCCAATCTCGGATCGCATATTATTCAGGAACGCTTCGACTCCGCTCAGCGTGACAAAGATGATAATATTGATGCAGAAACACTGGAACAAACCAAAACAGAAGTCTTTGATTTATTAAAACAGACCCTTCGTCCTGAGTTTTTGAACAGAATTGATGAAGTGGTGCTCTTCCAGCCTTTAAACAAAAAAGAAATCGGAAAAATCGTTCATTACCAGTTGAGAAGTTTCAATAAAATGCTCGAAAAGCAAAACATTATTCTCACCACCACCGAAGATGCGGTACAGTTCTTAACCGAAAAAGGTTACGATCCCGCTTTCGGAGCTCGACCTTTGAAAAGAGTGTTGCAACAGGAAGTTCTGAACCGGTTATCCAAAGAAATACTGGCCGGAAAAATCAATCCGGGAGATCGGGTAACGATGGATTATTTTCCGGAGAGTGGACTGGTTTTCAGACCGGTAGAAAAATAAAACTTTAACTTTGTTTAACATAATATCGGCGCAATTTTTGCGTTTGTTAGTTAGATAAATTTAATTTCATCATTTGTGTTTTTACTTTGACTTTCTCCTCAGGAGGAAGTCAAAGTTTTTTTTACTGGTTTCTTCCAAACATCTATTTTTTAAACTTACATCCGATCCTGTTCATCCGCTTTTTTAATGGTTTTGGTGCTTTTTAATTTTTGATTTCCGAAATTGTATTTCAGTGTGATAGAAAAACTTTGTGTATCGCGATAATCCAGAAAATAGTTGTTCTGATTGGCATAATTGGTACTGATTTTTTCACCTGAGGTTCGGAAAATATCATTGAAATAAAGACTGGCTTCCCATTTTTTCTGAAAGAATTTTTTATTCATAATCAAATAGGTTGTTGATGAGCCTCCGATTTTCAAATTCCCCTGAACCGCTCCTGTATGAAAATAATGCCCGATCTGCACATTCCAATCGGAGTTTTTATCGAAAGTAATGCTGGTGGAAACATTGGAATTTAAAGCGAAAACTTTGTTTTTGTAGAGGTTTCCATCAATTCCGAAAAAGTAATTTTCATTGTGTTCCAGCGTTTCGGAAACGCTTAACGACCACCAGGAATTTAGGGTAAAATTTTTGTAAATATCCACCCCAAAAGCCTGTCCTTTCTGGATATTCGTAAAATGATAAATCAACTGATTGGTTTCCGGTTCCTGAAAAGAAATTTCCATGGAAGGATCCACTTCTTTGCGGTAATAAAAATCGAAATTCCATTCTTTAAAATTGTAAGTGAGGTTCAGATTATGAACAATCGTCGCTTTCAGTTTCGGATCGCCCTGAAAATACGAAAACAGGTTGTAGTACGACTTTGCGGGATTCAACCATGAATAACTTGGTCGGCTGATTCGCTTTCCGTAGGAAAATCCAAACTGATGTTTGTTTTCGGTGGTGTATTGCGCATAAAAAGTCGGAAATAATTTCAAATAATCGTTTTTATTTACTTCATACGGTTCGGAAACGATGCCTTCCAAAGCTGTATTTTCTGCTCGTAAACCCGCTTTGAAACTCCATTTTTTTAAATCTAAACTTAAAGATGAATACGCTGCAAAATTGTGTTCTTTATAATCAAAAACATTGCTTTTATCCGGACGATATTCCAGAGTTCCAAACTCGTTGTCCGAAAAATCCAGAATGCTCGACGTTTTCACCAGACTGTACTTCAATCCCGATTCCCATTGCCATTTGTCTTTTTTCCATTCGTAATCCAGTTGTGTGGAAATCAACTGAATATCCTGTTTATCAGCAATCATAAAATGCCGCAGCGAAGGTTCCTGATTGATAAAATTAAGATGCGTCTGAATATCCTGCGATTTTTTAAAATTATTCGTGGCGTAATAAGTAATCCATGTTAAGGTCGAATTTTTATTCAGTTTACGATCCGCCTGAAAACTCAGCGTATTGTTGATGGTGCGCCAAAAGTGAGAATTCACCGTTCTGTATGAAGATTCCACAATATTATTAAGATTGGAAATTTCAGTCGGAACGTCGTAAATTCCGGTTGTTTTCGGACTAAAATATCCACGATAATTGAAACTTAAATTGGTTAAAGAATCCAGTTCATAATCCAGATTAAAGTTCAGGGAATTTTGGTTGTAGTTGCTGTCTTTCCGGTTCATCACGCTTTTCCAGGTGGTTCCGTCTTCCTGAAAATACACCACATCCGTGCCTTCACGCAGATAATCTCCGCCACCACGAGTATAGCTCAACAAAGTGGAAAATTTATCCTTTTTGTACTGATGCGAAGTGGAAAGATTTCCTTTGGCATATTTCGACTGTATATATCTTGCGCTTACCATTCCTTTGTAGCCTTCCAACTGGTTTTTCTTCATCACGATATTCAAAACCGCACTTCCCGAAGCCTCGTATTTTGCGGGCGGATTGGTAATCACTTCCACGGATTTCACCTCATCGCCCTGCGTATTTTCCAATAAATTTTGCAATTCTTCCGGAGAAAGCATTACTTTTTTATCATTAATCGTGACTAAAATTCCGGAAGCTCCTTTAATTTTAATAGCATTATTAATAACCGTTACTCCGGGCGTTTTTTTGAGAATTTCCCAAACATTTAATGATGAAATATTGGAATTTTCCACATTAAATTCCAAACGGTCAATTTTTCTTTTTACCAAAGGTTTTGCTTTATTAATGACGACTTCCTCAATTTCTTTTTCCTGTTTTTTTAATCTGAAATGAAGCGATTCAGGAATTTCATTCAACGAAAAAGTTTCAGAATATTCATCAAATTCCAAATCCTGAACAACGAATTTTACGGTGTTTTCAGAAGTAAATTCAAAAATTACTTTTCCGTTTTCGTCAGTCGTTTTGTTTTGAAGAAGTTGATTATCTTGTGAAAAAACGCTCACTTTTGCATTTGAAACAGATTCATTTTGTGCATCTGTCACCCGGATTTCCACTTTCTTCTGTCCAAAAAACCACATCGGAATAGTCAACAAAATGAAAAATAAGTATTTCATAACTTAATATTTTACAGTTCTTCGCCAAAAACTATGGACTTAAAGATTTTAAACGTATCGTTTTATTTTGATTTTATGTTCTTTTGTCTTGAAACAAAAGAACCAAAAATTCAAGACTTGGAAACTCCGGCTAAAATTTTGAAGAATTTCCTAAAATCTCCAAACTCGGGCGGGAACAAAGATTTATCACATAAGAAATATTTCTGCCGCCACTCGAACAGTGGATATTTTTCACGGAAATTTTTCAAAATTTATTAACGCCTTCATTTCCTAGGTCGATTTAAAATGATAATAGAAAATTTAATTTCCACACAAATGTCGAAGAGACAAATTAGATGACAAAAATCCGTCTATTCCGCCACAAAATCGGTTAATGAAAGGTTAATGAAGGGTTAATGCCATTTGCATCTTCTTCAAAATTTTATCTTTGCTTTATGATTTCCAAAAACAGAACGGTTATTGTTATTTTCACGCTGCTATTCCTTGTTTTATTAGGAATTCAGGGTTTTTTCATGTACAAAACCTATGTGGTAAAAGAAAAGGAAATCTACCGGAATGTACTGGATAAAAGCTCTGGATTTGTGGATCTTCTGGAAGAACGCGACCGCCATCAGGACGACGAAGTTTTAAAAATAGTCGCTGATTACGCCAACAAAAAAATATCAGAAAAACAGTTTCTTACTTATTTTGAAAAGAATAACCGAAGCCACCGAAAAGAACTCACGAATTACATCAATCAACAATTCAAAAACAAAGGCTATAAAGTGGCGGTGGAATTAAAATACAATTCCATTATTCAACTTCCCGACAGTACTCAGTTGCTGAAAAAACCAATCATCATTTATCAAACCGAAGATAAAGTGATAAAACCCGGAATGCAAACCACCGGAAACTGGAATTCTTCGTCAACGACCACGGATGACGAAACAAAAAAAATGAAAAAGAACGATCATTTCAAACTATTTTCTGAAACCAATTATCAGATTTTGAATAGTAAATATGTGATATTCCGGGAACTGGCATTGCTGATTTTGTTATGTGTTTTTATTCTCGCAGCGGTAGTTTGGCTGTTTGCATTAACGGTGAAAAACCTGATGAAACAACAAAAGCAGGTAGAAATTCTGCATACCGCGGTGGACAATATTTCGCATGAATTCCGAACACCTATTGCCACTTTAAAAGTCGCTTCAAAATCATTAAAAAAAGACTGGAACAAAGAAAATTTACCTTTAATTGAAAGGCAGATTTCCCGATTGGAAAATCTGATGCTGCGTCTGGAAAAACCATCCGACAGCGAAACCATTCCGATGGAAAAAGAGGACTGGAATTATTGCATTGAAGATTTGCAGTTTCTTTATCCAAATGCCCAATTTATTTTGAAAAATGAAATTTCAGAAAATCTCGCTTTTCACAAAACCGATATGGAAACCATCCTGAAAAATCTTTGCGAAAACAGCGTGAAATACGGAGCGAAAAAAATAAATATTGCATTTAAAAACACTCAAAACAAACTATTTATCGAGGTTTCCGACAACGGTTCGGGAATTGACAAAAGAGAACAAAAAGCAGTTTTCGAGAAATTTTACCGCATTCAGTCCAACAACATTCACAACACGAAAGGTTTGGGCTTAGGCTTGTTTCTGGTGAAAAATCTGGTAAAAAAATACAACGGCGAAATCCGGCTGGAAAGTGAACCGAACAAAGGAACCTCATTTAAAATCGAACTTCCGCATGCAACCTAAAATACTTTTGGCAGAAGACGATTCCGACTTTGGAATGATCCTGAAACAGTATCTGGAACTCAGCGATTTTGAAGTAATCTGGTTTCAGAATCCGGAAGACATTCTTCCATTAATTGAAAACGGATTTCCATTTCACCTTGGAATTTTGGATGTGATGATGCCCAATCTGGATGGTTTCAGTCTGGCAAAATTGATTCTGCAAAAACATCCTGATTTTCCATTATTTTTTCTCACCGCAAAAAACCAGAAAATCGACAAGTTAACCGGTCTGAAAATTGGTGCCGATGATTATTTAACCAAACCCTGCGATCCGGAAGAATTGGTACTCCGAATTCAGAATATTTTACGAAGAATTCAACCGAAAGATTTCGTTGAAGAAATAATAAAAATAGGAAAATACACCTTAAATACAGAAAACCTCACCCTTCAACATTCCAACGAAAAAATTCGGTTAACCATCAAGGAAAAAGATTTGATTCTGTATTTTTTAAAGCACAATCACCAAACCGTAAAGCGCGACGAAATCCTGAACGCACTTTGGGAAAACAACGATTATTTTTCAGGAAGAAGTCTGGATGTTTTTATCAGCAGGCTGCGGAAATATTTTGCTCACGATGAAAAAATTTCCATTTCATCAATCCGGGGAATTGGTTTTGAGATTGACTTTCCGGAATAAGCCTTGTCAAGGTTAATTTTCAGCTTACAAATAACCTTGAAAAGGCTCTTATTCAAACTGCAGTTTCGCCAACACAGGGAAATGATCCGATGGATATAACAAATTTTCCCGACGGTCGTTGATGGTTCGGTTCGATAAAACTTTAAACTTCTTCACAAAAATATAATCAATGCGTTCATTACTGATCTTCTGAATATCGAATCCCTGAAAAGTTCCTTTTGGTCCGTAATGCGGCGTGGCAGAATGATAAAAACTGTCATTCATATTCTGCGACAAAATCCTGATCGGCTCTGAATCTTCCGTAAGATTAAAATCCCCTGTAAGCACTACCGGAAGGGATTTCTGGTTAAAACTTTTTATTTTTTCGAGAATGAGTTTTGCCGCATTCACTCTTGCCAGATTTCCCACATGATCAAAATGAATATTGAACGCCCAAAATTCTTTCCCGGACTTCATTTCTTTCAGTAAAGCATAACTACAAATTCTGTTCAGCGCGGCATCCCAACCTTTGGACGGAACATCAGGAGTTTCACTCAGCCAAAACGTTCCGGATTTCAGAACCTTCAATTTTTCAGCATTATAAAATATTGCCGAAAACTCACCTTTTTGCTTACCGTCATCACGGCCAACACCAATATAATCATAGCCTTTCAAACCATTTTTAATATCGTTCATTTGTTGCCACAATGCTTCCTGAACGCCCATAACATCGGGATGATAATAGGACATCAGTGCAATCGCATCCTGTTTACGGTTTTCCCAAGAATTTTCCTTGTCGGAATCGATGGAAAGACGAATATTATATGACATCACCTCAAGATTTTGAGCCGATATAAAAACTGTAAAACACAGGAGAATAAAGGAGATTCTGAATTTCATTTTTTTGTTTAGTTTGATTTTTTTGCTTTAATCTTATACTGAAACGAGCAAGATTGATTTTCCGTAGCGAAAGTTAATATTTTATTTAAAAGCCTTGTCAAGGTTATCTGCGTGCTGAAGATTAACCTTGACAAGGTTGTGGATTAATTAGATTTTTTCGCTTTTATCATCGCTTCCAGCATATCCCACATTTCTTGTGGAATTTCTTCAAGCATATTGAATTCGCCCGCACCCTGCAACCATTCGCCACCGTCAATCGTAACGACTTCGCCGTTCACATAAGCGGAAAAATCGGAAACCAGATAAGCGGCAAGATTTGCCAGTTCCTGATGTTCCCCTACTCTTCTGAGCGGAACTTTCTTCCGCATATCGAATTTTTCCTGCAAATTTCCCGGAAGCAAACGATCCCAAGCACCTTTTGTAGGAAACGGACCAGGCGCAATGGCGTTGAAACGGATTCCGTATTTTGCCCATTCTACTGCCAGACTTCTGGTCATGGCCAAAACGCCGGCTTTTGCACAGGCGGAAGGAACTACATACGCTGATCCCGTCCATGAATAGGTGGTCACAATATTCAAAACTGTTCCCGGAATTTTGTTTTCAATCCAGTATTTGCCAATGGAAAGTGTGCAGTTTTTAGTCCCTTTCAGCACAATATCAAGAATCGAATCGAATGCGGAATGGGTTAATCTTTCGGTAGGAGAAATGAAATTTCCTGCGGCATTGTTGAGTAAAATATCAATTTTTCCAAATTCTTTGATGGCGGCATCTTTCATGGCTTGTACTTCGTCCCAGTTGCGGACATCGCAGGAAACGCAGAGTACTTTTCCACCGGTTTGCTCTTCTAATTCTTTCGCGGTGGTCTGCAGTTTTTCCAGATTTCTGGAAGTGATGACGACCTTTGCGCCGAGTTCCAGAAAATATTTGGTCATGGCTTTTCCAAGTCCGCTTCCGCCACCGGTAACGATGGCGACTTTATCTTTTAATGCTCCTTCGCGAAGCATGGGCTGTGTATAGTTCATGGTTGATGGTTGATCGTTAATGGTTGACTGTAAATATAGGATTAATTTCTATCGTCGCGATGATGAAAACTATGCCGGAAATACAAACTCAAACCCCGCACCCCGACTTGAGCGGAGCTCTTTCTGTGAGGAGCTTTTGGAATTAAGCGCTGGATGCGGCGAACAGAAAAGCGGGAGCGGAAGGCGGATAAAGGTGCCCTGATGCATTTGCGATTTGCGATTTGCGATTTTCGATGTGCGATATACGTATTTCAATATTGGATTTGGGGTGTTGGACTTGAATGATAAAAAAGCTGCCCGGAAAATCCCGAACAGCTTTTGCTTTTATAAAATCGATTGAGAATTAATACCCGAAAAGTTCTTCTAAAGAAATTTTCTTCACTTCTCCGAGTTTTTTCATTTCGTCCTGAGAAACTTTTTTATCGGAAGCCACCAATGCATAAGTGTATGGCTTTCCGGAAAGGTTGGTTTGGTGGAAATTTTTCAGATCGCTCATTTTGATTCCGTCAACGGAACTGTAAATTTGCTTTCTGATATCGTCCTTCAAGCCTAATTCTTTAGCAGAAAGGTAACGGAAAATAATGCCGTCCTGCGTAATTCTTTCGGTTTGAATATCTTTTTTCACCTGACTTTTAGCGAGTTCAAGATTGGCTGGAAGTTCCGGCATTTTGGTGAGAAGTTCATTCATTGCGGTGGTCGCATCTTTGAATTTATCTGCCTGGCTTCCGACATAACTCATCACATAATAATCATCGGATTTTTTCTGTGGAGAAACGTAATATCCATAGGTGCTGTACGCCAACGCCTTACTTTCACGGATGGTCTGGAATACGATCGATCCCATTCCGCCTCCGAAATAATTGTTGAACACATTTATCAAAGTGGTGTTTTTCGGATCGTATTTATCGGTATTGCGGATCCATCTTGTTTCTGCCTGAACCATTTCATAATCGGTGAAAAGCACCTGATTTTTAGTCGCAGGAATCTGTGTGAAAGTTTTGGCAGCAGCAGGAGTTTTAAATGTTGCCGGAACCGCATGTGCTGCTTTCAGTTTGGAAGTAAGTTCACTTAATGAAGCCGGACCGTAATAAATGACGGTTTGCTCATAATTATTCAAATCCTTGATTTTAGAAACCAGTTCTGAAGAAGAAATTCCTTCTAAATCCGCAGCAGATAATGTGTTGTTGAATTTGTTTTTCGAACCATATAAAGCATAGCTGGTCAATCCCTGAAGAATGGCACCTTTATTCAGTTTGGCATCGTTTCTTGCTTTGGTCAATCTTGCTTTTAAGGCTTTCAATGCTTCATCATCGGGTTTTACATTCAGAACCAAATCTTCGTATAATTTCACCGCCTGATCGAAGTTTTCCTGAAGACCTTCAATGGTTACGGTCGTATATTCTTCTCCTGTAGAAACATTGAAGCTGGATGCGATTTTATAGAAATCCTTAGAGATTTGCTCTGCCGATTTTTTATCGGTTCCCAGGAACTGAAGATATTGTGCGGCGATTGGCATTTTAAGATCGTTCAGAGAGCCTATTTTATATCGGTAACGCAGTCTGTATAAGGCGTTGTCTTTATTCGGAACGTAAAGAACTTCGGCATTTCCAACTTTTGATTTCTGAATGTCTTTATCGAAATCCAAAAATACCGGTGTGGATGGCGTGCTTGGCATATCTTCAATCAACTTCACGAAAGCGGACTGCTTGTCGGCATTGGTTTCCACCGGCGTAATCGTTGGTTTGTCGATTTTCTGAAGGTCTTTTCGCTCGCCTTTTCTTTTCAGAATTGCTACATAATTGTTATCTCCCAGATATTTATTGGCGAAAGCAACTACATCCGCTTTGGTGATTTTGGAAAGATCGTTTACATACGCTACCTGAGTTTTCCAGTCCAGATCAGCGGTAAAAGCACCTACCAAAAGATTGGCTCTATCGGAATAGGTTTCTGTTTCCTGAATTTTCTGTTTTTTAATATTGTTAACGATGGATGGAATTAAATCATCATCGAAGTTTCCTTTTTTCAGATTGTTGATCTGCTCAAGCATCAACGATTTTACTTCTTCCAAAGACTGCCCTGAAGTTGGTGAACCGGACAAATACAAAATACCGTGGTCAATCAAAGTATACGTAAACGCTCCGGCACGAAGAAGTTTCTGTTTTTTTACCAGATTCAAATCCATTAAACCGGCTTTTCCGTTGGTTAAAATAGAACCGACCAAATCGGCAAGAAGCACGTCTTTATCTTTGTTTCCCGGAAGGCGATAACCGATGGTTACGCTTTCTGCATCCGGACCTACGATTTCTTTTACAATCGGAGTCTTAATGGCATCTTCCGGATTAAAAGTGTATTTCGGCACCGGTTTATTCTGCATATAAGAAAAATCCTTATCAACTTTGGCAATCACTTCATCCGGATTAAAATCTCCCGACATCACGATTCCCATATTGTTGGGCACATAATAAGTACTGAAATATTTACGAATCTGTACCAGTGAAGGATTTTTCAAATGTTCCACCGTTCCGATGGTGGTCTGAAGTCCGTAGTTGTGATTTTTAAATAAATTGGAGAATAAGGTTTCAAAAACCTGTCTGCCATCATTATCCAAAGTTCTGTTTTTCTCTTCGTACACCGCTTCCAGTTCGGTATGGAAAATTCTCAGAATCGGATTTCTGAAACGTTCTGCCTGCACGGCAAGATACTTATCTATCGAGCTGGACGGAACATCGTCTGTATAAACGGTTTCCTCGAAACTTGTCCAAGCATTGGTTCCCTGTGCGCCCATTCCGGAAAGCATTTTGTCGTACTCATTGGCGATGGAATATTTACTTGCTACACCAGAGATTGAGTCGATTTTTTTATAAATTGCTTTTCTCTGCGTTTCGTCTTTGGTTTTATTGTACTGCTCGTACAGCGCATCAATTTTATCCAGTTCCGGTTTTTCTTTACTCCAATCGAGTGAGCCGTATTTATCGGTTCCTTTGAAAAGCATGTGCTCCAGATAATGCGCTAAACCTGTATTGGTAGCAGGATCGGTTTTACTTCCGGCTTTCACGGCAACATACGCCTGAATTCTCGGATCTTTAGTGGTTGGACTTAAAATAACGGTCAGACCATTTTTCAGGGTATAAAACCTGGAGTTGGTAGGATCGTTGGTCACATATTTATAGGTATAGCCTCCGCTTTTCGCTTCCTTCCATTCGTTGTTTTGTCCGAAAGCGTTGAACGAAAGAGCTGCTACCAATAAAACTGTAGAAATTCTTCTGATCATAGTTTAATAATATTTATAGATAAGACAAATAAAAAATCAAATTGTTACATCCTGTATGCAAACAATATGAATTTTTGTGATTTCGGTTTTTTCAAATTTAACGTTAATTTTTTGTGAATGATATTTTGTTGAATTTGAAATTTAAAATGTCGTATACAAAAGTCTTTCCCCGAATTTTTCCTGGGCAAAGTTTCCGTTTTCATATACCAGATTTCCGTTAACAAAAGTGTGGGTAACTGCGTTATGAAACTCCGTTCCTTCGAGAGGACTCCAACCGCATTTGTACAAAATATTGTCTTTTTCAACTGTCCATTTTTTATCCAAATCCACCAAAACGAGGTCGGCTTTATAGCCTTCACGAATAAATCCACGCTTTTCGATTCGGAACAAAATTGCCGGGTTATGACACATTTTTTCCACGATTTTCTCCAAAGAGATTTTTCCATTGTGGTAATTTTCCAGCATTACATTCAAAGAATGCTGTACCAGTGGTGCTCCGGAAGGACATTTTGTGTACACATTCTGTTTTTCTTCCCAGGTGTGCGGCGCGTGATCGGTCGCAATTACATCAATCCGGTCGTCCAAAAGCGCCTCCCACAATCCGTCTTTATCTTTTTGCGTTTTTACGGCAGGATTCCATTTGATTAAAGTTCCTTTGGTTTCGTAATCTTCATTGGTAAACGTCAAGTGATGGACACAAACTTCCGCCGTAATTTTTTTGTCTTTTAAAGGGATGTCGTTTCTGAAAAGTTCGGTTTCCTTTGCCGTCGATAAATGAAAAACATGAAGCCTTGCTCCGGTTTTTTTCGCTAATTCAATGGCCTTGGAAGAGGATTTATAGCATGCTTCTTCGCTTCGGATTAAGTAGTGAAATTTCACCGGAATATCATCACCATATTTAGTTTTGTATTCTTCTGTGTTCTTACGGATCGTATCTTCATCTTCGCAATGTACAGCAATCAGCATTTTGGTTTTACTGAAAATATTTTCCAAAGTTTCGGGATTATCCACCAGCATATTTCCTGTGGAGGAACCGAGAAAAAGTTTTATACCCGGAACATTTCTGGGATTGGTTTTTAAAATTTCATCCAGATTATCATTGGTTCCGCCCATCATAAAACCATAATTGGCGTACGATTTTTCGGCAGCAATATCGTACTTTTCCTGCAGAAGTTCCTGAGTTACCGCATTGGGAACGGTGTTGGGCTGATCCATAAATGTGGTGATTCCGCCTGCAATGGCTGCTTTGGATTCACTTTCGATATCGCCTTTCCAGGTGAGTCCCGGTTCACGGAAATGTACCTGATCGTCGATCACACCAGGAAGAAGATATTTTCCTTTAGCGTTGATGATCCTTTCGGCTTCATTTTCCGGAATTTCGGGAAGTATTTGGGTAATTAAATCGTTTTCGATAAGAACATCGACGGAGAACACAAGGTTTTCGTTGACGATTTTGGCGTTTTTGATGAGGGTTTTCATTATTGGTTTGTCTGTTTATCGTTGTCGAATTTCCACAAAGTTAGTTTAAGTTTTGGCTAAAGCCAAACGATTTAAATTATCAAAATCGGGCTAAAGCCCGACCTAATTGATAAAAAAATCTCACCACTCCAAACACTCAACCATTAACCGACAACCAAGAACCAACAACTATTTTAATTACATTTGCAGAAAAGTCAGCATATTTTGAAAAAGCTCCTCAACGAAACCATTATCTACGGAATGGGTGCGATTCTTCCGCGGATTATTCTGGTGGTACTGAATCCGCTTTATATAAAATTCATTGAGAATGAAGAGTTTGCGAAATTTGGAAATCTGTATGCATTAATTTCGTTTGTCAATATTTTTCTTTCTTTTGGGTTTGAAACAAGTTATTTCCGTTTTTCGGCAGAAAAAGACCGCGAACCCAAAACTTTTAATACGGCATTCTGGTTTTTATTTGCCTTATCCACCGTATTTCTTTTATCCTGCATTGTTTTCAACCGACCGATTGCAGAATATTTTGGTTATGCTGAAAACCCGGAATACATCTTATGGTTTGCGCTGATTGCATTTTTCGACAACCTGTGTGTTATTCCTTTTGCATGGCTGAGATTTCACAATAAGCCCATAAAATATTCGGCAATCCGAATTGTGGCAACCATTCTTCAAACCATTTTTGTTTTTGGGTTGTTTTTATTTATCCCCCATTCAGTCTCAGAAAAAATGGGGCTTAGCACGAAAGTTTCTTATCCGTTTTTTGCCAATCTATTTGCCAGCATCGTTACTTTTATCCTTTTGATTCCGGTTATTCTGAAAGTTCGGGCATCAATGGACAAAACGCTCCTGATACAAATGTTCAAATACTCCTGGCCTGTGATGATTGCCGGATTTGCTTTTATGGTGAATGAAAATTTCGACAAATACATCCAATATTACAAAATTGATAAAGCAGATGCCGGTTCCTACGCCGGATGCTATAAAATCGCTGTACTGATGACGCTTTTTGTGACGGCATACAGAATGGGAATTGAGCCCTATTTTTTCAAGGAGATGAACAACAAAAACGCAAAAAACACCTATGCTAAAGTCACGGAATATTTTGCTTTTTTTGCATCTGCAGTCGCGATGGGAATTATTGCCAATATTTCATGGATTATGAAAATTCTCGTTCCCAATCATACTTATTGGAACGCGATTGATATTGTTCCGATTATTGTGATTGCCAACCTTTGTTTTGGGATTTATTACAATTTTTCCACATGGTACAAAGTAACCGACAGAACTTTTGTGGGAACGATTATTTCCTGGTTGGGAGCTTTGATTACCATTTCCCTGAACCTTTGGCTTTTGGGAAAATATGGTTTTATGATTTCGGCATGGGTAACATTGTTGGCATACCTTGTTATGATGGTGGTTTCCTATCTTCTCGGGCAAAAATATTATCCCATTCCTTACCGTGTTGGGAAAATGCTGTTTTTCCTGATTTTACTAAGTATTTTCAGTTATATTGCGGTGAAAATATTTGATTACAATTTCTGGATGGGCAATATTTTATTTGTCATTTATACCGGAATTCTTCTTTTCAGCGAAAAAGATTTTATACTTTCAAAAGTCCGAAAATAAAAGGTTTATTCACTAATATTAATCATTTGTAACATTATTTCCTGAAAGAAAATACTCAACTTATTTTCATAAATTTGTAAACCTTTTTTATAAATTATAATACAAAAACATTGTCCCTTTATTAAATAAAACAAAATGAAAATTATAGTTCCAATGGCGGGTCGAGGATCAAGACTAAGACCTCACACGTTAACCGTTCCTAAGCCCCTGATTCCAATTGCAGGAAAACCGATTGTACAAAGATTGGTAGAAGATATTGCAAAAGTTGCAGGAGAAAAAATAGATGAAATAGCATTCATTATTGGTGATTTCGGTTCCGAGGTTGAAGCATCCCTCATTCAAATTGCCGAAAAACTGGGCGCAAAAGGAAGTGTTTACACTCAGGATGAACCTCTGGGAACAGCCCACGCTATAAAATGTGCAGAAAATTCTATGCAGGGAGATGTTGTAATTGCTTTTGCCGACACACTTTTCCGCGCAGATTTTACTTTGGATAAAAATTCCGATGGGGTAATTTGGGTGAAAAAAGTGGAAGATCCTTCAGCTTTCGGTGTGGTAAAACTGGATGATTATGGCTTCATCACTGATTTTGTGGAAAAACCAAAAACATTTGTTTCCGATCTTGCGATTATTGGAATTTATTATTTCAAATCCGCAGAAAAACTAATGGATGAAATCAATTACATCATGGAAAACGACATTAAATACGGAGGAGAATATCAATTGACCACCGCTTTGGAAAACCTTCGTGTAAAAGGAGCAAAATTTTCATTAGGAAAAGTAGACGACTGGATGGATTGTGGAAACAAAAATGCAACCGTAGAAACCAACGGAAAAATTCTGGAGTATGAAAAAGAAGAATTTTCCCACTTTCCGGAATCTGCAAAAATCCAGAATAGCCTAATTATTCCACCGTGTTTTATCGGTGAAAATGTGGAAGTTCTCAATTCTAAAATCGGTCCGCATGTATCTTTAGGAAACGGAACGAAAGTCATCAATTCCAATATTGAAAACTCACTGGTTCAGGAAAACACCACCATCAATCATGGCAATCTTAGCAATTCCATGATCGGGAATAATGCCCAATATTACGGTGTTGCCCGGGAAATTTCTTTAGGAGATTATTCTGTTTTGGATTTTGTTTCAAAAGATTAATAGCCTGTTGAAATTTTATTGATAATCATTTAGCCCGACTCTTACAGCCTGTGATAATTTTGTGAAATAAAATTATCACAGGCTGTAAAACATTACCGAATTTGTTTTATAATTCCTTAAAATTATCAAATTCGTAAATTTATGCGCAAAAATTGCTAAGTTTTCAAAATTGTTTATATTTGTGAAAACCAAATATTCTCCAATGGCAAATTATCAGTTATTACTTCCTTCAATGGGTGAAGGTGTGATGGAAGCAACCATTATTGATTGGCTCGTAAAAGAAGGCGATCAGGTTTCGGAAGACGATTCCGTAGTGGAAATAGCAACCGATAAAGTAGATTCCGATGTTCCGACACCCGTTTCCGGAAAAATTGTAACCATCCTGAAACAAAAAGATGAAATTGCAAAAGTTGGAGAAGTTATTGCCATTTTAGAAGTGGAAGGCGAAAGTGAAAACACTACTGAAATTTCTTCCCCTAACACAAATGAGCCAGAGCCGGAAGTCCTTTCTGAGCTGGAAAAACCTCTTCAGGCCTCCGCTCCAAAACAAGAATTCACCGGTGATCTCTATCTTTCACCATTGGTAAAATCCATTGCCACGCAGGAAAACATTTCTGAAAACGAACTGAAAGCGATTAAAGGTAGCGGTCTTGAAGGCAGAATTACCAAAGAAGATATTTTAGCCTATGTTCAGAACAGAGGAACTTCTTCTGCCCCTATTCAGCATACGAAGATGGAAAGCTCTGCCGTTTCTACACCGGCTCCAAAAATTTCTGCTCCGGCACAATCCATCCTGGTTTCTGCCGGTGATGAAATTATTCCGATGGACAGAATGCGGAAAATCATTGCCGAAAATATGGTAAAAGCAAAACAAATTGCACCACATGTTACCTCCTTTATCGAAACCGATGTAACCAATGTGGTAAAATGGAGAAACCAATACAAAACAGAATTCGAAAAACGCGAAGGTGAAAAACTTACCTTTATGCCCATTTTTGTGCATGCCGTAGTAAAAGCCATTCAGGATTATCCGATGATTAATGTTTCCGTAAACGGAGATTCTATTATTAAAAAGAAAAACATCAACATCGGAATGGCAACCGCACTTCCGGATGGAAACCTGATTGTTCCGGTCATCAAAAATGCCGACCAGCTTTCACTTTCCGGTCTGGCAAAAGCCATTAACGATCTGGCATTCCGTGCAAGAAATAAAAAGCTGAAACCGGAAGACACACAGGGTGCAACTTATACGATTTCCAATGTAGGAAGTTTCGGAAATTTGATGGGAACCCCGATTATCCCTCAACCTCAGGTCGCCATTCTCGCCATCGGTGCCATTGTAAAAAAACCTGCCGTGCTGGAAACCAAAGATGGAGATGTTATTGCCATTCGCCACCTGATGTTCATGTCGCACTCTTACGATCATCGCGTGGTGGACGGAAGTCTGGGCGGAATGTTCCTGAAAAAAGTTCACGATTATCTGGAAAACTGGGATTTGAATACCGAAATCTAAGAACCTATTTAAAATTTTACCATTTTTTATACAACTTACGAAAATAATCTTTGCTAAATTTCAACAGACTCTTAAAAAATTATAAATTCAAACCACACAAAATGTTTTTGTGTGGTTTGGCGTTAATATTGTAAATTGCTTTTGCAAACCATTTTTATATGAAGTTTCCTCATTTATTTTTAATTCTTGCTTTTGTTTTAAGTGCCTGCAAATCGCAGAAAACCATTACAAAACCAGTAGATGTCGACAATCCCGTTTCGGAAAATTCCTTTTTTACCAATATTTCCAAACCTTCGCCATTTGATCAGGTAAAAATCAATAGTAAAATCAATATTGATACCGGAAGTTTTATTCCTACTCTGGATGCCACTATTTATATTGAAAACGGGCAAAAAGTATGGATGAATATTACCGCTCTTCTATTCAGTGCCGGTCGTGGAATCGCAACACAGGAAGGGATAAAAGGCTATGAAAAGTGGAATAAAACCTATATTGATTCCGATTTCACTTATCTCAATCATTTGTTGAATATTAACTTCATCGATTATCAGGCACTTCAGAATTTGCTTTTGGGCAAAACTTTTATTCCTGTAAATGAAAAAGATTTTGTTCTTACCCAAAATGCTCAGGGCTATAATCTGAATTCAAAACACAATCAAATTGTTAATAAAAACGGTGCAATTTCGGAATATAAAATCCAGCTCCAATATACTCCAGATGCAGAATTAAGCAAAGTAATCCTGAATGAAGTCCGGAAGAATGAAACTTTGGAAATCAATTATTCCAATTGGGTTTCCGTAGAAAATTCACGCTTTCCGAAAAGTGTTAAAATAATTATAAAAAACGACAAAACCAGCCAGATTCAGATCGAAAATACGAATTTTGCGTTTGTCCAGATGGAAACTCCTTATTCTGTGCCTGCTAATTATAAAAAAACTGAAATTAAATGACACAAAAAATCGCTTTTCTCATCAGCATTTTGCTTTCCGGAATTTTCTTCGCTCAGAACAAAGAACAGCTTCAGAAGCAAAATTCAGAACTAAAAAAGCAGATTTCCGCAATCAATACACAATTGGCAAAAACCCAGCAACAATCCAAACTTTCTTTGGCCTACCTGAATAATGTCAATACCAAAATTCAACTTCGCGAAAAAGTATACACCAATACTCAAAAAGAAAAAAAGTTGATCGAAGACGAAGTCTATCTCCGTCAGTTGGAAATTAACCGTCAGAACCGCGAACTTGCCATTTTACGCAAAAATTATTCCGAGGTTTTAATCAATGCCTACAAAAATAAAGGAGTACAAAACAAAGTAACCTTTATCCTTTCATCCAAAAATCTTGGGCAGGCAATTAGAAGGGTTCAATATTTAAAACAATATTCTGATTATCAAGATCGTAAAGCTGCGGAAATTACAGAAGCAGCCACTAAAATGAAACTGGCGGTTGCCGCAAAACAAAAATCCGTAAACGAAAAAAATATTCTCCTTTCCAACCAGCAAAAAGACCTCAACACGATTGAAGCAGAACGCAAACAGAAAGAAATTCTTTTGGTTGAATTCAAGAAAAACGAAGCCCAATTAACGGCGGAACTCAAACAAAAGCAGGCGGAATCCAAACGTCTGGAAGGGCAAATCCGTACAATTATTGCTGAAGAAATCCGGATAGCCAAAGCAAAAGAAGAAGAACGTAAACGCGCCGAAGCAGAAAAAATTCGTTTGGCAAAAGAAGCTGCTGCCCGTGAAAAAGCAAGAATCGAGGCCGAAAATAAAGCCCGTGAAGAAGCATTGGAACGTGCCCGAAAACTAGCGGAAGCAGAAGCCAAAAAAGCAGCAGATCTTGCAGCGAAAAAAGCAGAGGAAGAAAGAAAACGAACCGAAGCAGCCGCTAAAGATGAAGCTTCCGCTAAAGAAGAAGCCAGAAGAGTTGCTGCTGCAAAAGATGCTGCCGACGCTGCGGTAAAAGCAAAAGCGGCTGCCGATAAAGCCGCGGAAGCCAGAGCTGCTGAAGCCGCACTTGCGAAGAAAAAAGACGACGAGAAAAAAGCCGCTGAAACAAAAGCAATGTCCAGTTATGGCGTTTCTACAGGAAGTGTGGCTAATTTTGCAGCCAACAGAGGCCGAATCGGAATGCCGGTTCGTGGAACCATTACCCACTATTTTGGTCGCCAACAGCATCCTGTTTTCAAAAACATATGGGAAGAAAACAACGGGATAAAAATTGCAGTTCCAAAAGGAACCGTTGCAAAATGTGTATTCCCGGGAACCGTATCAAGAATTATCGCTTCTCCGGACGGCACCAAAACCATTCTGGTAAAACACGGTGATTATTTTACGGTTTACGCAAATCTTGCCAACACCATGGTTTCTGCAAACCAGCCTATTTCTGCAGGATCGAACATCGGTACGGTTGGTCAGGATTTTGATGGATCTACCACACTTGATTTCCAAATATGGAACGGAAGCACTCCGGTAAATCCATTGGAATGGGTGAACTAAAATTTCATTAACTTTGTAAAAATTTGAAAAATGGAAACATTAACAATACTTGCCATCTCTTGGCAACATATCCTGATTGTAGCGCTGATCGTGCTCATTCTTTTTGGTGGTAAAAAAATTCCTGAACTGATGCGCGGTATGGGATCCGGAATTAAAGAATTCAAGGATGCCGTGAAGGAAGACGAAAAAAAACCAACGGATTCCAACAGCCAGAATACGTCTAACTAAACACCTGAAATAATGAATTTTTCGGATGCAGCTTGGGCAGTATTCAAACAATCTATTGAAGATTATCACGTTACAGATGATGTAAACCAACCCATACAGAATCCATACCCCACAAAAGGTTTGGAACAAATTTTGTATGCTAAGAATTGGATTGATACCGTTCAATGGCATTTGGAAGACATCATTCGTGATGAAAATATTACCGCTGAAGAAGCGCTTACCATAAAGCGGAGAATTGACAAATCCAACCAAGACAGAACCGATTTGGTAGAATATCTTGACCATTGGTTTCTCAAAAAATATGAGAATACACAACCCGATCAAGAGGCAAGAATCAATACCGAAACTCCTGCTTGGGCGGTAGACAGACTTTCAATTCTCGCCTTGAAAATATACCATATGTCCATTGAAGCTCATCGGGAATCCGCCAGTGAAGATCACCGGAACAAATGCATGGAAAAACTTCAGGTTCTTGAGGAACAAAAACTTGATTTATCTACCGCCATTGACCAATTACTGGAGGATATTGAGAAAGGTAAAGTTAAGATGAAAGTGTACAAACAAATGAAAATGTACAACGATGAAAGTCTTAATCCAATCCTTTACCAAAGCCGTAAAAATGGATAAAAAGATATTTTTTTGCTGTTGTACCATTCTAACAATGATGTCCTGTAATACTGAGAAGATAAACCTTTCTCCGGTTACAGACAATTATAATGATATTACCGGGGAAAAATATAAAATCACGTCCTATACCGAAAGAGCCAACCAGATAAACTATATGTCTGAAATCACCAATCTTTTAAGTTCTTTCCCTAAATTTACCAATGATGCCGTAAATATTGAAATTTCAAAACTGAAAGAATATCTTAATGGCTATATTGGCGGAATGCAATCTTATGACCTCCGAAATATGGAGAAATCATACAACAACTATCAGCGCAGTTATAAGAAACTGCAAAAACTAAAACCCTATCTCAATCAGGACGAAGCCGATATACTAAACCGTTATTTGGTTCGCATCAAAACAAATATGAACGTTCTGGAAGATACCCAACAAAAAAAAGATACGGTAACGCTTAACTAAAAACGTCCTCCAAAATCTATGATTAAAATACAAGCGGAAGCCAATATCCCCACAGAATATGGTACGTTCCGGATGATTGCCTTCTCCGAAAAAGAGAATGACTGGATGCCGCAAATAGCATTAATTGCCGAAAATACAGATTTTTCCAAACCGATAAATGTTCGTTTTCACTCGGAATGCATTACCGGGGAAGTATTTCATTCCAAAAAATGCGAATGCGGACAGCAATTGGATATTGCCATGAAGTATATGCAAAAAAATGGAGGAATCATCGTTTACCTTCGTCAGGAAGGAAGAAACATCGGAATTATCAACAAGCTTAAAGCCTACGCATTACAGGAAAAAGGATTTGACACAGTGCAGGCGAACCTCGAACTCGGACTTCCGGCGGACGACCGGAATTTTCAAAATGCTATTGATATTCTTCACATGCTGGGCGCAAAAGAAATCAATCTGATGACCAATAATCCGGAGAAAATTAAAATTGTGCAGAACAGTGATATTATTCTTCATGAAAGAATTCCACTTCAGATTAAAGCCAATAAAAACAGCTTACAATATCTACAAACCAAAAAAAGTTATTTCGGGCATTTGCTGGATGATGAAACGCCTGATTTTGAATAATTTCTATAAATTATCTTGTTTTTTTAATTTGCGACATCACTGATGAACTTGATGCGAAGCATTCTTAATTCTTCATCGCTGAGATCGTCTCCGAATTCTGCGGTAATCACTTTCATGCTGTCACTTTCGGATTCGTTCATAAAATCCATGAATTCTTCTACCATATCTTCATCAAAATTATCATCAATATAATAACTGATATTTAACTTTGTTCCTTGATAAACAATGGATTCCATTTCTTTCAGAAGCTCATCCATCGTTAGGTTTTTGCCTTTTGCAATATCTTCAAAGTCCAATTTTTTATCGGTACTCTGAATGATGAAAACTTTATGAGAAGACTTGTTGGCCACCTGCTTCAACACCATATCCTGCATGCGTTCAATATTATTTTCTTCCACATAACTTTTGATGAAATCGGCAAATTCTTTTCCATATTTCCGGGCTTTTCCTTCGCCAACGCCATAAATTTTTGCGATCTCTTCCACAGAAACCGGATATTGCACCGTCATATCTTCCAGACTCGGATCCATAAATACGGTATACGGCGGAATTCCCATTTTCTTGGCTACCTTTTTGCGAAGTTCCTTCAACTGGTTGAAAAGTGCCTGATCCATTCCTCCGCTATTTTGCACCTGAACACTATCCGCCTCCGATTTGGTTTGGTTCAGATCGTATTCCCGGTCTTCTGCAATTTTAAAAGAATCTTTGCATTTGCCTTCCAGCATTTGGTTTCCTTTTTCGGTGAGTTTTAAAACACCGTAGGTTTCAATATCTTTCTGGAGATAATTCTGTACGGTTGCCTGCCGGATAATGGATTTCCAGTAATTGTCAGATTCATTTTTTCCGATTCCAAAAAGTTTATGGGTTTCCAGCTTGTAGGATTTGGTTACAGGACTTTCTTTCCCCACAATTATATTGATAAGATCTCTGGATCTGAATTTTTCTTCTAATTTTTTTGCCACATCCAACACCAGTATCAAATCTTTTGTGGCTTCTTTCAGTTTTGGAGGGTGTAGCGAATTATCATCCATTTTAGCACCGGCTCCGTTTACAGGATCAAACTGTTCCCCGAAATAATTAAGAAGATATTGGCGGCGGCTCATCGAAGTTTCAGCATAACCTACGACTTCATTCAGCAATTGCAAGCCGATTTCTTTTTCTGAAAGCGGTTTCTGGGCGAGAAATTTTTCTAATTTTTCAATGTCCTTCGGATCGTAAAAAGCCACACAATGTCCTTCTCCACCGTCTCTTCCGGCCCTTCCTGTTTCCTGATAATAACTTTCCAGAGATTTTGGAATATCGTAATGGATAACAAAGCGTACATCCGGCTTATCGATTCCCATTCCAAAAGCAATGGTTGCCACAATCACGTCGCATTCCTCCATGAGAAATTTATCCTGATTGGTAATTCTGGTTTTCTGGTCGAGTCCGGCATGATACGGCAATGCATCAATTCCGTTTACCTGAAGAAGTTGTGCAAATTCCTCCACTTTTCTTCTGCTCAGGCAATATACGATCCCGGATTTTCCTTTATTCAGGTTGATGAACCGCACGATTTCTTTGTCAACATTCACTTTTGGGCGTACCTCGTAGAATAAATTCGGCCGGTTGAAACTTTCTTTAAAAACCACGGCATTATTCATCCCCAAAGTTTTCTGAATATCATCCTGAACTTTAGGCGTTGCCGTTGCCGTTAATGCAATAATCGGAACATCGGCTATTTTATTGATGATGAGTTTAAGATTGCGGTATTCCGGGCGAAAATCGTGTCCCCATTCCGAAATACAATGGGCCTCATCTATCGCTACGAAAGAAATTTTTACTTCTTTCAGAAACTCAAGGTATTCTTCTTTAATTAAACTTTCCGGCGCAACATACAGAAGTTTTGTCCGCCCGATTTTAATATCATCAAAAACCTGCTTGGTTTGGGCTTTGTTCAGAGAAGAATTCAATACATGTGCCGTTCCTTCATCGGAAGAGAGACCATTTACGGCATCCACCTGATTTTTCATCAGCGCAATCAGCGGAGACACCACAATCGCCGTTCCTTCACAAATCAATGCAGGAAGTTGATAGCAAAGCGATTTTCCTCCTCCTGTCGGCATCAATACAAATACATCTTTACCTTCCAAAAGTGTCTGAATAACCTTTTCCTGCTGTCCCTTGAATTGGGAAAAGCCGAAAAATTTCTTCAGATCTTTGGATAAGTCGGTACTTTTTGTCTTCATCTAAATTAGTTTGCTAAATTTGCATCTTACCCAAAGTTAATAAATAAAAGTGTAAAAAAAAATAATTTTGGAGAAACCTCTTTAAAAAATCACGGATTAAAAATGAAGCCTTCCGAAATACTTTCCATAGCGCGAAATTCTATCGAAATTGAAATTTCCGAACTTGAACATTTAAAAAACAGACTGAACGATAATTTTCTGAAAGCCGTAGAAACCATTAACTCTGCAAATGGCAAGTTGATTATCGTGGGAATCGGGAAATCCGCTCATGTTGCCAATAAAATTGTGGCCACGCTGAATTCCACGGGAACACCTTCTCAGTTTTTGCACGCTTCGGAAGCCATTCACGGCGATTTGGGACTTATTCAGAAGCAGGATGTTGTGCTGTGTATTTCCAACTCGGGAAATTCTCCGGAAATTGTGAGTTTAATTCCGTATCTGAAAGAATATTCCTCCGCACTTATCGGGATGACGGGAAATCTGAAAAGCAAGCTCGCCGAAAATTCGGATATTGTTCTCAACACCCACGTGGAAAAGGAAGCCTGCCCGATCAAACTGGCTCCGACTTCATCCACAACGGTACAAATGGCGTTGGGTGATGCACTTGCGATTTGTTTGATGGAAATTAAGCATTTTCGGGATACTGATTTTGCAAAATTTCATCCTGGCGGAAGTCTGGGAAAAAATCTTACCGCAAAAGTGCAGCAGTTTTTATCTTCTCAAAAACCGGAAGTACATCCGGATTCGGGAATAAAAGACATCATTATTTCCGTAAGTTCTTCCACACACGGAATTACCGTCGTTACGGATCACGGGAAAATATTGGGTGTTATTACCGATGGCGATCTGAGAAGAATGTTGATGAAAAATGAAGACATCAAAAAAATTACCGCCAAAGAAATCATGAGCAAAAATCCGAAATCCGTTGAAACAAGCGCACTTGCCAAAGAAGCAATGAAAATCCTGAAAGACAATAATATCGGACAACTGATTGTAACCGATGGTGGAATTTACCACGGAATTATCGATCTGCACCGACTTCTGGATGAAGGGATAATTTAAAAAGAGACAAGGAAAAAGGAAAAAGAGACAAGGGAAAAGGAAAAGTAAAAAGGGAAAGTAAAGATAATTCTTAAAAAAAAATATTTGAAAAAAGTATGAGTGAAGAGAAAGACATGTCGTTTTGGAGCCACATTGGTGAACTTCGCGGACATCTCATCCGATGTATTATAGCCATTGTTCTGGGCGCTTTGATTGTAGGATTCAACATCAACTGGATTATGGATCATATCTTTTTTGCTCCTACGAAAAACGATTTTCTGACTTTCAAAATTGTCAATCATTTTTCTGAAGAATGGCTTGGACACGAAAGTTTTACCTTACCGGATAACTTTGCCGTTCAGCAGAAAAAACTTTTTCAGCAGTTTAATGTCATGATGGCTGTGGCCATTTTCGGAGGAATCGTTCTGGCATTTCCGTATATTATCTGGGAATTGTGGCGATTTATCAGTCCGGCTCTTCATCCGAGCGAAAAAAAGAATTCCGTTTTCTTCATCAATTTTGTATGGATCCTTTTTCTGATGGGGATTTTGGTAGGATATTTCCTGATTCTGCCTTTTGCCATCAATTTCGGCTTACTCTTTAATATTTCCGATTCAATTACGCAACTCTTTGATTTATCAGATTATACAACTCTATTTTTACAGGTCGTTTTAGGAATGGGACTTTTATTTCTGTTTCCGGTTCTGGTGTATTATTTAACCATGATCAGTATTCTGACTCCACAATTTTTAAAAACGTACCGAAGACACGCCATCGTTTTGATTATGGTGGTGGCAGCAATTGTAACGCCGGCGGATGTGATGAGTATGCTTGCCGCAGCTTTTCCGTTGATTATCTTATATGAATTCAGTATTATGATGTCGGCAAGAATTTATAAAAGAATGTTGAAAAACGAATCCAAAGCCGTTCAAAAACAGTAATTTGTTTCCGTAACAAAATGTAAAGATTTAAAACTTATTAATCATCTAAAAATTTTCGACAGATGAAAAAGTTCATATTCACCTTCCTCATTTCCTGTTCTGCCCTTTCCTGCGCACAGTTGTTTCCGAAAGGAGAACTTACCGGTGCAGACACTTTAAAAGGTTCCGACACCCAATTCCGAAATTTTTGGAATGTTACCCGATACGAACTGACCGTAGAACCGAATTTTGAAGAAAAATCTGTTTCCGGAATAAACAAAATAAAATTTGAAATTACACAAGACATCGCCAATCCTGTATTCCAGATTGATTTGTATCAACCGATGGAATTCAAACTTTTGAATAAAAATTCGCATCTTACTGCAAAACGTGAAGGCGATTTTATTTTCATCACTTCAAACAAAAATTATAAAAAAGGCGATTCCGATTCGTTTGAAATTCAGTTTTCCGGAAAGCCGAGAATTGCAAAACGCGCACCTTGGGACGGCGGTTGGGTATTTACGAAAGATAAAAACGGAAATCCGTGGATGAGCGTTGCACAGGAAGGTGAAGGTGTATCGCTCTGGCTACCGATAAAAGACATCTGGAGTGATGAACCCGACAACGGAATTTCGATGAGCATCATCACCCCAAAAAATCTCGTTGGCGTGGGCAACGGAAGACTGGTGAAAACCGCAGAAAAAAACGAAAAAAAAATCTACACCTGGGAAGTGAAAAACCCGATCAACGATTATTCTATTGTTCCCACCATCGGTAAGCTGGTGAATTTTAAAGATTCATATACCGGCGAAAAAGGAAATTTAGATCTTGATTATTGGGTTCTGGAAGAAAATCTGGAAAAAGCGAAAATTCATTTTCCTAAAAATGTGCAGCCCATGTTGAAGGCATTTGAAAACTGGTTTGGGCCATATCCTTTTTACGAAGATTCGTATAAACTGGTGGAAACGCCATATCTCGGAATGGAACATCAAAGCAATGTTGCCTATGGAAACCATTACAAAAACGGGTATCTTGGTCATGATATGTCCGGAACCGGAAACGGAATGAGCTGGGATTACATCATCGTTCACGAATCCGGACACGAATGGTTTGCCAATAACATCACCGCAAAAGATCAGGCTGATATGTGGATTCATGAAAGTTTTACCACGTATTCTGAAGTTCTTTTTGTAAATGATTTTATCGGAAAGAAAAACGGAGATGCTTATGCAGTCGGACTTCGCAACAATATTTCCAATAATTCGCCGATTATCGGAAAATACGGAATCCGCAATGAAGGCAGTGGCGATATGTATCCGAAAGGAGCCAATATGATTCACACCATTCGCCAGGTCATCAATAACGACGAAAAATTCAGGGGAATTCTGCGTGGCATGAATAAGGATTTTTATCATCAAACGGTTACTTCTCAGCAAATCGAAAATTATATTTCGGAGAAATCGGGATTTGATTTTTCAAGACTATTCGATCAATATTTAAGAACCGTGGATATTCCGGTGCTGGCTTATCAACAAAACGGGAAACAGCTTCAGTTTCAATGGCTGCAAACGGTAAAAGATTTTCATCTTCCGATCCGCATCAAAAACAATGGAAAAGAAATTACCCTCCATCCGAAAAGTGAATTGCAAACCATCACTTTGGAAAGCGATGTGCCCGTCGAATTTGATGAAAATTATTATGTGATTTATAGGAAAATATGAATTGTGGACTTGAAAATTTGAGGGTTTGATGGGGTTTGAGAGTTTGAGAGTTTGAGAGTTTGAGAGTTTGAGAATTTGAGATTTGGTTTTGCCACAAGAGGTAAAAATATCTTTAATGAGAAGTTGGGAGCAGTTTCAAAATCTGGGGATTAGGCAAAATATTGGTGATTTAGTGATGATAAGAATCCGAGGGATTCAAATTTTTATAGAACAATATTTGTTATTTTATTGAATTGTTCGCTCCTCCTATGTTTGCAAAGTAATAAATTGGCTAATTAAGATGAGAGAGAAT
>DALZZF010000012.1:0-79511 GCA_031987605.1 Bergeyella sp. | reverse complement strand
TTTAGCCCGCTAAATCTGCAAACATGAAGCAAAAAATCCATCTCAAAATACCTATTAAAATTTTTAGCAATAAAATTTAAACAGGCTGTAAGAAAAAGATCATCAGAATTAATTTTGATGATCTTTTTAAATATAAAGAATTTGTGTTTTAAACCTGAAATATTTTTTTCCACCTTGCTACTGTATTTCTGCTTAAATTGAAATGATTAGCAAGTTCGGAATTGTTCAGGCAATTCTTCTTCTGGAAATCGAGAATTTTCAGGATGGTATTTTTGCAATATGATTTGTGTTTTCCATTATATAGATCGGCTTCGTCACCAGACGAAAGTTGACGGCTTATCTGTAAGACATCAAACTCATTCAATGATTTTTTGCTGAGAATTCTCTGAAAGTCGGATTGCTTTTCAGGAAATTTTTTTGAAATCAGGTCGGTATAAATGAGTTTATAGTTTATTGAAGTTGAAATTTCCATATTGTGTTTTGATTTTGGATGAAACAACAGTATCATTTTTAAAAACAAGAATCAGGAATTTCCGTTTTCCTAACCAGTTTTTTTTGAGTTCATATGTCCATTGGTCCGAAGGATAATAGTTGAATTCCTGACCGAAATCGACCAGAATCTGCTTTTTATCTTTTCCGATTAAATGCGTGAACCTGTGTTGTGCCATATAATTAGTTTAATATCCATTTATCCTGTACTTGCTAATCCATTTATACAGCGTTGTTTTGGGAATTTTATATCGTTGGATGATCTGGCTTTTCGACATTTCTCCTGTTGAAACTTGCTCTATAATAAAATCTATAATTTCCCTTGTATATATATTTTTACGGAATTCGGGAAGTGAAGTTTGTATTGCTTTTTCTTTTATTTGTTGCGTAGCTGAAGATGGAGCATACAAAATCAGATGCTGAGTGTAAATCCGGAAAAAATCATAATCCAGAATTTTGCACCATTTGAGAAGGATTTCTGAATCAATGCTTTCCTGCTCATACATTTTTCTGATTTTAGGCTCTTTCAAATTAAAGGAATTGCATAGTCTGTGAATTTCTATATTCGACTCAATAACTTTTTTTTCAATCAATTGCCCTATATGAATATTTTTGAATTTCATTGTATTTTTTAAAAATGGTTGCAGAATTTTTTGCTTTACCTGCAACCAAAAATCATTTGTGTGTGTTATGTATAAATATTCCGGCAAATTCGAAAGAAATTGGAGTTTCCTTATATCTTCCTTTTTCGGAACTCAGATGAAATATTTCCGTGGATTCGTTTCACCTTTTTTCTACTTTTAAAATCGCAGAACCCTAACATTTTTATGCTGTTCTGCGATTTTTTTTACTCCATTATTTACATGAAGCTTTATTTCCAGTAATTCCAAACTTTTCCATCAAATACAGCTAGAGTTTTACTTACCGTATCATAACAAATCATACCGGGATAAGGAGATTTCACAGTTAAATGTGGATTGGCTACTTTAGGCAAAATCATTGCTTTACCAGCAGACTCCAAAACTAAAATTCCCTTTGCAGCACTTGTATCCGAGCCAATAATCACTCCCTGATTATTTTCGCTTTCAGTGGTTGTATTATTAGAAATACCAGAATCATCGCCAGTTTCCGACAAGCTTTTCCAAACATTATTTTCATACATCTTTATCTTCTTATCCGATTTATCAAAGAGAAATGTTCCGTTGTTGGCAGGAGTAAAAGAAGAAGGCTGAACCTCTAAAGCAGGAAGAATAATACCACGGAAGTTATCCGTATTATCATAAAAATCCAGTAAGGTTGAATTTCCATTGATATTAACTTTTCCAATTGCAACTTGTGCATTTGTGGGAACTACAGCCAATAAAACTAAACTTGATATTATATATTTTTTCATTTTTATAAAGATTTTGTATTTTTTATACTTCTCCGGCAGGAAATGTAATACTAGACATAATCATACAAGTATGACCATTGATTTCAAATTGGAAAAAGGCAGATCCTCCGTTGTCTACAGTTCCTGTGACTGAAATTATCAAAGTTCCGTTTCCGTTTGCCAGAGTTCCGGCTGATAAAGTGGCTGTAAGACCAGATAATCCCATAGAAGCAACTGAATTCATAATCTGCTGTGCATAGTCAGCTCCATCACCATTGGCATAAGGTATTGTAACACTGAAATTCACATCAGGACCATCTGTGTCTCCTGATATTGAAACATCGGAACAATTTAAAGTGAATTCTGCGGTATTACAACTTTGGGTGATGCAATTCCATTTTTCTCCGTTAAATAGTTTTACACAGGAATCCTGAATATCATATATCAGCATCCCTTCTTTTGCTTCTATAACTGCATCTGTATTAACAGGTGTACCATTGGTTCCTCCAACATGGTTAACTCTTGTAATTACAAATCCTTTTGTTTTTGATTCTAAAGCAATCCATCCGTTTGGTATATTTTCCGGCCATGCAGATTGTTTCTGCTGAACGGAAACCCCAACTTTGGTATAACCCGCCGGTGTTCCGGTTGCTGCCGGTTTTGTACAGAAGCATGGAACTATTTTTCTTCCATAGCCATACCCTTTCATTTTAGTGTCTCCTATTACGTTTTGTGTTACAGTTATCTCATTAGTTCCTGTGATATTCCAAGGGATAGAATTAAATTCAGTGTTATCTGTGAATACAATTGGATAAAGTTGATAAGATTCTTGATTTTCCGGGTACTGAGAAGAAACTTTACCACCAAATAATTTTACTGTACCATTAGGTGAAATAGTAACTCTAAGAAGAGGCATGTCTTCAACCCCAATCATTTGATACATATGAGGAATGCTACCGTTGCCCCAATAGCTGCCATCTAAAAATTCAATATTTCGAATAACAGTCTGTGTCCCATCTACATATTCTTGAAAATTCAATTCTTTCGTTGCAAGCTGCACTCCATTGATTATCATATTAAATGAATTATCTAATTGATATATATCAAAAGTATATCCATAATCTGTACCCGGCTGTAAAGGAACGGTGGATGTTACTGTATCACCCGCTGTTAAATCACCACCGTCATAAGACCAGTTAAAAGATTTTCCTGCGACATTTGTAGTACAAATTTCCTCACACTTAGAGTTGATTGCTGAATTTTGGGAATCTCCAACTCCTTGCCCTCCATTTGCAATATTAGGAATACCGTTTTCATCAACTGTGTTTCCAAGGTTTTGACCTACTAATGGAGAAATTGCTGTAATAAGATCTTCAGAAGTAAACCCTGAACTTCCTTCTATTGCATCCGGACAATTATCACTATCGGAATCCAAGTCTAACCTGTTTGGAATACCATCTCCATCTGTGTCGCATTCTACAAATCCAATTAGTTTAAAATCATCATGACCAATGGTTACAGCACCTTCTTCAAGATTGTAAAAATAGACTCTGAATTTATAAGTTTTACCGGATTCCATGTAGAAGTTATCATTTGCTATTGGGTAAATTAAATCCCCTTGACTCGGAACATATAATTTATCGTCATGTAGAATATGGTTGGTTGAAAAATTATTTGTAGATACACGTAATGTGTAATGATATTTTTTATTTTCTACCGTTTGTGGATAATTCATCGAGTAATATCCAACCTTATTTATGGCTACATATTCGCTAGGTGTTATTGTGTATTCTACATATTCATTATTTGCGATGGCTTGGGATTCATTTTTTGCTTCAATCCCGGAAAGTTGCTGATAATTATTTGCAATATTAAGGGTTCTATTGAGCCCCGTTCCAGCAGTGCTATTTGTAGCTGAAAGTACTGAAGTTGAATAAGAAGGAGCGTAACTTCCTGAATTCATAAAAGCTAAGAGTTGAATAGAGTTCTTGGTACATTCATTTATATCCAAAATTCCATCATTATCATCATCTAAATCACATATATCTGAAATTCCATCTCCATCAGAGTCTATATTACCTGATTCTAAAGGATTACATGGATTATTAAATGTTTGTGCACTAATATTGAAAAATACTGAACACAAGAGGAGAATTAAAAATTTTATTTTCATTGAAATTCTTTAAATATATTATGTTTGTATATATACCTTAAATAGTAAAAAATAAAATCTGTTTGAATTGAATGTTACTATTTAGGGTATATTAATTGAAAAAGGTTCTCATTAACAAAATAAAAAAGGCGGTGGTCGTGCAGAGAAACAATAGAGATACGAATCGCTAAACAATATGGCTTGTTCGCTTGGAATTGAAGGATTGATGCTGCTTCTATACAGAAATAAAATATCTGTAACATTTATAGCTGCAATGTTGAATTTTGATATTGTGGTATTCGGATTGTTGGCAACTCCTACAAAAATGTAATGCTGATTTGCACTGTAAGAGTCATGATAATCTTTCTGAAAACTTTCAATAAAGATATTTTTGGATACTATTTTTCGGACAGAATTTTTACCCTTTTTTTCAGTTTTTTTAGCAATTACAGGAAGCTTATCCTTTTTAACAAATCTGGCATCACTTTTCGCAATATTGTCATTCTGAAATGTGCTGTTTTCTATGAGGTTATGGACAATTGTTCCTTTTGCTATATAAATAATGGCCTTCTGCCCTTTTAGCACAATTATTTCCCCATGGATATTTTTTGGGTTATCTACATGAATATTTACGGAATCACCAACAAAAATCTGCGCCTGAAAAAAAGAACCGGTAAAAAACAAAAAAAGCAGAAAGGTTTCCGATATAAAATCAGAAACCCAATCTCTGCTTCGTGTTGTCTTTGTGTTTTTTCTCATCATTTGTCGGGAAAATTAAATCTGTTTTCACAGTTCAATTTTTAACCCGGCAAAGATTAATAATATGGAAAATATTTCCTAAAATCTACCTATCACATAGGTATCACATTTAATTAAATATTTGATTTTCTTTACTTTATAATTCACATTAGAAAAATAACTTTCAGTTTTCTGAAAGCATGGGATCACTAATAAAGCTGTTTTGCACATTGCCTAATTTTCTCATCCAACTATTAAAATCTTCTTCTGAAGGGATGTTATATTTCTTTCGTAACCTATTTTTCCGTATCTGAACTGCCCTTGGTGTAACAAATGTATATTCAGCAATATCTTTGGTTGAAAAGTTTAAATAAGTCATTGCACAAAAGGTAAGTTCCGAACTTTTAATGTTGGGACTAAGGAATTTTAATTTAGCAATAAAATCAGGAAAGAGTTCCTTAAAGAGAACTAAAAACTCCGGGCAATTGTTTTTTGCAAGAACAATAAGGTCGTTAAACTTATTCGCAGACACTTTTTGAGACAATTCTTCCGTTAAACATTGCTGCTCCCGGATAATCACTTTATGTTTTTCTGCCATAGATTTTCGCCTTTTTAGCTTAAAATATAAATAGAAAAGCCAAATTGCGCATAAAACAGATAATGTGATTATAAGATATATATAGTTATTCTCAATACTATTTTTTTCATTTTTATTTTTATCCAATATTTGTTTAATGGCCAGTTGCGTGGCATATTTATTTTTGCCGTCCAAAGAATCACTTAGAATTTTGTATTGATAAAGATATTCGTTCGTCTTTTGTTTGTCGAGATGATTAATGATAAAATAATCTGCTAATAATTTATAAATATATCTGCAACCCTCTGCATTTTTCAATTCCTTATTATTGAGTAATGCCTGTTGATAATAATAAACTGCACTGTCCTTTTTACCCTCTGCATTAGCTAAATCACCATATTTCTCTAAAGTAAAATTAAGGTATGGGGCATTGTATTTTTTAAGCAATGCCATAGATTTATCAAGATATGTTTTCGCCTGAACAAAGTTTTTTATCTTAATATATTCATTCCCTACCTGTGCATAAGTGGTACTTAAATCATAAAAGGATTCTTCTTCCTTAAGATTTTTAAGAATTTTTTCAGCTGAAATTAAATGATTCCATACAGAATCTCTCTGGTTCGACAGGTTAAATGCATGAACCAAATTCTGGTGAGTCCATAATATAGATAAATTTCTTTTGTAGGAATCTCCAATTTTTTTTGAATATTGAAGTTGGTTATTAAATTCATCAATAGCCAAATCATACATTTTAAGATTTGCATATGCACGCCCCCTTAATCTGGAATTTTCGGCTTTTGAAACAGCTGATTTTAAGTAATAAGGCTCTTTCTCCATTTTTTGCAGGTAGATGATTCCATCTTTATAAAAACCCGTTTCGATTAAAACTTTGGCGATATATATATTCGCAAGAGTTACCCCTTTTGAGTTTCCTGATTTTTCAGATAGCTGCAATGCAGTATGAGCATCTTTTAATGAACTTTCATATTTCAATTCTGAAAATGCTTTTAAAGATTTTCCAAGATAACCATCAATTTGGATTTCCGATTTTGTTTGAGCATTGATAAGATTGAAAAATAGAAGCAGAAATAAAGGATAGAAACATTTCATAAAGGGAGTTTGCTTACTTCAAATGGTCTCCAAAAATTATGCCCAGGTAGAAATATAAATGAACATTGATATTTTTATTTTAAATTTAGAATGAGTCTTAATATCTGGAGACTCGGCGAATTGAGTTCAATTGCCAAATTTCCTAAATTTTTAAAAACAAACAAACAGAAGATTATTAGCGAGTGGATTTACCTGATATCGGATAGAGAAGTATAATGTTCTATAATTTTTTTTCAGATAAAGTGGATTGCTTCTCAACTTTTCACCGAAATTGAGAGCCTTTTAAGATATTTTCTTTGAACTTTGGATTGCAAAACTACGTTTAACAAATCAATCTTGTGCAAGATCAGATTTATTTTTAAAGATTCAGTAAAACCTCAGTATAAAATAAATATCTGCCCTGCTAAAAGCATTTCTCAAATTTTTAAGAGAATATTACACACTGATTTTTCATAGTTGCAAACTTAACGCTACTAAAAATGTTGCATATAAAATTGCTAACATAATCTTGAAAAATAAAAAAAATCTGCAAAACCATTTCCACAAAGGTTTTGCAGATTGTGGTCCCACTTGGGCTCGAACCAAGGACCACCTGATTATGAGTAAGATTTAAGATTTCTTATTTTCAAATACGTTTATCTTATTTATACTGATTTTCAATGTTTTATATTTATAAAACTTTATTTAAAATTACTTTTTTCTTATATTTGCTATGAAAATGTTCGTCAAATGTTCGTCACGAACAAAATTGAAAGAGATGAGTATATACAAATTTACAATCAAAAAAAATCCAAATTCTGATGGTAAACACTCCATCGTTATACAATTTATAAAAGACAGAAAAAATACCACGAAATCTTTAGGTAAATTTTGTAAGTATGAAGATTGGTCTTTTGAAACAGGAAGAGTTAAAAACACCTACAAACAGCACAAACAACTTAATGCTTTTATAGATAAATACACAAGAATTCTTGATGAAAAAATTGATGAATTCTTATTAAATGATGACAATTTCACAATTGAAGAACTTCTTTCGTCAATTAAAACAAACAATGCTAAAACAGAAAAAATTTCTTACACTGATTTCCATACACTTCATATTGAGGAACTAAAACAAGCTAATAAACTTACATCATCAAAAATTGAAGCGGAAACACTTAGATCAATTCAAAAATTTTACAAAAAAGATAATATTGATTTTAAAGATATTACCGCAGACTTCTTGTATAAATATGAAGCTTTTCTGAGAGGTAACAAAAATAAAGACAGTACAATTGGTATTAGGCTACGAACTTTTCGTGCATTGTTCAATAAAGCTATCACCAGGGAAATTACCACTCAAAAGCTCTATCCTTTTGATAAGTTTAAAGTTTCAAAAATTAAAGACGTTAGTAAAAAAGAGTTTTTAGATCAAGATGAGATTCAATTGTTTAAAAATTATGAGGCAGAGTCTCCACTTTTAATTTTTGCGAAAGAAATATTTCTTTTCAGCTATTATTCTAGAGGCATCAATTTTATTGATATTATGCTACTTAAAAAGTCTGATCGAAGTGGTGACACAGTTTCATACATACGAAGAAAAACTGGGGTGAATGTCAGTTTTAAATTAAACGATTTCACAAAGAATATTATCACGAAATATTCAAATAAAACTACCTCTCCTTTCCTATTAAGCTTTGTGAATCAAGTTGATCCATCTGAAAGTTACTTGCAAAACAGAAAGAGAAAATTACTAAGTGAACGTATCAATACCCCACTAAAATTAATCATGAAAGAACTTGAAATTCATAAAAACATCACTTATTACTGTGCAAGACATTCGTTCGCAACTCAATTAAAGTTTAATAATATTTCTGTAGATATTATCAAAGAAGCTCTAGGACACAAGGACATAAAATCCACAATGGCTTATCTGAATACTTTGCCAAGCAAGAAGCTTGATCAGATAATTGAGGATATATTAGTGTAAAATGAAGAGCAATTATATTTGTTCGTCAACTTCTTCTCCAATATTTTTCAAGTATGCATTCAGATTTATTGCAGGAATTGTTCCGATTGCTTGTTGGAGGTATCTTGTTAATTGCATAAAGAATGTTACAAAAGAATGGTCAGCATTACTGAATTTGATTTTGTTGAATTTTCTGTTGGAATAAAATTCAAAATAAGCCTCTTGTCCAGCAGTGGTAATTTCTGCATTAGGATTATAGTCAATATAGAAACTTCCATAATCGGCAATACAACCCAAATCAATACTTTGAAGATTGTCTAATGCTTGCAGATGCCCTGTTATAGTGTCATTGTTTTTGTGTGTAAAAGTATTTGTACTACATAGAATACCACCAACGATTTTAGTTAAGGGACGAGGATTAGATTTGATACCACCATTTATGAAACTTGCCGCTTCTCTTTTCAATACTCTTACGCTTTCAATCTTTTCCCCTGCATATTCAATATAGTTCTTTTCCCCAACATTTCCTTGTATATCAGGCTTCACTTCAAAAATAGCATACACACCTTCGGCAGGTATGTAGTAAAAACCGTTTTGATTAAAAATAAATGGAGTAAACCAATTATCGTAAATCACAATATCCATTTGTTGGCTTGTATTGCCTTCGTGGTCTATCACAATGGCTTTATCAACACAATACCTATTCGGTAAGTATTTTCGTAACCATTCTATCCACGCATTTTCTAAGGCATCACCTTTTGAACCAGGGTGGTCAATAAATTCTCTGTTCGTGTTTAGTTGTGCAGACATTTGTTTCTGCAAACCGTTGAACAACTGTTTTAAATCAACTTTACTCATATTTATATAATTTATGTTCAAACCAAACGTAAAATCCAAAATCTAACTTTGTTTTGGAGTATCCTATTATCAATAAAACTGGATTTTCGATTGAAGTATTTTTACTGTTTATAATTACATTTATTGCGGAAATATCTGTTGCACTTGGTATCGGACTATTATCTGGATGCGTATGCCATTCCCCGATGTAAATCTTTCTCGGATTCTCAGCGTAAAATTCTGCAAGTTCATTCTCTATTCCTTTTGTACTTCGTTCAAAAGAATATTTCGATGCTTGATATTTCTTCGGAAGTATTGTGTCTGTAATATGCAAATGCTTATTGTCTTCGGAGTAATACCCAATCAAAAATCCACCAAATTCTTTAGGATAATGAGTTTTGCCTATTTCCAGAAGTTCATTTAGCAGTTCGTCCTCAACTTCAAGACTTAATCCTATTTGTTCTATTTTTAAAATCAAAATTCTTTTATATTAATACTGAAACAATTGGTATCATCTGTTTCAATAACAAAATTTCTTAGTGTTTTTTCTTGCTCCATCTTCAAATTTATCTGCTTTATCGCTGTCTGTACAAGAACATTTATATCATTGTAAGAAGCTTTAAATGTTGGGCTCCAACAGCCAATAGGATTATGTAAGTCGTCAACATCAAATTTGAGAATATTTCCGCCAAATTGTGATGTTATAAAGTCATACCGATTGTGTTCCGTAGCACAAACTAAATGTTTTGCGTGGTTTGATATTGAAAGATTTAAAAATGTTGAATTTATATTTAACTGACTTAACACGTAAAGCAAGTCATTGTCGGCAGAGCAATCAATAATAATATCGTAATCTTCAAGATGTTTTTTCATTTCGTCTTTAAGACGTGTGTCTGAAAGATGCGATTTAATTAAAAAATCAAATGCCTCTGAATAATCATATCCTCCATTAACAGGTTCAAAGAAAGGAGAAACCAAGCATAATTCGTTTATCAAATCATTGATCTTATTGGTAATTCCTGTAAAGAAAGAATATTCTGACCTGCAAACGTTTTCTGGTTCTTTTACATCATATTCTATAAATCCTAATTTTCGACAGCCACATCTTACTAATGTTTTAGCTACTATGCTTCCTATAGCACCAATGCCAATAATCAATATTTTGCTTTCCGTTATTTGGTCTCTTAGTTTTCCTCTGCCAAAATAGTACTTATACGAACAATTTCTTGTCATTGCCCAATCAATTTGCTTATCTTCTCTAATCTTTGTAAACCATTGCTTGTTTATTTTTTCTCCATAAATAGGAAAATTACCAATCTCCAATATAATAGCTTGCCAATGAATTTCTGTTTCGGAAATATTATATCCAACAAACAAAGGAAGCGTTTTCCCTTCCTCTTTTATCAGCCTTTCTTCAACATTGTGAAGAAATTTTAAAAAATCCTGTGGTAGTACAGCTTCAAAATCTTTCCAATCATCAAAAACCCATCGCTGATTTTTACTTGGCGCTTCTTTTAGAAAGATGAATAGCCCAGTATTATGAGATAAGTTTTTAAGTTGAAAATTCCAATCGACATCTACTATCTTCTTTCTATCCTTATTTAAGAAAGCTTGAAAAAGACTGCTCTGAATATTTTCTTTATGAAAAACTCCATCATTCATTATTGAATAATCAACAAAACCGAATTCGTTTTTGCGGAAAGTCTAATTTACTTCATTGAAGAAGTAAGCGAAATGATTTTCTTTGAATGCTTTTTGTGGCACAATCAAATGTTCATAATGAGTATCTGAATCTTTGTTGATGTAATATTTTTTTATCCAAGCCTTCACGGATTCAATGTCATATACCAGTTTTTGAGACAAAAAAGGAGTATGTGCTGTATGAATACAGATGGCTCCATTTTGCATAATATGTTTATGCTCTATCAAGTCATCATTAGAAAACTTAATAGTTTCCATTTCGTGACTTTTAAAAGGATATTGCGGATGTACGGTAACATTGAATCCTAATGGTTGCTCCAGACCTTCAACAAAAATAGTAATACATCCCTCGATGTCAATTTTGCTCTGCTCAAATGGCTTTACAATTTTCACATCGGGAATGCTTTCTACTACTGTATTGATTTCATTTACTCTTTGGCTCATTGTGATTATCCAAAATTTAGTTTTGGTGGAGGAATCGGCATACCACCGTTCTTTCCGTATTGATTATTGTTGGTATCTTCTTTTTTAAACTTAGAATTTTCAGGAAAATATGTTTTCAGATTCTCGTCATTATCCTCAATTCTTTCAAGCATATTTTTCATATCATCCGACAATTGTTGTTTTTCGGTTGAAGTCAAAGTATCAGCTAAATCATTAGAACTATTACCTGGGTCTTTTAGTGTAAAGCTTTCTTTGGTTACATTATCTCTAATATATTCTAACACAGTTTCGAGTTTATCCCAAATACTTCCGGTAATACTTTTAGAATCAAATGCTTTAATAGTAATGAGTTCCAAAAAGAAAGATTTAGTAGGATAATTATACTTGGTATTTTTCCAAACTTTTAAAAGACGTATAATTTTTCTTATCGAATCTTTTTCAGCCGTGGCTCTGTCTTTAATATTATTGATTTGAGCTTTGACATTGGTTTTAATTCGCTCACTGCCTGCATCAATATTTCCGTATTTGTAATACACGTACAAGTTCAAATTTTCATTTTCCTTATATTGGTCTTGGGACAACTCACGACCAGGAACAACATCAATTTTAATTACGTCTCCATCACTGTCAGAGTAAAACTCCAAACCAATTGAAACTTTTTACTTTTAAACCTCTGCAACATCTTTGTATTTTTCGTAAAGAAAATCATAGACATCTTCATACATTTCTTTTAATGTTCCGTTCGAGCCAAAAGCATTACGTTTGAATGGAGATACCAAATCAAAATCAAATTTTGTGTTGATAGCGGTATTCTTAGCATACGAACCTGAATTAAAAGGAGAGTATATATTGCTACCATAGTTTTCTTCCAAGGCTTCTTTAACCTCATTTTTCTTTTTGACGTATTTGTCAAAAAGTGTTTCTTCTTTAGTTATCTGATGCGTCGAGATAACCGAATCTAAATGTTTGTTTTTATCCATTTTATTAATTTTTAATTTTACACACTATTAAACGAATGTATATTGTGATATTATAATAAATTATAATTGAGAAATTAATTATTAGCAGAATACATAGATGTATTTATAACCCCTAACTCTCGACATAAATTCTTTCTTGAACCAGCATTAAAAACTTTAACACCTTGGAATCCATTCAAATTTCTACTATCTCCTACTGGATAATTACTGATCAGTAAACCATATGAATACTCATTCTTTTTGAAAAACACACTTCCGAAATCATCTTTCAATCCACAATGCCAACTTTTATACACTCTGTTATCATTTAAATTGTAACTCGAAGCAATTCTTACTGTTACATCCTTTGCATTCAATCTAAATCCTTTCGGCATATTATTGTAATACATTGCAGAAAATAATTCAACTAATTTGTCATAAGATTCATCATCTAAAAAAGACAATTTTTCTCTTCCTGATTCAAGAATAATTTCCTCAAAATCAACTTCTTCTACATTAATAATTTCAGTAAAAACGGTTTCTTTTTGAACTACTTCAAATCTCGTCTGTGTTGTCAAACCTCTTATTGAATTTTCAAACAATTCTGATCTCCAATCTTCATCAGAAAATATCTCCCAATCCTTCTCAAATCTAGCGTAGTGACTTAATAAATTAAGATTCGCTAGAATTTTAAAACCACGATTAGAATGGTAACCACAACATCTTCCGGCAATTCCTTGAGCACCATTGGCTAATTGTTTATCTCTCGTTTCTATTCCAAAACGCACTTTTTCTTTTAAATTTCCTAAATCTTTACCGGCTGTAAGAGCTTGAACAACTATTAATATAACCTTTTTACCTCTGCCAATTACTAAGTTACTAACCTCAGTCAAACCTTCATTAATTCCGTAATCACAAGCTGAATCAGAACCAATTACAATAGTTTCGATTGCTTCTGAAAATGAATCTCTAATTAAATTTCTTAATTCGATTGCTCTTATTGTGTTTGATTCTCTGATAATTCCTAAACCATCTTCAAAAATGTTTAAATGCTCTATCATTTGTATAACTTTTGGATGAATTAGATATTCATTCCCATTGTCTTGTAATGGCTGAAAGTCTTTTGGTAAGTTTTCAATAATACCATCATTAATCATTTCTGAAATCCCGTAATACGTAGGTGGGCGAACTCCTTCAATTACTTCAACATCTACATTGCTTTGGAAATGAGCATCCAATATATCATATGGAGTTGCACTAACAGATAATAAGTGAATATTAGGAATTCTTCTTCGTAATTCATTAAAAAAAGCAAATTGAAATAATGATTCTTCCCCACAACCGTATTGATCCTCATCCCTTATTACAAGCTTTACTCCGTAATCCTTAACTACCTTTTGCGGATTTGGACTTTTAAAAAATTCATTCATCTTCAAAACTTTAATCTTAGATAACTTCATTTTCTTTTCATAAGCATCATAGTACTCCGCTTCAAGATTTCTTGAATTTTGATTATATAGATCTGTATCTCGCATACTGGTCACAAAAAGGACATGTTCATGTTTCCCAATAAATCCAATCTCTGGTAAAACATAATTACAAAGAAAGTAAACGGTTTTAGACTTTCCGCTTTGCATCGAAGAGATCAAGGCACTATTAATATTTCCCTCTAAAATGGCAATCCCTAAACGTAAAGCATTAATGATTTGATTCTCGAAAATTCCCGTACGAGCTGTATTATTCAGTGTATCACATATGTTTAAATATAGTGATTCTGAAGCGTTTAATCTCGTTAAAAGCAATTCTATTTCGTGTGTCCAAAAATTTTGATAATCTTCCATAATGCAATTGTTTTTAAATTACATTACAAAATTACCACTTTCATGTGCAGTACATCTGCATAACAAAAATTTAGATTGGAATAACTTCCGAAACTCTGCTTGGATCTTGTTTTTCTAAAACAATATAAAAAATTTGATTAAGCAATAAATTGTATTTATTTACAAAGTATGGAATAACAGTATATTCTTGATTTTCATTAGACTTAAAAGTTCCATAATTATTTTCTGCAATCCTAATCATTTTTCCTTCAATTAAATCTTTCTTTGTCCATTTTTTTGACAAATCATCAGTTGAGTTTTCATCAAGATATTTGTTTAGATAAACTAATGCCTCTAACAATGAATATACCGTTGAGGAATATGCATACTTAGCACTATTATACTTTGAATAATCATTCACATTTAAACGTAGACTTTCAAGATCGTGTGAACCATCTTGACAAACATTAATATTTCTTGTAATTAATTCTACAATAAATGGATGTAATATATCATCATTATATATGAATCGTCTGTCTCTTTTGCAGATAAACCATTTAAATTGATTTAAAGATGTAAGTTCACTAGAAATCGCCATCTTTTCTTTTAATAATGAAAAAATCACCTCATATATCTGTCGAATTTTGTTGTATTCATCAAAGAATAAACTTTCTGCTGAATCCAATGAAATTAAGACTTTTAACAACGATTTTTTGTTTTCAACATTTAAATAAACATTGAAGATCTTAAAAGCATCGTTATATTTATGTTGAAGTTGTGTAAAAACAGTTTGATTTGCAGATTCCTTTATTTCTTCAAAAAGTTGATGAACATCATCATCTTCTAATTTATCGTATGGTTTTACGTCATATGCTTCTAAAAAACCAGTTCCCGCTTTTATTTTTTGTTGACCTGTAAGTACAAACCAGGGAATTACTTTTGTTGGTTTTAAGCTTTCTAAAATTCTAACAACTTCAATTAAAGCCGTTTCTTCCGTAACATCACCGCTTTCTTCATTATTTCTGAAAAATAATCCATCTAGCAAAACTGCATCATAAAATAAAAAATTAGTTTCCAGATCTTTTATAGCTTCTTTTGCGTTAGTGTAACATGTAAAATGCAAATTACTATCGAGAGCTTTCTGTCTAATTTTTATGAGTTTTTCAAACTCATCGTCAATCCACAATATTTTGTAGTTCCTATTTTCCATTGAGTAAAATTTTACATTAATTTATTTATAAGAAACTATAAGGTAGAGTTACTTCAAATGTAGTTGCTAAATCAGTATCTGGCAAACCTTCACTTCCTGTTTCATCAGTTATATACCATTCTCCATTGAAATAGTTGATGATTGATTTTACAAAAAACCCCCCAATACCATTTCCTGAAGTTTCTCCAAATTTTATTCCTTTTCTACCATAATCTTCCATATTGAAATTACTAGGCAAAGGATTACCAGTATTAGAAATAAATATTGTCAATAATTGGTCTTCTGAATCTAAACTAATTGATAATTCGATTCTTTTTGTTGCATCAAAATTTGAACTAAAAGCATGCTTGTAGATGTTTCTGAATAGATTATCAAATAGTATCATCAGCAAATCTTCATTAGCCATCACTTTTACATTTTCTGATTCCTCAAAATCAACTTGAAAAGTAATAATAATATTAGGATGCTTATGTTTTTCCATATTAACATAATTATCCAACCAGCTTACAATATTAATTTCCTTTAATGAGTATTCAAATACATTTAAATCCTGGGTTTGATTTTTAATTTCATTAGTGATAAATTTACTATCTGATAAAAGTTTTGAGAGTAATTCACCAATAGAAAATAATTGTTTATCATTCAATTTCAAATCTAAAATTTCCGGAAATTCTTTTGACGCTATTTTCTCTAAGATCGCCTGTATATTTTCTGCATAAAAGACCAGATTTGACAAAGAACCTGCAATTTTATGTCTTAAAACTGAATTTGACTCTGAAACTTCTATAGCTATTTCTTCCGAAATTTTCTTCTGTATGACAGAATATTCCTGTGACAAATCCCTTATTTTCTTTTCATAGGATTCATCTAAAATTCTCTCTTGGTTCTCTTTCGAAGGAACATCAACAATAATATTGTTTAAATTGTTTCGTGAAATGTTCGGGTAAATAGAAGATGAATTAAATGCTTCTATTTGTTTCTTGACCTGATTGGTATTTAGTAAAAATATTAGAAATTTTACAGTAAGTACGTTTGTGTTTTTAATCCTTAACAAGAAAATATGGTTAGGGATTAGTACAGAAGTACTTCCATCAAAATATGTTGGTTTAAGTTTGTTACCAATAGAAGAAACTAAAACTCCTCTTTGCTCAATCCTTCTGTAATTTTCTATGTTCCGTATAGTTGTAATTTCAAGCTTTTCTAGTTTCAATTCTTCTTTAAAATTGTAATCATCGAGATGCCTAACTTTTACAATGTAGTCTGGATAATTGTTGTCTTCAATTTTTTTCCCGGTCGTAATATCAACATATTCTGCTAATCTATTCCCAGAATAAATTTCTTCAAAAAAATAACTATGAATGTTTAGATTATAATTTTTTGAGATTATTTTTTTATTATCAATTTTAATAGCTTTCCAAGGATCGAAAAGATAATTGGCTAAATTAAATGTGTCCCAATCTACTATACCTTTTCTTGATTTATATTTTTCTAAATATTCGGAAAGATCTATAAAATCAACAGAATTGTCAGTTTTACTTGTGTTTAATACGAGTACATTGCAATGAACAGTAGTATGCCTAAATGAACCAATAGGAAAAAAAAGAATTTTTTCCAATAGATTTTTATCTACCAAATCTTTGAAAAGCTCTCTATTAGTTGATTTACTTGAAATTAGAAAACTAGATTTTAATAAGAGGATAATTTTCCCACCTTTCTTTACTGAACTAATAGATTTCTTAATTATGATATTTTCAAAATCATATTTTTCAAAATCAGGAAAAGAAACTTTATTTAGAAATGGTAACCTAGAAAAAACCAAATCATATTTTGCAAAAGTATCATCCCAATTGGTTATGGAGCTTTCTAGGACATAAGAAAAAGAGTTAGGCTTATCGTGTGCAAGTAAACGCAATTTTCCAATTCGCCATATTCGTTCATTGTACTCTTGTCCATAATATGAATCAGTTTCTTTCAAGATAGTCCCCAAGGTTGCATTTGATGCAAAGGGATTATATATATTTTCAGAACTTTGTACATCGGCAATCTCCATAATCAAATTGAGCATCTTTGGATGAAGTACAAATGCACCATTTTTGAAATCAATTAAGCCTGTTAGATAATTGAAAAACCGTTCAAAAACAGTTGCGAAATTATTTCGCAATTCATACTGATCTAACTTCGAAAAATCTTGAAAAATATCTATAATGTCTTCCTTAGTAAAAAAATCAAGAACTGTAAAACATTTTCTGACTTCATCTAGGTCCTTTGATGATAAATCTCCATTGAGAGCAGTGGATGCAGCATCTTCAAAACTTCTATCTTTTTTTAAAACTTCTTCTCGAAAAATATGCAGAAAAAATAAAGTGATGGTATAATCTCCCTGCTCAATAAATCCTTTCCTCAAATAAATAGTATTTATTTGGCTCGCAATTTCTATAAGGCCTACGTTTTTCATGTATACTTGTGCTAGAAAAAAATATTAATTATCCTACTTCAGAATTAGAATTTATGCTATCTATAATGGCTTCAATTTCACGTGATTTTTCTTCTCCAAACAAATGAACAATCCCCAAAGAATCCACATTGGTAAATGGTGGTTCAAATAATAAATCGGAAGTAATGATTCCTCTTTTTGAAAAATGATCTATAATCATATTTAGAAAAGTAATCTGCTTTTGATTAAGGTTTGCATTCGAAATCAGTTCAGAAAAAGCTTCCTTAGCAGCGCTAATCTCTAATCCTACGATAGATCTAATGAATTTCCCTAAAGGCTGATCCCCAAAAACTTCAGTAAATCTTTCCTTATTTCCTAATTCTCCTTGCTCGAAAAGCATTTTTTCTAAACTTTCTAACTCACTTTTGGTTATCTTTATATTCTTCCTCAGCTTATCAATCGTAAGATTCATTTTGTTTTCCAAAATGTATTGTTCAATCTTCATCTTATAGGCGTTTTTATCAAAAGCTTGTGCTTCATAAACTGCAGGACTTTCGCATATTTTCGTGATTTCATCTTCAAAATCGGTGACTACGATTTCCGTTGATTCACTGTCTAAAAATTTTATCAACTCTCGAATTTCTATCCTTACTTTTTCAGCAATTAAAGGTGTGACGTCAGACCAATAATCAGAATCGGAAATCTCTTGAACAAATCCGATTTTATCTTTAACCATTGGAACTGCTTGCTTTTTTTGCAGTTGTTTACCAATCTTTCTAACACGATTAATAATGTTTACTTGACGACGATCTCCATTAATTAAGTTTAATATTAAATCATAAATCAAAATATCAAACAATTTTGCGCTATTATCTTTATCACTATCAAATACAAGAGGAGCAACTTCAGTGGTGAGCTTTCTTATATCCTGCTCTTGTAAATTTTGCCAATTTTCGAATCTAGTAAAATGCTCAACAGCTTTAAGATTTCTTCGAACAATAAAACTGTCTTTTCCAGTATTGTATAGCGTTTGTACTTGGTGATGCAAATAATTTAAAAGATCATTGCCAAATTCTTGAAGTTCTCCCGATTCGTGAATCAAAATTTGGCACAACTTTAAACGAATTAAAAATAATTTTTCATTTACAGACATCTGTCTGTTCAATTCTTTTTGTTTTTTATTTTCACCAAAATCTTCAAAATTACCGCAGAAATCTAAAATCAAAAATTCTTTTTTATCTTCTCCTGCACCCAATAAACCAGGACATAATCTTGTTCCTCGTCCTATCATTTGCCAAAATTTAATCGGACTTTTTACGGGTTTTAGAAAAACAAGATTTACAACTTCTGGCACATCAATTCCTGTATCCAACATGTCGACAGAACTTGCAATTACAGGGTTTTTGTCTTTATTCTTAAAATCCGACAAAATACTATGACTATACTTCGTTTTATAGTCGATTACCTTCATAAACTGATCACTGTATTGAGGATAGTTCACATTAAATCTTTTTCTAATAAAGTCTGCGTGTTCTCTCCTTCTAGCAAAAATGATGGTCTTTCCTAATTCTGTACCGTTATTCACTTTTATTCCGCTTGTCATTAGTTGATCTAGAATGAGATCTGCGGTGTTATTGTTATACAGCCAATTATCTAGTGCTGTTGCTTCAATTTCATCAGGAATTTCTCCGGTTAAAGGGTCTCCAAATTTTTCTTCATATTCTGCTTTTTCTTCGTCGGAAAGTTCTGCGTATTTAATTCCATTTCTACGAAACTTTGTTTCTACGGAATAGGAATTGTAATCCACCAAATAGCCATCTTGCACTGCGGTTGCTAATCCGTAACTAAAAGTAGGATTTCCTTGTGGCAATCCAAATAATTCATACGTGTCCGATTGTATTTGATCCTGTCTCGGCGTTGCCGTTAATCCAATTTTATAGCCATCAAAATATTCGAAAATTGCTCTGTATTTATTGTAAACAGAGCGATGGATTTCATCAAAAATAATCAAATCGAAATGACCAACTCCGTAAAATTTGCCATCATCTGCTTTTACATCATCAATAAGATTTAGTAGTGTATTGTACGTTGAAAAAACTAAACGACTTGTAGGTTTTTCCTTGTCCTCCAATAAACTTATCGATGGAAAGTTTGGAAGATACGTATTAAGGTTTTGTTTTGCTTGCGAAACCAAAGCAACTCTGTCTGCTAAAAAAAGAACATTTTTTACCCAACCTGCTTTTGCCAAAACATCTATTATTGAAGCAGCAGTTCTTGTTTTGCCAGTTCCTGTTGCCATAACCAGTAATGCACCTCTGTGTTTTTCCTCAAATCGATTACCTACAGCTTTTATAGCTGCTTTTTGATAATATCTGTCTGTAATGTCATTGTTGATGTCGATATTTCCAATTTTTGAACGGGAAGTTCTTCGGTCGATGTTTCTTTGCAGTTCTTCTTGTGTGTAGAAGCCATAGACTTTGCGAAGCGGTGTTTCCCAATCGTATAAATAATTCTCATATCCATTGGTTAAAAAAACATTTGGCAATTGCCCAAAAGTTTGTTCGAGTGCTTTTGCATAAAGCTCAGCTTGTTCTCTACCAACTGTTACATCTACGTTGGTATTTTTTGCTTCTACAACTGCAAGAGGTTTCCCATCTTTTCCCCAAAGTACATAATCTACATAGCCTTTGTTAGTTTTATTCGGCATATGATCCACTTGAAATTCTGCTACTTTTGGATTGGATAAATCCCAATTTGCTTCTTGCAAATACGTATCGATATAGATTTTGCGAGTAAGTTCTTCGTTTGGATCAATAGGAATTACATCCTCTGTTTTATTGGCTTTTCTATTTTCTTCTGCAACTTTTTGCGCTTCAAGACTTTTTTTGTGTAACTCTCTAGCTTCGGTCAGTTCTTTCTTTAATTTTTCAATTTCAGCTTTTGCTTGATTGCTTTGAATTTTTTGAGCCAAAGGAATTTGTGCAGTATCAAATTTTGGGAAAACCTCATATTCATCGCTATAGAGATTGATTAAGTACCCTACAAAACCATAGGTAAGTTCTAAAGCGTGAAGTGCTTGATCCATTTTTATTGGCACTTTGGATTTCCCGTGAATCCCAGAATTCCCAAGTAATCTAACGGTATGCATATGTTTGAGCACAACTGGATCAAACAGATTGACAAACTCCGGAAGCACCATTAGATTATGAATGCTTTTATCAAACGGTAAAGTTAGAGAAGGTTCATTCTCGTAAATCCAATCTACCCAAGCTTCTAATGTTTTGCGACAATACAAACCACAAACTACAGCATCATCATACACAAATTGCTCTGCCTTAATTGCATTATGGATTAGAAACTGCCAATCTTCCGGAAATTGAGTAAAGTTTGCCATAGTTCGTTTAGTTTTATTTATAATTTATCGCTCTTATAATTTAAAATTTAGAAAAATTTGATATGATTTTTATATTAAGTATTTAAATGTTTTATAACTATATAATATATCTGCATTTCTATCTATATGTCTATGTCTATGTCTATATCTATTTATATCAACATCTCTATCAACATCTCTATCAACATCTCTATCAACATTTCTTAATTATTTCACTATCATTTGTTGATAGAATATTTAGTCCATCTATTAATACCATCTTTATTTACAAGATTATTATCAATCATTTCATCTAGCTTAGATTTTAATGTCCGTTGTTTAATTTCTTCGCCAATTCTTTTATTAATCTCACTTATAGAACTCTGCGGATAATTTTTTAAGTCTTCGTAAATTAACTCTTGTAGTCGATGTGGTTCTATTCTTTTTAAATTAGTTTTTTCTACGAATTCACTGCTTCTTAGAAAATCTGGATTTACAAAATACAAAGTACCTTTTGTATTTCCTTTTTTGAGTACTAAATCAAAATCGATTAGTCTTCCTAACCAAGAAATTAAACCATTTTGTCTTGTGATATTAAGTTTATTGGATAAATCTAATGAGGAAAGTCCTTCATTTTGAGCAATAAGTCCCAATGTAATTACTTCTCTTTGTCTGAGCAACAATTCTTTAGAAGCCTTATCCATCAAATGCAAAACTTCGTTACTGATTATTTGCTTATGAAGTGTAACAACTACATTATCATCACCTTCATCAACTATTGGAAGTTCTTTTCCATTTCCAAGCAATAATTCATATACTTTATCATAACCACTGCCTTCTTTTTCCATTAACTTTAAATCATAAAAAAGTTTTGCAAGCAATGGGTTTCTTGGAACCGATTTATTCAAAATATTTTCTGGAGTAACACCCATTGGAAGTAGTCCAGGACTTACAATCTCTAATCTATTGTGATAGAGATTCAAAAAAATATCTCCACGCATCGAGTAGTTTCTGTGTGCAAATGCGTTCGCAATAAGTTCACGGATTGCTTCTGGAGGATAATTGTAAATGTTTTTTCGGAACATTCCATCGGATACTTCTATATATTCATTCCAATCCGGAATTTGTGTAAGAATTTCATTAATCAACTCCTTTGGATTTTTGGAATAGTCATCCCAAACTTTCTTGAAAACTTTTTTTTCGTCTACATCATATTTAATAAACTGAATTGCAGGAGGATAGTGCAAAACAGCTCTATCATTTCTTTTGCCAATCCATAACACTCCAAGATTGGTTAAATATCCGTTTTGAGCTAGAAAATAATAATCGACAATTTCTTCATCTGTTAAATCCTTAATAAAATCACTTACTCTTTCTGAATTTCGTATATCTTTCAAAAATTCGTTTAATTTAAAACCATCGGATTCTGACAAAGGAACCCTTCTTACAGTTTTTTCTTCCCAGACAAAAGCCGTTTTTTCTGCAAACAAACGCTCGATATCTTCTGGCAAAACAGGTTTACATTGGTCGGAAACGCGCATATAATATTTACCATCCGAAGTGGAAGCAATAGATTGTGAGCTTCTGAAAACAGTAAGCTCTATGTATTCTCCTCCATTTTCATGAATAATAATTTTGGGGGAAGCACCAACATTTATTGTAAGACTCGAAATTCTTTTTTGGATATTCTCTAAATGGACTACATCAATTTTTTGATCTTCATTTGGTTCATCTTGATCGTCTTCTATGCCAATTAATATCTTACCTCCAAGTGTATTGGAAAAACAAACACAATCTTTTGCCAATTCTTTCCAATGCGATTTGTTACCGCTAAGAATTGAAATCGATTTTTTATCAAGTAAGCTGTTTTCTTTCATTATTGTAAAGATATTAAAAGCTAAAACTCTCCTGCAACAAAGCTTGAAACAAATTCTCAGATGCTGCTGCTTGTTTTTTGACGAGTGCCTTTTGGGCTTCTATATTTTTAATCTTTTCTGCAAATTGGTTTTGAAGGGAGATTGGGGGAATGTATACACGAATTGATTTAATTTGTGTTAAACTTAAAAATTGTTGTGCTCCTCCAACTCCAAATCTGCTTTTCAACTTACCTTTGAAGTGCTCGTCATTTAACAAGTATTCTAGGTATCGCCCATTAAAAATAGTTCTATCATATTTAATCAAAGCAACATTTTTCATACTAAACTCATAATCAACTATATTCATTGCAGCTGTTGCATAATTAACTCCAATGTTAGTATAAAGAATATCTCCTAATTCTGGATTACATCTTCTATAAATCTCACTATGAACTTCTTCTGTTACATAATCCGAATTTTCATAATCAATAAAAAATGGCTTAATATGCTTTCCTGTTATAAACTTAATTCCTTCAGTTAATCTTTGAGGTGTATCGTGAGTACCATCAGTAATTTTGTGTGAAACTTCCTCTAAAGACTTAGAATCAAATTCCTTTTCATTTTTTAAGGGATCACCAAACATATCTATAAAAATAGATTGAGCCAGCTCATCATATTGGGCAAGAAGTTCCGCATCTTTTTTTCTTAAAGCATCTGCTTTATCCAGCTTTTCTGCAATGGCTTTTTGCGTGGAAAGTGGTGGAAGTGGGATTTCTAATGTTGAAATTACTCCTAAATTGATGCTAGGATAAGCTTCGCCTTGTATTAAATTACTTGGATTGTAATAAAATAGATAATGTTTTAAAAAATCTGAATCTAAAATTTCTTCTTTAGAAATTACGCAAGCTAGGTGATTTACAAAATAACAATCTTGCTTAAGCTTAATTATTCTGTTCATTGTTGCACTCATTCCACTTTTTGCGAAAAGAAGAGAATTTTTAGGTGCAATATTTAATTTTAGTTTTTTATTGACATCATTTGAAATTTTAGGAATTAATTCATAGTTAAAATTTCTATCTAATAAATTATTTAAGTGAGAAGCTCTAACAAAAGGAAGACCTTCATTGTAATTAAACATTTCTTCTTTTGGAGCATTTTTCCCCGAAATAATCTTAGAAATATTTTCTAATCTTTCAAAGTTTTTGCTCATTATAAAAATTTACTTAATTCATTCAACAAAGCTTTTCTCTCCTCATCCAACTTCTGGATATTGGCAATAATCTCCACTGGTTTTGCGTAGATTTTTTGCTCGTACTCTACTTCCTTGTATTTGTTAATACTTAAGTCATATCCATTGTCTGCAATTTCTTGTTTAGGAACTGTAAAGCTTTGTTCTGTTCTGGCTCTATCTGTTTCATTGGCTCTGTTGAGAAATCTTGTAATTGCATCTGGGATGTCATTTTCTTTGGTAGCTATTCTTTTATCATCCAAAGAAAATCCATCAGCTTTCATATCATAAAACCAAACGTTTTCTGTACCTCCTGCATTGGTTTTTGTAAAAATTAAAACCGCCGTAGAAACTCCTGCATACGGTTTAAAAACGCCACTTGGCATAGAAATTACGGCTTCCAAAGTTTGGTTTTCCACCAATTCTTGTCTGATCTTTTTGTGCGCTCCTGTAGAACCAAACAAAACACCATCAGGTACAATAACAGCACATCTTCCACCGATTTTAAGTCCTTTCAGCATTAATCCTAAAAACAACAATTCTGTTTTTTTGCTTTTTACGATTTGCAAAACTTTATCGTCCACTGCATCATAATCCAAACTTCCCTTAAATGGAGGATTTGCCAATATCAGCGTTGCTTTTTCTGTAAACGAAGCATTTTCTTCAGAAAGCGAATCCACATCTTTCAATTGCGGGTTTTCGATACCGTGCAAAATCATATTCATTGCACCAATTCGAATCATCGTTGCATCAAACTCCATCCCCAAAAACATATCGTTCTGGAAATGCTTTTGTGCTTTTTCATTATACAATTCTTGCTCGTGTTCTTTTCTTAGATATTCTACCGCACCTAAAAGAAAACCACAAGAACCCGCAGCCGGATCACAAATCACATCCTCCAAATTAGGCTGAGTCATTTCCACCATCATTTTGATAATATGTCTTGGTGTTCTAAACTGTCCGTTGGTTCCGGAAGTACTAATTTTACTCAACAAATATTCGTACACATCTCCTTTCGTATCTTGGTCTTCCATTGGAATATCCTCCAACATATCGATCACTTGAGCCAAAAGTCTTGGTGTAGGAATGGTGAAAATAGCCCCTTTCATAAATTTGTTGAAAGAAGCACTTTTACCACCGTAGTTTTTCATAAACTCAAAAACACCATCGGGTTGCTTTCTAAAAATTTCGAATAAACTTTCCGGATCCAATTCCTTTACTTTATGCCACCGAAGATGATATTCTGAAGGTTCATAAATAGGATTTGAAATTTCCTTTTTGGTAAATTTTGCTTTTTCCTCTAGCAAAAACTGAAGCTCGTCCAAACGCTTGATGAATAATAAATAGGTAATCTGCTCAATAACTTGCAATGGATTTGCAACTCCTCCAGAATGGAAAGCCAACCAAACTTTATCTATTTTGGATCTTAATTCTCCTGTAATCATATTAATTTTTTGATAATTTGTAAATTTAATAATATAAACACCGTTATGAAAGGAAAGTTTTAAATTTAAATACTTTCCTTTCATCAGAAACTACTTTACTCCTCTTCAAAGAAATTGCCTGTAGTATCTTCTTTATTTTTTATCTTTTGGTAATAAGTATTTCTGGAAGATCTTTCTTTGAGAAACATATCATCAATCCCTTTTTGACTCTTTTTAAAGATCAAAGTATTGGTTATGGACAACTGCATTGCAATCGCATTTACATCGTGATCTGTTCCAATGTAAGTGAACGTCCATTTTTTTTCCTTCAATTCATCAACCATTGCTTTCACCGCTTTTCCAGAAAATTCTTTGGAAGAATTTTCTTCTCCATCTGTAAGAATTGTTACCAAAACATTGCAGTTTTTGGTGTCACCAATTTTCTTTCTTAATTTGCTAATCGCATAACCTATCGCATCAAATAATGGCGTTGTATCATCCGGTTGGTATAATTCAACATTTATTTCTTCCAATTGTAATACCGGATCACAAAAATGCAAAAGCTTACGACCAGCTCCATTGAAACTTACCAAAGTCACAAAATATTCTTGATCTTCAAATTTCTTTTGAGCATTTTTAATACTCTGAACGGTTTCGTTAAAACCAGAAATAATCTGATTTTTAATACTTCCCATTGAACCACTCTCATCTAAAATAATAAGATTATGCACCACATTTTTTTCCATAACTAAAACAATATAAATTAAAAACTACTTATTTTCTGACCAATAATTATGACATTTTGAAATTTCCTGGACACCGAAAATTCCGTCTTCTTTTAATTTTCTCCAACTTATTCATAGTCTTCTATATTTTCGATTAATTGCACTTGATTATCAAGTTCCAAAATCTCAATTTTCTGGACTGCATTTCCGGCAATTCCTCTTACCGATGCATACATATTAACTGTATTAGTAATGACTTTCTGAATTTGCTTTTCTCTTTGTTTCCATATTCTAGCCATTGATCTTTTTTCAGAATATAGATCCGTTTCCATTTGTGTGAAACCTTCCACAATTGCCTCAATCTGCATTCTAAATTCATTACTTGTCAAAAAATCATACAATAATATCATCTTATCACCTTTGTTTTCTTGGCTTTTAATCGCACTATTTATTTTGATTAAAGATTCGCGAACCAAGACAGACAAACCTTTAAATTCATTGAATGTGCAAACATAGATTCCCTGATAAATTCCCATTCTATCCATTCCTTTTGGCAAAACTTCCGTAACAAGAACTCCCAAATCTGCTCCGGCATTTCTGATGTCTTCCTTAAATTTTTCAATCCAAGAATCACTAAAATTTTTCGTTCTCTTACTTTCATAATAAATTGTCCCACAATTAGCATTTTCATATGTATTAACGACCTGAATACAATCTGCTCCATTTGCACCTTTTTTAATCTCTGTGATTGTGTCTAAAGGAAAAACTTCAGCCAAATAATCTTCAATCGCTAATTCCTGAACTTCTCCTTGCAACTGCATTGAACCTTGCTCTTGCTTACGTTGCATTTCTTTGGTAAGATCTTCTTGAATTTTTAATTTTTTCTCTAGCTCTTTAATTTTCAATTCGGACTTGGATTCAACATTTTGTAAAATTCTGATTCGTTCTTCTTCCAAAACTGCATTTAATTTGGCTTCATTTTCAGCTTCCAAAGTTTCTCGCAAAGAATTTTTTTCTCGCTCAGATTTTGCCAATTCCGCTTTCATTTTCCCAAGCTCTTTTAGCTTTTCAGAATTTTCTGCAAGTTCTTTTTCCTGTTCTTTAATTAATTCCGAAGTTTCGGATTCTAACTTTCTTCTAATTTTAGTTTCAACCTCTTTTTCCATCAACTTTCGCTCTTCTTCAACTTTGTCAGAAACTGTCTTTTGAATCAATTTTTTTTCATTTTCAAGATTCTGTAACTCTTTATCAAATTCATCTTGCAAGTTTTTTTGCTTTACATTAAGCATTTCATTCACTTGATGCGATAATGCATAATTTAAATCGATTTCTTCCCCACAATGTGGACATTCCATTTTTTGATTTTCTGCTTTCATAGTAAAGTATTTTGATTTCTACATTGCAAACTTATTTGTATATTGTGCATTCATTCTGCACAACAAAATTACTATGGCAATAAATAAAAATGCATATATCCGTTACCAGGTTCTAGATCGATGTTTTAGAAATACAGGTCGTAATTATACTTTTGAAAATTTACTGGAAGAGGTAAATAACGCACTATTCGATTTTGATCCTACAAATACAGGGATAAAAAGACGACAACTCTTTGAAGACATAAAATATATGGAAAGCGAAGCAGGGTTTTCTATTAATCTACTAAAAATACGAAGTGGAAAAACCAAATTCTACCGATATGAGAATACTGAATTCAGCATCAGAAATGAACCAATGAATCCTGCAGAAGCCGAATATATTAAATCTGCAGTTTCCGTACTATCCAGATTATCAGGAGCTCCACAGTTTAATTGGGTGAATGAATTAATTCCAATGCTTGAAACTAAATTTGGAGCAAGCACCAATAAAGAAGAAGTCATTAATTTTGATACCAATGATGATTATGAAGGTTTAGTAAATCTTCAGCCATTATTCAATGCAATTATAAATAAACGGGTTTTAAAAATAGCCTACAAAGGGTTTAAACAAACAGAAGAATCTGAATTTATTTTTCATCCCTATTATTTGAAGCAATATAACAATCGTTGGTTTGCATTTGGATTTCATGAGGAAAAAAAAATCCCCACTTGGAATCTAGCATTAGACAGAATACAAAACATTACAGAAGCTCAGAAGAAACATATACCAAATACTACAGATTGGGAAGATTATTTCTATGATATCATTGGAGTTAGTAGAGCTTTTGATAAAAATCCAGAAGAGATTACTCTTTTATTTAGTAGTGAGGTTAAACCATATATCTTGACAAAACCATTGCATCCCACTCAAAAATGTAAAGAAATTGAAGATAATCTTGAAGTAAGAATCAAAGTAATTCCAAATTTTGAGTTAATGAAACTCATTCTTTCGCATGGTAATCAAGTTACTATTTTGAAACCTAAAAGCCTAGTAGAAAATTTTAAAGAAACATTAACACTTTTGGCAAAAAACTACAGTTAAATAGTAATTTAATGTAGTTTTTTATGGCATTTATGATGAACCATAACTGTTCTTCTTCGACATCCAATATGAAAATTCGGACAAGATGTTTTACATAATTTGCAATCTTGAATACCTTTCAACTTAAATAATTGGCAACTATGGTCATAATCGATATGATGTAAAGTAGCGTGTTCGAAGATTTGTTCTTCACACACTGGACATATATAATTTTGCTCATCTAATTTTTGTGCTCTAAAATCTTGATTAAATTGAATCTGAGTTGCAAATAATTGCCAAGATTGCTTGTTATTATATTTCGTTCTCATTTTTTCCAATCTATTTTTAGCTGAAAATCTTAATAATTTTTGATTTAAATTTTTCATAACATTTTTGGCAAACCACAAATCATAAAGAGTCAAATTCAAGAATGGAGCAATCCATTTACTTGTTCTTGATTTTCACGATGCTGATTTAACTTTGCTAAAAACTGGAATGAACGATTGTCGTTTGGTTATCTAAAGAACACAAGGATTCATTGATTATCGATAGGCCACCAAAAATAAAAAGAGTTTGACTTTGTCAAGGGTGGCAGAATTCTATTCTGACATTTATATACCCTTTACAATTTCAAACTCTTTGGATTAAATTTGCCTTTCGGTGATTGATGATTGATTACTCACTTCCAATAATATCATCGTCTTTCAAATTTTTAAAAAGCACTACTTTTGATTTTGCAGATACAATTCCTTGCCTGAAAACTTCGTAGCTTTTGCTATCATTTGGATTTGATTTCGACCAAGTTGTAATCATACTCCGTTCATTATTTAACGCGCTCCATTGATCTTTAGAAACAATAATATCTCCATTATCTTTGATTTGCAGTAAGACTTCTTTCCTAGCTTCTTGCTTCGTCAGAATACTTGTTTTGTAAAATCGATTCGCAAAATAGCCCGTAAGAATAGAAATTGTTATACAGAAAAACAGAATTCCAAAATTAAAATATTGTAATTTTTTCTGCCATAACATTTGTTTGCTGACATCTGCTAAACTTTTTCGATCTTGCTCTTTAAGTGATAACTCAGCACCTTGAAAATGTTGAATTGTAAATTCGAATTGCTTTACGAATGAAGTAATTGCTTCATTAAATAAATGATTGGCTTTTTGATTTGTCTGCTCATATTTACTGAAGTTATCATCAAAAGTCTTATCTATTTTAGTAACCCCTTCGTCGATAATTCTATTAAAATCAATTCTTTGATCTTCTTTTTTACTTAGTTCATCATTCAAATATTCAATCTGAATCCTTGCACCAATAATTTCTTCTTTCCCTTTTGTGAATTCCTCTAAAGCTAACTCCAAAGGATTTTTCGTTTGTTCGTTGTTGTTCATCTTCTGAATCTATTTTTAGTTGTTAAATCATTTTCCGTTGTAATTGTCTTTAATTTATCTAGCTGAATCTTATTCGATAAAAATTGTTTCTCCAACTCAGCAACTTTTAATTTCCTGTCTATTTGAGAAAGCTTATATCCTTTACTTTTATCCAGTTTATAATCTTTTGAATTTGAAGTCGGTATATGTTGCAAATCTTCCATACTACAGATTCGAGCACCATTTAATCCTGTTGAATTATAATTGAGTTCAAAGTGATAGCCGTCTTCTTTCATTTTATCTTTAAAGTCATCCCACGAAATGGATTGTTGTGTGCATTTTTCAATACTGAGTTTGATTTGAGATTTCTCAATTTTTCCGATTTCTTTGGCTGTAGGAAGATTTCTTGATTTCGCCATTTTATCGCAAACTACCTCCGCTTTCTTTCCAATAAAGCTGTCGTTGACAAGATTTTTTCCAATCAAGTTTAATCTTGATGCGGAAATATGAACATGGTGAGTTGGTGTATTTCGGTGTATATAATATTCCAACTGAACATCATCAGGAATCCCTATTCTTTTACAAAATTCATCTACATGCTCTATCCAATCTTTCTTCGTCCAGTTCTTAGAAACTGACTTGTGTGGAGAAAAAACTGCTTCGAGAAATGGTTTTGTCACTTTAGGATTCATCCTTGCAACAGCTCTCTTTTCTTCGTAGCGTTCTTCTACTGTTTCTCCAGTTAGATTTCTAGATTTCAAAAGTTCGGCTCCTTTCTCAATATTGGCTTTGTAAAAACTAGAAGCTAAACTTCCTCTTACAGATTTTATTTTCGCTGTAAAACTCATTTTTTTTGGAGGTATTTATCAATTTTAAAAATGATTTCATCAAGCAAACTTTTATATTTTTCCCGTTCATCTTCACTCCACATTTGAGATTGAAAATGGTTCCGAATTCGTGAAAAATTAGTACGATATTCTAATAGCGTTTTGTTTTCTTCTGCATTCGGAATAATGATTTTGAAACCTTGTACTTTTTGAACAGCAATCCTAATTAATTTACCCATACCAATATTGCTCAATTCGGATTTTTCTTTGAGCATTTTATGCTCTGCTTTTGTTAATCTCAAATTCAGTCTTTCAGTTAAAAATTGTGGATTTTCATTTTCTTTTTCTATTGAAATTGCTTCGCTGAAAACTTCAATTTTCTGGGAAACTTTCTCTTGACTTTCGCTGTTCCATTTTTCTAAATCTTTTAAAAAATCTTGATTCATATTCTGTGTTTTTAATATTAAAAATTCTATCGAATTTTTCCGTTTGCGACGCAGGAGCAAACCAAGTAGAGGGTGTAAGGACATCATTTTTGCAAAAAAATGGTGCCGGCACCCACTACTTGACCTTCGCATCATCCTGCATATTTCTCTTAATATTCCTCAAAATAAAATCACCTAAATCTTCTTGATTGTTTTGTTCTTCGCCTGAAGAATAAAAATTCAAATACGTATTTATTTTGATGTTCATTTTTAAGTTTTCTCCAATTATTTTTGCTTTCTTTTTCCATTCGTCATAGGCTTTAATTTTAGAATTTTCTGCACTCAGATCTGGAAATAAAACAACCGTTCGCTCTCTTAAATCTTTCATTTTTCTCTCAGTAATTCCTTGTAATCCACCACTTGCTAACCAAACTATTTTATCATCAAAAAATAGATCACAAAGCATTGCTGTTTTTTCAGATTCTACGATTCCAACTGTATTATTTTTGAAGTAGTTCAAAAGATGAAGACCAAAGAAAACTTGTCGCATTTCAAGATTTTCATTTTGATTCTTAATCCAAGAAAATTTGTTTTTATCTCTTCTTCCTGTTACAGAATCGTATTGCATTATTTTCCCAGCTCTGATTTTATATTCTTTATCAATTTGCCAAAAAATGACCGAATTTTGCCATTTTTTTGAAACTCCGACTAAGTATTTTCTGAAAGTTTCAGCGACCATATTACGATCAAAATATTGAATCAAAAATTGATATAAATTACTAGTTTGAGTCTTTGAATGTAGAGATTCTAAAAAAAGGTTTTCATCTGCATACCAAGTTGGTTTCTCTTCAATTTGCAATGATTTATTTGTGTAATATTGTATGTTTTCTCCTTTCTTTTCAAAAAATTGTTTTGGTGTAAAATGGTATCCACATTTCTCAATTCTATTACATTTCCCTACTTGTTCATCAACAAAATTGTTAGTTTCATTGTCGATATAACGGGTAAGCTCTTTGCGACCACAATGTGGACACAAAAATCTTGTTTTTTGACCGTTGTATTTTTGAAGTGAAAATCTAAATTGTGCCATTTTTTTGTTTCTCCATTAATAGTGACGAAATAAAACGAGCGCGACTATTTATTAAATAATTGACTAACAGTCAATTAAAATCTAAACTTTCATAAATTCGTCTCGACGCCGATTTCTCATGATTTTAGCTCGTCACTTCATGACGAATTATTTCCCACACATTATTGCGTCGAGACGATTTATTTGATTAATTATAACTATTGACTGATTTTAAGTGATTTACGAAGTACTAAAACCTCGTCAACGCTCGTCATACTTATTGAATTTGTTCTCTATAATTTTTCAATCTTCTTCGGATTGTAGTTTCAGATAGATTTAGTTTCTCGCCAATAGCGACATTAGAAAAATTTTGTTTTTTTAATTCTAATATCTCCTCAATGCAATTATTTAATGAGGATTCTTGTGTTTTTTTCAAATGTTCCTCCTCGGTATTCAGATCAATGAATTTGAATTGCAGAAACGAATTTTCTTTAAGAACTTGACATTCTATCACATTATTCTCATGAAACACTATGGGGTAATTTCTATTTTTTAATTGTTTGATATACCGAATATTTGCTCCTTTTATAGATTCTCCAATGCAAAAGCACACATCTGTAAAATTGGATAATGCTTTGCTTCCTGCGAGATCTTCCAATTGTATTGATCTAAAAATATCCCTTTTTGGAGTGTGAGCAATAAGAAGTATTGCAATGTTCCTCTTACGGGATAAATCCAAAATAAGCTTCATTAAAGCCAATGCTTCCTTAGATTTCTCATTGGTTGCAGAAAGAAATGTAATATTATCAATGATGATAACTTCAGCTTTGTATTTTTCAACCTGAGTTTTTATGGATTCAATAATAAGTTCCTCAAAAGTTTTATCCTCAGATTCCAATGCTTTGCTTCTATCAATCTCAACTCTAATGAGATAATCGCTAAATCTATGCGAAACATTTTCTTCATTAGTATATCTTCGCTGATAAGCCTTCGATGAAAGTTCAAAATCTATATAAATCGTTAATTGCTGAGTCGTTTCCATTCCCAAAGTTGTTTTTCCAGAAGCAATGCTTTCAGCAATTTGTACTGCCAATATCGATTTTCCTTTTCCTGTATTCGAGAATAAAATTGCAACTTCACTTTGATGCCAAATATTTCCAAAAAGTGGTTTTGGATCTGGAAGTAATTTTGCTCTCTCAATCCATTCATTTGCTAATAGACCCATAAGAATATTTTGTGTTTCTGGTTTTGATATTATCTCATTAAACTGATCCTTCAGAAGATCAGCTAACTTTCCTGTATTTTTATCCATGCGTATTTGATTGTAAAGAAATACGGATTATATTTGTCCCATATTTCGACTGTTAGAAATAAACTTGTAAGCATAACCCTGCTCGGTTATGCTTTTTTGTTTTTCAGAATTTTTTAAGAATATCATTTTCGAAATCTTCAAAATCATCATCTTCGTTTTCCTCGCTGTTACCTAATATGTAGTCTTCGAGATCTTCTTTTCGAAAGTATTTGAATTTTTGTCCCTTTCTTTTGACAAATTTTAATTTTTTCTTATGCGTTAATTGGTCAAGGTATTTTTCTTGAAGCCCAAGGAACTCTGCTGCCTCCGGTTTTGTAAGTAATCTTTTTGTTGATAATGATAATTTTAATAAAGCTTTTTGGAAGAAATTATCCTGCTCTACTGATAGTAAGTCGAATTTTGATTCAATAGTATCAAATCTTTGATTAATTCTTGATGTGTCCATATCTTTTTGGTTTTAAGATTATTGGACAAATGTATTTATGTTGATACTGACCTACAATAGAGTAATTTTTAATTATTAATCAATATAACAAAAACACTATGAATAAAGACTTTTTAAACGATTTTAGTAATGGAATAATTAATTATTATTCCGTAAAGGATATTTATTGTACTATTTTGAAAAGCATGGAATTGATCCTTCAAAACATTCTGATTCGAAATCGGAATTAGAAAAAATAACCAAAAGAATAGATCAACTTTTTGGATTTATTAAAACGCAAGAAAAAGATTATTTGCGACCATCAGTTCAATCCATTGTTGCAACAGAAATTAGACTAAAAGAGCAAATCGGTAAAATAGTGTTGAAAGAAAATATTATGCACTTGCCGAGTAAAAACTTTATTGATTCTGTTCAGTCAAATCTTAAAGAAAGTGTAACAAAAATTTTACAAGAACATCAAAAACAGCTTCAAGATATTAACAAAAATGTTGTAGCCTCACATAAAAAGATTTCAACAGAATTGGATGAAATTAAAAAGAAAAAAGGTTTTTTATTTTAAAGTTTTCAGAAAAAAGCTTTATCGGTTGAATACTAAGCTTTTATAGAGATAATCAAAGAAGTCAGGTAACGATTTGGTAACGGTGCTTATTGCTTTGCTTTTCAATACGTTTCCGTTAGCTCGCAACAAATATACAAAAGATATTTCTGTAAATCACAGCAAGATTTTAATGCGACGATATATGGAGATAAAGAAAAAGGGTTAAACTCCTTTTCGCATAGTGAAACACAGCAAAACGCTATCTCTCGTCCTGTTCATCCATTTTCCTAATTAATGTATCACGTAAGCTGTCAAGGAATTTCGTTCGATTTATCTTACGGGCTTTCAGTTCCATAAACGTGTGGTAAAAATCGCCTAATTCAATATTAAAAGTATCTTCAAATGACTTAGCAATCAATTTTATGTCTGTATTTCCATTGTTAAATATACCGTGGGAATACAGTGCATATATCAGTTCGGTTAATGCTGTTTTGCTTGCTGTCCAGTTCAGCGATGCGTCTGAACTCTTTTTTTTCATTGATATTATTTAGCCTGTCCTCCAGATAAACTTGTATCAGGTCATTCGCTATTATTTTGGCTACCTTATAATCGTGTGAAGTAGAAAAACGATGGTCTGCTTCAAAATAAAAGGTATCTAACCATAATGTTATATCGTGTTTTCCCCTTACAAAAAACTTCTCGTCAACGAAAGAATTATTGCTGCGGTAATACTTGTAAAAATCAAGGTTGCTGTCAAAAAACCTTTTTAGCTTTTTCAGTTCTTTGCAAAGATATTTCTTTGTACGCTTTGCTCCGTAAGGCTTTCTTGTTTCGATTTTATAGATGGCATTATAATAAATGAGCTTTGATACGATAACAGGTTTTTGATGTTTGAAAAAACGGATTTCCTCATCGACATTTTTAAACCCTTTTTTCAAGACAAACTCTTTTACTTCAGATAAACACTTAATGATAAGTTTTATGACTGCTTCTATTCTTTGGATAGGGCAGTCAGGTTCAATTTCCAATTCTTCGATTTTTGTTTCCAGTTTATGTAATGCTTCATTATAGAATTTATCCATCCTGTTATTGTTAAGTCTTGATATTTTTGGGTGTTAATAGAAAAATTTAATCAGCCATTATTTCCAAGCCAATAATACCGTTCCGATAATAATAAGGCTTGCTCCGGCTAAGGTCTTTAACGACAATGGCTCTCCTAAAAATATTACAGCAATAATGATAGTCAGGGCAACACTTAATTTATCTACCGCAGCCACCTGAGATACATTACCCAAGTGAAGGGCTTTGAAATAAAACAGCCACGACAAGCCCGTTGCTATTCCTGAAATGACAAGGAAGATTATATTTTGCCTTGAAAGGGTACTAATTCCTTTTGCCTCGCCTCTTGCCATAATAATACACCAAATCATTATCAGGATAACAACCGTGCGTATTCCGGTTGCAAGATTGGAATTGACGTTTGCTACGCCCAGCTTGACAAATATTGCAGTGAGCGCAGCGAACAAAGCAGATAATAGAGCATAAACTAACCACATAATAAATTGATATTTAAAAGTTTTGTACTAAGCCAATACCAAAACTTTTATTTTGGTATAATGGCATAATCATCGTTGAAGCATTTTTGTTCCTGCCTGTAAGCAACCCATTTATTTTAGGATAAAGCCAATAAGCCAACTCTGTTGAGAGAATACCAAAACCTGCACCTGCCACTACATCGCCTACCCAATGCTTATCATTTATTGTTCTGTACACTCCTGTAAAAACTGCAAATGAATAACCTGAAATGCTTAGCCAAAAATTGGTGTCCTTATATTCCCTGAACATAAACTGTGCGGAAGAAAAGGCGGTGGCAGTATGCCCCGACGGAAAGGACAGGTTATTGGAACCATCCGGTCTTTCTTCTTTTACAATATGTTTTAAAGGAACGACAAAGGCGGCAGAAATCAATTGCGATGTAGCATAAATAATGGTTCTGTCCCTGAAATTATGCCTACCTTTTATTCCTGCTGCATTTAAACCATATACCATTGCTGCCGGAGCATATTGTGTGTAGTTATCTAAAGAGATATGCTTAAGTTGATGTTCGCCAATCTCGTCCCTTGTGGAATAATTAAGCTGCTTTAACCCATCACTTTCCAAACTCACAATTCCAAAACCGATAAACACTGTTGGGGCAATCAGGTGTTTGTAGTTTAACTTATAGGTATTGTTGTTGGTATTCTTAATTATACTATCCTGTAAAACAATATTGGTAGTCCGGATAGTGTCCTGTGCCGATACAAGACATATATTGACCAGCACAAGGATTAATATGATAGCATTTTTACTTATTGAGAACATTTCATTTAGTTAGTGTCTTATTTAATCTTTCAATATTTACTTCCTTAAATTTTTGAAGAACGTTTTTCCCGTACATTGTGTAATAGCTGTGGTTCTTCAGCAAATTATAATTCGTTTCAGCCCATTCCATATCCGTAAAGGTTTTTCCCAAATAAGTTTTGAACTCTTTTCTTAATCGTTGTTCATATTTGAAGTAATCCGGCTTAGTGAAATGGTACAGGTCTGCATCCGCTAAAACCTCTTCTTCAGGAGATTTCGGATTTTGCGGAAAACGGGTTGCTTCGATACAGTCCAAAATTCTTTTTATATCTTCTTTTGAATAGTTGTTCCTGTTTAAAAAATCTGCTGCAATAGTTTTACTGCTGTCTTCGTGGTTGGTATAGGTAGTTGTATAACCACAATCGTGGAACCAGGCAGCCAGCGTAACTATCTCTAATTGCTTTGGGGTAAAATGGCATTCCCCTGCAATTTCAATCGCCGCTTTTACAACTTCCTGCGTGTGCATTACATCGTGAAAGCCAATATCATTGGGAAGTTTACCGGACAGAAGCTCCAGCACATAATCCCGTACTATATTAATAATATCTCCATTTGTCATTATTTAAGTTTTAAAATTTGTAGCTGTATCCTAATCTGATAACCTGCGTTTCGTAATAATCATCGCTGGTATAATTAAATCCAAGCCCGTCTATCTTTCTTTTGATGACCATTGTGTTCAACAGGTCGGTCGCGTTAAAGAAAATCTCTCCCTTACCTTTCTGAACGGTTTTCTTCAATCCGGCATCTATTGAAAATCTCGATAAGATTTTTCCCTGCGGTATAATATCGGGCGCTAAATAAACGGCTGTCAATTGTGCATCCCATCCCTTTGCGAAACGGAAAGTATTGTTCAGTTTCAGGTTGCCCGATATTGCCGATTGCTGGTCAGCCGAAAAAGTGTTAGGTTCAGGATAAAGGTTTTGCACTGTGAAAGCATCTATCTGGTTCCTGTAAAGATTACCGTTGATGTTAAAGGAATAAACGTCAGAAACCTTTTGGTTCAAAATGGCTTCCAAACCTGTATTATAGCTCTTTCCTGCATTTTGGAATATGGCATATATCAACGTGCTGCCCGGCACGGTGCTTGAAATCCTTGTGATGGTTCCGTCAGCAAAACGATGGTACAAAGCGGAATAAAAATAACCGCTGTTCCAGGTGTTCTTATATCCCAACTCTATGGAGTTGGTAAACTGCGGGCGCAATGCAGGATTACCGACCTTGATAATTTCGGCATCATCGTATTTCGGGAAAATGCGGATGTCCACTTCATTGGGTCTGTCCACCCTGCGGTTATAGAACACTGAAAGTTTGTTGTTGTCGTTCAGCTTATAAGCCAACCTCATATTAGGGAACGGCTGTGTATAGTTATAGCCATCACTTCTGTAAGTGCTGTGATTGGGATTAACATCGTACTGGATTTTCACATACTCCATACGAAAGCCCAATTCAGCTTCCCATTTTTCATTTTCAAAAACATAGTTTCCGTAAATGGCTGGTATCAATTCCTTATAGTTTGCCCAACCTCCGGCATCCATATCCAAAACCGAATTGGCTCCGGGTCTGAACTCCATATTGGTGGGAATGCTTCTGTTACGGAGCTTGATACCTGTTTCAATCCGCCCGTATTTCAAAGGTTTGATGTAATCTATATTGAAGTCATATACTTGTTCATCAGACAATAATTTAAAAGCATCTGTACCTGTGGTTGATGGCAGGTAATTGTCGTAAAAATATTGCTCGTCCTCTCTGTGAAAGGTGTAGTTGAAACCGATATTCAGCAAATGCCCGGCTTCCTTAAACTTGTGCTGATAGGCAGCCGTAGCCATTGCAGTTGTCTTCAGCTCATCTTCCAAAAACTGCCAAAGGCGTAACCGTTGTGAAATATCCCGGTTGAAGAAAGGCTGGTCGCCCCGGTCAATAATCTTCTCACTACCGTACATTCCCGAAAGGGTCAGCGTATTCTGCTCGTCAATATTCCAATCCACACCTGCTTTTGTCGTCAGGAAATTGGTGTTCCTGTTCCGTTTCAGTTGGGAATTGATAACCGTTCCATCATCATAGTTCCGGGTTACGAACTCGTTTTTATTCAGCGTTTGTGTATAAAGGTTATCGGCTTGCAAAAAGATGTTTACCTTATCCTTTCTGTAATTCAGTGATACGGACGGGTTGATTTTAGGAGTAAAAGTATATTGCGGTCTGATAGTCGGCAGGTTTTCTTTCCGTACCCAAAGCGAGCCTGTTCCATAAGTAAATCCTACCTTTCCGTTAAAACCGTTCTGCTTGTTCTTCTTCATTATGATGTTGATAATGCCGGCATTGCCGTTGGCATCATACTTTGAAGATGGATTGTTGATGATTTCGATTTTGTCAATAGCCGATGCGGGAATATTATCCAAACCTGTCTGGCTTCCAAAACCTGTTAGTGCAGTCTGCTTACCGTCAATCAAAACAGTAATTTTATCATTGCCCCGCAACTGCACTTTACCGTCCTGCACGGTTACACCCGGCAAATTCTGCATACTCTGCAAAACAGAGCCTCCGCTCTGGCTGATATTGTCTGCAACGGAATAAGTTTTCTTGTCCAAGGCATTGCTCAAACCTGTTCTTTCGACTTTGATGACAACGCCTTCCAAAACTGTTGATTGTTCATCCAGTTCAATGACCGGAATATCCAAAAATTCTGAAAGGCTACCGACAAATAACGGCTGTCCCCTATCCTCAAATCCCATAAACGAAACCTCTAAACGATAGTTTCCGGGCTTAACATTCGCAATGGAAAACCTGCCTTCATCATTGGTAACTGTACCTGCTACAAAAACACTATCTTTTTCAGTTTTTACTACCACATTTGCGTAAGGAATTGCCGATTTATCTGTATTGTTTTTTACGATACCGGAAATGGTAACGGACGATACCTGTGCAAAGGAAACCCCACAAAATAAAAGAAGTGCGATACTTAAAAATGATTTTTTTATAAATTCCATACCTGAATATTTTATTATCAGGTGCAAAGTTTAAAAGCGATTTGGAAGAAAATTAGAAGAGAAAGGAAAAACAATATCTAAAAAACAAAAAGACCACGATTTCCGCAGTCTTTTCAAAAAAATATTGATTTAAAATTCGATTTCCTCAGTCTTCTTTTTCCTGCTTTACGAATGTTCCGTTTTCGGTGTAATATACGGCAATATGCTCCTGCTCTTTGTTGAGTTTTATTTCGTATTCTTTACCGGAATCGGTTGATACCACTTCGGCTTTTACAATCTTATATTCTGCGTAGGCTGAGTCAATCTTAGTTTTAATTGCTTCCGGGATTTTGCTGATGGAGATTTCATATTCGGCTTCAAACCATTTGCCGTCTGTCGTATACCGGGCACTGCGTTTGCTTCCCGACATTACAAAATCCGCTTCCCATTCAGAGTTTTGGCTGTCCTTTTCCCATTTAACGTTTACGGCGTTGGGAAATTCCTGTTTGAATGCACTTTGAATATTTTCGGGAACTTTTTCTTCCGCTTTTTTGCTTTCATTACAGGAGAACAGCGTGAAAGAAGCAATTAAGCATACAGCCATCGTGTTTGATAATCGTTTCATATTGTAATTATTTTATATTTGAAACAAAAGTATTTACCGATTTTAAAGAAAATTAGAACTAATGAAAGGTTTACATCATTATTTATTTACCATTAATTCTCTTTCAAAAACTTACCTGAATCATCGAAAATCAAATCCTTGTCGTTTACTTCTGCTTCGTAGGTAACAACGCCTTTGTTATCTGTAATTTTAGCAGCTTCTTTGATTTTTTTGCCAGGATAGTTTTTGGTAATGTATGATTTGATATTGGCAGGAAGCGCATCAATGTTGATTTCTACTTCTGTTTCAATAATATTTCCGGAAGCATCAATAAGTACAGAATAATCATTTTCTTTCACTTCAAACCCGGCTTCATAATTACCTTTTTCTTTTTCCCATTTTACTTTTTTAACATTAGGATAATCTTTCTGCAAAGCAGATTTAACCACAGCCGGAACTTCTTTTTCTGAAACTTTTTGTGCATTGGTGAATGACACACCTGCCACTGCTGCCAATAGAAAAATTAACTTTTTCATTTTTTTAATTTATTTTATTTGTCTGCCAAAGTTCCAAAGCAATTTTGAAGAAATTTAGAATATTATATTTTATCCAATAGCCATAAAAAAAACCGAGACAAGCCTTGGGTAAACCCAGAATAAAATCACATAGTTTTAATTGTTATTCTATTGTCAATTTTCCTATACCTGTCCCACAAATACTCCATTGCCAGTATAAAATACCCAAATGCTGTTTTGTCCTTTGGTAAGTTGCAATTCATATTATTCGCCCCAACTCGTTAATACAACTTCAGCTTTTACAATCTTATATCCGGCATAAGTTGAAGCAACATTGATTTTTATTACAGCAGGGAGTTTACTAATGCTTATTTCATATTCCGTTTCGTACCACTACACCGTCTGCTTTATATTGGGCACTGTGTTTACTTCCGGTCATTTCAAATTCAGATTCCCGAGTGCTATCGCATTTTTTACCCCATTTAACATTGGTCAGCATCAAAGAGGCAACTAAACACACAATCCACGCTTTTGATAGTAATTTCGTATTGTTAGCATTTAAATTATAACAAAGGTATTTCCCCAATTACAAGAAATTTAGAATGAGCCAAAATCAGCCCTTTATCAGACTATTTTATTAGCTGTACTTTTTGAATTATATTCAGATTTAGAACCCTCCTTACATTTGGTCTATGATTTGGAGAAATACACCAAGCCAGTAATTGGGATGATAATTTAGGTCAGCATCTCCGAAACGGACAATGATGATATTTTTTTTGGGGTAAATGTGTAGGAATTGACCATAAAGACCTATTGCATAAAAGCTACCATAATTCAAAGGTCCAATTCCCCAATTGTTGTTGTAAAAATGACGGTTTCCGTTTACAGGGTCGGAATGTGTAGAATAGTCCACCCATTCCTTGGAAACGATTTGCTGACCGTTCCAGTTTCCACTATTAAGATATAATCTGGCAAGTTTTGCAAAATCCAAAGTTCTACCCTGCATACAACAAAATGCTTTTTCCATAGCATCATTACCCGTTTTGTCTAAGCTCCAATAGACAGGAGCCTCAGTTCCCAATGGTTTCCACAATTTTTCCTCCATATATTTAGAGATTGTGGTTCCCCTTACTTTTTCTATTATTAGCCCAAGTAAAAGCGTGTTGGCACTGGAGTAATGAAAACGCTTTTCTTTTGAATACTCCAAAGTCAAATCAGAGATAATTTTCCTCAAATTAGTACTCCAATAAAATTTCATATTGTCAAGATTACGGAATTTTATGCCTGATGTATGATGTAAAAGGTCTTTGATTGTTATTTATTCCCACAATGGTTTATTTTCAAATTCTGGAAGATATTTTGTTATTTTATCATCTACACTTTTGATATTTCCCTCGTCAATAGCGATTCCGATAAGTGTCGAGATGAATGGCTTTGCGATGGAAAAGCTTGAAACCGAAACCGTGTCAATGTTGTTCTTATATTTTTCATATAAGATGGTGTCATTGCGGATAATGACGAATGCAATCGTTTTATGCAATTGCATCAAACTATCCAAGGTTACATTACTCGGGTTTAAATCTTTATTGGTTACTCCAATCATTTTTCCAAGTCCGTAATCTTTTGAGGGCTTATGAAAATGAAAAGCGGTATCTGCATTTTCAATCTTCCTCTGCGGAAACTTTTTGTAACTATTTTGGTTAGGAACTTTTATATAGTGCATTGCTGTACAACCTGCACATACAGAAAGAAGTATCAATAAAAAAAAATGATAAAATGATTTGAACATTTTTATTAATATTCTTTTGGATTTGACAAATGATATGCTGTCTTTCTTAACCGCAATGGTATCTTGTGCTTCTACTGCGAAGGGTGCAGCCAATGTTGCAATGATTGATGCTAATTTCAACATATGCTGAATAATTTTTTATTTTACAAAGCAAAAATGAAAACTGATTTGGAAGAAATTTAGAACGTTACAACACAAATTTCGTCAGTTGATTATTTTTATAACAGTAAAACTCATAAGAAGGCTCTTTTCTGAACTTAAATACTTTTTCGATGTATATCGTGTCGTAATTTAGTTTTAAATCTGCATATTTTTCTTTTATATGGGGAGGAAGTTCGTGGTGGGTTATAGGTCTTTCGATTTCGAGACCGCCGTCAACAGTATATTCCAGAACAAGGTCGGTGTTTCTCCACGTTATCATCGCTTCATCTTTCTTGCGGTTATGAATGGTTGAAAAAGCTATTTTATCCTGTTTTATAACCTTGTTTGATGTGCCTGTAAATAAGACAATACCGGAAACCACCATTGCTCCGTAGCCGATTTTTTTAAACAAATGCTCACTCAAATAAGGAAGAATGTATTTAACGGTAAAAGAAGAAACGATACTCGCAACTGCAATTGCCAATCCCAGCCACAATGCCATATCGGAATACAGACCGAGAGCAAAATAGATGATTAGCTTAATGAAGTGTAAAAAAACTTCATTCGCAGCTCTTGTCGCAACTATTTCCTCTTTGGTAAGTCCTAATTTCAGATAAAATCGGTTGAACAAAAGCCCTATCGCTCCCGTAATTCCTGAAACAAACCCCGCAAGGAAACCTATAATCCCGAGCACAAATTTTGGATAAGGTTTTTCATTTTGTGCTTCTTTGTTTTTGCCTTTTAATAATTGAGGGATATTTCCGATGAGAAACAAGGCAACGATTAACTGTAAATAATTGGGATTGATGTATTTTATCAAATAAGCTCCCAGCAAAACCGCCGGAATGGAAAAAGGAACAAACCAAAAGAAAATTTTCCAGTCGATGTGTTTTTTGAAAACAACAATTCTGGATGCCGAGCTTGTGAAAGTTCCTACCGTTAAAGAAAACGGAACAACCGATGTCGGCAAAAGCAAGTTCAGAACCGGAATAAGGATAAGGCTTGCTCCGCCGCCGCAAATGGCACTAATCCAAAAGGCGGCGATTGTGCCAATGAATAAAAGAACTAATTTTAATATCATTTTTTGACCTAATTTTAAATGAGATGTAGAGCTAAGCGAAGTTTCTTTTATTGCTTCCGAAGTAAAGATGTCCGGCAACCAACAGGAAAATCAATCCAACTAAAAAGCCGCCCAGTACATCGGTAAACCAATGTGCACCAAGATATACTCTTGACACCGCACCCAAAAAAATCATCAGAAGAGAAAACAATATCCCGGCTATTTTCAGCAACGGATAATTTCGGGTAGTTCTGAGTAAAATGAATATAATTGCACCGAAGAAAACCGTATAAAACAATACGTGACCACTCGGGAAACTTTGAAACTGTGTTTCTTCAAGAATGGAAACAAAATCTTTGGTTGGTCTGGGGCGGTTTATCAAGGTTTTCAGCACCCACGAAACTCCGCCTGATAATAAAGTTGATAGTATTAACAAGGCATCTTTCTTTCGCTTTAACAACAGAAAATACAAGACACTGCACCCGACCAATACAACGGAAACCCTAATCCTGCCGAACCAGCTTATGGCTCTCATAAAGTTGTCGAGAAAACTGCTTTGCTCTTCCTGTAATTCTTCCGAAATATGTATGTCGATATATTGTGGCGAAATGAGAGTCACAAAAGCGGTCAAAGCAATAAATCCAATCAATGAAATCCAGAAAATAGCTAAAAAAATCTTTTTGTGATTCCTGTTGAGAAATGGCATTACTTTCTGTTCCCAAAAAGGAATGAAACGGTTGATGATAGTTTGAGCATTATATTGAAACATCGTATTATTTATTAGTTATAGGTTTGTAATATTCTTTGTTTTCTTTCAGGGAAATAAATTATTCTAATATTAATCCATACACATAAGGGATGTAAATAATAAGAACAACTGCTAAAGCAGTTAGGGCAGCAAAAATCACTGCACCTGCCGAAATATCCTTTATGAAACCTACTTTCTTATGATAATCAGGATGAATGAAATCACAAAGCTTTTCGACGGCTGTATTTAATCCTTCAATACTCAAAACCAATCCAATACACAAAACCTGAAAAAGCCATTCTGTTTTTGTGATTCCGATGATTAATCCGGCAGGAACAGAAAGAATGGCTAAGGAAATTTGAATGATTATGGAACGTTCGGTGCTGATTAACAAATAAGCTCCTTTAAAAGCATATCGAAAGCTCTTTCCAGTGCTGATAAAAAAGTCTTTACCGGAATTTTTCATTTACCGCCATTTTAAAAATTAATGGGGCAAAGTTGAGAATGAATTTAGAAGATAATTGGAAGAAAGATATTGCAGGAGGTTAACAGGTTTAAAAAGGCAAATTATTTCTACTATCAACTGTTGCGGTTTTGTTTTTCAGTATAGACTTCCAAACTTCTCTGTATAAATAAGAACCAATGTGATGGTATCGAAAATTCAGTGTGACAGAATGGGTATCCAAAGATTATTGCCGAATTTCTTATAAAGACTGCCCCAAAATAAACCTCCCAATGCAGCCGCAATTATACCAAAAACTTCTTGCTGCCAGTGATATAGACCAAATAATATACTTGTAATAATTACGCCCCAAAGCGTAAACGAACTCTTGGAGAACCTTTTATCCAATACAGATTGAATATAGCCCCGAAAAACAATCTCTTCATAGAAGCCTCCTATAAACCAGGCAGCAGTAATAATCATTATCAGTTTTGAAATATTGCCTCTGATGAAATTATATTCTATATATTCGGGTACGACAAACAAATGCTTTATTGTGGGAATATATATGAATTGCATAAAGACCACCCAAATTAAAACAGAAACAGTCCCTATCAAAACCGCTTTAATGGTTAAGCCATTTTTTGCAAGCCCTATATCACGGAATGTTTTGCTTTCTCTACGCAGAACGAACAAAATCAGCAATAGGCACACAATAGCATAAGAATAAAAAGGCAATGGAATAGTGGGGGAATAATATAAGAAAAGCTACTATCCCAATATCCCTAAGTATAGATAGTGTTTTATGTTCCATTTTATCAGTTCGTTATTTTAATAATTTGCTATTGTTTGATTTCAATTTTGAGGAAATTTAGAATTTGTAAAGTTCCTCATTACTTAAAAATATTCATCTCCTCTTGATAAACCGGACTTTGGATATTCAAAAAGTGTAGAACGCTGTGGAATACGTTGTTTTGGGAAACGGTTTTGTTCGGTTTGGGTTGTTTTGAATTGTCGGAAACCCAGACGATAAACGGGATTTCGTATTGTTCTTTCGGTGCGAAACTCATCGGAACGCCGTGCATATACAGATTTTTTTCGCCCAAAGATTCGCCGTGGTCGGAAACGAAAATCATCGAACTTTTATAACCTTTCAGTTCTTTTAAATCCTCGATTACGCTGTGCAGAATATAATCGGTGTAAACAATCGTGTTGTCATACGCATTCACGAGTTCCTGCCGAGAACAATTTCCCAGTTCCACGCTGTTGCAAACGGGTTTGAAATGTTCAAACTGAGGCGGATATTTCTTGCTGTAAGTCGGTCCGTGGCTGGTGCTGGTGTGCAGGATTATCAGGATTTTATTCTTTTTGCTTGCCAAAATCTGTTCTTTTAATCCGGTTAAAAGAACCTCGTCGTAATCGCAATTTCCGCCTTTGCAATCTGCCTTTAAATCTTCTTTTTTTTGATATTTTTCGATATGAACAGGTTGTTCGCCCCAATTCGTGGTTCGCCAAATCACTTCCACATTATTTCTGTTTAAATAATTGGGCAGAATCTCGTATAAATCATCGGAATTGGTGTGCTCCAAAATACATTTTACTCCGGCAGTGGTATAGGTTGCACAGGAATTGGCATCAAAATGAAAAACGTTCGGGGTTTTGGAAAGTAGCGGATTCGTATTTCTTCCGTAGCCATATAAGGAAAAATTCTGTCTTCTCGCCGATTCGCCGATAACCAAAACGACAACCGATTTTTCGTTGTCTTTTATCGTTGCATCAGGCAAAAGAATTTCTTTTTTATTTTTCTGAGCTTTATGAATATGATACAGTGCGGTGTTGACGGAATACGACCAAGGCATTGCCAATCCGCCTAATTGTTTGGAATTTTTATCAATCCAAAGCCAGTTGGAAGCGTTGATAAATGCCATAACTACGATAAACAGCAAGGTCAATGAAGAAGTCGTCAGGAATTTTTTTAAGGAAACGTTGATGATTTTTGCTTTAATGATGTATATCGCCGGAAGGATTCCCAACAGAACTACATACAAAATCAGTTTAAAGGAAAAGAAACTTCCCGCTTCATCGGAATTGGTATTGAAGACGTTGCTAATCATACTTTCATCGATGATAACACCGTAAGTATTAACAAAATAAACCGCAACCGAACTGATAATAAAAGTAAGAGCCAGCAAAATTCTGCCGCCGATTCTAAAAAGAAAAACGAACAGATAAAATGCAAAAGCATTGGCAAGCACCATTAAAACCACCAAACTGAAAATCAGAAGAATGCCGTTAAAACTTGTATAATCTACATTCTCGAAAACAAATTTGAAAAACGGAAAATGAAAGAATACGAAATTCAGCAAACTCATTAACAAAACGAAATGAATGATTTGAATGTTCTTTTTAAATACTTTTAGCATAGATGTAGATGACTTTGTATAATGGAACAATCAGGCTGGCGAATGATAGATAATAGATTATTAGATTTTGGTCAATGATTTTGTTTATTAAAATCACGGAGCATATCAACAGGAACAGAATAAATAATAGGTAGTATTTTTTATTAGCAACCCTCGTCCAAATTTTATATATCCGGCTTATAAAAATTCCTGCAAGCCCTGAAATATAACCGACGATACAACCTATTATCACATCAATTGGATAATGCGCTCCAACACCCACTCTTGTAAATGCAAGTATTAAACCGAGTACAATTATTAAAAGTGACCAGATAATCTTATGATTTATTTTTCGGGGCATAAAAGCAAACAGCAGAACTGTTAATACTGTGAAAACGGTAATCGAGTGTCCTGAAGGCAGACTGGTGTGTCCTAATAATGTTTTGCCAACGATAATAAAGCTATTTTCGTCAAATACAGCGGCAGGTCTTGGTACTGCAAATATTGTTTTCAGCGAGAAGGAAAATATGCACGATATAAGCGAAGCAGGTATTAATGCTTCCCATATTTTAGGTGCATATACAATAAAGATACTTAAAAATGAAAGGAAAATAATGGCGTCCCCCAATTGAGTAAGATTAAACTCGAAGCTTGGATATTGTCCCAGAAACGAATTGATGAGATAAAAACTATCTTTTTGAATTTGGATATATCCGATAACAGATAAAGCATTTTGGCTATACAGAAAAAGGGAAATCGCAATCAGCAAAAACAAAGGCAACATAAACAGACTTGCCTTTAGTTTTGAATAATTGTCAACAACATTGGTATTCATTATACTTTTGCCGATTAAAAATTAAACGAGCAAAATTGAAACTGAATTTAGAAGAAATTTAGAATTTTTATATATGAATATGGCTGATTGCCGTTTTACGACTTTCTTATAAGCTGTTAAAAGGTTACTTTGAAAATATGCTCGTTATTTTCAAAGTTGTATGTAACCTGCCAGCCGTGAAGTTTACATATTTCCTGAACAATAGATAAGCCTAATCCGCTACCGCTATTATCAGCAGACATTCTCGAAAATCTTCTGAACAATAAATCGGTATTGAGTGTCTGTTCTCCCGAATTTCTGATTTCAAAACCTGATTTTGACAATGACACTCTTATTGCACCTCCGGAAGCTGTGTGACGGATTGCATTGATGATAAGATTATTGATAAGAGCTTCGGTCAATCCGCTGTTGCCTTTTATTTCAACATCCGAGCTAATATCGGAACCTACACTTATACTTTTCTCTTTAAAATGCTCTTGCAGTCCCTCCATAGTTTGAGCCACCAAAGTATCGAACCCGATACACTGCGAATTATCAAATTGGCTGTTCTCAATCTTGGCAAGCAATAGCAGGTTTTTGTTTATCCGTGAACTTCTTATCAGGGCTTTGTTCATTTCTTCTGCAATGTGGTATTGCCGTTCTGTAAGGTCATTGCTTTGCAGCAGAATATCCAGCTTGTTTTTTAGAACCGCTAACGGTGTCTGCAATTCGTGAGAAGCATTCTCCGTAAATTCCTTTTGATTTTTATAGGTAGTAATACTATGTTGCAGTAGTTTATCAAGTGTTGCATTTAATTCGGCAAACTCAATGGTATCGGTTTCCTGAAAATCAACCCGCTTTTGGCTGTTTAACTGAAATGATTTTAATTTCTGCAAAGTATCCTGAAAGGGTTGCCATAATTTTTCGGAAAGCCTCCTGTTCAATATCCAAAAACCAATTACTAAAATCAGAAAAAACAACAATGTAACCATAGCAATATAAGCAACAGTTTCTTCAGTTTCTTCCACATTGGTTTCAACAGTAAGTATATAATTCTTATTGTTAATTTTTATATTGGTTTTTAAGCCCCGAAAGCGGTCAATAGCTTCGTCGTTAGAAAAAGGATTTTGTCGCCTAATAGTATATTTACTATTCTCGGACAAAGGTTGCTCGGTATATTCTATTGTGCTTACAGGCTGTATCTCATTCCAGAACTTAATGTTTTCAGCTAATTTTTCATCACTGATATTTTGCTCATTAAATTCATTTTCTATTCTCTGTGCAATAAGATGATTGTTTTCGTCCAGTTCTTTCAGCCAAATCCAATCTACCAAAAGAAAATAGGACGGAATACTCAATGCAAAAACAATGAATGCAAAGATGGTAAGCTGTTTAAGTGACTTTTGTAGTAAATTTTTCATCCTTCCCATTTGTAGCCTGTACCATAGACGGTTTTTATATATTGTTCGCAGCCTGCATCACTTAATTTCTTCTTCAGGTTCTTAACGTGTGCATAAACAAAATCGTGATTATCCAGCATATCGGCAAAATCCCCTGAAAGATGTTCTGCCAAAGTACTTTTAGAAAGAACCCGGTTCTTATTTCCAATGAAGTAAATAAGCAGGTCAAATTCTTTTTTGGTAAGTGTAATAGGTTCGCCATTCACAGCAACCGTTTTTGCCAAAAGGTCAATTTCCAGTTCGTCTTGTTTTATGGTGTTGGAGTTGTTAAACTGCTTTCTTCGGATAAGGGAATAGATACGGGCTGTCAGTTCTGACAAGTGAAAAGGCTTGGTCAAATAATCGTCTGCACCAAGCTGTAATCCGTTTATTTTGTCATCAACCGAATTTTTTGCCGAAATAATGATAACGCCGTCCTGTTTATTTTCTTTTGTGAGTTCTTCTAAGATTTTCAGACCATTACCATCGGGCAACGTTATATCCAATAAGATGCAGTCATAGTTGAATACATCTATCTTGTTCATTGCCTGCGTAAAAGTTGCAGCAACTTCACACACATATTTTTCTTCCGAAAGATATTCCACGATGCTCTTGGCAAGCTCTTTTTCGTCTTCTATTATCAGAATTTTCATTTTCTTGACACTTTCATTCTACAAATTTAAAAATACAATTTTGAAGAAATTTGGAATGCTTACAATAATTTCACTCAATAGGATTTTGATTTTATACCAATTCTGCAAATGATTTTAGCAATTAATCGCAGTTTCCTTGCTTATTTCAAGTATTTCTTTTCAAATTCTGCTGTCAACGCAATTATCTTTTGACATAATATGACAATTTCTACAGTTTGTTTTTCCAATTTGTAGAGATAGGCTGCGGCTTTTTTCTCGGAAAAATGATGGTATAACATCTTCACAATTTGGTTGTAGTTTACACCCATACTCCTGAACTGGCTGTGGAAATTGGTTAACCGCATATAGTAATCCATTGTAACCTTATCCACTTTTACGGTTTTGATTTCTTTTCCAAACAACACGGAAGTAATGAATTTAGCCTTTGTATGAACACCCGATTTCTCAAACATTGCTAAAAATCGGGTATTTTCTTCATCGGTAAGCCTGAACATATACCTATTTTGTGCACGGTTAAGCTTTGGTTTTCTACCGCCTTTGTTCCATTTTTTTCTTTGATTTCCGTCCATAACAATCCATTTGAAATTTGTAACCATTCGACTTCGGAGAAATGGTTTAGCTCCCTGCGTAAGGGCAAGTGGTTTTGAGCAGCGGAATTTATTTCGAGCAGCTCAAAACACAACTTGCCGTGTTCTTTTGAACACAATAATCCGTCCTGCGGAACGGATTGGAGTTAGCCGAAAGAAAACAGTCCTAAACTGTTTTCATAGTGTCCGTAAATACTTTGATTTTAAGGGATTAAACCTGCTCCGTTATTCCTTTACAAAGTAAAGGAACTATCAGCATTTGGTACTCGGACAAACACTGCCACTGAACGCCAAATGCTACCATAGGCAAATGAAAGGCTGATAAAAAATCGGATAGGAAGAACGATAGTATTGGTACAAACCTGCATATATGAATAGGTATTTACACATATAAATAAGTACATAAATCTGCGTGTACGCTTGTGTGTAAGTATGTTTTTACTTAAAGTCGTATCTATGTAGGGGCGTATGTACATACCTACACTCGAAGCAATTAGGTTCTCCCTCTTAAAATTATTTTCCAAAAGAAAAAAACAGAAAAAAAAGAAAGCCATTCAAACAAGGCGGACAGGCGGAAAAACAAAAAGGAAACGGAATAAGTCCCGAAGGGTGGCAGGGCAACACAACAACTCGGTGAAGCCACCGTAAATTTGCCCTGCCATTATGCCGTAGTCTTTTGGTTGGCTGGTGCGGTGGATGTCCGCCTTACCTTTGCTACCTTTTTATTCTTTTTTGGGAATGGTTTTAACTCCTTAAAAAAACAAAGCCTTTCAACTACTTGCTGAAAGGCTTTATTTATATCGAGAAAAATTCTACTTTAAATGCTCTTTAAAGAATGTATCTAATTTGTCAAATGGAATTACATCTATTTTGTCGTATAAATCCACGTGAACAGCGTTAGGAATAATCATCAGCTCTTTTGGTTCGGAAGCGTTTTTATAAGCATCTTCGCTGAAATAACGTGAGTGTGCTTTTTCCCCTGCAATCAGTAACATTGGTCTTGGGGAAATCTCTTTTATGTAAGTCAAAATAGGCATATTCATAAATGATAACGCATTTGTAGCATTCCACGCTCCTGTTGAATTTAAAGAACGTTCGTGAAATCCTCTTGGTGTTCGGTAATAGTCGTGATATTCTTTTACAAATTGTGGTTCATCGCCTTTCAGTTTTTCAGCGTTTAATACTGCTCCTGCTTGGAATGTTCCTGCTTCTGCGTCTTTCCAACGTTGCTCGCCTAATTGTTCCAATATTTAGTACGTTCTTCTGCGGTCATTTTATCGTAATATCCTTTTGACATCACTCTCGACATATCGTACATACTTGTTGTTGCAACGGCTTTTACTCGTTTATCAATGGCAACTGCATTTAAAGCCATACCGCCCCAAACGCAAATACCAATGATGCCTATTTTATTTCTATCAACAATTTTTTGTATTCCAAGAAAATCAACTGCTGAACTGAAATCTTCGGTGTTGATGTCGGGCGATGCAACGGCACGAGGTTCGCCTCCGCTTTCGCCTGTATAAGACGGGTCAAAGGCTAATGCAACAAATCCACGTTCTGCCATTTGGTTAGCATATAATCCCGATGATTGTTCTTTTACTGCTCCGAAAGGTCCGCTAATGGCAAGTGCTGGTAAAGGTTCGTTGCTGTGGTTTTTCGGAATGTATAAATCGCCTGTTAATGTAATGCCGTAACGATTTTTAAAGGTTACTTTTTGGCGTGTTACTTTGTCGCTCAATTCAAATGTATAGTGTTCTGTTTGCTCTGCCTGTTTCATTTCTTCTTTTTGTTTGTTGGCAAGCCCCTAATGTTAGTAAAGCTGTTGCCATTAGTATAGATAATTTTTTCATTCTATTTCTGTTTAAATTAGTTTTTCAAACTCGCCAAATCAATTACAAAACGGTATTTTACATCGCCTTTTTCCAAACGCTCAAAAGCATTGTTGATTTGGTTTACTCCAATCAGTTCAATGTCTGCGGTAATGTTGTGTTCGGCACAAAAATTCAATACTTCCTGTGTTTCGGCAATGCCCCCGATGTTTGAACCCGAAAAACTTTTCTGTCCGTGTACGATATTGAAAGCACTAATTTCAAGTTGTTCGGCAGGCAATCCCACCATTACCAATGAACCGTCTGTTTTTAGTAAACTGATATACGCATTGATGTCGTGTTTTGCTGAAACGGTATCTAAAATCATATCTTGTTTAGGGCAGTTTTTCATTTGCTCTGCATTGGTTGATAGTACAACGCTATTTGCTCCCAAACGTTTGGCATCGTCCACCTTTGCCTGTGATGTGGTAAATACGGTTACAAAAGCTCCCATTGATTTGGCAATCTAAATAGCTAAATGCCCTAAACCTCCAATGCCAATGATACCTACATTTTTACCTGCTCCTGCTTTCCAATGTTTTAATGGGGAATAGACTGTAATACCCGCACAAAGTATAGGTGCAACGCTTGGTAATTCCAACGTTTCGGGAATATGGACTACATAATTTTCATTTACTACAATGCTTTCGGATGTGTAATTTTTTATTATTATTCACCATAATAAAAACGCCATGAATAAAGCGTTTTTCAATTATTTATACGGAGAAATAATAATAAATTATTGTAAAAAAAGATACTTTACAATAACCTACTTATGAAATAAATCTTGAACGGTTATTTCTGATTTAGTTTCACCATCGTTTTTAACAAAATAAAAAAAACTATTTACTATAATAGCTATATCAGTAGCTTTAAATTCTTTTCCAGTGTAAGGATTAATTACATTTTCCAACTTCAAAATTTTTTTCAAAAAATTAATACCTGGGGTATAATCTACTTTTTTAGTTTTCTTATTCATAAATACTTTTATTTGTATTCTTTCTAAAATTTCGTATCCCTGAAATAGACTAAATAATCTATTTAATGAATTTTTATCAATCTCAATTGTACTACTGAATTCATCTAAAATTTTTCCTAATTGAATTTCATTAAGGTTTTTAAGTATGGGATTTAATGATTGATTTTTTTTTATAATATTTACTACTGGATTATCAATATTTGTTTCATTCTTAGAGATGTCAATATTTATTTCACTTGTATATTCATTGCTTGAAGAATTATCAATTTTTGTTTCGCTTCGAGAATTATCAATATTGAGAAGCGTATTAAAATTACTCTGATAATTATTAACAATTGACGATTGATTATCATTTATGGCATTTAAATTTTTAGGTTCGAGCAAATCTTCTCCTTTTGTATTCTTTTTTATAGTTAATCTAAAAATAGCTATAGAATATTTATGAAAAAGAAAGTATATTGAAGCAGTTGTGACAGTTAATAGAAAAAATGATGGAAATAAATCATTTATATATTCAATATCCGAATTAGTACTATTTTGTGACAATACACTTATATACCACCAGAGGACAAGTACGAAAAATATACTAAGGGAACTCAAATTTAAAATTTTCTTACCATTAAAGCCTTTCGAATATCTCCATTCATCATACCTAAACAATTGGTAGACACTTGGAAAAATTGCGAAGTAAAAAATGATTATAACATAAAGTGATATTACCACAGGATAACAAACTACGAAATAAGAAAATATTGAATTTAGCATATTGTGATTTTGAAACAAAATAACATAAAAATGTCTAAAAAATAATTTTTAAAATATTTAACATCACTTTAAATGTTCGTCAAATGTTCGTCAGAATACATAAAAAAAGCACCTACATTTCTGTAAGTGCTTGATTATTAAAGTGGTCCCACTTGGGCTCGAACCAAGGACAACCTGATTATGAGTCAGGTGCTCTAACCAACTGAGCTATAGGACCGCAAATTTGGGTGAGAAATTTGTGAGTGCAAAAATAGTATTTTTTCTATTATTTCAAAATAATTTATGGCTTTTCCTGACATAATTCTACCAAAACGCCATTTGTGGATTTCGGATGCAGAAATACCACCAATTTATTATCCGCTCCTTCTTTCGGTTCTTCGGAGATAAACTGAAATCCCTCTTTCTTTAATCTTTCAATTTCAGTTTTTATATCTTCTACTCCAAAAGCGATATGGTGAATCCCCTCTCCTTTCTTTTCAATGAATTTAGAGATCGGACTTTCCGGATTACTGGCTTCCAACAGTTCAATTTTGCTTTCTCCTACTTGGTAAAAGGACGTGAGAACGCCTTCTCGCTCAACTTTTTCCTGTTTATAATTAGAAATCCCCAGAAGTTTTTCAAAAAGCGGATCGGAATTCTGCAAAGATTTTACGGCAATGCCTAAATGTTCTATTTTCATAAAAGTGTATTGTTGGGAAATGGAAGTGGAAAGTGGGAAGATGAGGTAAAGAATAAACTTTGTGCTTCCATCTTCAATCTTCCATCCTGATTATTTCACACAAAAATACTAAATTTGCAGCATGAATGAAAGTAACAGACAACGTAAAGTTGCACAAATTATCCAGGAAGATTTTGCGGAGCTTTTCAGGAAACAGGCTGCAGAAAGCAAACAGCATTTTCTGGTAAGTGTTTCGGATGTAAAAGTTACTGCAGATTTGGGAATCGCACGCATTTATCTCAGCATTTTTCCTCAGGAATATAGGAAGCCAATTATGAAAGAAATTGAGGAAAACAAATCCCAATATCGCAATTTTATCGGACAGAAAATGGCCAAACAGGTACGCATTATTCCGGAACTGAGTTTTTTCCTCGACACTTCGCTGGATGATGTAGAACGCATTGAACAAGAACTGAAAGGCGAAGGCGATAATCCTGTGCTCTAAAACCGGAATATCTTGAAAAACTCCACTGCATTTTATATTGCCCAGCGCTATCTTATTGCACGGAAAGGCAGTACAGCCGTAACTTTTATTACCTGGCTGGCTGCAGTAGCCATGATGGTGGCGGTTGCTGCAATGTTCATCATTATTTCGGTATTTTCCGGTCTGGAAGATTTAAACCGCGATATGATTACGAATCTGCATGCGGATCTCACCGTTAAAAGTACGACCGGAAAAACACTTTCTGATATTGATAAAGTAAGCAAAACGCTTAAAAAAAATCCGGATATTCTCACATTTTCCAAAACCATTGAAGAGAAAGTCTACATCACTTACGGTGAAAATGGGGATATTGCCATTCTGCGTGGTGTAGATTCGGCTTATATTGGGGTAAACCCCATTAATAAAGATATTTTCTTCGGTTCTTATCCGAGTTTTAAATTTTCCAATGAAGTCATCATGGAAAACCAGCTGGACAACCGACTCTCCATTCCGGTTGGAGGAAATGTAGATTATGCCACGGTTTTAATGCCAAAACCCGGAACAGGAATCATCAACAAAGAAGAAGATATTTTCAATAAAAAGGAGATCTACGTAACCGGTGTATTTCCCGGAAAAGGGCAAATGGACAATACCATTATCAGCCCGTTGGAACTCACGCAGGAATTGCTCAATCTTCCCAAAAAATCGGCGTATGAAATTGTGATTAAACTCAAAAATCCTGATCTGGCAAATGCCGTGAAATCTACACTTTCAGATCAATTAGGGAGCAAATATATCATTAAAACAAAAGCAGAAGAAAATGCAGCATTCTGGAAAATGATTAATACCGAAAAAATCTTTATTTACCTGATTTTTGGTTTGGTAATTCTGATTACGACTTTTAATCTTGCAGGAGCGATCATCATTCTTCAACTGGACAAAAGGTTGCAGGCAAATTCATTGATTTCACTGGGACTTCCGTTAAGCCAACTCCGGAATGTATATTTCTACACCGGCATTCTGATTGTAATTTTTGGGATTATATGCGGATTAATAGTAGGCAGCATCATTTGTTTGTTCCAATGGTATACCGGTTTTTTTGAAACCATGCCCGGTCTTCCGTTTCCGGTGAACATTAATCTGAATAATTACTTAATCGTCTCATTCACAGCCGCATCATTTGGATTTATTGTATCGTGGTTTTTTTCCAAGATTAACAAAAATTATCTTAAGAAATAATTTCACCGCTAATATTTTCACTAAATTTGCAGCCACTTTTATTCAAATATATTTTGATTATGAAAAAATTTACACTTTTTGCAATTGCTTTAATTTGTTCGGAAATGCTTTCTGCACAGATTCCGACCGGATATTATGATGGCACAGATGGACTTACAGGTTATACTTTAAAAACCAAACTGAAATCCATCATCAATAACGGAGCAGTTGACAGAGGATATGATGCGTTGATGGATGCCTATAAAATCGGGGATCTCGACAAATATTATGAAAATGACAATACCATTCTCGATATTTATTCCGAAAATCCGAATGGAGCTGATCCTTATAACTTTATTCCCGGACAAAAAACTTGTGGAAATTACACCTACGAAAGTGATTGCTATAACCGTGAACATCTTTTCCCTCAGGGATTTTTCAACAGTAAATATCCTATGAGAAGCGATTATTTCCATATTTATCCAACGGATGGAAAAGTAAACGGTTTCCGAAATAATTATCCTTTCGGAACGGTAGGAACTTTGTCAAACCCACCTGCTACAATCAGTAATCCAACGAAAAATGGTTCTAAATTGGGAACAAGCAATTTCCCGGGATATAACGGAACTGTTTTCGAACCGATTGATGAATTTAAAGGTGATATTGCACGCGCATTGCTTTATTTCGTAACCCGATATGAAGATAAACTGCAAACTTTTGATTACAACGATTCCAACAATCCTCAAGATGGAAGCAAAGACCGCGCATTCGATCAATGGTACATCAATTTGTTATTAAAATGGAACTCCGATGATCCGGTTTCTCAAAAAGAATTAGATCGTAACGATTACGGTTACATTTATCAGAAAAACAGAAATCCTTATGTAGACCATCCGGAATTTGTAAACAAAATTTGGACTTCTACCCTTTCTGCTCAGGAAAATGCGATTCTGGACACCGTAATTCTTGCGCAAAATCCAGTTAAAAACGGGCAATTGGTTGTTTCCGGAAATTCTCTTGGTAAAATTTCAAAAGCAAACGTATATTCTCTTACCGGACAATTGCTTCAAACCGTTGAAAAACCTTTCAGCAGTACAAATTACATTCCTTTGAAAAATACACAAAAAGGAATTTATCTCCTGAAACTCGACGATCAGGTTATTAAATTTATTATTGAATAATTTACTGCATATTTTGTAATTCTATCCGATTATAAAATTTGCAACAAGAAAAAGAGACACTTCATTTTGAGTGTCTCTTTTTTTATGAATTTGTCGTATTCTTTACAGTTACTTTCTGAAGAATGTCCGGGAAATAAAGATCGGATAAATGCTCAAACTCATCGCCACGCATAAACATGGAAGCGTCTATCTGTTCATAAGAAGAACGTCCGGCAGCGGCAATCAGCTCATTGCAGGTATGCAGTGTGTTTTTGTGAAAATGGTACACGCGCTCACTTTTATCCGTAACATCCAAACCTTTAATCAACATTTTATCCTGAGTGGCAACTCCGGTCGGGCAATTATTGGTATTGCAACGCAACGCCTGAATACAGCCCAACGCAAACATAAAACCGCGCGCATTATTACACATATCCGCTCCCATGGCAACAGCACGAAGAATATCCAAAGAAGTTAGCACTTTTCCGCTGGCAATCACGCGTAATTTGTCGCGTACGTTATAATCTTTCAGAATTCTGTTTACATAAATCAGTGCCGGTTCCAAAGGCATTCCCACTCCATCGGAAAATTCAGGAGGTGCGGCTCCGGTTCCTCCTTCTGCACCATCTACAGTAATAAAATCGGGGAAAATATTAAGCGCTGTCATTTTAATACAGATTTCCTCAAACTCTTTGGTATCGCCAATGCAGAGTTTAAAACCAATGGGTTTTCCCCCGGAAAGTTCCCGCAGTTGCTGTACAAAATGAAGCAATCCGGCCGCATCAGAAAATGCGGAATGCGAAGGCGGTGAAATAATGGTCATTCCCGGAGTTACGTGTCGGATTTTTGCAATTTCCGGCGTATTTTTTACACCGGGCAAAACACCGCCATGTCCGGGTTTTGCGCCTTGTGAAAGTTTAATTTCGATCATTTTCACATTGGGCAAAGCAGAATATTTTTTGAAAAGTTCTGGATTAAATTTTCCTTCATCATCACGACATCCAAAATATCCGGTTCCGATCTGCCAGCATAAATCTCCGCCTTCCAAATGGTAGGGCGAAATACCGCCTTCACCGGTGTTATGATAGAAATTTCCTTTTTTGGCTCCGCGATTTAATGAAATCTGCGCACGATCACTCAAAGAACCAAAACTCATTGCCGAAATATTAAAAAGTGATGCATGATACGGTTGTGTACACTGATCTCCGCCCACCCAAACTCTGGGAAGTTCCTCCATCGGTGATTTGGCATAAATAGAATGTTTGATGCCTTCATATTTCCGTTGGTTGACTTCAAGTTGAGTTCCGAAAGGAACCGTATCGCTGATATTTTTTGCACGGCGGTACACGGCAGAACGCTGATTTCTTGGAAAAGGTTTCCCATCTGTTTCACGCTCAATAAAATACTGTTGCATTTCGGGTGAAATATTTTCAAAAAAATATCGGAAGTATCCCAAAACAGGGAAATTTCTAAGAATAGCATGTTTGGTCTGGAAAGAATTGTATACGCCAATTCCGTAGATGATGCTCACCAAAAGCGCAATCCAAAAATAGGTTCCCAGCAAAACGGCAACAATCCAAGTGATGACCACCAGAATTAAACCGATGGATAAAAACTTATCTCTCATCTCAATAATAATTTCATTATACTCAAATGTAATGATAATATTACAATCATCATTGTTCGATAAAAATTAGAAATACAATGAACATGGATTCTATTAACAGGTTGCTCCTTTGGAGCTCTGTATTAATCTCGTTGGGATTTACTGTTAATAGAAAAAAAATCAGCCTGTGAAAACAAAGCTCCAGGGAGCGAACTGTTTATTTATCCTATTAATATTTAGTTTTTTTTGTGACCTCGAAGAGATCATATTTTTATAGAAATTCCTAATGCTCAAATGGGATTCGACCCCTTCGGGGTCGAACAATTCAACAAAAATTATTGTTCTATAAAAATTTGAATCCTTCGGATTCTCATCATCACTGTTAACCAATATTTTTGCTAAATCCCCAGATTTTGCTAATGATCCGAATTGGTATTCATTACCGGAAAAAGAAAAAGGCTGTTCCAAGAGTTCCGGAACAGCCTTTTTATTCTGAAAAACAAAACGTTTATTTCGTCCAGTTGATTTTTGTGGATTTCACCTCATCGGAGTTGGTTCCGATCATGATTTCAAATGCTCCGGGCTCCCAGTCGTATTTCAGGCTGTTGTTGTAGAATTTCAAATCTTCCGGAGAAATATTGAAGGTTACTTTCCTGCTTTCTCCTTTTTTCAGGAATACTTTCTGGAAACCTTTCAATTCTTTTACCGGACGGGTAATGCTTCCCACCCAATCTCTGATGTACAACTGCACCACTTCTGCGCCGTCATAATTTCCGGAATTGGTTAAGGTAACGGATGCCTGAATAGTTTGATTTCCTTTCGGGTTGGCATCGGAAACCGATACTTCCGAATAATTAAATGTGGTATAACTCAGTCCGTAACCGAACGGATACAGTGGCGTGTTGCATTCATCAAGATAATTGGAACGGAATTTCTGGAATTTGCATTTTTCAGTGCTTTCTTTATCCAAAGGTCGTCCTGTATTTTTGTGATTGTAATAAATCGGAATCTGCCCGACACTTCTCGGGAACGTCATCGGAAGTTTTGCGGAAGGATTCACTTTTCCGTACAGCACATCCGAAATAGCACGTCCTGCTTCAGTTCCCGGAAACCATACATTTAAAATGGCATCTGGTTTTTCGTACACATCAGTCAATACCAGAGGTCTTCCGGTAAAAAGTACCATTACGATTGGTTTGCCTGTTTTTTTCAGTTCATCGAGAAGATCTTTCTGTGCATCCGGAATATTGATGTCGGCTCTGGAACTGCTTTCACCACTCAATTCCGAAGTTTCTCCGATGGCAAGAATAATCACATCGGATTGTTGCGCAACTTTTACAGCTTCTTTTAAAATTTCTTCTTTTGAGCGGGAATCTCTGCCAGCTACTTTACCAAAAACGGTGGCATTTGTTTCTAAAGTTTCATCATAAAATACATTGCTTCCTTTTGCATAAATAAAGTTTACCTCTTTCCCCACGGTTTCTTTCAGTCCTTTTAATAGAGAACTGGATTTTTCATGTTTTGCGGCAACGCTCCAGGTTCCGGTCATGTTGACTTCATTATCTGCAATTGGTCCGATTACTGCAACCGTCCCGGATTTTTTTAATGGTAAAATCTGCTTGTCGTTTTTCATCAACACCATTGAATTTGAAGCCACTTTTCTTGCGATTTCTCTGTTTTTCGCACTGAAAACTTCGGAGGCAGCCCATTTTGCATCCCCATATTTATAAGGATCATCAAAAAGTCCGAGATCATATTTCGCTTCCAGAATTCTTCTGGCACCGGCGGTAATTTCAGCCTCGGTTACTTTGCCTTCTGCAAGGGATTTTTTCAAAGTGCTCAGAAATCCTTCTCCAACCATATCCATATCAATTCCCGCTTTTAATGCTAAGGCCGAAACCTGCTGCAAATCGCCCATTCCGTGATCGATCATTTCGTTGATTCCTGTATAATCGGTCACGATAAATCCTTTGAATCCCCATTGTTTACGAAGTACATCATCCATCAGCCATTTGCTTCCGGTTGCCGGGATTCCGTCTACTTCATTAAAAGAAGCCATTACCGAACCTACACCCGCATCCACCGCAGCTTTGTATGGAGGAAAATATTCATTAAACATACGGACATGGCTCATATCCACTGTATTATAATCGCGGCCGCCTTCCGGAGCACCGTACAATGCAAAGTGTTTTACACACGCCAAAATGGTGTTTTTATCGGCAAGATTGCTTCCCTGATAACCATATACCATTGCTTTTGCAATTTCGCTTCCCAGATAAGGATCTTCGCCCGAACCTTCGGAAACCCTTCCCCATCTTGGTTCGCGGGAAATATCCACCATTGGTGAAAAAGTCCAGCTAATCCCATCCGAAGCCGATTCGCGCGCGGCAACCTGAGCCGACTGCTGCACCAAATCCATATCAAAGGAAGAAGCCAAACCGAGTGGAATCGGAAAAGTGGTTTCATAACCGTGGATGACATCCATCCCGAAAATCATTGGAATTTTTAAACGGCTTTGTTCCACGGCAACTTTTTGTACGGCTTTAATTTTGTCGGCACCTTTAATATTAAAAAGTCCGCCAACCAAACCATCTTCGATTTTTTTACCGATGTCTGAACTTTTTGCGGTTCCGGTGGTGAAATCTCCTGAAGTAGGCAAATTCATCTGTCCGATTTTTTCATCCAGCGTCATTTTGCCGATCAGGTTATCTATAAATGCTTTCTTTTTCGACTGATACTGTGCGGTTTGATACGACTGTACCGGTTTCCAGACGAGTTCCTGTGCGGAAATTACCGACGACAGCAAGACTGAAGCTATGACAATAATTCTTTTCATTGTTGATAGGGTTTTGTTATTTTTTTAATTATTTCTTTTCTAATTTCCGGGCGAGCATCCATTCATAAAGTTTTGGGTCAGAATAGGTAGAATCCCAAGAATTGTGGTTATCATTCGGGAAAATAATCAGTTCTGCCTTTGGATTCACAGGATGGAGTTTCTGGTAAAAATTAAATGCATTTTCCGGAAGAACGATATCATCCATTCCTCCGTGAAAAATTTTGATATTCAAATCTTTATACTGGTGGATATTGGCAAACATCACGCGGTCTGTTGGTGCACAAACGGGTGCAACGGCTGCAAACATTTCGGGATGATGCATGGCCAGCGTCAGTGTCCCCCAACCGCCCATGGAAAGTCCGGTGAGATAGATTCTGGTTTCATCAATTTTGTATCGCGCCTGAATGTCTTTGATGAGATGATACACCGCATCGGTATCCCACCACTGAAGTTCCGGGCATTGCGGAGCAAGAATAGCCACCGGTTCTTTGATGAGATGGCGGTATTTGAATACCCCGTTAATTTTCACTTTTTCCAGCTCTGTTCCGCGTTCTCCGGCACCGTGAAGAAAAACGATGAGCGGTACTTTTCCTTTCGCATTCTGCGGATAATCAAAAATATAGTTGAGTTTTTTGGTTTCTTTAATTTCTTTGTTGAATTCTCCCCGGATTTCCTGCGCACCGAGATTCAGTACTGCAAAAGCAGCCAGCAGAAAGGAGATTTTAAATAAAAGTTTCATTTTTTTCTTTTTTTAACTGATATAATAGCCTGATTATTTTTTTTAAAATTTATACTTCTTAGAATGAAAATCCAGTTTTTTCAGACCTTCTTTAATTTCCGGTGCATTCATGAAAAGTTTCCAGAGAAAGCCTGTGCGGTAATTTTCAATCATCGGTGCAATGGTTCCCTGATCAATCGCCAAATATCTTGGCGTAAACCAGTTGTCGTAATGAATGGATGTGGCATCAAAAGGCCCTGCATTCCCGATAAATTCAGGTTTTTGGGTATAAATAAAACGCAGAAAATCCATAGATTCTTTTGGTGAATACGGAAAACTGCTGAGTGCGGCAGTTGGCGTAATTACCCCGCGATCTTCTGTGGGCTGATGCGCGGTATAGCCTACGCTGCCATCTTCATTTCGGGTATATCCGGCGGTAAGTCCCCAGTAATTTTGTCCGTACCCTTTCCAGTTTTTCGGATTTTTTACGCAATAGATATAGTCAATAAGCACCTGATTTTTATTCAGTTCAAAATAATTGGGAATATACTGATCCGAAAGTCCACCCGGATCCAGACCAATATAGGAATAATGCGCCCAAAATAACGGCCCGCCATATTCTTCAGAATAATTGTGTTTTACATACAGCGGAAGTCCGTATTTGCTTTTTTCGGTAAGATAGGTTCCGTTTCGGGTCCAGCCTTGATAATAGGTTTCTTTATCAATGGAATGCGTTGGCGATGCCGCTGCCAGAATATAGGTAATCAGGCATTCATTATAGCCCTGAAGAGGAAAATTCATTTCCCACTGATATTCCGGAGACCAATGCCAGTACAGTACTTTTTCGCCACCTTTGGTGTACCAGTTCCATTCGATTCCTTTCCAAAGCTCATCACATTTTTCGGCCAGTTTTTGTTCTTCTGCATTTCCGTTTTTAAAATATTCGCGAACCATTAAAATTCCGGAAGTTAAAAAAGCAGTTTCTACCAAATCTCCGCCGTTGTCTTTTTTACCGAAAGGAACCATTTTTCCGGTTTCACCATCAATCCAATGCGACCATGCGCCGTGAAAACGATCCGCTTTTGCCAGAAAATCCATCATGTGTGAGAGACGTTGTACGGCTTCCTTTCTCGGAATAAAACCGCGCTCCACCCCTACTAAAATGGTTGCCAAACCAAAACCTGAACCGCCGGTGGTGACAACATTGGCATCATTTTGAGGATAAATTCCATCCTGATGATAACGTTCGCGCCCAAGGAGAGAATTAGGTTCGGCATATTCCCAGAAATATTTTAGGGTTTGCTGCTGAACTTTATCCAAAAGTGCTTCATCTTCAACGGCTGAAGTTTCGGACTTTTGGTGATCCGGATTATTTTTTGATGGTGCACATGCACACATAAAAACAAGTGCAAATAGCGCTAGATAAAGAGATTTATTCATAATAAGGAGATTTAAAAACCGTGCTGCGAAGAATGAAAACCTAATTTTACTAAACCATTCCGAACATCCGGTGCATTCATAAAAAGATTCCAAAGGAACTGGGTTTTGTAATTTTCAATCATCGGAGAAATGGTTCCCTGATCGATCGCCAAATATCTTGGCGTTACCCAATTATACTGTACCGAATACGCATCATAAGGTCCGGCAACACCTACATATTTGCTTTTGTTTTCATTATAGAGAAAACGAAGAACATTCATACTTTCATTGGGCGTATATGGCATGCTTGAAAGTGCGGCTGTAGGAGAAATAATTCCGGTGTCGTTATTGGGCTGATGTGCATAATAACCTGTAGTACCATCGGAATTTCGGGTATAACTTGAAGTTAATCCCCAGCTTTTAGCATTATAGCCTTGCCATCCTTTGGGATTTGTTACGCAATATTGATACATAATTTTCGCATGATTGGTCGTAGCGTTTTCGTAATTTACGTATTCATCGTACAAACCTCTCGGATCCAAACCTAAAAATGAATAATGTGACCAAAACATCGGTCCTACCGTTCCTGAAATTCCGTTATGATTGACCACAAGCGGAATCCCATATTGTGATCCGGAATTTTTTATATTTCCGTTGCGCGCCCAACCTTGCTGATAGACTTCTTTGCTGATGGAATACTCCGGAGAAGCGGCCGCCAGAACATAGGTAATGAGCGTTTCATCGTATCCGCGGATTTCCAGATTGATATTAAAATTATAAGTGGGCGACCAATGCCAATGCAGAACGTTTTTGTTGTTGGTAAACCAGTTCCATTCCACCCCTTTCCAAAGCGTATCGGCTTTTGTTGCAAGGGCAGATTCTGCGGCATCGGAAGAGTCTTTAAAATATTCGCGTACACAAATTAATCCCTGCGTTAAAAATGCAGTTTCCACCAAATCGGCACCATCATCCTGCGTACTGAAAGGCACGACTCTTCCCGTATTCCCATTAAGCCAATGCGGCCATGCTCCATGAAAACGGTCTGCATTCTCCAGAAAATTAAGAGTTGTTGTAAGCCGGGAAACAGCTTCTGCTCTCGGAATGGAACCATTCTTAATTCCTACAAGAATATTCATCAGCCCGAATCCGGAACCTCCAATGGAAACAATACTGGCATCCTGCGAAGGATTGTCGGTATGATAGCGTTCGCGTGCAAGTTTGGAGTTGGTTTCCGCATAATCCCAAAAGTATTTTTGGGTGTCTTCCTGTACCATTTTGATGAGTTCAGCGTCTGTGTAATTATTTTCAGGAGTTTGAGGAGGAGTAACCACAGGCGGTTCTGGTTCTGGAGTGATAACTTCATTGTTTCTATCACCATTAGAACAACTGCCACACAAAAGTATGGCAGCTGTTGTAATGATATTCAGTTTCCAAAACATCTTCATTGATAATTACCAATTAGGGTTTTGTGTCATATCCGGTGTTTGGATCAGCTGTGCATTAGGAATTGGAAATAATTCATGCTTACCTACTACAAAAACTTTTCCGTTAGCGGACATTGCTACCTGTCCTTGTCCTGTACGAACAATATCGAACCATCTGTCGTGTTCAAAGGCAAGTTCTAATCTTCTTTCTTTCCAAATATCCTGTACTGTAGGATTGGAAATTGCAGGTAGATTAACTCTGCTGCGCACTAAATTCAATGGGGTTGCCGCATCTGCACCTATATGAGTAGCAGCTTCAGCACGGATAAGAAGAATTTCTCCGTAGCGAAGGATTCTTACATTTTTATCTCCATCACCATCTCCTAGGTTTGCACTTGAGTAAGCCTTTTCGTTGTACATCGGATTTTCTACTGATTCAGGAACCAAACGCCCATCATAAAGGGTTTCTCCTCTGAAAATAATTGTGGCATCTCTTCGAATTGCATCTCCTTCGGCATTGAATGCATCCAGAAGATTTTGAGATGGGGTATTGAATCCCCAACCCCAACCTCCGGTTCCACGAGCACCTTGGGTTTGAGAATACTGATTAACACCATGTGCAATAGCTTCACCTCTGGCTTGTACTTCGAAAAGAGATTCTACCCCATTTTCACCTTCAACTCTCCAAATTTTAGCATAGTCGGATTCTAAACCATATTGTCCGGAAGTCATTACGTTGCCTGCCATGTCATAGGCTTGTTGCCATTTTTCTTCATAAAGATAAACTTTGGAAAGTAATCCTTGTGCAGCTCCTTTTGTAGCTCTTCCTAAATTGGCTGAAGAATATTCACTTTTAGAAGGCAAAACTTGAATGGCATCCAATAAATCTTGCTCAATATAAGCATACACTTCTTCTTTTGATTTACGTTCCACCCAAGAATTGGAATCATCCAACTGTTGAATTGGCACATCACCAAACATTCTTACCAGCCAGAAATAATTAAGTGCACGTAAAAATTTGGCTTCTCCGATTAATCTATTCTTGTAGGCTTCATCGGTCAATCCATATTCTTCGGTGTATTTGATAGAAAGATTTGCCCGACCAATTGTTTTGTAAAAACGCGTCCACATTGCAGAAATCGATCCTGTTGCACTGGTATGCTCAAGATTATCAAGAATGAGCTTATCCGAACCTCCATCGGTTGGTGAACTTCCTTTATCTGCATTATCGGAAATAATTTCGGTAACTCCTAACCATGAGAACGCGAAATCCCAATCGGTAAGCATCCCGTAAATACCGTTTACCAACATTTCAGGTTCATACACTTCGGTACCATCTGCCTGATCGACATTTTCTCTGGAATCCACATCCAGAAAATCGCTGGTACAGGAAACACTTAACATTAGTGCTCCTGCTGCGATTGCATATTTGAATATATTCTTTTTCATTTTTTAACAATTTTAAAATTCTACATTAACACCTAAAATAAAACTTCTCAGGTTAGGATAAGCTGAAAGTTCGATTCCTGTAGTTCCGTAAGGATCTCCATTAGAATTAAGTTCAGGCGTATACCCTTCATATTTTGTAAACAAGAATGGATTTTGCGCTGTTACATATACTCTAAGGTTGCTAAGTCCCTGTATTTTGTCTTTGAAAGAATAACCCAGTGTAATATTGTTGATTCTGAAATAATCTCCATCTTCCAAATAATAATTAGAAGCTTCAACATCTCGGTTTGCTCCCGGATTAGAATTGGTGGATCCTTCTCCTGTCCAGCGATTATCAAACATATACAAAGAAATATTCTCACCACCCAAACGTGTGCTGTTTAAACCATTATACACTTTGTTTCCTCCGGCACCATACCCTTGTACACTAAAATCCCAGTTTTTATAGTTAAATCCAAGCTGAACATTATAGTTATAAGTAGGAATATAGCTTCCGAAGAATACTTTATCTCTTTCATCAATCACCCCATCACCATTTTGATCTTTGTAACGAAGGAATCCCGGTTTTGCTCCGGAAAGATGTGTATTATTATCAATCTCAGCTTGATTTTGCCAAACGCCTTCCACTTCGTACATCCACCAAGCACCTAACGGTTGACCGTTTTGCAATCTTTTTGTGATTCTGCCATTGCCGAGCGAACCGCCCGTCATTCCATCATAAGCCTGCTTAACATTCATCACTTCATTATCATTATGGTTAAAGCTTACTGCGATATTATAGGAGAAATCACCCGTTTCCGAGAAATCCCTCCATCTTAATGACGCTTCCCAACCTTTGTTCATAACTTCTCCACCATGATCATAAAAATCTCCACCATAAGGGTTTGAATTAACATTCGTCACCTTCATAATCATATTGGTATTCTTTTTTTCGTAGTAATCTAAGCTACCGCTTAATTTTTTATTCAGCACTTCGAAATCAAGACCTGCTCCCCATTCTTTGGTAACTTCCCAACTTAACGGATAAGCCGGAGAACCTATATACGCTCCGAAAATAAGATCTTGCCCCGGACCGAATACATAATTATAATTTTGGCTTCCTGGTCCTGAAATGATTGAACTTACATTCACCACACCAATATTATCATTTCCTAACATTCCCCAACCTCCACGAAGTTTAAGGAAATTGATAAACGAATTGTCTTTAAGAAAATCTTCATTGGAAATCGTCCATCCCGCACTTACAGAGGTAAAAGTATCCCAATAATCGGCATTTTCTTTAAATCTGCTGGATCCATCCCTTCTGATTACTCCTGAAATATAATATCTCTTGTCGTAATCGTACTGAAGCCTACCAAAGTAAGATACATAATGAATAGGAGTATAATAAATTTGTTCCACCACTTTATCGGGTCCATCACCTGCAAGATCCAAGCTCCAATATTGGCTTTTTGCAGGCACATTGTAGGCTAACCCATACATACGACCTCCTACACCAATCTCTTCAGAAGAAGTACCGGCAACCGCTGTTACATTATGATTTCCGAATTTTTTACTATAGGTTAAATAATTCTCCCACTGCCAACGGAAGGTATCAATTTTTTGTAGTGAATACGAGTTATTTGCATATTGTGTATTGGTAGGATTTTGAGTTTGTGATGCCAAAAACTGCGCTTCGGTTCTTGTAGGATCCGCAGCCAACCATCTTTCTTTTATCGGACTGAAAATTTCCTGATTGTACCAATATTTAGTAGCCCCTACTCGGGAGGTAAAGGTTAAATCTTTCAAGATGTCCACATCTGCCTGCAACATTCCTTGCAAAGTATTTGTTTTTGAAACATCATTGGTATAGTATACGGAAGAAATTGGGTTACCATGCGAGTTCAACTGCCCGTTTGAACCGATATATCCCACCTGACCCGTAACATCACTCCAATACGGCAACCCCCATTTACCATCGTCAAATTTTACCGGTACGGCAGGAGATTGGCGGTGTGCCGTATCAAAAGCTCCTAAAGGTTTGTCATTAGAATTTGTAGCAGAGAAACTTAAATTTTGTGTTAACCGAACCTTATTATTAAATAACTTATAATTGTTATTATTTCTAATGGTTGTTCTTCTGTAATTTTGCCCGCTCAAAATACCATCTTCAGTAAAATGATCTGCTCCTAAAAAATAAGTTACATTCTCGCCTCCTCCACTTATGGTGATATTATTGTCTTGAACAATTCCTGTTCTTGTAAGTTCTTTCAGCCAATCTGTATCATATTTCTGATTTTCGCTCAGGAAAGTGGTTTTACCATTGGCTTTTCTCTCTTCGTTGAAATACTGTGCGTACTGCTGGGAGTTCGCCATTTCTACTTTGTTCAAAATGGTTTTAAAACCATAATAGGAATCATAAGTAACTTTGGTTCTCCCTCTTTTGCCGGCTTTAGTTGTTACAATTACAACTCCATTAGCAGCTCTCACACCATAAATTGCAGCAGAAGCAGCGTCTTTCATTACATCAATCGATTCAATATCTCTCGGATTAATGTTCGTAATATTTGGAACAATCATTCCATCTACAACATACAGAGGATCTCTACCTCCTAATGCGGTACCCAAACCTCGGATAATTACACTCGGTGTAGCTCCGGGTTGGTCGGTATTCACAATTGTAACACCTGATAATTTACCTTGTAAGGACTGCATTGCAGTAGTAGAAGGTTGTTTCACGATTTCGTCGGCTTTTACAGAAGCAATTGAAGAAGTAAGGTCTCCTCTCTTCTGTTTACCATACCCAATCATGACTACTTCCTCAATTTTTTGTTCTTTGAGCGAGTCATTTTGTTGCTCTTGCGCCATAGCAGTACCGCCGAAGTACAATACAGCGATAAGGCAGGACGCCTTTAAGGATTTGTTTTTCATAAGGTTTAACATTTAAATTTTTTCAAAATTCAATAGAGAAATAGGGAATTACTCTATTATCTCAAAGTTAGAAATTATTTTTAAACTATTAAGAAAAGTATAAAAAAAGTTAAAAAAAAATTAAAATTCCATTTGGTTCAATATTTGAAAGCTCTATATAAATAAGAAATTTTATGAAAACAAAAACTGTTATTATATCAGCAATATCCGTTGCAACAGTTGGGATTGGGGCGAATTCATGTGTTGCTTTGGCAACTTCTTCTATTGGCGTAGCCATCATCAAAAAAGTACTTTTGGGCGGCATTACTAAAGGATTAGGAATTTTTAAAAATAAAGATGCTTTTCTTCAGAATAATTTAATCGATCAGGCAATGCCAAAATCACTTCGCGATGTAAACAACGTTTTGGGAAAAATTGCACCAAATCTTGTTGCGAAAGAACGTGATTATATTGCGCAAGCTGCCTCGTATACGGTAAATATTTCTGAACCCATTCTCACCAACGCTGTAAACAGCCTGACTTCGGAGGACGTTGCCAGAATTGCGGAAGGCGGACAGGGCATGGCAACTCAGGTTTTGAAGGAAAAAACCGCCACACAGTTGGTTGCTGCCATATCCCCGAAAGTAGACGAAAAACTAAATGAATTCGGAATTGTAAAATCCATCAACACCGCATTGCAAGGCAACAATCTTTTAGGTTCGCTTTTAGGCGGAGGCAACACCAACCTTTCCACAACAGGACTGAGTTCACTGGCAGCCGAACAAATGGTAAACGGACTTTTCAATATTGTGGAAGATTACGAAAAACAAAATTACCAGCAAATTTATCAGGCGCTTGGAAAATAAATATCAATTAAAAACCTTATCTTTAAAATTCCTCTTGGCAGAGGAATTTCACTTAAAAACAACATCATTATGAATATTTTAGAACAAAACGAGCATACTTCTCCGGAAGAATTTTACGCTTCTTTAAAGGAAAAACTTGAAGCTACGCATGATTTTCCTGAAGATTATCTTTTCAAATTCATCATTACAAACGATCAGGCAAAAGTAACGGAAATCTATAAAGTGTTCGACGGAATTAAACACACCGTTTCCAACCGCGACAGCAAAAACGGAAAGTATACTTCCCTGAATTTCAATGCTTTTGTTCTGGATGCCGATCAGGTGATAAAAATCTATCAGGAGGTTTCCAAGATCGAAGGCGTGATGATGCTTTAGTCTCTCTTGAAAATAAAATAAGCCCATTTTTAATGAAAATTCTTATCACAGGCGGAACCGGGTTGGTTGGAAAGAAACTCACTTCAAAACTTTTAGAGAAAGGACACGAAGTGAATATTTTGGTACGCGGTGAAGTCAAAAATCCGAATGAATTTCATTGGGATTACCAGGCAAAAGAATTAGATGAAGCGGCATTTCAAGATGCGGAATGCCTGATTCATCTTGCAGGTGCCAATATCGGAAAACGCTGGACCAAAAGTTACAAAGAAGAAATTCTACGGAGTCGTGTGGACAGTGCTGTTTTTCTGTTGCAAAAACTTCAGACTTTACATCATCATTTGAAATCCTATATTTCCGCATCGGGAATTAATTATTACGGAACCTTCACCAGCGAAAAAATTTTGGATGAAAATTCAGGAATCCTCCATCATGATTTTTTATCAGAGGTTTGCAGGCTCTGGGAGAAGGCAGGAGAAAAGTTTTCATCGATTTCTGACCGTGTTATTTTTGTAAGAACCGCACCCGCACTTTCAAAAAAAGGCGGGACTTTTGAACCTTTAAAGCGAATTGCAGAATTCAATCTTTCCACACCAATTGGCAGCGGGAAACAGTGGTTCAACTGGATTCACATCGATGATTTGGTGAATATTTATGTAAAAGCGGTGGAAGACCAAAACATGGCGGGAACCTACAATGCGGTTGCCAATGAAATCCCAACTCAGGAAGACTTTATGCGTGAACTTTCAACGGTACTCAACAAAGCTTACCTTCCATTTGCAATTCCAAAAATACTGCCCGAAATTGCGTTGGGCGAAATGAGCGAAATCCTGCTTGAAGGAACAAGATGCAGCAACCGAAAACTGAAAAATCAAGGATTTGAATTTACTTTTCCGACTTTAAATACTGCGTTGAAGGATTTACTGAAATAGTTCTTTTATAAAAGCCTGATTTTATCTGCCAAAATCTCAATTTTTTTGTCTTTGTAAAGACTTCCAATGGCTTTCTTGAAATTCTTTTTGCTCATCTGCAATTCATCTTTAATATCTTCCGGTGAAGATTTGTCGGAAAGGTTGAGCAAACCGTAATTTTCCTGAAGGGTACTGAGAATTTTCTGCTTGTATTCATCAATATTTTCAAAACCTTCGGGTTGAAGCGTAACATCAATTTTTCCGTCTTCACGAATGGTTTTGATGTAGCCTTTGGTTTCAGAAAGCGGATATAGTTTCTGATATACATCCGAAGTATACACCAAACCAAGATATTCTCTGTTGATGACCACATTCCAGCCCAACTCGGTTTCGTTCATCAGGAGCAGGGAAACCTCATCTCCTTTTTTAAACGGGAGATTTTCGTACGTTGGATTTCTTTTGAATTTTTGAGTGCCCGTAATTAACCCTGTGGCTCCATCTTCATACACGTAAATCAGATACCTTTTCCCTTCCGTCATTTTTCCTTTCTGCTCTTTATACGGAACAAATAAATCTTTGATGATTCCCCAATTCATGAATGATCCGGAAGGCAAATTTTGCACACATTCCATCACTGCAAATTCGCCAGTCTGTGCATACGGAATTTCAGTAGTCGCCTTCAGACTTCCATCATCCTGATATACAAACACCTCCACTTCATCGCCGATATTCCACTGATTTCCTGCAAAAATTTTAGAAATAAATGCATTTTCTCCTTCTTTATCGGAAAGAAAAAATCCACTGTCGTTTTGGTCTGTAATTGTTAAAATCTGTGTTTTTCCGGGAGTCATAGCATGAATTTTGAATGCTCAAAGGTAAGGAAATAAAAAAGAGAAACCGAAGTTTCTCTAAGTTGTCAGTTCTTTATTTTGCTTTAAGGAATATAAAAATTCCGGTGAAAAATCTGCTCCGTTTTTCCATTCTACCGTCCATGAATTGAGTTTAAAATCCTTAAAAAAATTCAAATCCCTAAGTTCTCTGAAAATGCCTTTATCCAGATATTTTTCTAAATCTACAGAAAATTTCTCTTTAGTATTAAAAGTAAATGCAATTGTATACTCTGAAATATATTCTGCGTTTGTAATCCATATTAGATTCATCATCAATTATTTTAAGGGTTCAATACTTTTAGGTAATTCTCCGTTTTGTGTTAAGTTCCAGTTTTCCATCAATTCTTCTTTATGGATTTCCATCCATTCAAAAACCAGTTTCAATGCTTTGGAAGTCATGTTCCCTTCTACAATCCCATCCTCAATAGTTATTACAGCTCTATAATCTCCATACGTAATATGAAAATGAGGCGGATTATGATCTTTAAAAAACATTTGAACAATAATTCCGTAAAACCTGCTTATTTCCGGCATAGTTTGTTGTTTGTACGAAGTTAACAAATTCAAAATAAAAAAAAGAGAAACTTCGGTTTCTCTTTTTTGTTCTATTCTCTTTAAAATCTCTTAATTACATATGAATCGGGCGTTTTCCGGTTGCATCCAATGCCGCTTCTTTTACTGCTTCGGAAAAAGTTGGGTGCGCAAAACACATCATCGCCACATCTTCTGCACTGGCACGGAATTCCATACCGATCATTCCTTCGTGTACAATATCTGCAGCACGCGCTCCAATCATGTGGAAACCAAGAATTTCATCGGTTTTTTCATCGGCAAGGATTTTTACAAAACCGTCGGTATCTCCGGAAGCACGGCTTCTTCCCAAAGCTCTCATCGGGAAATTTCCCACTTTGTAAGCCACGCCGGATTCTTTTAATTGTTCTTCGGTTTTTCCAACTCCGGCAACTTCCGGCCAGGTATATACAACTCCCGGAATTAAATTATAATTGATATGTGGTTTTTGTCCAGCTAAAGATTCCACTACAAAAACGCCTTCTTCAGAGGCTTTGTGTGCTAGCATTGGTCCTGCAATCACATCACCGATCGCAAAAATATTCGCTACATTGGTTTGAAGATGATCGTTTACTTTTACTTTTCCTCTTTCATCCAGATCTACGCCTGCTTTTTCCAGCGAAAGTCCGTCTGTATAAGGTCTTCTTCCTACGGAAACCAAACAGTAATCGCCTTCAAAAGAAACTTCATCGCCTTTCTTATTTTTAGCCGTCACTTTTACGGTTTCTCCGTTTCTTTCCACAGCGGAAACAGCGGTTGAAAGTTCAAATTTCATTCCCTGTTTTTTCAGAACTTTCTGAAGTTCTTTCGACAAAGCACCGTCCATTCCCGGAATGATTTTATCCATAAACTCAATCACGGTAACTTCTGCACCAAGACGAAGGTAAACCGAACCCAATTCCAGACCGATAACGCCACCGCCAATAACCAGAAGTTTCTTCGGAACTTCTTTCATGTTCAAGGCTTCGGTGGAAGTGATAATTCTTTCTTTATCAATGGTGATAAAGGGCAAACTTGATGGTTTGGAACCGGTTGCGATAATGGAATATTTGGACTCGATGGTTTCGCTGTTACCGTCTTCTTTGGTTATTTTAATCTGGTTTGGGCTTTCAAAACTTCCCACACCCTGAAAAACGGTGATTTTGTTTTTATCCATCAAATACACAATTCCTTTTGTGGTTTGATCCACCACTTCGTTTTTGCGGGCAATCATTCGTTCCACATCTATCTTTGGTTCATCAATCAGAATTCCGTGATTGGCAAAGTTGTGTTTTGCCTGTTCAAAATGTTCTGAAGTGTCCAAAAGCGCTTTGGAAGGGATACAACCAACGTTCAGGCAAGTTCCGCCAAGGGTTGGATATTTTTCAATAAGTGCGGTTTTGAAACCCAATTGAGCAGCGCGAATCGCCGCCACATAACCACCAGGTCCGGAACCGATTACGGTAACATCAAACTGTGACATTTATCTTTATTTTTTTTGATTTAATAATTTCTTTTGGCGAATTTACGGATTTTTAGACATTTAACGGTTATGAATTTCACTTGGTCAAGTCAAACGCATTAAAATATTATCAAATAATTATTAAATTACAGTGATTTATTGAAATAAAATCAATAAACGCAAAGATAAACAAAGATTTTTTATTTGTTTAAACAATAATTTTAAGAAATACAAAGACATTTCATTTACGAATGTAATACGAAGAAAATTATTTTGTATTACTTTAATTAAGATTTATCGCCCTTGTTTATCTTTATTTAAAGATTTTTTGAATCAATTCTTCGTTTCCCTTTGCGTTAATTGTAATGCGTATAGCCTGTCACTTGGTTTTTTACTACCCGCATTTCGAAGAGCCACAACTTTTACAGATCAAACAGCCTTCCTGATACACCACTTCATCCGAACCGCAATTCGAGCATTTTTGTCCGGATGCTTCCGTTCCGTCCGGAATATAACGTTTCAGAGCGCGGGCAACCCCGGCTTTCCAGTTGTTGATGGATTCCGAGCCCAACTCAATTCTATTGATGAGTTCCACTACATTTTCCAGTGGCATTCCGTGGCGTAAAGTTCCGGAAATCAATTTGGCATAGTTCCAGAATTCCGGATTGAATTTATACGACAGTCCTTCAATCGTGGTTTTGTATCCCCGAAGATTTTTAAACTGAAAATCGTAGCGTGTTTTTCCGTTTTCGTCTTTATTTTTAATAATGACTCCTCGATTTACCCAGCGTGGAAGCAGAATCCCGTCTTCATCATCCGCAAGTCCGGTAAAAATTTCGTACGGTTTTTCATCAATTAAACCGATGAACGCAATCCATTTTTCCTTATTATTCTGAAAACGAACCACATCCGCTTCCAAAAGTTGCGGTCTTGTTGTTGGGAAATGCAATGGTCGATTGTCTTCTTTCTTCTCTTTTTTATCATTATCCGCGGCTACCAAAACACCGGAACGCGAACCGTCCCTGTAAACTGTAACTCCTTTACAGCCTACTTCCCAGGCTTTTAAATACAATTCATTTACCAGTTCCTCCGTAGCATCATTCGGAACATTGATCGTTACTGAAATTGAATGATCTACCCATTTCTGAATCGCACCCTGCATGCTGACTTTGCTCAACCAGTCCACATCATTGGAAGTCGCTTTATAATAAGGAGATTCCGCAATTAAAGCATTGATTTCTTCCTGAGAATAATTTTTCTCCAGATCCATTCCTTTTGCTTTCATCCAGGTTTTAAAATGTGGGTGAAACACAATATATTCTTCCCAAGAATCGCCAACTTCGTCCACAAAATCAATGCGCACATCTTTATCGTTCGGATTTACTTTTCGTCTTCTTTTATAAACCGGAAGAAAAACCGGTTCGATTCCCGATGTTGTTCTGGACATTAACGAAGTAGTTCCTGTAGGCGCAATCGTGAGCAATGCAATATTTCTTCTGCCGTATTTTTTCATGTTTTTGTATAAATCCGGATCGGCTTCTTTCAGGCGGCTGATAAACGGATTTTTTTCTTCGCGTTTTGCATCAAAAATTTCAAATGCTCCGCGTTCTTTTGCCATTTCAACAGAAGAATTATAAGCTGATAAAGCCAGTGTTTTGTGAACTTTTTCGGAGAATTCATTTCCTTCTTTGCTACCGTAACGGATTCCCAAAGCAGCCAGCATATCGCCTTCTGCGGTAATTCCGAGTCCGGTTCTTCTCCCTTGCAGCGTTTTCTTCTTGATTTTTTTCCAGAGGTTTCTTTCGGTATTTTTGATTTCTTCGGACTCCGGATCCGAATCAATTTTTGCCAGAATTTTATCTATTTTTTCAGATTCCAAATCCACAATATCATCCATTAATCTTTGGGCAATTGCGATATGTTTTTTAAATAATTCAAAATCAAATTCAGCCTTTTCAGTGAACGGATTTTTCACATAAGAGTAAAGATTCACCGCCAAAAGTCTGCAGGAATCGTACGGACAAAGCGGAATTTCACCACACGGATTGGTGGAAATGGTTTCAAAACCCAAATCGGCATAACAATCCGGAATGGATTCTTTCAAAATAGTATCCCAGAACAAAATTCCCGGTTCGGCCGACTGCCATGCATTATGAATGATTTTATCCCAAAGATTTTTTGCAGAAATGGTTTTACTGTATTTCGGATGAATGCTGAAAATCGGATATTTCTGCTCATAATCTTCATCATTTTTCACCGCTTTCATAAAAGAATCATCAATCCGGACAGAAATATTGGCTCCGGTAATTTTCCCCTGCTGAAGTTTGGCATCAATAAAATCCTCTGCATCAGGATGATTGATGGAAACCGAAAGCATCAACGCACCTCTTCTTCCGTCCTGCGCAACTTCACGCGTGGAATTGGAATAGCGCTCCATAAACGGAACCAAACCTGTAGAAGTTAAAGCCGAATTTTTCACCGGCGAACCTTTTGGGCGAACAAAAGACAAATCATGACCAACACCGCCTCTTCTTTTCATCAGTTGCACCTGTTCTTCGTCGGTTTTCATAATGCTTCCGTAAGAATCGGAATTGGAGCCGTTGCCAATCACAAAACAGTTGGAAAGCGAAGCAATCTGGAAATTATTCCCAATTCCCGTCATCGGACTTCCTTGCGGAATGATGTATTTAAAATTCTGAATTAAACTGAAAATTTCATCCTCTGAAAGCGGATTCGGATATTTCTGTTCGATTCTCGCCAGTTCCGAAGCAATCCTGTGGTGCATATCGTCCGGATTTTTCTCGTAAATATTTCCATCAGAATCTTTCAGGGCATATTTATTCAGCCAAACCGTGGCCGCAAGTTCATCTCCTTCAAAATAATCTACTGCGGATTGCAAGACTTCTTCATACTCAAAACCGATTTTCTTTTTCGGTAAAACTTCAGTTTCCATAATAATAATTTTTAGCAAAACGAAGATACAATCTAAATCTAAAATATGAAAAAGTTTACAAATATTTCTATTTAAAAAATTGATTTACAATAAAATAAAATTTTAAATATTTAAAAAAGTTTACAAATTTTAAAAATTTATAAATTATAAATTTCATAATTATGACAATTATCAGTACGTTCAAAAACAAAAAAATCACAGATTTTATGTATCTGTGAGAAAGAAGATTTTGGATGAAAAAAATTATTGATTATCCGTAATTCATCGTTATTGAAATTAGACTTGTTTTTGTTTTGCTAAGTGAAACATTGTTGTGGTATAAAAATACAGGATAAATAAAAACCTCTTTTAAACACAACGTTTGTCATTGCGAGGAATGTAGTGCAACAAGCGACGAAGCAATCTCATTCAGCCCAAATTTTCTTTGTAGAGATGTTACAGCACGACAAAAATGGCGCGTCTAATTTTATTGTATTTAAGATAAGAGCCTATGATAAATTTTACAAATAAAAAATTCCCCATTGGGACAAACTGTTCATAGAAAAATCGTGAAGATAAATTCGAGCTCCGTACAATGAATATAAATGCTATGAACAGCTTGCTCCTCCTATGTTTGCAAAGTAATAAATTGGCTAATTAAGATGAGAGAGAATGA
>DALZZF010000011.1:0-88844 GCA_031987605.1 Bergeyella sp. | reverse complement strand
ATTTTACAAATATTTCAACTTGCAATTAACCCCGCATTTTGCCAATACTATGTTATATGTATAATTTAATTTTTTGAATTTGATTACTCTTATATGCTTATAAGTAGGGTATTTTTGAAATGTTACTGTGAAAATAAATGCGAAAAAAAGCAAGTGAAATAAATAATTGTTGTACTAAATGTTGTATCTTTGAATTGTAATGCTTCCGTTTAAATCCCATTGGATTTATATTGCTTCATTTGATTGCGTTGCTTTACAAATTTAGTTCTATTTCTTAAAGTACAAAGATTATGGCAACAGTTAAACTGATACTCAGAACACAGCAGATAGATAAAAACGCAGAAAGCCCTTTATACATTAGGGTTATCAAAGATCGTAAGTCAAGATTCATCAGTACGGGATATAAATTCAAGGAGAATCAATGGGATGAAGATAAACAAAGGGTGCGAAAAAGCTTCCCTAATTCAGCAAGGGTAAATGCTTTGTTGTCTCAAAGGGTTGCAGATGCGGAAGGACACGTTGCAGACTTGGAACGAAAATCAAAAACAGTGTCGGGTAGGAGATTAAAAGAAGCCATTAAGGGGAAAGCTTCTGTTAATTATTTCAATTATGCTTACAATAGGTTAGAGCAAATGAAACACGGAGTTTCTTATAGAACCTACAGAGGCTACAAAGATTGCATTTCGAAGTTTGAAAATTTTATAGAAAGTAAAGATTTGAATTTTGATGATATGACAGTGTCAATGTTGAAGGATTACAACAATTACTGTAGCAATGTTCTCGAAAATTCAAATACCACGATAAAACATGCTATGACCATTTTAAGTAAGTTCTTTAAAGATGCCATAAAAGAAGATTTGGTAGATGCCAATCTTTATCCTTTTGATAAAATCCAAATCAAGAAAGAACCAGGAAAGAGAATGTTTTTAAACAAAGACCAAATTCAAGCGTTTAAAGATTTAGAAGTAAGTCAGAATTCAAAAGCACCCGTAATCAAAGATATGTTTTTGTTTTCCGTTTATGCCGGAGGGTTGCGTTTGAGTGACGTTCTGGAATTGCAATGGGAACATATTAACCTCAAAGAAAATAGAATTACCAAAACGATTCGCAAAACCGGAAGATTTCATAGTTTCAAAATCGGACAAGTAGCAATTGATATTCTTAATAAATACAAAGATGAAGATCAGGAAGAATCCAACTTTGTATTTCCAATGTTGGAAAATAATACTCCGTTTTTCGAAAACAGACTTTATGCGAATGCTGAAATTGAACGGTGTACATCCTTATGTTCTTTACATCTAAAAAATATTGGAAAAACTTTAAAACTACCTTTCAATTTATCTTTTCACCTTAGCCGGCATACATTTGCTACCAATGCACTCAACAATGGAATGAGGATAGAACACGTTTCAAAGTTAATGGATCACTCAGATATTGGGATTACTCAGATTTATGCCAAGATTATTTCCCAAGAGTTGGATGATGCGGTGGATAAATTTGTTTTTTAGATAAAATTTTTACTGAATATCAGAAATAAATTTGAGAGAATCGAGAGTCTGCATTAGACAGAATGTCAGAATTTTTAAATTAGTGAATTAAGTAAAGTAGTTTTAATATTCATTTTTAATAAGTGTATTACTTGAAAAAAAATATTATTTGATTTTTTTTTTTTTTTTTTTTTTTTTTCACCAATGTTAGGTTAAAGCCACAGCATGAATGATGAGTTTTTATTTGTCCCAAATTTGGCAAACTTTTGGGACAATAAATATGATTTTTCGCTTTTAACTTATTTTGCATAAACTGAAATTAAATTTCATGTATTAATGTCCCATTTTTTTACTAAATTTGGGACAAATAGTGTGGGAAAATAACAATGCAATCCGTTCATAGTCAATTAGAGGATAAAATATTAAGTCTAAAGAAAGGGACAATAGTTTTTGTTTCAGATTTTGCGAAATTAGGTAGTTCGGAAAATGTGAAAAAGGTATTGTTACGTTTAGAAAAAAAACAACTTTTAGTAAGGTTGGCACACGGAATATACCTGTATCCGAAAATTGACAAAGAATTAGGAATATTGTACCCATCTACAGAAAGTATAGCCGAAGCAATTGCAAAAAGAGATAAAATACGAATTATTCCTACAGGTATTTTTGCTTTACAGCAACTGGGAATTTCAACTCAAATTCCCATGAATGTAATTTATCTTACAGATGGTGCTCCACGTAAGATCAAAGTCGGTAAAAGAACAATTACTTTCAAAAAAACTGCTCCTAAGAATTTAGCGATTAAAAATAAAATTCTATCCAATGTTGTACAAGGTTTAAAGGAGCTAGGAAAGGAGAGTATTACCGATGAAATCAGACAAAGAATAAATCAGGCATTGGAGAAAATTCCGGTAGAAATTTTAAAAGAAGAAGTTTTGAATGCCCCTGTTTGGGTAAGGAATGAAGTTTTATCCTTAAATAATAGAAATAAATGAATGAGTGGTTGAAACTTTCCAAAACAAGAAGGATAGAAATTCTAGAACAGGTTAATAACCGTTTAGGTCTTCCAATTCAAGCTATAGAAAAAGATTGGTGGGTAACAATGGTGCTTAAGGCAGTTTTCTCATCGAAATTTGCAGAGCATTTTGTGTTCAAAGGCGGAACCTCTTTGAGTAAAGCGTATTATTTAATTGACCGGTTTTCCGAAGACATAGATTTAGCGATTGATCGGAAATTTTTAGGATTCGATGGTGAATTATCCAAGACACAGATTAAAAAACTGAGAAAAGCCTCAGGAACATTTATTGTCACAGATTTTTTTAATGAATTAAAAATTCAGTTAAAAGAACTTGGAATTCCAGATGAAGAATATGAATTGGTAACCAATAATGAAATTGATGATACCAGCGATCCGCATACTATAGAATTGCAATACCAGTCTATTGTAGAGCAGGGAGATTATCTACCGCAGAGGGTCTTAATAGAGATAGGCTCTCGTTCGTTGATGGAACCTGCAGAATCCAAATCCATTGAATCCATTATTGGAAGTGTATTCCCGGAACAGAAATTCGCAATAAAACCATTTGATGTTTCGGTAGTTGTCCCAACAAGAACATTCTTAGAGAAAATATTTCTTTTGCATGAAGAGTTTTTGAAACCTAAGGATAAGATTCGCCATTTGAGAATGACCAGGCATTTATATGATTTGGAAAGACTAATGGATCATTCCTATGGTATAGAAGCTTTAAAAAACAAGGAATTGTTTGAAATTATTGTGAAACATCGTAAGAAATATACACCACTAAGAGGAATTTCATATGATTTACATAAACCTGAAACATTGAACATTATTCCGCTGGATGAAGTTATTTCACGTTGGGAAGAAGATTACAAAACAATGCGGGAGAACATGTTTTATGGTAAATCATTGGATTTTGAAGAATTAATAGAAAAGATCAAAAAGTTGAATGAAAAATTAAAAACTTTAGATTACGGAAATCCGTAATTTGATACAATAAAAAAAAGCTAAATTCCGAAACTATGAAAATTAAGTTTTTACAAGCATTTAATGGAGATTCTATTTGGATTTCATTTGTAGAAAATGATGTTCCCCGAAATATTATTATCGACGGGGGTATTGGAGATACATATGAAAATAGATTAAAGAGAAAAGGTGATTTATTTGATGCTATCGATTGTATAAAAAGTAATGGACAAAAGATTGATCTTTTAGTTCTGACTCATTTTGATGACGACCATATTGGTGGATTATTAAGATGGTTGAATAAAGACAAAGGAGCTCCAAAGCTTATTAAGAAAGTTTGGTTTAACTCTGGAAAAGAAATAGCTAAAGAATTAGCTATTGAAGAAAATCAGGATTTGAATATTGAAATTAAAGAAGGTGAAGACGATTTTTATACAAGCACCAAACAAGGGATTAAGTTTGAAGAATACCTGTCAAAAAATCAATTATGGGATGGTAAAATAATTAAACAAGGTAATGAAATTGACCTTCTTGGATTAAAGTTTAAAATATTATCTCCAAATATAGAAAGTCTAAAAAACTTATTAGAATTATATAAAAAAAAGGAAGACTATTTTACAAGCGGTGGAGAGTTTGATTTTGAAACATCTTTGAAAGATTTTATAGAAGAAGAATCCAAACCAAAATTTAAGTTTAAAGAAGATAAAAGCATTCCTAATGGTAGTTCCATTGCTTTTGTAATGGAATATCAAGGTAAAAACTTTTTATTTTTAGGTGATGCACATCCATCAGTAGTAGTTGAGGGATTAAATAAATTTGAAATTGATAAAGAAAATTCTTTACAAGCAGAGCTAATAAAAGTTTCACATCACGGCAGTAAGCACAATACGAATTCAGAATTGCTGTCAATGATTAAGACCGATAATTATTTAATAAGTTCAAACGCCACTAAACACGGTTTGCCAAATAAAAGAACAGTTGCGAGGATTATAAAAAATAACCCCAATGCGACTATTCATTTTAATTACAATATAGGTACAAAAATTATTACAGATGAAGATTTTAACGATTTTGAATATTTTAAAATCAGTTCTAAAAATGAATTTAATTACTAATGACTGAAAATGATATAAAAAAACACTCAGTTATTTTAGGGGAAGGAAGTGGAGTTCTCTTTCAGCCTGCTGATTCAGATAAAACGTATGTATTGTCTGCAAGACACGTGTTCTATGATGAAATTGAAGATGAAAGAGGGGGAAAGAAAAGCGAAGTGAAAAAAGAAATAACTTTACGTTTTTCGGATTCACAAAATGAGGAAAAAATAATTGAAATCAAAAATGGAGAAAATTATTTTGAACATTCCGAATCATCAATTGATGCGTCTATATTATTGCTTCCAGATATAGAAGGATATAATCAAATTTTTATAGATAATGATCTTTCTCCTATTGGATATAATATGGCAGGATTTCCTCAAAGTAGACGAGCATCTGATGACAAATACAATAAATACAAAATATCAGATATTGTTTCTTCTGACGAAAATGTTTTAAGTCTACGGCTTGAAGTGGCTCATTTGTCACATAGTGATATTTCTGGATTTTCTGGAGGCGGTATTATTAAATTTAACGAGGATTATCTTACTATATGTGGAATACAAAGTAGAACTCCTGAGGAAGACTGCAATGGGGAAATTTCAGTTGTACCAATTATGCGTTTTATTGAAATAGCTAAACAGCATAATCTCCCAGAATTACTTCCGTCATTTTTGGTCAATTTCAAATTTTTACAACAAACTGCTTTTAACTTTGATGCAGGAATAGATGATGAAGACATTTCTTTTACAAGATTATTTTTAAAACAAAAGACAGAAGAGGTTCTTTCAAGTGATATTACTCCTCGATTTATTAAAGACTATTTTACGGATAGATTACTGATTAATGACAAGGATATGCTAAAGCTAAATGATGAGTTGATTTATATTACCTGGCTGGAGTTTTTGACTTTAATAAATATTGTAAAAGATAAGACTTGTAATATCAGTGATTTGGAAAATATCTTTTGCTATTTGAGATTATTGTACAGAAAAACTGATACGGATTGGTTGGAGACGGATTTTTTAAAGGATTGTTTGGTTTCTAATTATGATGGTTTAGAAGAGAATGGAACTGTATTTATTAAAACGAACAAACCTCCAATAAAGTCCAATATTAAACATTACAAGTTAGATAAAGGTAGCATTATTCCTCGGATTGATTCTTTAAAAAGCAATTACGAAAATGGAACGCTAAATTCGGATGTCAATAATATCACAAATGCTCTCTCTGAATTAAAAGAATTTGTATTTGAAAAATATAACTTTATTCATTTTGAATATCTGAAACATTTTATGTTGGTTGAAAATAGTGAGAACTATAAGACCTACAAAAAATCTAATGAAAATGAATTACTAATAAAACTCAAAGAAGAATATGGAAAAGTATTCGGAATATAGTCAAGAAATTTTACAGGAACTATCCAAGAAATATACAAATTGTATTTTCAATTTTCAATTGGTAGAATTAAATGTCAGAATCTCAGTATTTTTTGTTTTAACAAATTCTTCAGTGTTGGAAGAAAATAATTTGTGGCAAAAAATTTCTGAAGAAGTAGCATTGAAATATCAACCCAAGTTAGAGTCTGTTTATGAAAAGTGGAATTTGTATATTATTTATGTGACAAATAATAAAACCTCCAAAGAGCTAAAGAATAAAATAGAAAATGATAAATTCTCAAGTAGGAAAATAGTTGAAGATAACTTTTCACAAAAGTTTAACGAAGATGAAGCAAGCAAATTGATAATCAAACATATTACGAATTCTGACTTAAAAGAAATTGTGGATACAACCGTAGAAGTAAACATTTCTAAGTATGTTCCTATTAATCCTGATTTATGGAAACTTTTAGATACGGGAGATAAGATTATAGGTGATAAAGAAGCTCAAGAGTTTATTGTTAAAGAATTGAATAAGAAATGAAAATCAAAAGTGTAAAAATAACTGGTTTTAGAGCATTTGAAAAAGAAGAAAACTCAACTTTTGATTTTACTTCCAATGGTGAGATAATGGACTTTGCGTCTATTTATGCACCCAATGGATTTGGCAAAACTTCTTTTTATGATGCAGTAGAATGGAGTGTGACTCATCAGATTCAAAGATTCGACAGAATGGATGATTTTGAAAAAATGAGAAAAGAAAATAGTCTCCCTTTATTACTGAATAATTCATCGAATTCTGGTAAAGTTATTGTCGAAACTGATTCAAATACGTTTGAAAATACAATCAATAAAAGAAAAGTTTACAGTACAAAAACTAAACCAGATAACGAATATTTTCGTAATCAAATATTAAGTCAGGATCTGATAGATACTTTCATAAAAGAAGAAAGGGCTGAAAAACGATATGAAAGATTTCTTGAAATAGATAATGATTTAAAAAAATACGATTCCATTTATAAAAAGGCAGTAAAAGTTTTAGACTTTATAAAACAGGAAAAAGTACGAATTGATGGAGAAATAGAAAAGCAGAAAAAATCACTTCAGTTAGAAATTGATTACGATCAAGAATTTAAGAAATTTGATGAAATTAATGAATTAATAGGTTTTCTTAAAAAGAACGAAGAAATTCTTGATTATGTTACTAAAGAATCATTTGACGAAACACTGCACGACAATTTATCTAGAAATGTTAAAGTCAGACTATTAACATTAGAAGAGGAATTCACTAAAATCGGATTACAGATTGATAATATTAGATTGGCAAAAGACGGTGAAGAAAATGGGGATAATAAACCGAAAGGAGGTGTTTTAGAATATATTGATAACAGAAAGAGACTAGAAAATTTTGACAATCAAATAAAAGAACTTAACCGAATCATTACTTTAATAGAAAGTAAAGATAAGGCTCAACGAGGAATAGAAAATACAGATAGAAGCCTTTTAGAGCATCGTAAACGTTTAGAAGAGGTTCTTAGTATTGAAAAGAAAATTGAAGAATATTTAATTCTACAGAAATGGATAGAAGAACAGGAAAAAAGAATTGGTGAATTTAAAAATGAAAATGGAGTAAAAGAAAGTGAAAAATCTTTGATTGAAGAAGAAATCAACTTGCTAAAGAGTAAAAACGACCAACTGCAAGAATCTTTGAAGCTAAATCAAATTAGGTTAGAACAAATTCCTGATCAAAAAGCTAAATTAGAACAATTATCTAAGAATCATCTATCTGTTAAAAAATCAATTGAGGATTTATCTAAATTAATTGAAGATAAAGAACCAAAATTATTTGAATTAAAAAGAATTTTAGAGCAGTTCGGATATTATGAAACTAAAATTGATGAAGACTTAGAACTTTTGTCGGAATTTGCTCCGTTTACCAATCATCAGGATTTAATTACACAACAGCTTGACCTTAAAATTAATCTTGAAATAAAAAATAAACAATTAGATGAAACACAAAGTAAAATAAATAATCAAAAACAGTTTAATAATGAACTGAAAGAATATGTAAATCGTGGTTTGGAAATAATTTCACAGACCCATACTTCAGATTGCCCACTTTGTAATCATCACTACAATTCGTTTGAGGAGCTATCGAATAATATTGTAGAGAACAAGTTTTTTGATAACCAGCTAAAAGAAAATCTGGAAAATAAAATTTCCATTGAAACGGAAATTAATGAATTGAAAGAAAAAATAATTTCCGGGAATGATAATATTAAAAAATATTTTGCTTTACTAAAACAACCTTTTTCTAATGATTATAGCACTTTGGAAAAAGAAATAGAAAAATTGAATTTACAGAGAGAAGAAAAAAAACAAGAACTTAAAAATAATCTTGAAAACACAAACGAGATATTAGTGTTTTTTGGTAATGAACAAACTCCTGATGAATTAACGAAGACAATACAGGAAGAGATTTCAAAGATTCTAAAAGGAATTAATGATAATACCGAACTTATTAATACAAATAATAAAAAGACTGGTGATCTTACAGTTATTATTAACGGTAATAATGATAATATCAAGCGATTTAGTGATAATATTGAAATACAGCAAAAGTCGGATGATTATAAGATTGTTATTGATTATTTTAATCTTGTATTAAACCATAATCAGGTTGATAAGGCTATTTTATTAAACGCTAAATCTGATATTGAGAAGATTATAACTGAATTTATAACTGAGAAAAAGAAATATGAGGATTCTTTAAATCAATTAAACATAGAATTATCCAATCATAATTTATCTAAACAGGAATATAACAATAGAATTCAGCAGGTTAATGATGCAAAAAATCTGAGTTTAAGAGCGTATGAAAGTTACGAAAGTTTTATAAAATCTGAGTTTAAGATAGAATTAACTGATAAGGATAAATCTCAAATTGAAAAAGAATTTTTTGATTTGATTGAAAAACAAAAACAGACTCAAAAAATTATAGAAGATAAAATCGAAAAGTATAAAATTGTTGAAGTACTAAAAGATGATTGCCTTAATGCAACTGTTTCTCAAAAGATTCAGGATAAAATAAAAAAAGACCAGGAAGATTTGAAGAAATTAGATAATGCTGAGAGACAATTGAATAATGAAAAAGATAATCTTATAAAATACCTTACAAAAACTATTGATGATTTTTTTTACTCAGAATTGATTAATAAAATTTATAAAAAGATAGATCCACATCCTGATTATCAAGCAATAGAATTCAAGTGTGAGTTTGCAGATGCTAAACCACGACTACAAATATATACTACAAAAGTAAATGATAAGGGTGACGTAGAAAGATCAGTTCCTGCTCTGTATTTCAGCACTGCGCAAGTAAACATTCTAAGTTTAAGTATATTTTTGGCAAGAGCTTTAAAAACAAAAAATCCAGAAACAAAAGAAGCGGTTGATTGTATTTTTATAGACGACCCAATTCAATCGATGGATAGTATAAATGTTCTGTCATTTATTGATTTGTTTCGTGGGATTACTCTATCATTAGGAAAACAACTGATAGTGTCTACACACGAAGAGAATTTTCATTTATTATTACAGAAAAAAATTCCTAATGAGTTATTTAAATCTAAATTTATAGAGTTTGAAACTTTTGGGAAAGTAAAGTCAAATTAAAATATTTTATTGATGCTTATAGAAGCAAGAATTCTTCTGGAATTTCAAGCAATCATAGTCTTGCTAAAACAGTTGTGGGGAATTATTAAAACAATCGAATTAATTAATCAATAATGATTCCATTTTAATGACATTTCTGCTTGCAAATATTGAAAAGATTACCTCCTTTTAAATTATATTATAAAAAGTAAAATTAGTTTATATTATATGTCACAAAAAATATTAACTCCTCATAAATCTCTAAATAAATCCTTTCTGAAACTTAAACCAAACAGAAAAGATATAGAAATTTTTAAAGAAAACTTTATTACACTTTTCGAAAGGATTAATGAAAAAGAATCTGAAGAGTTTCAAAAAAATCTCATTATAGATTTCTTAAAAAAAATAGGTTTTGATGCTGATTTTTATATCAATACAAAAGGAAGAAATGATTTAGTTATACATACTGAAAAAACAGCAGCTAGTCCTGTGGGTGTCATTATTGAAACAAAGAGTATTAATAATTCCGCAGAAATGATAAGTGCTAAGAAACTAAATACTAAAGCACTTCAGGAATTGTTATTATACTTTCTTAGGGAAAGAATTACACATAAAAATTTGGAGGTCAAGCATCTTATAGTAACTAATCTATATGAATGGTTCATTTTTGATGCCTATCAATTCGAACATTTTTTTGCGAAGAACAAAAAATTAGTTAAACAATTTGAGGATTTTGAAACGAAAAGACTTTCAGGAATATCAACAGATGTATTCTATAAAGAAATTGCAAAGCCATTTTTAGATGAAGTAGCTAGTCAATTAGAGTTTACCTATTTCAATTTGAGAGATTATGAATCTATTGTAAAGAACCATTCTCAAAGGGATGATAACAAACTGATTGCGATTTTTAAAATATTTAGCCCAGCTCATTTGTTAAAACTTCCATTCATCAATGACAGTAATACTTTAGACAGGACTTTTTATAATGAGTTGCTACATATTATTGGATTATCAGAAACAAAAGAAGGTGGAAAACGATTAATTGAGCGGAATAAAGCTGAACAAAGAAATTCGGGTTCTTTATTAGAAGATACCATTATACAACTGGATTCTTTGGATAAGGTAAATCGTATCAATAAGCCGTTCTTGTATGGAGATTCATATGAAGAAAGGCTTTTCAACATTGCACTAGAACTCAATATTACTTGGATTAACCGGGTTTTATTCCTAAAGTTAATGGAGGGACAGCTTGTCAATTATCATAAAGGAGACAAAGCTTTTCTTTTCTTAAATTTTAATAAGATAAGACAGTACGACGATCTCAATACTTTATTCTTTCAGGTTCTAGCGAGAAAGTATGAGGACAGAAATGAAGATGTTAAGAAAGCATATGAAAAGGTTCCTTATTTGAATAGTTCGCTTTTTGAAGCTACCGAATTAGAGCATTCGACTCTAATTATTAGTAACCTAAAGGATGAGAAGAAAATACCAATACTTTCTACAACAGTTCTGAAAGATACAACAGGTAAAAAAAGAAGTGGAGAACTTAATACTTTAGAATATCTATTTGAATTTTTAGATGCTTATGATTTTGCAAGTGAAGGGACAGCAGATATTTTAGATGAAAATAAGACCTTGATTAATGCTTCTGTCTTAGGGTTGATTTTTGAGAAGATTAACGGATATAAAGATGGTAGTTTTTATACTCCAGGCTTTATCACAATGTATATGTGTAAAGAAACATTACGTAAAGCGGTTTTACAAAAATTCAACGAGATAAAGAATTGGGATTGTAATTCAATTGTCGATTTACATAACAAAATAAACGATATAAAAGAGGCAAATGAGATTGTCAATTCTTTACGCGTTTGCGATCCCGCGGTTGGTTCAGGTCACTTTTTGGTATCTGCTCTTAATGAATTGATAGCAATTAAAAATGATCTTGGCATTCTGGTAGATAAATTCGGTAAGAAATTAAAAGATTATAATATCGAAGTACAGAATGACGAATTAATAATTACAGACGAAAATGGAGAACTTTTCGAGTATAATCCTAAAATTAAAGAAAGCCAGAGAATTCAGGAGACTTTATTTCACGAAAAACAAACCATTATAGAAAACTGTTTGTTTGGTGTAGACATAAATCCCAATTCTGTAAAAATATGTCGTCTTCGTCTTTGGATTGAATTACTGAAGAATGCTTATTATAAATCAGAGAACGAATTGGAAACACTTCCTAATATTGATATTAATATTAAGAATGGCAATTCATTAATTAACCGTTTTGGATTGGACAGTAACTTGTCATCTGCTTTGAAAAAAACAGGAATTTCCATAGAAAAGTATAAGGAAGCTGTTGATCTTTACCGTAATGCAGAAAGTAAAGCTCAAAAATGGGAATTAGAACAACTTATTAACAACATCAAAACAGGATTCAGGACAGAAATTAGCAAGAACAGCAAAGAAATCAAATCTCTTAATCTATTGAGAGGAGAATATTATACGAAGTATCAAAGTGAGCAACTTTTTGAAACTGCTTTAACAAAAGCTCAACAAAAAGATAAGAAAACTCTGGAAGCTAAAATCAAAAAAATTGAAGATTTTATTGAAGAGATTAAAAACAATAAGATCTATGAAAATGCTTTTGAGTGGCGTTTTGAATTTCCGGAAGTATTGGATAACGAAGGAAATTTTATTGGTTTTGATGCTATCATAGGGAATCCCCCATACATTCAACTACAAAAAATGGGAGCTGAAAGTGATGCGCTTCAGCAAATGGAATATGAAACTTTTGCTAAAACTGGGGATATTTATAGTTTATTTTATGAGTTAGGATATGATATTCTTAAACCTAAAGGAATATTAACCTTTATTACTTCCAATAAATGGATGCGAGCTGCTTACGGTGAGAGTCTACGTAACTTTTTTGCAGAGAAAACAAATCCGGAAATTTTAATTGATTTCTCAGGTAATCAAATATTTGATACAGCAACAGTAGATACTAATATTTTGACATTTACAAGGGATAAAAATAGACAGCAAACAGAAGCCTGTATCGTTAAAGAAAAGCTGTTAATTAATTTGAGCGATTATTTTAGACAGAATTCAGTAAAAGCAAATTTTTCCAGTAGTGACTCTTGGGTTATATTAAGTAATATCGAACAACGGATAAAAGCTAAAATTGAAGCTATAGGAACCCCTCTTAAAGAATGGGATATTAATATCTATAGAGGGATTTTGACTGGGTATAATGAGGCCTTTATTATAGATAAAAAAAAGAAAGATGAACTCATTGCAGAAGATCCAAAATCTGCCGAAATCATACGACCGTTATTAAGAGGGCGTGATATTAAGCGATACTCATACGAATTTGCTGATTTATATCTAATTACAACATTTCCAAGTTTGAAAATAGATATTGAACTATATCCTGCTGTAAAACAGCATCTTCTGGCCTTTGGCTATGATAGGTTAAAACAAACTGGAGATAAGGGCGCTCGTAAAAAGACTAATAATCAATGGTTTGAAACACAAGACTCGATAAATTATTGGGAGGATTTTTATAAACAGAAAATTATTTATCCTGGTATAATGAGAATAGCGAAAAGTAATTTAACTAACTTTCCAAGATTTGCGTTTGACAAATCAAATAATTTCTTCTTTGGAAATGACTGTTATTTTATTGTTGGGCAAAATTTAGAATATCTATGGCTTTTACTAAATTCGACTCTACTAGGATATCTTTATAGATATTATATATATTCATTCGACGAAACAGGTTTTAAAATTTTCACTGACTATTTTCAAAACATACCACTCCCATTACCTGATAAAAACAAATTAGATGAAGTTGAAAAACTTCTGAGCAGTGAACCTGAAATAAGCTTAGTAAACAGTTGGGTTTATAATTTAATTGGATTAAATTCTGAAGAAATTCGTGAAATAGAAAATTCGGTTTTTAAAATTGTTGATAATGCTAATTAATCTCAATAAATCCTATTTGATTTCTTTCATATTCTGATAGAGTGTATAAATCAAAAATCATTTGATCTAATTGTAATAACAGTTTCTTAATACTTGAAGAATTTAAACTTGTCTGAATTTTGCTAATAATTATCTCAAATTCAAAGTTTAAATCATCATCAACTTCCATTACAGGAATTTTATCTAAAAATATTTTCCTTAATTCACGTGTCCCTCCCTGTAATTCAGGAAAATTATCAATGAAACAATATTTGAAAAGTGAAGAGTTTAAAAATGCTGTTAAATATGCAAGATGTTTTCCTGTAATCATAAACGATTTATCATTTTGCATAAATCCTTTATCATCCAGATAAAAAGGTAAAAATTTAGTCATATTAGGATACATAATTTTTTGTACAAAAAAATCCTCCCAATAATTAGCACCCCAGCGTTGAAGGGCATACCATTCATAACGGATACCTGTTTCTGCCTTATTTCTATTAGAAAGAGGTTCTTTATATAGAGATAAATGTTTATAGACAGCAGGATAATTGTTTCTGAATTGATATTCAGCTTCTTCAGATGCTCCTTTTATGGATGGATCATTATGTAAAGGAAAGTGCCAAGGAATAAATAAAATCCATAGATCTGCAGACTCATAGCCATATCTTTTTATATCTCTGCCGCGTAAAATAGGTCGTATAATTTCTTCACTTTTAGGATCCTGATTAATAAGTTCTTTTCGTTTAGCTCCGTCTATAATAAAGGCATCATTAAATCCTGTTTTGATTCCGTAATTTATCCTTATGTCCCAATCTTTCAACGGTGTGCCAATCTTCTCAATTTTGTTCTTTATCTGCTGTTCGATTGGAGAGAGAATTACCCAACTGTCAGAATTTGAAAATGACAGTAATGAGGAATTCTGTCTAAAATAATCGCTCATATAGATGTAATTTTAATAGTCTATATTTATTTTAGACAGTTATAATATATTTTATACCATTATTGTATAAAATTTTAAACAAAAGAAATGATTTACGGATACATCAGAGTAAGCACAGACAAACAAACAGTAGAAAATCAAAGATTTGAAATCAATCATTTTTGTGACAAGCAACAAATTGTTGTGAACAAATGGATTGAAGAAACTATTTCAGGAGCAAAAAATGTTGATGAAAGAAAATTAGGAAAACTTCTAAAAAAAATGAAAAAAGGAGATGTTTTAATTTGCTCAGAATTATCCAGGCTAGGAAGAAACCTTCTGATGATTATGGGTGTACTTAATGAATGTATGAATCGTGATATTCAAGTTTGGACCATTAAAGATAATTATCGTTTAGGAAGTGATATTAATTCTAAAGTATTGGCATTTGCATTTGGTTTATCAGCTGAAATTGAAAGAAACCTTATATCCCAGAGAACTAAAGAAGCATTAGCTCGAAAAAGAGCAGAAGGTGTAATTTTAGGCCGTCCCGTGGGTAGTAAATCTTCTAAGACAAAATTGACTGGTCAGGAAAAGAAGATTCAAGAATTGATTGAGAAGAAAGTTTCATATTCTGCAATAGGTAGGATTTTAGGCGTACATAGATTAACGGTTTCTTCTTTCGTAAGAGAAAGAATGTAATGGAAAATATTGAAAATTAGTTGAATTAGTCAATACTTACACTTAATGACAGTTATTGGCTAATTCAATTTTATTCCATTCATTTATGTATTTTATTGGGAATGGCGATACGGTTAGATCTCCATTTTTTATAAAGTCAACATTCATTAAAGGTAATAACTTGTCAAAGATAATTTCAGAACCTTGATGTAATTCAATTTCTCTAATTGTAGATGCTCTTGTTATTTGTTGTTGGATTCCTTCTCCTTTAATTCCCACGTAGTAAAATAATTTCATATCTTGTTCGAGTAGATGAATATCTAATTGACTATCTATAATTTCATATCTTGTTTTGTCTCTTAAATAAGATTTTAGAACTTCTCCCGATTCATTTTCAACCTTCTCTGTGAATCGTTTTTTGTCGTTTCTGTTATCAAAGCAATCAAGTAAGGATTTTTTGTTCCAGTGGTCTAGTGTGTTTATTTTGTTAGTTATGCTGTTTTGTTTTTCTAAATCTTCAAAAGTTTCAGCAACATATTTTTTAGCTTCTATTTTTCTTAAGTTTAATTCAGCTGCTTCATTTTTTAATGTATGGTAAATAGAATCATAATTTGGTATAGTAAAGTTTGATGTTTTTTGTATCAAATTAATGTTTCCATTTTCATCTTTTACAATGAACTCCGTATTTGGGTTTTCGTTAAAGATTTCACACAACAGGTCGTATTCATTTTGATTAAATAGATTTACTTCAAAATTTTCGAATCCTAAATTTCCATTTGGTTTAATCGTTAAAAAGCAGAATTGTTCGTCAATTTTCTTTCCAATTATCCAATCGTTTTTGAATCCATAATCCCCCCAATCTACTATCGAAATTTTATTGTTTTTAATGTCATTTTTGATAATTGATTCCGTAATCAATACTTTTAAAGTAGTTGTTGAATTGGCTTTAAAATCTTCTAATGTAAAATGTTGGCTTATTGAACTTGCTTTGTAAGGGTCTTTCTTTTCGTATTTTTCATAGTAAGCCCGATTGTGAATTAGCTTTAAATTATATCCATTTGCATTTTCCTTTTTTGCTATTTTAATGTTGGCTTTTGGAATGATATTTTTTAACTCATCTTGAACTTCTTTAAGATGTTCCTCTGAATCTTCATCTTGTATCAAATCAATCAAAAAAATATTTTCTTTAAAATCGGAGATTTTAAATGAATTAGAATAACGTATTGTATCCTTAACAGGAATTTGAGCAAATTCTATTGATAGATAATTTGATAGTTTGTCTTTTATGTTTTGAATAGTAGAATTTAAAATGCCGATTTTGCTATTTTCAAATTCCTCTAAATCTTTAAAACTCAAAAACGGAATATTGTTTTTTTCTGAAATACCATTTCGAGATGTTTGCTTTAATATATATTGATTTTCTCCTGCAATATTTTCTGAATTTAACACACGTTTTAATGTTCCTGTTGCGTGAACAAATGTGTACTTTGGATATTCATTAAATTTCTTTTTAGAAAAGTCCATTTGTTTGCTTAGCAATACACTTGAAAATGTTCTTACATTTAATTGAAGTGATAAGTCTGGAGAAATGTATAACTCCAAAGCAACTATTTTAAAAATTTGTTCTTTTTCCTTGCTTTTACTTATCTTAAAAAAAGTAGGAGAGAACAGATATAATTTCCCCGTTAGATTATTAAATGTGAGTTTTTTATGTTTGGGTGTCGAAATTGAATTGATGAGTAATTGCGAAATTGTGTGTTCAGCTATTTCCTCAATTTCATTTTTGTTTAGAATTTTGAAAGTAAGCGTTTCTCCATTTTCTATTTTTCCTAATTCTTTTGATAAATCTGTATTGTCAATCGTACTCTTCTCAAACAAGGCATAAAAAGATTTTCCTCTTTCAAATACAATGCTTTTTGCTTTTAACACTGAACTTATCACATCTAAAATCAAAGCACCATATTTAATATAGTTTTCAGTAGTAGAAAATTTTACAATAGAGAAATCTTGGAATATCCTTTCAGAATTGATTGTGATGTTTAATTTATTGATTTTGCAGTGCTTCATTGTCTTTAAATATTTCAAGTAAATTGAAATTTAACTCTTGTTTTTCGGTATTCCAAAGACAAGGAATTTCAATGATTTTCCCGTCTGATGATTTGATAGGCTTTCTACTTTCCGATGAAAGAATATTGATGATAAAAACATTTTCTCCATTAACTTTCTCTAACTTTTCTCGAATTTTTCGTTCTTGTTCGTCAAAGCTAATCTGAGTATTTTCTTTCCAATGCTTAAAGTCGATATATGTGTTAGAGTTTTTGATTTTGTAATCAAAAAGCTCATACTTTTCTAAGGGCAATTCTTCAAGTTCTATTTTAAAATGTGTTTCAAAAATAAACTTCCCAATTTGCTCCCCCAAAGCACCTTTGTAGATATTATTGAATAGAACAGGTGGAAGAATATATTTATTTAACGCAAACTCAGTTGCCCAATTTTTGGATTTGAAAAATGAATCAACTCCACTTATTTTAAGTAATTCATTTAAACGAGCTGATAAGGAAGAAATCTCACTTTCGATATTTTTGTCAAAATCTATTTCTACATTTTGATAATCATTGTATTCATTATCATTATTCAAAGAAAAATAATATTTGTCATTCTCTTTTGGTAATTCGATGTATAAATCCAAAATTCTGTTCAAATTGTATTTGTCAATTTCGTTTTCAGAAATGGTAGGAAAACGTAAACACATTTCTCTTAAATTTTCCCATTCTTCTTTTTGCTTTTCTTTCCAATTCCAATCAGGAGAAATGAATTTCCTAATTTTTGAATGCACTTTTCGATTGGTAGCATTAGCAATGTTTTTCAGTTTTGAATCCTTGTTATTTTCTTGCTGTATTTTCTCTCTACTTGATTCTACTAGTGCTTTAAATTCATTTAGAACAAGGTTGTGATTCACGTCAAAATCACAAATCAGATTGTCCAATTCACTGTCTGCATAAATATAAATATTCGGCGACTTTAAGTTTGTTCTACAAATCCGTCCAATAGCTTGAATGATGTATTTTGCAAAATGCTGTTTTATATTATAATCCTTGTACAAAAATCCATTATTTGGACTTTCGGGTTTAATAGTTGTGTTGAAAGATGCCAACAAGTGTTTAAACGCAATAGTAATTTGATGATTTAGCTGTCTTATTGAAATCAATCCGACTTGAGCTAGAAATTCTAATTGAAATAAGTATTTGATAAATCCTTCTTCATTTAGATTTAAATCGATTTTTTGAATGATATGTGTTGGTTTATCTAAATAAATAGCATTTATATCTGTTTCATTTTGAATATTCCAATTTTCCGAATTTTCATCTTTTACATTTATCAGTTTGTCAGGATTAGGAGAAATAAATTGTAAATTCTGCCCTGCACCCATTGTCTGATACATAGAAATGATAAAAACCTTTTTGCCGTTTTCTAATTGCGTAATGAAAGATTGTTTTTTGTTGTCGAAATCATTACTATTGATAATTGTGTATGATTTTTTTACATCAAAATTACTTTCATCATTTAGAAAATGGTCTTGGGTTTTTGTTGTATCTTCAATTAAATATTCAAATATTTTATGAAGTATTTTCAAGTTAAGGTCTTTGTCATTCCATTTAGGTTCTTTGTTTAATAGACATAGAAAGCCTTTAATATCTTCTTTCAATAGAAATTGCTTGAAGCAATGACCAATTTTTAAGTATCGGTTAAAATGATAATCAGTTGAATTTGGATTTATAGATTTTAGTTCTCCAATGATGTCTTGTGCTAACTCCTTGTTTTCAAATAGTTTTTCAAATTCTATATTGATTTTTTCAGCTTCATTGCTGTTCGTAAAATTAATCCATTCTGTTTGGATATTTACTTTATTATAATTCTTATTTTGCTTCTTGAAAGTATCTTTTAACTGTTGTTTCTCCTTTTCATTTAGTTCTATAAACTTATTGCCAAGTTGTCTTTTGAAATATTTTATATCATAATTTCCAGTAACGGTTTCTATTAGAGCTGTCGCAGAAATGCCAATTACCTTAGCTTTTTCTGCTAATTTCAAAATGAATTTTTCAGGTGTATTCTGAAAATTATAAATAAAAGCCTTGGTTTTTGACTGATGAGAATCATCATCAACAAAATCATAATATCTAAAGCCATTTTCATAAATACTCAAATCATAGTTGAGCTCATAAGTACCATCTTTTTTGTTTCTTGGTCGTTCTCTTGCACTTAAAATATTATCAACAAGATAGTTTTTGTGTTTAGTTTCTAATCCAAATTCTTCTATTGTTGTACTTATTGCAAGGTCAAACGTGAATTCCGTTCTTTTAGGATTGGATATTCTTTCCTGCTCTTCTAATTGTTGGTAGTTTTCAGCTATACTTTTTATTACACCACTGAAATAATTAATAAACCCTTTTATTTGATTGAGTAACGATACAATGTTTTCTCCTGTTTGTGGTCTTTCACTCTCGAATATTATTTCATTTATTTTGTCAAATTTGTTAGGATTTAAACGAATGAATTTTTTATCATTTCTGTAAACAGAGTGATATTGAAAATCGTGAAAAAGCAAGTTTCTTTGATTAGCATTATCTTCATTATTACTGAGTGTTTTGAAACTGTAATTCAAATGATACTTTTCAACAATTTCTTCTGCCTTTTCAAGTAAAGTTTTTTGAATGTGCTCTAATGAAAGTCCGTAGTTTTTCTCTATTAATTCTTCTCGTCTTTCAGAATGTGTTATAAACTTTTGTGGAAGTACATTTTTAGAAAGAGCCCAATATATTTCAGTAAAAAGATGAATGAAGTCAATCCTTTGCTTTTTCCCTTTTTCAATAATATTGTTTAGGATATTGTCCTTTGTTGCGTCAAATTCGTCAATAAAAATAATTGCATTTTTTGTTATGTCATTTTCTAAAAACGAATATGAAGGTTCAACAAGCGTGCTATTTTTATGATAGAACTTATCAATGCTTAAAAAGAATATCTTTTTCTTAGACGAAAAAACGGCAGGATATAATTCTCCAATCCATTTTAGATTTTTATCCGTTTGGATAGCTTTGATGCGTTCTTGTTTATTTGGATAATGTTCTTTTAGAAATTTTTCTATTGATCGCCTGAATTTTGGTTCAAGGTCGTTTCTTAGTTCTTCGTTTAGTTTAGTAACGTAAGTTTTTAATTCTGACTTAGTTTGATGTTTATTTATTTCAGAAACATTACTTTTTATTGAATAAAATATTTTAGAGCTTTTGAAATAGTCATTAATGGAAGTTTCTACTTGTTCAAATCGTTTTACTAAACATTCTGCGTTGGAATCCAAGAATGTAACATACTTTTCAAAATCTTCTAATCCTTTGTTGGGTAAGAAGAAATCATTTTTAAGTTTTTGGTCAGGTAAATTTTTCTTTAGGTTAGTAACAAAAAATATTTTCCTGTTTTCTTTACAATAATCTTTGTAATTAATGTAGATCCAGCTTAATACATTATGTGTTTTGCCAGAACCTGTTGGAGGGTCGAATAATAACAGACCGTTTTCTTTATTACAGTAATTGTTCAGTAATTGAATCATTATTATCCGTTTTATTAATATTATTGTTCATATATAGTCTAATATATGCAAATGATTCTAATTATACAAATGATTAACACATATGGTATTTCAATAGTTTTTATTTTTACATATTTAGTTTGTCAAATAAATATTGATATACTTTAAAAAGTGCTGACTTTTAAGTTGTATAGATCTTGTTTATATATTGCACAACAGTTAAAGCCGTTACTTTAGCAATAATCTAGTTTTAAGTCCTGCAAAAGTTTTAGCATAATTACATCTAATCATCAATTGGTAGCACAGTTGCGAAAACAGTGTCTCAATCCTTTTTCTTTGCTTTTTATACAAATAAAACTTTGGTTTATACTCCTTTTGATTGATTCTTTTGGGAGTCTCCAGTTCTATGTTAGCATAATTGAACAAATCTATTTGTATTTCAGACGACAATAGCCTTTTTGTCTCCAAGCAATGTACAATTGGACAATTGCTCTCTGCTATCCTTTATTTAATTAATGGATGTCATGGATAGAAGCTGGACTCAAATTGATACTTTGGAAAACGCCGCTTACAGTACACACAACATGAAGTTTGTATCCATAAAAAGACATCTGTTGAGAAGTACAAAAGCCCCTGTTTAGATAATAATATTTGGCATCTTTACAGATTTTCGAAGTGTTACTTCTGGAAAGGTTACAAACCTCTATAGACATATTGTTAATAATTTACGAATGAAAACTTCTAGCTATTTTCATTCATAAATCATTGATAATGTTAGCTAATATATGTTTTTAACGATTGTAAACGCTTCGCTCTATGTTAGATTTTACTGATTTTGGAATTTGACGAAAGAGAAGATTTTCGCTATCAATGCCCATGTACTCAGCTGCAAATACCAGACTTATCAATTCTAAATCTTTCAATTTGGAAACTTGTCTTTGATAAAACAGAATATTTTCATCTGATATTTTTCTCAAAACTTCCAAAATTTTTTCGTAATTCACATATAAATTATTGATTGTAAGTGTTTTATTTTTATTTTCTATTTCAATAAATGTTTCAAACCTTTTCTCCATTGAATTAAAGAAAGTTGAGTATGGCGAGTCGGAAATATTATTAAAAATTATTAAATTGTTAAAATCTTTTGTGAATTCATTAATTGTTTTCATAGTTGGATGAACCAATGATTACAACACAGGAAATAAGAAACAAAACCGATAAAAAGTACATTTCTTTTCTTCAATTATTAGTAGAACAGAGATCTTTTGAAAAGTTGATAATTCGTGGGGATAAATCATATACCAAATCATCATTACCTGAATTTGAAAAAGAAATCCATCAAATCGTCAGTCAGTCGAAAGAGAAAAAAGGTTTTGGCTACACATTGGAATTTCAATTAGTAAAGATCAAGTTTTTAGCCTCACAAAACTTACCTATTTCCATTTACTTCGATACAGAAACAGATTTTTTGAAGTTTTTGGACAAAGAGTTGGAAGTAGATTATTCAAATCAGATGTTGAAAAAATTATCAATGCATTTCCTGAATTAAAAGAGTGGACAATCAAAAATCCGTTGCGAGTAATTGCAAATCAAACAGAATGGAATAATATTTTGAAAGTATGTCAATATTTCAAACAAAATCCCAAACCGAATTTGTATATAAGAGAATTGCCGATAAATGTACATACAAAATTTATCGAAAGAAATAAAAGTGTAATTAGGGAACTACATGACATTCTGCTTACTGGACATATCACTAGTGATAGCAAAGAATTTGAAAAAAGATTTCATCTTAAGTTTAGTGAACCACTTATCCGATTTAAAATATTAGACAAAGAAATAAGCCAAAAATACTTTTCAGGAATTGATGATATTGCTATTCCTGTAAGTGAATTTGAAACATTGAATTTACCAATTAAAAGGGTTTTAGTAGTTGAAAATAAAACCACACTTTATACCACTTTAACTTTGCTCAAAATGGATGAGACCATTGCAATATTTGGGAGTGGATTTAGTGTTTATAATTTAAAAGGTGCTCAATGGCTTATCAATGTTGAATTGTTCTATTGGGGCGATATTGATGTCCAGGGATTTGAAATTTTATCGCAATTTAGGTCTTACTTTCCGCAGACTCAAAGTATGCTGATGGATAAAACAACTTTTGAGAAATTCTTTGAAAATGATAGCGATACTCCGACAAATGTTTCAACAAAGCTCAATTTGACAGACGGGGAACAACAACTTTATGAACTTTTGAAAGCAAATAATTGGAGGTTGGAGCAAGAGAAAATTCCATTGTATTGGATAAATGAATTAGTAATTACTTAATCTGAAAGCAACAATCACCTTCTCCTCTTAAAAGAAGCCGTCTGTTCTGGTATTATTACTGGTAGTTTTTCCTTCAGGGATATAAAGTTAATGTTTTTCACATCATAATTATAATTGGTTTTTTTGAAGAGAACACTATTTTCCGTTTCCCTTTCTTTCACATAATCCTTATTAGCATTGGTTTTTAGCTGTTCCTGTTTTTCTAATCTATATCGTGAAATTAATTCAATTTTCCTTTCAGGAAGCTCTTCCAATTTTTTGTCAAGTTCAGCAATTTTATCCTCAGTTGTTTTAGTCTGGTTTTCGATCTCGGTTACATTTACTCCTTTTTGAGATAAATTTTCAATGGCTTCAGAAACTAATATTTTCGCAGAATCAATTGATTTTTGATAAAAGGGGAGTTGGTTCTTCCAATACTCTCCATTTTCATTTTCCTCTTTAGAGTATCCTAAAATTCTGTTGTAATTGTGCTGAGCTTTGATCACATCTTCCTGAACTTTGATAAAATCCTTATACTTTCTCAAGACAAAAGCATTGTCGGCAAAGAATTTATTTTTCTCGTTTTCAATCCGTTTTTTTATCAGTTCGATTTCGATATTGGCTCTGGTTTCCGGATTGGTGATAATGGCGGTTTTCAGTTCCTGAGTACTGATGTCGGAAATATCCAAAACGTCAGCTCCTTTTTTCATGGCTTCCAAATATCTTGCTTGTTTGGATTGTAGTTTTTGAAGCATAAAAACATCAATACTGTCATTGGTCAGCATGAAATTGATCCGCACGTTTTCATTTTTATTTCCTTGTCTCCACGCTCGTCCTTCCACTTGTCGAAGTGATGTAAAATTATAAGGCAACGAAAGCAAGTACACATCCGTTGTATTCTCTTGCAAATTCATTCCTTCCTGAATCGCTTCACTTCCAATAACAACTTTTATTTTTCCGGAATTGAATTCATCCTGAATTTTTAATCGGTTAGGTTTGCTTGTTGCTCCTGTAATTACACCAATTTCTGTGGGTTTGTAGCCGACTTCCTGTACAAGATATTCTTTCAGTTTTGGAAATTCTGCAACGGCTAATTCAGAATAAATAATCTGTCCGGAATCGGGAATATCCATTTTATTTTGCCGGATTAAACCCATTGCCTGATTCAGTTTAGCTGAATTCTCAATGAATTCTTTTAAAGAAGGTTCTTCTCCATCATAATAGGGGGACAGATAGGGTGAAATAGCAATCAAACGTGCATTAAGAATGTGTGTGAGAATCGCTCCTTTTTCACTTTCGGAAAAGTTTTCATTCAATAAATCGTATTGCTCTTTTGTCAAATCATTTTGCTCAATTTTATACTCTTTATTGATTTTAGTAGGACGAATCAGTTCAGGATTGTCTTCTTCGCCCTTAATGTCAATAAATTCCGAGAGCAGCTGCTGAAAAAGAGAATTATTCTTGAATCTTCGGACATTGGCTTTAAACTTCACATCACCTTTTGCATCAATCTCCATATCATTATCCGCTTCCATAAAAGTTTCAAAGAATGTATTGACATTAAAATATCCCGATTCTTCCAAACGTTTGTTGGCAATAAGCGATAGGATAGAATAATACTCCAAAGGTTTGTTGGTAAAAGGCGTTGCAGAAAGAAGAGTAACATTTCTGCCATCATATTTATCCTGAATGTATTGTGCTGCCATCCATGTATTGATTCCGAGTTTTGAAGTTTGTTGGTTTTGACTTCTAAAATCTGAAGCAAACCTGCGGTCTTCAATTCTTACTTTTCCTACGATGTGATTGGCGTTGTGAACTTCATCAAAAGTGAGATGGTCAAATCCAAAATCTTCCCAATCGTAGATTTTCCCACGCTTCATTTTTCCTTGGATTTCCTTTTCCTTTTCCAATTCTTTCTGGAAATCTCTTTCGCTGATTGAATTGACACTTTTTAATTCATTCTCTGAGATGTATGAAAATTTGGAAGCCAAATTTTCAGTGACATTTTCCGAAAAGCCAATGTTATTAAAACCTTCGTAGGTAACGATGGTAATTTCTCCGTCTTTATTATCGAATTTAGATAAATCATAATCTTTTCCGAGATTTCCTAAAACATTGACTTTTGCATTGGGAATCGTTTCAAAAATGGTTTCTACCCATTGCTTTAAAATACTATCATTCGGAACGACAATAATCGGTTTTTTAGCATTTCCACGTTCCATTGCTTCATGCATTGAAAGGATTCCCGATAAAGTTTTCCCGAATCCCACTTCATGAGCCAAAAGTCCAACTCCTTTGGTGGTTTGTCTACCAATTCCTGCTTTCTGAACTTCTGTTAACCGCAATTCTCGACCTTTAAAATTCAAATGAATTTTTGAAAACAAAGGAAATTTGGAATAGTCCGGAACATGAATATTGTTGTAATTTCTGTTGAAATCCTTTACGAATCGTTCTCTCAAATCATCGGATAATTCTTCCCGAATAAATTTGTAAAACAAATCGTTGGCGGCGGATTTTCTTCTTTCCCGGATTAAAGCATTTCGTTCTTTGTCGCTTCCTGTAACGGTTTCATTATCAACAAAACCTTTAACTTCCCAAGATGAGGATCCAGCAAAAGCATCACTAGATAAAGTGCCGACAAAATCTTTGAATTTTTCAGCAAGATTATAATCTACAACTGCTGTTTCAGGACGCTTTGTAGTATAATTATAGTATTCTTTTTCTATTTGTCCTAATCCGAACTGATGTATAAATTCGTGGTTTGGGCTGATGAAAATTTCATCTAAAGCTTTTGATTTTGGAAGAACACTAAGAAGCAATTTCTTTTGTTTTTCATATTGGTTCTCTGTTCCTCCAACCGAATATTTATCTTTGAAATCTTTTTCAAGCTGTTCTAATTTTGCATAAATATTTCCTTCAGCATAATAAAAATCGTGTACCCATTTTCCATCAATATAATTGGCAAATTGGTAGTGCTCTCCATGATTATTCAGTGTTCCGTCATATTCAGTATCTCTGAAGGCTTCAATCTGTTCTTTGGTAATGTCGGAGCTGTTTTGTAGCGAAGTATCGACAATTTCATCTGCTTTCGAAAATTGATATTTTAGAATTCCTTTTTTAATTTCGGGTTTCGTCTGGATTCTATACTCCCTGTTCTTTTCATTTTGGGATTGGATGACTTTATCTGCTTTTTGATGAATGTCATCAATTTGTGTTTGGTCAAATTTATTGGGTTCGCTAGTAATTTGGGATTGTAGTTTGGAGTATTTCTCAATCTCTTTTAGAATTGCCGGAGATTTGAATTTTACAGCATTGAGTGTTGAAATAACCTGCTCGATTTTTTCAAGAGTTTCGGATGTCTCTGGAATGTTCTTTTGACTCGAAGTCTTCGTAGAATCTTCGGTTTCCAAAAGGGGCTTTGCTTTATCAGAAACTTTATTTTCAGTTTTAGGTTCTTCAATTTCTAAAAACAAATCTTCAAAAAGATTTCCGATTCTTTCGGCTTGTTGTGTATTTTTGAGTTGCTCTATTCTCGATAAAGCATCTTCTAAATTCCCATGAACATAGTTTTCCAAACGCCCGAAACGATTGGTTTTTTCACGCGTTTCTCCAAGAATTTTTTCGGGATTTTGCTCAAAATAATCAGAAATATTTTGAGTTTGTAGTAGGCTGTTTTTATTTAAAATGATAATATCCGTACCGATTTGTGTTCCGGCAAAAGCTCCTACCGGCAAACGGAATCCTTCTACGATTTCTGCCTTTTTCAAATTGTTTTGTCGGTTCAACCAACCTGAAGGAAGCACCATCGCCAAAGTTCCACCATCTTTGAGAACGTCCAAACTTCGTTTTACAAAATAATCTTCATATTTTGAAATTTTAGGTTCTTCTCCTAAACCTTTGTAATATCCTCGATGTTCGCCATAAGGTGGATTTCCGATGATCAGATCGTATTTTTCCAAAACTTCTTTTTTACTACCTTTTTCATCAATAAATTCGGTTTCAAAAGAACGGATATTGATATTGGCTTCAGGATGAAGAATTTTGGCGATTTTTGCTGTCGTTTCGTTGATTTCAAAAGCGGTAATGCTTGCTTTTATTCCCAAATCTTTCGCAGCATAAAGAAAATTTCCGGTTCCAACACTCGGTTCTAAAACTGAAACTTCTTGTCCGTTTTTAAATTGGTCTTTGATTAAATTACGAACGGCATCTACAATTTTGGAATCGGTGTAGTATTCATCTAAGATTCCTCTTCCTTCTTTTGCTGTTCCACCGGATTTGTACTGATTACAAATGTCTTTTAAATCATCGGTGATGTTGGAATTTTCTTTGAGAACAATTTTGTTGTCGCGGGAAACAAAACAAGCTGCGGAAACGACTTCTGCAACTTGCTCGTTGGTCAGTTTTTGACCTTTGTATTTTGAAATGAGACCCTCTAATTCCTCATTGTTTTTTTCTGAAGAATCTAACTTTAGTTCTTTGCTATCGGATATAATTCTCCCGGATATGATTCTGTCCAAGGAATGTTCTTTTCCTTCATTTTCTTCAGCATTTTGCGGTTGTGCTCCGTCATTGGATCTTCCATTTCTGTCTCCGACCAAATGCTTCCAGATTGTGTCTTTAAGTCCATTTCCAGCATTGTTGCTGTCCACATTTTGTCCGCTTGTGTTATTTCTGTTTTGCTCGGATTGGCTGTTTGGGAGAGGTTTTCCAGAATTTCGTTCAGAAAATTCGGATCCCAAGTGCTGAGTGTCGGAAATTCGGTTGGATTGAGTTCTATCATTTGCATGTTTTGAAATTTTTGGTTCAACTAAAGTAGTATTTTTCTTTTGAAGTTGGAGTTTGTTTTGTAAATATTCGCTAAGGTTTTGATGGCCGTTTTCAGAAATTCCGTACAACAAACGGATGTCTTTACTATTTTTGTTTTGAAGTTCACCAAGAATTTTTCCGGTTGCTGTATCTCCTGTTTTGTTTCCGCTTAGGCATAGGAATATTTTACCATCAAAATTCTGATACCTGTTAAGAAATTTCTTTGTGTTGATGGTAGAATTCAAGGTTATAAGAGTTCTGTTATTTTCCTGGCTATTTAATTTCAAAAGTTGTAGAAATGAAAGGGTATCCAATTCATTTTCAAATACAATTAGTTCATTTTTGCTTCCTTTAAGTACGGAAATATCATCATTAACGTTCATAAAATCTGTTGTTTTATTTACTTTTTCTGTTCTTTATAAAATGGTTGAATTCAAATAGTTCTTTCGCTGAATCATCCCAATTTTTTCTAGGCAGTAATTGAAGGCTTACAAAAACATCACTTTTTTTGTTGTAGGAATCAATACGCTCCAATCTTCCGTTGTAATCATGTTCTGCATGTTTGTAAATTGAGTAGGGTAGAATGGTATCTGTTGGATAGATATAAAACCGAGTGTAAGTCCAAGGAGAATTGATTTCAAAACGTTTGTATTTTTTATTGAATAGGAGTGTATCCGATAAATTTCTTCTGTTTTTATAATTCGGAATTTCTTCTTTTGAAAAAATAGCTCCTTCTTTTTTGTTCCATACCAATGAAGCTTTTTGCTTGTCAGAAACATCTGAAAGTATGATATTACCGCTTTCCGTACCCAAGGAATAACACAATGAATCTTTGATGTAATACATCTCTTTATTGATTTCGGGGAACGTAAGATCGGGAACCAATTCTATAAGCGTATCTCCCGAATAATTCATTTTTGACAAATGGAAATTCTGCATTCTGTCCAAACCTTTGGAAGCATCGAAATACACATTGGAAATCATGTCGATTCCCCCTTTTTCAGATTTAATTTCTTTGTGACAGGATAGGAGAACTAACCCCAGCATGGAGCATACAAATATTGATTTTCTTTTCATTTTAATTCGATTTAAAAAAAGCGGTAAATCATCAGACGTACCGCTTTCGGAAAATGGTCAGGTATTATTTATCGTTTAATGCTTTGCTCTCGCACATTGTTTTTTTCGTGCTTATTGTCTTGTTCCAGACCTTCTAAAGGTTTATTGGTATTGAGCCTGTTCATGTCGTTATCATAGAGTTTGAGATTCCTGTTTTCAGGATTTAGAATTGCTTTTCCTTCCACAATCTGATCATTTTCCTGAAATTTCACTTTGACTATATTTCCTTTTTCAAGGGATTTTATAGTATTTTCCTTGTACTCCGGTTTGTCGAAAATAAGATTGGATTTCTCTACAATTTTGTCAGTATCCACGCCATATTTTTGATAGAAATTCTGAAACAGATAGTTTCCTTTTTCAGTTTTGGGTTCTTCAAAGTTGAATTGGACAAAAGCGGTTTCTTGCTGATCGCTTTTCGGATTGTGAAATTCAATCTTTACACTACGTCCTTCCATAAGATTCACGGCTTCTTTTGCGGTAAATGAGTTTTCTTTATTGACCGGAAAGTTGTGAGAAATTTCTTCGTTCTTTTCGTTGGTTAATTTCGCATGATACGAATTGAGAAAAATGCCACCACTTTCCGTTTTGTTGAATTTTAAAGTAAAATCAGCCTTGTTTCCGGGAAGTGTTTTGTCGGAAGTGGTTTTAATTTCAAACTGCTGCTCTTTAGAATGAATACCTTTTTCTAAATCTTTGTGAAGTTGTTCTCCTTCTCCGAAACCTAGGTATTTCAATTGGTCTTTTAAAAATTTCACTTTGTCGAATTCTTTTTGTGTTTCCATTCTTTTTGGATTTTGATTGTTAATATTTATTGATCGTTGTCTGTTGTTGGTTGTCAGATTATCTTCTGAAACCTCGTGATTTCTGTATTTCTTCAGTTTCTTCCTGTTCTTCTCTCATTCTGTTGGCATCTTCATATAGATCTCTATCGTTCACATTTAGTTGAATGTCGGAATTACCTTCTTTGGAAATTTGTTTCTCATCGGGTGAAATACTGTTTACGTTGTTTAATTCTTTGGAAACAATATTTAGGTTTTCGGTAATTTCTTTAGCGATTTCAGGATATTGGTCTATTTTGTCTTGAAGAAAAGATTGAAGTTTTTTCAGTTCGATTTTGTAACGATTCACTTCTTCAGGTTTTTCTCTTTCTGCAATCAGTTGGGTAATGATTGGAGCATCTTTAATCATATCATATTCGATTATTTTCTTTTTTTTTTCATCGAATATAAAGGCGGCTTTCGTCCAGTTGAGCTGTGCCGCATTCTTTTCCTCATTAATACCATACTTTGAAAAAGTATTAGCGTATTGAATTTCGTTTTTGCTGTTGCTCAGTATTTCGGAAAGATTCTTATCCCTTTCCAAAAAGATTACTTTTAACTTGGTATTGTTCTCCGTGAGCTGGAAAGTTGCTCTGTTTTTGTCGTTATCTGCAACGATGGTATATCCTTGCAGAAATTTCTGAATATCATCTGCATTCAGTTTTTTGGAGAATGATAAATCTTCGTTGATAATTCCGAATTTTTTCAAATCTTCGGTGGGTAAATTGTTATTGTTCATGGTATGTTGCAATTAGATTATTCACTTTTATGAGGTCATTTAGGAAATGAGCAGGATTGATAAGTTTTCCATATTCTTTTACCATAAAATGTAAATGTGGTCCTGTAGAATTTCCGGAGTTTCCAGATTTTCCAATTATAAATCCAGCTTTTACATTTTCACCAACCTGGTAATATATTTCTGAAAGGTGTAGATAGGCGGTTTCAAACCTATTGAAATGTTTCACTTTAATATAATTTCCTCCACCTTTGGAATCCCAACCAGCTTCAATAACAGTTCCGTCTAAAACAGCATATACATTTTCATAATTGGCTTTAAAATCGGTTCCGTTGTGCAATTTTCTTGTACCAAAAATGGGATGAATACGGTTTCCAAAAGGTGATGTAACGGTCATCCTGCTTTTAAGAGGCATATTGATTTTGGAAACCAAGTCATTTTCAATGTCTGGGTCTTCCATAAATTCTAATTGTCGGAGAGACTTTCCGGAATTACCCGGATTTATAGTATTTTCTTTTAGCATTTTGATAAGAGAATCTTCTATTTTTCTGAAATCGAAATTCTTTTCTTCGTTTTTTGTTACACTCAATCTGAGCAATTGGTTTTTCAGAGAATCTATTTGACTCATTAACCACTTCGTGGAACCTTCGGTTTCATTTTTCAAATCAGACTTTGTAGTCAAATTCAATATTTGCTTCCACGATTTTTTATCCTTTTTTTGCTTTGGATTGTTCTCTTCAACCTCTTTAGTATTCTCCAATATTTTTTGGTTTTCCATTTTCTTTGGTAGCATTGGTGTCAAGGTGTTGAACTGTGAAAATCCCGATGAATAAAAGAGAAAGGCTATTAAAGCGTAGTAATATTTCATTTTACTTATATTCATTTGATTATGCTTTATTGTTTTCATTGACAATGAGTTCCACTTCCATATTTATTTTTCTGAAATTGGTCATCAGTACTTCGTCTTTTCGGTTATTCCCTTTCTTATCCACGAATGAATAATAGATTGGCATTGGAACGTAGTTCTGTTCTTCATTTTTAATGGCTTTCAGATCCAGATTGATTTTACCGTTGATTGCAGAAGTTTTGTATTCTTCAGTATTGTTCTCTTCGCCCTGCGCAATCATTCCCACCATTTCTCCGGTTTTAAGAGCTGCTATTTTTCCTGCAGGAATCATATTGTCCATTTTCTCGTTAATACTGGTGGTGGTTCCTTGCTGTGAGATGGATTGGGAATACGTTTTTTGTTTTATTTTTCCAAATAATTTTTCAAGCCAGTCCAGTGTATTTTTATCTCTTGCCGAACCCGAAATAATGTTTCCGACAATGGCTGAAATCGTATCTGCCACTTCCTTTTTATAAAATTGTCGGAGTTGCGGAATTTCTTGTAATCCTAATAATACAGATACTTTGTTGCTTCTTGCTGTTGCCACTACATTGTCAATTTTATGGATGTAGATGGTTGGGAATTCATCTGCGATAATTCCGCCCGGTAAATTGTGTTTGGAATTGATTAATCTTAGAGTCCGGTTTAAAACCGAAGAGTACAAAGCGGAATTAATATCCTGTGTTCCCGGATCAGAAGCCAAAATCAAAATGGACGGATTTTCTTTGTCAGTAATTTTCAGTTCTACTTCATCACCGGAAAAGACCCAAAAGCTCTCTTTTGTTGCCAATCGGGAAAGGAATATTTTTAAGGTTCCGATTTGTCCTTCCAACTGGTCAAATGCTTTGTTATCATATGCTGTTTTGAAGGGAGAAAGCAGGGAAAGAATTTCTTCATTGGTAAAAAGTGTATCGAAAATTTCTTTGTAGCTCCGATTCATAAAAGAAAGAATATGGGGCAGATCCGAATATTTTCCATTTTCGAGGGTGGCAAAAAAATAAATGCAGGAAGACAGAAAATTAATAGCAGATTGCGTAAAAAATGCTTCAGAACCGCCTCCGGAACTTGCACCACCTTTCTGTAACGAAGACACCATTGATTCTGCCATTTCTTGTGCTTCTGCCAAAGTTTGAATATATTTTTTATGAAATGGATTGACTCTTTTTGATTTTTCGACTTCATTTAGATTGATCACGTGGAAGCTGTAATTATATTCCGACTCTTTGCTCTTTTTCAATAAATAATGATAGTATGCGATTTGTGCTAAATCAGGAAATTTGAAATCGTAAATGCAAAGACAAAAACCTTTTGCAATCATCTGTCTTATAGCCGGATTGATAATTCCAAAAGACTTTCCGGAACCTGGTGTTCCGATTACCATTGTTCCCCGAAAAGGATTAAGATTAATCCAGCCATTATTCGTTCTTTTGTTAAATCTGAACAGATACGGAATATTAATGGATGTGTCCGTTTGGACCAATTCCTGATTTTGGGCAAAACTTTCTTCTTCTATGTTCCATCGGTCCTTTCCCATTTTCTGTTGCATTAGCTTTGAAATAGAATCTGCACCCATTTGAAGAATGACAGCTCCTAAAAAAGAAAGCACAGCGTATAGAATCTGATAAAGGCTGAGCATTGGAATGACCTTCGGGAAATAAGGATTATCCGCCAAAATGGCGAAATAGAGAGAACCGAATATCATGGTCAATCCAACGATAATGGGAAGTATAATTGCTTTTACAATGTTTAAATCCTGCTTCTTTTTGGCTCTTGTTCCTACTGCAACCAAGGCAATAAGAATTAACGTTGAGATTTTGGCATTGATCGGAGGATAGAAAATCTGCATTTTCGCAAACCCTTCCAATAATTTGGACACCACAGGAACTTTAGCATGCAGAAAAAACAAGGTGATACAATCCAATGCCACCACAGCATACACGGCTTTTTGTAGGAATCCGTAAATTTTAATCTGATGTTGTTGTTCTTGCATTTTATGAGAATTAAAAAATTCTAGTATTAGGAAATTAGAATGTGTCTGCTTTAAGGATGTCGGAATAGTTCACTTTCATTTCTATTGTTCTTCCTGAGAGTTGTTCTTCTATTAAGCGAATCATCATGACTTTAGAATTCGGAAAAGTGAATTTTTTGAATACATAGATATTCCTAAAGTTTTTCCTGAAATGTTTTTGAGGATTCAGCTGAAAAAGGGGAGTAAGCTCAATACTTTGGTTGTTCGTTGCTTTATAGATTTTTTTATCTTCTATGGAAAATTTCAAATCCTCAATATCATAGCTGAGATTAGAACTGTTTTTAAAGGTCATGTCTAAAAAGATGTAATCACTGATGACGTAGACATTATTGAGTTGGACATTGAGTTTTAGATTTTTTTCTTCGCGGATTGGATTTTTTTCTGATTTTTTCTGAATAATATCCATTGCGAATTTTCTTAACTCCAGATTTGAAAATCTCATTTTATCAAACTCTATTGGTTGCATATCTTCCGGTTGGATATGAAAATTGGTAACGGTATTTTGGTTTTCTGAATTTCTGTAAACGGCTTTAAATTGGGCGATAAAGGATTGTCCAACAACGGTAATAATTCCGATGTTATCTCCAATTGAAAAAGCTGGTACAACATTTTTAGTGGCTTTTTCTTTGTTTTCTACAGAATCAGATGTAGAATCAGTGATTTTAATTCTTGCAATATTGGTAGAGGGTAAATCTCCGGTAAGTTTTTGGGTGGATAGATCCACGTATTGAATCGGTTCCGCAGAAATAATGTGCAAGTTGATTCCTTCCGTAATTTCCAATTCCGGCAAATCGGAAATAGTTTGTTCTTTCGTTGCGGTTTGTGCGGTTAAAAATTGAGCTGTAAATAATAACAGGGTATATAAGATTGTTTTCATTTTTATCTTTTTTGTTGATTTTGTGAATCTTTAAGCTGGCTTTCTTCAATGAGAAAGACATAGGAGTTGTATTTCAGTTTGGCTTTATTGGTTTTGATAAGGTTGGCAATGGATTTTGAGGTGGAAGAAAATAGTTTGGAACCGATGCTGGTAAAAAATCCTTCTCCACCCATATCCATTTGAGTTCCCTGAACGGAATTGCTTCCCATTTCTCGAACCATTTCTCTGAAAATACTTTGCGGAACGTACAAACCTTTCATTCCGTCCACATCATAAATGGAGAGATTGACAGGAAAAATTTCTCCTTTTGTAAATACGGATACAATCTTAAGATCAACTCTTTGCATTGAAAATCCTGAGATTTGACCGTAAAGAATGGAACCTTTGCCAAGCTTTTTGTTTCCAACAAAGATGTCTTCCAACAACCGGAAACGGATTCTACTTCCCAAGAAACCTTTGTTGTTTTCGTCAATCACGGCTTTGATAAAGCTGTTTTCTCTTTCTTTGTAAAAAGCATTGAACTCGCTATTAATTCCCGATTTATTCACATTAAAAGTAGAATTAAGAAACGCGTCCATTTTTTCTTTATTGGCTTTAAGTTTCTGCTCGGCTGCCAATTTGTTTTGATATTCCGGATCTTTCGCTTTTTCCAAAGAATCCATGACCAGCATTTGCTGTTTCAGAATTTTTACAGGGTCTTGCTGGACACTTTGTGTCTTTTCTTTTGATGTATCAGTGTAATTATTTTCCAGTTTTCCGTAGGATTTATCATTCAGCATTCTGATAATTTCAGAAGATCTTTTGTAATCTTTATCATCATTTTGCTGATTCGGATTATAGTACGATGACGGATTTCCTTTCCTTTGATATTGTCTTGAAGAAACAGCTTTCAAAGAATCAATTTTTCTTTTTTGGTCTAATGATAACTGGTCATCATAGCTTAACAAACTGTCATTTTCTTTGTCCAATCCATCAAGCATTGTTCTGTTATCCTCTTTTTTGAACAGTGCATCATAGGCATCATTTTTCGTCATGATGGAATCCTGAGTTTCTCCTAAGGAAAGGGAAAGCTCTTTGGGTTTCTCATTCTGTGATGGATCTTCTTTGGTAAACTGAGCACCTACATATACAAAGAGCAATAGAAATGGCAATGCCAAAAGAGGCAGAATATATTTCTTCTGTTTGAAATCAATTTTTTTAATGTTCATGTTGCAATTGTTGGTATTGGTTATACAGATATTCAATTCTGAGACTGTCTTTTTTTTGTAAAGCATTTTGGTCTCTTTTTACTTTTAAAGTCTTGAGCTCGGTCACTATTTTTTCCATTTCTTTTTCGTTGTTTAGAGTTGTATTTTGGGCGGTATTACTTTTGGAATAAAGAATAGGAGACTTTATTTTAAATGCAATTTCTGAAGGGAAGAAGATTCCCTGAATCAATGAAATCACAAATGAAACTGATAAAAAGACCATTGAATACGTGAAAAACTTTTTAGGATTTTTAACAGCCCAATTCAACCATCTTTGTCCGGTTTGTTTAAAAAAAGTGCTCATTTTAATAGGAGTTTTTAGTTTGGTTAGAGAGTTCTTCGTTACCGATGATCCTCCAGTTTTTTAGCAGGACACCGTGTGGATTATTGGGACTTCGGATGATGTCTTCAAAGAAGCCTTCGGTAATAAGTTTTCTTGTAATTACGGCTGATTTCCGGGTAATCATTTGTTTGCCGAAAAAGGCGAATTTTTTATGCTCCATATCCAGAGAGATAGAATCCGTATGGATGCTGACCATTGAACTGGAAGCAACGATTTGATTATAAAATCCTTTTTCTTTTAGGTTGGTATATTCTTTTTTTCCGCTGTCGTCAATCAGATACAGTGATTTCTGAATATTGTCCTTGATATAGGCATCATCGGGGGCGAGTGTAAAAAACAACCGGTGAAACAAATCGATTTGAGCTTTATACTCAACAGGTCTGTTCAACAGGACATCGGTCTGTTTTGCAAGAACCGGAACTCCATTATCCAAAATGTAAATGGATTTTCGGGAATCCTGAATCATCTTGTAAGAGAAGAAAAAACCGCTGATAACAATAAAAACCGCAAAAGCAATGGTTGATATTGAAACAATCTTATTGATTTTAATTCTTTGTTCTATGTTTTTGATAAGCATTTTATTAGTTGTTGGGTTTTGGTTGATCGTTGGTGGTTGTCGGTTGATGGTAATTGATGATTAACATTTATTTTCCGTTTTTCATTGCATCCTGCACTCTTCTTGATGCAGAACCCGCCGCAGCGGATTTTGCTGTCGCCGCGGCTGCAGAAACTCCACCTGTTTTAACTGCTAATACGGCTGCTTTTGCACTGCTTGCCATTTTTCCTGCGGCGCTTTTCATTTTGGTCATCGCTCCGGCTCCTCCAGCAGTAACAATGGTATCGGCAATGGTCGGTGTCATGAGAACTCCGATTCCTGTCACGATATAAGCTACGCAGGTAAAGAGTTGATTGTAGATCATTCCGGAATTACTGACATAAACCATGAGTGCATCCAAATTGGTAATGGTACCGTTGGTTAAAAGGGTATCATATCTTTCGATTTCCATTTCATATCCGGAAGCGATGAGTTGCTGACCGATATTGATGATGGTGTACGCAACAAAAGTGTACAGATTGATATTGATGAATTTGGAAACCCAGCTGTACAATGAGTTTTCAAATCCGGGGATAAGTGCCATTCCAACAGCAATCGGACCTAAAATGATAAGAATGTACGCCCAGATTTTCTGGATAAAGAAAATAAGATAGACGCACACCCGAAGAATGGAAAGGCAGACAAATTCTATGAGTTCAGCGACTAATTTCTGCATCTGGAACTCCATTCTGATTTGCCATTCTTTGATGGGTTGAATGAGCTTGTCCAATCCTTCGCTGATGTCAAACCAGGAATCATCTGCATCCTCTGTCGTATTATTGATGACATCTTGTTTGGCATCTTCTTCGGCTTTCAGTTTAATGACGGCATCGAGTAATTGCTGTTGCTTTTTGAACCTTTGTATTCTTAAATCGTTGACTTCGGATTCGATGTCGCTGAAAATGGCAATTCCGGGTTGGGCAATGGCTTCAAAAGGAGCTTGTATTAAATTGACAAATCCCATCCAGTAAACGAGTGTAAATCCAATGAGAATAGGTTTCAGCATTGGAGTGATTTCCCATTCACGGTCACCGGCTGCCATTTGCCAGCCCATATATCCGAGGTACATCAATGCTCCCAGACCGCCGATAGCTCTCCCGACCAATGCAGATCCGGCAGCATTATCCTGTACGCTGTTATCCAGCTTCGTAAAGACCTCCATAAACCATTTCTCAAAAGCACCGTCGCCTTTTAAAAATTGGAGCAGGTTACTGTAATCGCTGTCTGTCTGAGCAAATCCCATGACAGGCAATAGTATTGCTAATAGGCAATAAAAAATAGTGAGTGATTTATTCATATTTAATATCTGTATTTGTATTGCTGCATCACATTTTGAACAATGTCTTTATCCGAAGCAGGAGTCCACCCAGAGGGCAAAGCGGTAGATAAATGGTTATTTAAAATGTTTTTATAGTCAAGGAGCAATGTTGTTTTGTTATTGTACTTTCTTAATTCCTGAACAAACTTTCGCCATCTGATCAGTGTTTCGTGGTACATGATGAATCTTTTTCCTCTCGGCATATCCATAGACCGGGACATGGTATATTTTTCTTTAATCATATCCAGCTCTTCCTGAAGTCTTTTTAATGTTCCCGTAGTATTGAGCGTTTCATGCGTCTGCTGGTCTTTCAATCTCCAATCGATGAAATTTTGAGGAGTATCGGGAAATTCGGTGATGGGTTTCAGCATCCGTTTGTAATACAGTAGCCAAAGGGGATCGGCATCAACAGTAGCGGAAGTCCAATGCGCTAAATCTTGAATACTTCTTTTATAAATAGTGTCGGAAACCGCTTTTATCTTTTGAACTTCTTCTTCCTGAATTTTTAGTTGTGCAAATCTTTGGTTTTGTTCTCCGGTTGGTTTTAATGGTCGAATATCTTCACCATTTTTATAATCCCTATTGATAGAGGGAGCCCACATTCCCCAAACCGTAGCGTAAGCAAAATTGGTTTGAATACCCAAGAAATATTTGGGATAAGGTCGCCAGTCTCCCCAGCTTTCAAAGGTCATCCGCTTATGTTGTGCAACAATTGAAGGATCATTCAATTTCTTCACACTTTGTCCAAAAACATGTGTTACAATAAATAGAATGAGTAAAAAATTTCCTTTTATGAATGTATTTTTCATCATTTTAATTGAATATGTATTTGTATTTAGTGATGATGCCTCCGACAATGGCTTTGTCTATATTGATGTAATTACGGAGCACCGGAATCTGATACAGGTAAGGAATTTTCTTAGCATTTTGCAATCGTAAAATGATATAGAGAATATTCCCGTTGATGTTTCTTACTCTTGTAAAGATCTTTTCAATGAGCATTTCCCTGTCCATTGCATCCATCAAAAAGTCTTTGTCTTCATTCAGAATATCCTGCGAAACTTCCTGCTGAAGCTTTAGGACTTGTTTACCGATTTCGACATAATATTTTGAAACCAAGATGGCATACTCCGGATGCTGTGCTGATAAATCTAGCATCTTGTTTGAATTGGTTACGATCTTTCCCAGGTACTGATAGAGATAAACCAGCTTTTTACTTTGTGTCAATGCTGAATTGACATTTTTCAGTTGCTGGTAGATGTATTCCTGAATCGCAATGATCTGGGTGGTTTTATTATTGATTTCGTCATAAAGCTCTTTCTGCTTTTCATAAGAATCCAAAAACGTCTGTTCACTTGCCAATCGTACTGCATGGTCTTTTGTAAGTTGAGTTAATAGCTTTTCATTGATAACAATTTGCTGACTATTTACAGAACCCCAAAAGAAGAATAGAGCTGATATGATTACGATTCTTTTCATCTTTAAAAATTTTTAATATTGTTCATTATATTTTCCACAACCTGCCTATCTCTGTTGACGTAATATTGAAACGCCCTTTTGTTACGTAAAACTTTGGCTTTGATATCTCTTATCTTTAAAAGCATATGGGTGGAGTTCCTGCTTAATGTTTTTACTTCTCCCAAAGCATAATCCAGTAAAATCTTACGTTCTGATTTTTCCATCTGGTTGATGGCTCCGTAAGACAGAATGATTCCGGCTATTAACCGGGTTACCATTTGCAGGTCATCCACAAACTGTACCTGAGAAGGCAATACCGCTATAATGGAGTACGGAGCTGTATTGATTTCATCAATGATAGCCGTTTGATTATTGATTATTTTGGTGATTTCCCTGCTCATGGCAATTCCGGTAGGGATCGCCTGGATAGCAAATGACACAATGCGTAATCTGTCCTGAATCTTGGTCACTTTGTCTTTGAAGTCATTCCATTGTGCTCTGTTTATGGCTTCTGTACTGGCATTAAGGGTCTGTTTCTGCCTCATTTCTTTTTGCCTGTTATGCTCCTTCATCGTGGCATTGATCTCTAAATTCATCATCGGGAAAGAAACATTTTCTTTTTGCCATGCAGGAGTGGAACCACCGCTCGAAGATGTGATAACGACATACACTATGGGAATCAACAGGATTTGAAAAATCTTCTTCATCTTAATGATTTTTAAAAATTTCGTTTATACCGGTTCATTATATTTTCCACAATTCCTTTATCGGTATTGATATATCCGGCAAATGGATTGATGGAATTCCAGAATCCCAATCGGTTTGCTTTTTCCAGTCTTAGCTTTATGGCTAAAAGCCATAGCTTCAGGTTTTTTACATTTTCGGAAATATTATGAAGGATCTTGTAACGGTCACCTGCTGTAGCAAGGTTCAGCTCTCCGGAAGCAAGAATGTCTGAAACATCCGTAACGATCTTCAGGCTTTGCTCATAGGTTTTTTGAGAAGCTTTAGTTCCAAAAATGGCATACTGTGGGTGCTGAGAAGCCAACGCGACCACTTCTGAAGAATAATTGTAGCATTTATTAAGCTCACTGTAAATCTGCTGTACCTGAATTCCGTTTTGTAAAGTCCCGGATACTTCTTTCAACCCTTTCAGTATTTTATTCTGAATGTCGTTGGCTACAATCATCTGGGTTCCTACCCATGCCTGGGCATCTTTTAATTTAGAGGTTTCCTCAATGACATCATTCTGTTTTGCTTTCAGATTTTCTGAATACAGAATCATTGCTGCCGTTACGGTAGGGTCGATGTAGGTGTTTTGAGCATATAAAAAGCTGCCCAATCCTAAAAATAATAGGCTAAACGGTTTCATATTGTTGCTTATTGATTAATTCCGAAAAACTGATTTTATGATGTTCCAATTCCTGTGAGATGACTTTAAATACATTCTTTCCTTTATGCGTTTTCTTCATCTTTTTGTAATAGGAATTTACTTTCTGATCCAAAGGATTTTGATACAGATTGACCAGTGAAACTAAGTTTTCAAGGCTGTCTCCAAAGTTTTTTAAATCCGATACAATTTGTAAAAGGGCTTCATCATAGCTTCCACATTTTTGTACATAGTATTCGACAGCGGATTTCTCGGGTTTCTCTGTGGTGTAGGTCAAATACTGCTCAAGGGAAACCTCGTTACCGTACACTTCTCCTTTGGAACCTCTCTTCAGATAAAATTCCTTAAATCGGCTCCTTCCAAATTTGTTGTTGAGATTATTGATCGTGAATATCTTATTTTGCTCCACTTTATTCAGGGAAAGCAGAGAGGCAATTTTGTCAAAATTGTCTTTGAATTTGGTCTGGTCAAGCAAAATGAAGGTATCGGAATTGTTGATGATTGAATCTTTTACAACTGCATTACCGATGATATCGTCCAGTTCCTGAGTTACTACAACGGCTTCACCCCAGAATTTTCTTACCGTTTTGTAGAGATAAAGGATATATCCTCCCATCAGTTTACTTGCAATCGCTTTCCACGCTTCTTCGATGATAAGGGCTTTTCTGCGGTCTTTTCTAAGGCGCATTTTCTGGATAAAAGTGTCCATAATAATCAGCGTTACAATCGGAAACAGCTTGGGATTATCCTTTACATTGTCGATTTCAAAAACAATAAATGATTCGTCAAATAGCGTATTGTCAGCAGATTCGTTGAGGGTGGTTCCGTATCTTCCGCCTTTGTAGAAATCTTTCAGAACAAATAAAAACGTTCTGAGATTGAATTCTTTTTCGGTAATTCTATGCTTTCTATTATTTAAGTAAAGCGGGAGAAATTTGTCGCAATAATCATAGAATCCATTAAAGGAAAGCTCTTTTGCTTCTAACTTTTCTTCAAGCTCCTTAATTTTCTTGATGATGGCTTTTCTAAATGATCCATACCATTCTTCAGCTGTTTTTGGCTGTTTGATGATTTCGCTGGATTTAATAAGGATCAATTGGGTCTCATTATAAATTTTCCTTTTTTCTTCATCATTCAACGTTTCATAAGCTTCATAGACCTTATAAAATTGCTCACTGTCATAGTCAGGATTATTGACATTTTTATCGGGATGATAAAATTTCAGAAGCTTTCTTCCGGCATCTTTCACTTCATCAGAACTTGCATCAAAGGTGATTCCCAGAATATCGTAGTACGTGCGTTTTCCGTTGGATTCATTCTCATATTCGGCATAAATGTCTGCTTCATGAATGTTATATTTACCTAAATACAGAATTAATTCTTCCGAGCTTTTATTTTCATACCACTGCGTTCCCGAATTAAAGTATTGGTGATAGTAAGACATCAATACATTGTCCAATATGGATTTTTGTGCTGATGACATGGAAGCATCGGGACCTTGCCAGATAAGAAAAATCAAATTGGTTAAAAATTCTATTTTTTCAATATTGAATTCTTTTTTATCCATCAGGAAAGGATTCATGGTAATCGGTTTTTCTTCAGTGTACTGAATGTATCTTCCGCCTTTGTATTTACACGTTCCGGAATAAGAATCTCCTGTGTCAACAATCACGACATCATAATTGTAGGTCAAATATTGCTCAATGATATTGTTCATCAGGAATGATTTTCCCGAACCTGAAGGACCTAAAACAAACTTGTTTCGGTTGTTGATTCTTCCTGTTTTCATGGGTAAATCTGAAGGATCTACTTTTAATGGAATTCCTTGTCGGTCTGTAAATCTCAGATAGAAATTAGATTCTTCGTTCACGGGGTAACTTTCTTTAAAAAAAAAACACAAGGCTGCTTCGCTTGTCGTCATAAATAAATCATACTCCCTGAGTTCGGTTCCGTTGCCCGGAATTGCTGCCCGAAAGAGTTCCAGCTGGTTATAAGCATTCTTTGAAACAATGATTCCTTTTGTGAAGAGCTTATTTTCAATCAGGGACTGTATCCCTTCCATTTTTTCCAGAGTGTTTGTTGAAAATAGTAGCGAAAAATGAGCATTAACCACCAACTGTCTGTCAACAGCTATGTTATGAAGCAGGGTTTCAATTTCTTCTGCTATAATTGCATTGGAAGGAGAATTGTTGGCTGCGCCTTCATGCTTTTTTTTCTTTTTGTCGAGTTCCCTTTGCTGCTGTGCCTGCGGTGGAATGGTAATGACCTGATTATAGATAATCGTTTCGTAATCTTCCAGTTCATTAATAAAGGTAAAGTTATCAACGGCTGTTTCTGCGGCGGCTCCATTTCCTCCCAATAGGGAATAGGGTTCTATTTCAGAAGGAAGATCAATATTCTCTACATCGACGTAAGAAATGTTTTTAACGAATCGGTTTCCGATTTGGAGATATTCATTAGTCGATTTAATATTATCAAATGATGGTACATCCGAAAACTTCATGGACAAAACTCCGGAAATGTAATATTCAAAATCTTTCTCGAATAAAAATTCAGGTTCGCAATTTTCCTGTTTTAAAAGCATCCATACTTTTTGACATTTGTCCCGAAGCTCTTTATAGCTTTTTTCAGAGAACCCATAATGCTTGTTTTTCTTTTTTAGCTTGTCATCCACAATGTCAGTAAACAGCAATACCGTTTCAATGGTTTTAAAAAGTCTTCCGTCAAAATGTTCTGAATATTTTTGTTGTAGAAATTGGTTGGATGGTTCTGCTGCATATTTTTTCTTGCTGAAAATATCGAGTTTTTGTACAATTCTTCCTTCTCCAATAATGGATACTACCTGATTGAGAACCGTATGGAAATTCAGATAATTGTCGGGATCTGCTGAATATTGCTCTACAACATTTTTTATTCTGATTCCTATAATTGGATTTCCATATTGCCCAAATAATACGTCAAAATCCCAACCGTAATCCTTTCCATAATCGTAGCCGATAAAGGGAATATTAAATGCCTGTTTTTTTTGTAGTGCCATTTTTTGAAAGTCTTTTATTGTTTACTCTTTTTGGAAAGATTAAAACCTGATCGAAATTTTTGGTTTTATCATACAGACCATGTTTGTCCTGCCTTTTGAAGATTAAATAAATACCACCTCCGGTTACGGCAAGTCCTAATAAAGAGCCTAATAGACCGAATTTGGATAATACAAGCGCTGCGATGACACCACTTCCGATGACTCCCACTGCATAAAAAATGTATTTTCCTTTGAGTCCGAAGAATACAAGGGGTTTTTTAAGCCCCTTGTAGAGATAGAATCCCATATTAGGCAAAGAATGCAGTTACAAATTCCGGAACGACAATGAGGAAGATCATTGCTCCTCCATACCCTAGGATTTCCTTGTTAACATCCTGGTCGCCATTCGTCCATTTGTTGTATACTCTAAGACCACCGATGAAACCAACCAATCCTCCAACGGCTTTTAGGATTAGTTTTATCGGATCCCAATAATCCCGAATATCACTGGCTGCATTTGAAATTGCCGTCGCACCTCCTTGTGCAAAAACTGGAGTAACGGCTAAGAGCATGACGAAAGCCGTAAGGGCTTTTTTCATCATCATGTGTTTTTTGAATTTTTGATTCATAAAAAATGAAATTTTAGAAGGTTAATAATGAATTGAATGTTTAGTTTTAGGCGTAGAATTCCCCGCAACGGTATTTTAAATCGTTGTAAATAATATTGTTAAGTATTGTTTGTGTTTCGGAGTTACATCATGGATTGATACGTTTTAAATCCGTCTGTATTGGCAATAAGCTGCACACTGGTTTCCGCAAGATTGAGCATTTGATGCCATTTGTTTGTATTTAATTTCTGAATGGGTGATATAGGTTCCTCATGATGCTGGTTCTGATTCTTTTCTTCATTTTTTGAAAGAGAAGCTTCTGCATTTTCAGGCGTATTTTCAGTTGATTCTTCTTTGTTATCAAAATCATCCATGTTTTGTTCAGATTCAAATTTTTGTCTCCAATATTCCACGTCCTGTATTTCATCAGAATCTCCGTGGGATGTCGGGATGAGTTCTCTTTTGCTGAACGATTTTGGGGTATTGAGATTTTCTACATCTTCAATATCGATTTCCTGTACTTCATCTTTGTTACTTTCTGCAAACTCGCCCAATGAAAATTCTTCTGTTGTATCGTTCTGAACCGTCTTTTCTTTTTTCAGAAAAAGGTCATAAACGATATTTCCGATATAATAGAGTAGGTAAGCTCCTAATAGGATCAGTGAGTATTTTAACATATCTATTTTGGTTTTAGTGAATTTTTTTTAGTTTTTGTTTCGGGGCTTATAATGTGATTTCCAATATCTCATTGATATATTCTAAGAGTTCATTAAATGGATTTTTCACTGCATATTTCTGTTCAAGCGTCAGTTTTCTGGTGTTGATGGTTTGCAGGCAGTTTCTTTTGAAAACAGGATTCTTCAACAGTTTTCCATATTTGGTGATTTCAATATCCATTCCTTCCTGATTCAGATATTTATAACCTTTATCATATTTTGATCGGATAAAAATCCGTTCTGACTGACTTTCTAAAAGTCCTAAGAGATTAACAAATACTAAAGTTGATTTTGCGGATACATCGGAGTATTCAAACGGAATAACGATAACATCACTATAAATCAACAAATCGCTGTATTTCGCATCTAATGTTCCTGCCAAGTCAAAGAGGTTGATTTCATCACTTTCTTTCAAATTAATGAGTGTTTCAAAATCTGCAAAAGGTTGTTCATCCTCTTCGCCAATGATCTCCACGTTGTATAATTTAGGAAGGTCCAAAAATTCGTCTTCTTTCCATTTGTGATAGAATGATTTTTGATAATCAAAATCGAAAACATTGATTTTCCTTTCCGATAGGGAAGAGATGTAGTTCGCAAAAGCGATAGCTAATGTCGTTTTTCCGGTTCCTCCTTTTTGGGTTGCAAATGTGATAATCATAGGTTTTAGTTGATGGTTGATGGTTGTCAGTTGTCGGCTCAACCAACAACTACAAGCTTTATCTCCTCTTTTTTCTACGTTTTTTAAGTTCGTCTTCCGCAGGATCTTTTGCCGTTCCTGAACTCTTCATCAATTCAAATAGCATTTCGTTTACAGCTTTATTTAATTCGGTTTTTTCTTCATTTTCAGATCGGTTTTCATTGGTTTGAATTGGATTTAGAAATTTTTGATATTCTTTTTCTCCGATTAATGACCGAAGGTCTCCGATGTAATGGAATCGGGTATGAACCGCATATATTTTTCCATCTTCAGCTTTTGTTATTGAAATATTTTTATCCTTATTTTGTTTGATAAAATCCTTTACTTCAAATTGTACTTTCCGGTAGGTTTCCAGATCTTTTTTTCCTTTGTTCTCAAAAAGCATAAAATCTTTAATTTCTGCTTTGGGATATCTACTTTTCAAAAATTCCAGCAGTATCTTTTTTGAATCCTGGTTGAGAATGTTGTAGTCTTTTATGATTTCAAAAAGTTTCTTATCCAATTTTTCGGAAGTGAATTCAAATAAATCATTCATTTTCATGATCTCACTTCCTTTGTAAACACACCCTGTTTTGTGGTCGATTACCGTATAGCCGAAAGGATTTTGATCTTCTTTGCTGTGAAAAATCACATCAATCCCGAATACATCTCTTAGCTTTTTCTGTAGTTCGCTTTCAAATTTAATTTTGGGTTTCCAATCTTCATTTTGCTTTTCTGTAGGAAGCATCGATTCTTGCTTTGACTCGTTTATCACTTCGTCGAATCTTCGATTTCTTCTGTCTTCCACTTTAAAAACTTTATTGGAATACAGTTCTTTGTATTTACTCGCAATGGCTTTAATTTGTTTGGTTCTGTTGTCACTTTTTATGTTATCAAAAACAATCTGCTTTCCTGATATAGTTCGCTGAATAACTCCGTTTTTTAAAATGTTAAAAGAGTTTTCATCACTTGTGTTTTTGCTGAGTTTGTAACCATTCCTATTGAGCAGGGTTTCTAATTGATGGAGCGAACTTATCTTGAAGTTTAGCAGATTGTTTAATTTTTTTTCCTCACTGATTCCGTAGAGCTTTTCTATGACGTTGGCTAAAGCTTTTTGGGATTTCAGTTTCTCATAACTGTCATTTATTTTCTTACCGGTTGATTTATTAACTCTGGTCGATACGATGTGAACATGGTTGTTTTCCGTATCGTTATGAAAAACCACAATGAAAGGTTGTTTTTCATAGCCCATTTCCTGCATGAAATGTTCCGCGACTTTTGTCAATTCTTCTTTGGAATACTCTTGAAATTTTGTGGAAATTACAGCGTGGAATTGTGGCTTTTTTACTTTTTCGCTTTTAGAAACCGATTTAAAATAATTCCGAACCTGTTCTTGGCTACTTTCTTCATTGATAAAGGAAGGGAAGTTTTTCATCAGCATCAGTTCTCCGGTTCCTTTCTCCACTTTCTTATCGTTGTATTGAACCCCGTGAAAGCTTGCGCTTGCAGAACCTAACATCTTAACGATCATCAGCAATCAGAGAGTAGATTTTTATGAAAATTTCATTCTGTTGCTTTTTCAGTTCAATGACGGTTTTCAGTTGCTCTTCGAAATGGATTAATTCTTTCCCTCTGATAAATTTTTGTCCGTTTGCTATTTTTGCTACTTGGTTGATGTTGTTTTCAATCTTTGCAAAGAGGTTGTCTTGTTTTTCAATGAACGCTATTACTTTTTTTCTCTCATCATCCATCATTCTGTTTTCAACCGAATTGATGATTAGACTGGTAAGGGAAATGTTCTTGGTGGTGCAGATTTTTTTCCAGTTTTCCTTTCTGCTTTTTTCGATTCTGATTTTTATCTCTTCCTCCTTAATCTTCACGTCATTATGGATTTGACCATTGCAGATTTCCGTCAATGCTTTTTAAAATATAAGTCCCGTTTTCCGGCGGTTTTGGAATGGAAAACTTATCCTCAAATCCGAATGTACCGTCTGGTTTTGCAATTACATTTTTGGTGTAGGTTACATCAGAAGTCAGATAAGAAGGATTGACCATAAATCGCCCGTTGATTTTCAACCATCTCTGAACGAAATCCCCGATAATCAGTCCGTTGGTCCAAGAAGCACTTAAATCAACAGTATTTTCTGTTCCAATCGATTCGGAAGGAACAAGACTTGCATTGCTGTGTATGACCAATCTATTATTTACTGTTTCTATGGTAGTTCCCGTATTGCTGTGTCCTGCCCCTGTTCCGATGAACACGTTGTTTTCACCTTTGACATAAACTCCGGTTTGAGCACCTAGCATCACGTTTTTGCTCTCTGAAGTAATGGATTGCCCTGAAGATTGCCCGATAATCGTATTATAACTCCCTGTGTTCAAACTGTGCAAAGCCGACTGACCAATGGCAATATTTTTATATCCGGAAGTCAGCTTTGAAAAGATTGAATTTCCAAGTCCTATGTTTACGTTTCCGGTAATAATTTTATCGGTATCGGAATAATCGTATCCCGAATAATGACCTATAAAAGTGTTGTATGCTCCGGTGGTTACTCCGTTCAGGCTATAGCTTCCCATAGCGACATTTCCCGTAGCAGTGGTAATATTCTGCAATGCTCCGTATCCGTAAGAAAGATTGTATACCCCAGTATGTATGGGATTCATATTTCCGAAAAACATCGAATAGGTCTGTAAATTCATACCTAATGCTCCGTCTCTGGTGGGGTTGGCGGTGCTTCCTGAAAAAGTGATGTACCGAGAACTATAATTTCCTCTGTTAGTTACGGTTTCTAATGTGTTCCAATCGAATGGTTTCCATTTTTCACCATCGAAATAATAGTATCCCTCTTTGGTTACTTCAACGGTTTTCGCTGTTGTATCTGTCATTGCCAATCCTTGTATTACATGCACAAAAGCTCCTTTCTGATCGTCTGTATATAAGGTATCTCTGCTTTTCAGCTCACTGCCTTTTAATCTCGGAGCGATAATGCCTTCAGGTTTTAATGGCAATGCAGGATTGACCGTTACATCGAGTGTGGCTTTTGGTTCGGTGTTGTTGATTCCTACCTGCCCCTGAACAACTATGGTTATAAGCGGTAGAAAAAAATAAATCAATGTTTTCATTCTTTTTTTGAGTAAAATTTCTACTGCAAAATTGAAATATCAAAATGGGGAAAACAATAGTGTTCAAGAAACTTGGGTTAAATACTAAACCTTTAGATTATTCTGAAATTTTAAAAGATTAAAAAAGAATAAATCGGATTATTTTAGAATCTTAAACCTTATTTTCAGTGAAAACAAAAAAACAAGTTCCGCTGTTTTTTCCCTTTTTGCAAAAAAGCAAGAGGGTCTTTGTTCTCTAAAATTTTGAAAAAATTTGTGGGAACAAAGACACATCTTGCTATAAAATGTCGCCTAATTTTTAGAATTCTAAAAATTTGTTTGGAATATTGAATTTAGGAATGTTAAGCGATAATTCAGATGTTTTGCTTTAGAAACAAAAAATAATGCAAAAACTGCTTTTTGAACCTATATCTTTTTTACGCAGGTTTCGGATTAGGGTGGAGTTGTTTTACGCAGGTTCTAAAATCAGCTGTAATCATTTTACGCAGGTCGTAGATATTTAAGTGTTTACACTACTCAGGTTTTGAGAATAATTGTAGTTATTTCATACATTTAAAACATTTTTTACTTGTACTTATTTTACGCAGGTTGTGGATTTATTTGTATCTGTAGTATACAGGTTTGAGAATAGGTTGCATTTGTTTTGTACAGGGAAAATATTTTTATTCCAGATATTCTTATGTAACATTGGTTACAATAAAAATCATTCTATAGAAGTAACTTTGTTGCAATAAGTATTTCAAACGGTTTTCTTTGAAGAAAGCAATCTTGTACATATTCCTTTTTGCTTTAGTGTTTAGAATATTCTATGCACAGTTTCATTATGCCTTTTATTTACTAGACACCGACAGGTATATAGAATTTTTTTGTAAAAATCAGGAGAAACCCGAATTACAATGTAACGGAAAGTGTAGCTTAAATAAAGTTACAGAAGAGTCGTCCGAAAAACAAGGAAAAATTCCTGAGCAGATAACATCTATCAGTTTCCTTGATTTTATTCCTGCTGAAGAACTATCTATTCATTTTACATATTTTGAATATGTAATGGAAAAAAACTTGACGGAATACGTTTCCCAATATTCTTTTCTGTTTTTTCATAAAGAGAAACAACCTCCACAAAATTTGATGGTTTAAATTAAAATCCCTGGTGTATTCACGGGACACATTTATCATTCATCAAATATTAAACAAAATGAAATCAATACTTTGGGTTTCACTTTGTGCAATGCCTTTTATGGCTACGGCACAAGAGAAACAGCAACAAGACAGCATAAAAACGACTATCTTAAACGAAATTATTATCAACGGGTACAGGCTCGAAAACCCTACTTTCAGCAAGGTTTCCAACAACTATGACGAAAAAATAGTCCAACCTAAAAATGTAGCGGGTTTGTTTAGTGGCATCAATGGATTTTTCTTGATAAAGAGAGGAAATTACGCAATGGATCCCACATTTCGTGGTGCACAATATGAGCAATTGAACATTCAATACGATGGCGGACTGAAAGTGATGCACGCTTGTCCCAATCGTATGGATCCGATTACCTCTCACATTTCACCTGAAGAAATTGAGAAAATAGAAATTATTAAAGGTCCCTATAGTGTGCGGTACGGTGCAAATTTTGGAGGCATCGTCAATCTGGTCACACGCAATCCATCAAAAGGAGAACACGGCTTTCACGGTTCGGTGGCTTCAGGCTACGAAACCAATGGAAATGCCTATGTAGGAATGGCTCAGCTACAATATGTAACGCATAAATTTGACATAGCTGGTAATTTCGGTTACAGAGATTATGGCAATTACAAAGACGGTGATGGTACAGAAATCCCATCTTCATTTAAAAGTACTGACTACGGTTTGAAATTGGGTTATAACATCAATCTGAACCAGCGTATACAAGCGTCCTGGAGACAGGCTTTCGGACGAGATGTGCTCCACGCAGGTCTTCCTATGGATACCGAATATGACAACAGCAGCATTGCTTCATTGGATTACAAATGGGAAAATATTGGAAAAAATCTAAAAAGTCTGCAAGTAAAAACCTATTACAGTTATGTAGATCACTTGATGACGAATTATAACTGTACTACGGCAAAAGCGACAGAAGCAGCAGCAGATGTAAATTCTACAACTATCGGTGGAAAAGCAGAATTGGAATGGAAAACGTCCGATAAACTTCATTTTTTTAGCGGAGTGGATTATCTACACATCGGCAGAGATGGAGACCGCACAAGACTGATAAAGATGCAGAACGGTAATCCATTGCCCAACCCTGTGACAAGAATAAATTCTATATGGCAGGATTCTTATATTGACGATATAGGAGCTTATACGGAAGCAAAATGGAACTTTCTACCCAGCTATATTTTATCCGCAGGATTACGTTACGATATGGTCATTTCAGACATTCGTAAACCGGAAGCCGATTTTTTCGCATTGTATGATTTGGATAAAAGAACAGAGCATAATATAAGCGGAACCATTTCGTTGAAAAAAGCATTTTCAGACCGCCTGTTTTTAGAATTTGCTTATGGTCGTGGTGTGCGTTCTGCCAATATGATCGAGCGATACATCAACCAGTTCAATGTAGGACAGGATAGCTATACTTATACCGGAAATCCTGATTTGAAAGCTGAAATAAATAATCAGTTTGAAATTGGATTAAGCGGTTATGAAAACCTAAGTGGCTTTTTCAATACCATTCGTTTTGAGGGATCTGTGTATTATGGCTTTTTGAAAAATTATATTTCAGCAGTGATTGAGCCTGATATAGCATCTGATGCAAAAGTATTTACAAATATAAAAGATGCTTATAAAACAGGTATTGATGCTTCTGCAAAATTGGATTTCGGAAAGTACTATTTCTTAAAAACAGATTTGTCTTATATCTATACCAGAAATAAGGATTTTGATGAATCTTTACCGTTAATTCCTCCCTTCACAGCTCGTATTTCTACAGGAATAGAAAAAGAAAAATTCTGGGGAAATATTCAGTACAATATTGTTGCAACCCAAAATGAGTTGGCATATTCATTCGGAGAAATCAGAACAGGAGGTTATCAGACTATGGATCTACGGTTAGGTTATAAACCTGTTGAAAAACTAAGTATCGGAATAGCCGGGCTAAATATTTTTGATAAGACATACCACAACCACTTAAATTTTGCATTCCGAAATCAGGAAGGTTTTGCCAGTGTACCGATTAATGAAGCCGGTAGAAATTTTACGGTTTTCGTGCAATATAAATTTTAACGTATGCAGCCAAAATCCAAGCATAAAATCACGACGCTAACAGGAATTGCCATTGTTGTTGCCAATATGATAGGCACAGGTGCATTTACCAGTTTAGGGTTTCAACTCAAAGACTTGAATAATCCATCGGTTGTACTTACTCTTTGGGTTTTAGGCGGTATTTTGGCTCTGTCGGGAGCGTTCAGTTATGCCGAAGTAGTAACGGTTATTTCAAAATCAGGAGGAGAGTATGCGTTCTTGTCCAAAATCTACAATCCTTTAATCGGTTATCTTTCGGGATGGATTTCGCTTACCGTTGGTTTTGCGGCACCGATTGCTTTAGCTGCGATTGCTTTTTCGGAGTATTTTCCATTTGGGAATTTCAATGTCAAATGGATGAGCATTGCCTTGGTTGCTGTCATCACATTAATCCATACCCAAAGTTTGAAACTGAGTGCCGAATTTCAAAACATCAGTACTTTGCTCAAAGTGATTTTGATTGTCATAATTATTGGTGTTGGTTTGATTTTGCCGGAGCATTCGGGCAATGACATTGTTTCTTCAAAAGGATATTTTACCGAATTAACGTCAACAGTTTTTGCCATTGCATTGATTTATGTAAGTTATTCCTATTCGGGCTGGAATGCGGCAGCTTATATTACCGAAGAATTTGAAAATCCTTTAAAATCTTTACCCAAAGCACTTATTGGAGGAACGATTTTGGTAACGGTTTTATACACCTTATTGCAATACGTTTTTCTGAAACACGTTCCGGTTGAGAATTTAGCCGGACAGTTGAACGTAGGCACCATTGCTACACAGCAAATGTTGGGAGAAAAAGTAGGAAATTTCTTTGGGTTGGCCATTTCATTACTGTTAATCTCAGGCATTAGTGCTATGGTTTGGGTTGGCCCGAGAGTAACATCGAGCATTGCAAAAGAATATCGTCTTTGGTCGTACTTTCAAACACAAGAAAACGGCATTCCCAAAAGAGCCTTGTGGTTGCAGTTTGGCATCAGTGCTTTATTGTTACTTACCGGAACCTTTGAGCAGATTATGATTTATTGCGGAATATTGCTTACTGCATCTTCTTTAATGACAGTTTTAGGGGTATTCAAATTGCGAAAGCAAAATCAACAAAGAATAGGTTTCAAAAGCCCGTTATTTCCGCTGTTTCAAATTGTGTTTATTCTGTTATCTGTATGGATGATTGTCTATGCTTTGATTAACAATCCTCTTGAATCAGCTTTGGGAATGAGCAATTTGCTCATCGGAACAGGAACTTATTTCTGGAGCAAAAAAATAAAAAAGTCTAATTATTAAATTGATATAAAATGAAAAAACAAATTATTACCGCAATCCTTGCGATTGCCTTAACCAGTACAATTATGGCACAGGAACATCAAAACAAAAAGCATCACGGTCACGGAGACGGAAAACCTGCACACTCTGCAAACGAGTATATGCACAAAGCTTCTACGGATGATTTAATCAACCGTTTCGAATCCAAAGAACGTGACGAATACCAGCAACCGCACAAGGTGATGCAATACTTGGGCGACATCAATGGAAAAGCAATTATGGACATTGGTGCCGGAACGGGATATTTTTCTGTGAAACTTGCCAAACACGGAGCAAATGTAATTGCAGCCGATGTAAATGATGAGTTTCAGACTTTCCTGAAAAAACGTATTGAAGACAACAAAATCGATAATATCACTCTTCGCAAAATACCGTATGATAGTCCTGATTTGAAAGACAATGAAGTGGATATGGTGTTAATCGTAAATACCTATCACCATATTGACAATCGAGCCGAGTATTTTGCAAAAGTAAAAAAAGGAACAAAAAACAATGGAGAATTGGTCGTGATTGATTTCTTCAAAACAGATGTTCCGGTGGGTCCGCCAACCGACCATAAAGTGTCTATCGATGAAGTAATTGCAGAGTTGAAAAAAGCAGGTTATACTTCTTTTGAAGTGAATGTAGATTTACTGCCGTATCAATTTATTATTAAAGCGAAATAAATCTCCTTTCTGTAACAATGGTTACTGTGTAAATTTCTGTTACGGCATAATTTTACAACAGTTTAAAATGTAAGAAAAATGGAAAATAAGGCAACAATACAGGAGTTCAACCGCTTCTTAAATATCCATGAACAACTTTATCTTCAAACGCTGGAGTTACTGAAAGATGTTCCCGATGAAGTATTTAACAGTACACCGATTGATAACGAAGTGATGTATCTCGGAACTCGTGTGAATACAATTAATATAGGTGGATTAATCCGTCATTTTGTATTGGCAGAAATTCATTGGTTTCAGGCGATGAAGGAAGGAGAAAGCGGACTGGCAATTCCAAAACCCGATAACGCTTCTTTATTGGAAAATATTGCAGACGGACAGGAATTAGTGGGAAAATACAAAGACGTTTTTGCCAAAGGATTTGAAATCTTGAAAAGCTATACCCAAGAAGATTTAAACAAAACCGTTTCCTTTATGGGACGGAAATACACGGTAATGGCATTTCTGTGGATTACGTTTGGGCATCATTCGTACCATTTAGGACAAGTGGATATGCTGATGCGTCAAAACGGAATTTATCCGGCTGAATATATGGAATGGCCTAACACTTCAACCTTAATCGGATAATGGAAAACATTAGAAAAAAGTATGAAAAACTGCTGGGTTTCGTTCCGGAAAACATCGAGAAAAGGTTAAAATTGGCAGCACTTTCAGACGAAACAGATGCCATGGAAATCATCGAAAAATACCGGGAAAAACTCATTTACAACAATCCACTCGACAAGAAAACCCAACAATTAGTGCACTTTGCTCTATTGATTGGCGGAATGCACAAAGAACCTGCAAAACTTCACGCAAAAGCAGCCTTGAAAGCCGGAGCAACAATAAAAGAACTCTTTGGCATATGCGAAACCGCAGCCATTACAGGTGGAATGCCTGCATTTAGCATGGCAGTAGATTGTGTGTTTGAAGCAATGGAAAATCCTGCTTAGAAAGCTGCTTAATAGCTTTAGTAAAAAACGAGGATTAAATGTCCTCGTTTTTTTTGCTCTGTAACCTATGTTACAGTGTAGCTTAATGAGCCAAACTACTTTTGCATTGTTAAAATAGTTTGGATTAAATGGATTTGTCTGAAAGACAGCTGGAAATAATAAAGGCATCAGGTAAAATATTGATGGAAAGTGGCATTGCAGGGCTTACAACTAAAAATTTGGCTCGGGAAATGCATTTTTCAGAAAGTGCTTTGTATCGTCATTTCAAAAATAAAGAGGCAATCGTAACACTATTAATTGCTTATTTATCAGAAAATATTACCCAACGTTTTGATGCCATTATCAATACAAAGCAATCACCGGAAGAAAAGTTTACAACACTTTTTAAAAGTCAGTTTTCGTATTTCAAGCAAAATCCGTGCTTCATCAATATTGTTTTATCAGACGGGTTGATTGATAATTCTAATGAGGTAAAAAATGCCATACAGCAATTATTACAAACCAATTTCATCCGTTTCAATTCCCTGATAAAGGAAGGACAAGAGACAGGTATTTTTAGAACAGTAATAGCTTCAGAAGAACTCGTGCATATCGTTATGGGTACGTTTCGGCTGCAAATGCTAAAGTGGAAATTGGCTTCTTTTGAATTTGATATTGAGGTTCAGGGACAAAAAACAATGAATAGCATTTTAGCTTTAATAAAGGTCTAATTTATAATATTTTTTTTAATGAAAAAGTTAGTGAATATTCACAAACATAAACTACTAATAGTCATCCTTTTCTTGCCTTTTATGGTATGGTCACAGGAGAAGAAAGAATTTCATACGCTGGACGAAGTACTTGCCTTTGCAAAGGAGAAAAAAGTCAGTTTCAGAAATGACATCATCCAGCAAAATTTAGCAGAGCTGACCAGAAAAACCGCAGTTGGAAATGCCTTTAATCCGAGAATTCCGGTATCGGCTCAGGTTATTGATAATATAAATTTGCAAACCAATTATATTCCTGCTGAAGTTTTCGGCGGTTTGCCCGGTTCTTTTCGTGAAATCACAATGGGTTTGCAATATGTCAGCACATTCAGCATACAACCGCAGTTCGATATTATTAACCTTGGAAATATAAGCCGTATAAAACTTGCCAAAACCAATCAGGAACTGGTAGCCAATCAGCAAAAAATAAACGAATGGACTATTTATGACCAGTTGAATGGCATTTACTTTAATATCTTATCGTTTCAGGGACAGCAACAGATGGTAGAGCAGAATATCGTCATTGCAAAACAAATTTTAACCATCGTAAGTAACAGGTTTGGAGAAGGGCTTGTACGCAAACAAGATGTAAACGAAGCCGAAGTGAACCTCATTCGATTACAGGATCAGCTTTCGCAATTGCAATATAATATCCAAATCCAACAGCAAAATCTTGCTTTGTTTTTCGAGAATGAAGCCAGTCCTATTTTAAATCAAAACATTCGAGATTTTGATCATAAACAAATATTGACAGAAGCAAACAACAATTTATGGGTAAACCATTATCAGCTGAGAGGAAAAGTGGCAGAACAGGAATGGAAAGCGGCACAAAAACAACAGTTACCCGTTTTGGGATTTGTATCTTCCTTTAATTGGCAAAACTTGAGTAATGAGTCCTTTTTTCACCCTAATTCCAATTGGATTGATTTTAATTACGTTGGTCTTCGTTTGAGTTGGGATTTACCTACTACCGTTTCAAAATATTCGGCGGTAAAAGAGAAAAAAATGCAATGGCAAATGGCGGAAAATGATCGTATTCACTTTTTGCGTGAAAACGAAACCCGCAATAGCAATTTGTTGGTGGAGTACGAAAAAGCATCTTCACAGCTCGAAAATTTTAAGAAAATTCAAACCTTGAAAGAAGATACTTATCAGAAATACTTCAATCAATATCAGGAAAATATTCTGCCCTTAGACAAATTACTTACTGCACAAACGGATATGCTGCTGAGCCAGCTAAATGTTATTACAGCTTTGGCAGGCATTGGATTTAGTGAAAATAAAATTATCATCAATAATAAGTTTTAAACTATGAAAATAAAGTTGTTCGTTACCATTGTACTGTTCGCTACACTACAATCCTGTGGTTCAAAAGAAGAAGCACAGCCGGTGGTAAAAGATATAAAAGAATTAGTTTTTGCATCGGGAATGCTCGATTGGGATGATGCCTATCATCTCACGGCACAAACAGATGGCATACTTACAGAAGCCAATTTTGAGGTGGGAGACAAAGTGAATATAGGAAAGGTTATTGCGGTTATCGACAATCCGTCTAACCGTATCAATACGCATTCGGCAGAGGAGCAATTAACCATTGCCAACGAAAACCTAACGGAAAATTCGCCTGCCATTCAGCAACTGGAACAAAACATTCGCTATGCAGAAAGCAAATACGAGCAAGATAAACAACAAGCTGAACGTTATGAACGACTTTTCCAAAAGCAAAGTGTAGCCAAGGTAGAATTTGAAAATATGCAACTGGCAGCAAAAAATTCACTGGCACAGCTGAATGCCTTAAAAAAGCAAAAAACAGAACTGTTGCAACGTGCCAAAATACAGCAAATTTTTAACAAAAATCAGCTACAAAACAGCAAAGTGATAGAACGATACAATCAACTGATAATACCTCAAAATGGTACGATTGTCAACAAGCTTAAATCAACAGGTGATTATGTCAGAAAAGGAGATATTGTTGCGACAATTGCTGATGACAGCAAACCGGAAGTGGTATTGAATGTAGATGAAAAAAGCATCGGAAAAATAAAATTGGGACAATTGGTTTATATTCAGTTTAACACAGATAAAAGCAACGTGTACGAAGGCAAAATCAGTGAAATAGTGGCTGCATTTGATGAAAAAACACAATCATTTGTTGTAAAAGTGTTGCTGAATGAAGCACCTTCAAGTAGTATTTACGGCACACAGTTGGAAGCCAATATTTTGACAAGCGAAAAGAAGAATGCTTTATTAATTCCGAGAAGTTATTTGGGCTTTGGAAATAAGGTAAAACTAAAAGGAAAAGACGAACCCGTTGTTGTAAAAACAGGTATCATTTCTACCGAATATGTAGAAATATTGGAAGGAATTAGCAAAGATGATATTCTGGAACATATAAAACCTTAGACTGATGAATATTAATACAGACATAGCCAGAACCTATCTGTTTTCGGGCAAAAAAATGACTGCTGTAGCCGTTCTTGGGGTATTGCTCGGAATGTCAATCTATATTTTCATGAACAGTTTACTGGTTGGTTTTGATAAAGCATCTGACGAAAATATTTTCAAAAATACGCCACATATTCGGTTGTACAATGATGATGTCATCAGCAAAAATCTGGTAAGTGATACTGCTGCCGAGTACCTGATTTCTAATCCGAAAGTAGTACCCAAAGTCAATACTATCATTAACCCGAACGGTATTGCAGAAATGGTACAACAGCAAAAGGAAGTAACTGTGGTAACAGCCCAGGTAAACACAAGCGTGTTTTATAATAACGGAAGAACTCAAGTGAGTGGATTAAGCATCGGGATAAAGCCAGATGAAGCAGATATGATGTACAGCATTACATCATCAATGGTTGAAGGCAAATTTGAAACCCTGAAATCCGACCCGAACGGCATCGTAATCGGTATAGGAATAGTAGAAAAAATGAACTTGGCACTTGGTGATAACATCAATCTTACATCACAAAAAGGTGTAACTAAGAACCTGCGTGTAGCAGGTATTTTTCGATCATTTAATTCAACTGCCGACGACACCAAATCGTACGTTAATCTATACACCGCTCAGCAATTGCTCAAAGAAAACAATGTGTATGTAACAGACATCAGTGTCAATGTAAAAGATCCGCACCAGGCGGCAGCCGTTGCTGAAAAGTTATCTCAATTAACCGGATACAAATCCGAAGATTGGAAAGAGAGTAACGAATCGCTGATGGCACTCAGCAAAATGCGGTTCATTATGATCAATTTTGTCTCTACAGCCATTATGCTCATTGCCGGTTTTGGCATTTACAATATCCTGAACATGACCGTTTCCCAAAAAATAAATGACATTGCCATATTAAAGGCTATTGGTTTTAAAGGGAACGACGTGATACGGATTTTTGTAACGCAGGCATTATCTATTGGCTTGATCGGTGTAGTTGGCGGAATGTTGATGGCATTGCTAATGATTACCTTGTTGAAAAAGGTTTACATCGGTGGTGACATAGGATACTTTCCTGTAGATTATGAACTGCAGAAATTCATTCAGGGAATTGTTATGGGCTTAGTGATTACATTTTTTGCCGGATACATTCCAGCCCGTAAAGCAGCAAAAGTAGATCCGGTCAGCATTTTTAGAAAGTAAATCATGGATAAAAATATCGTTTTAAAAACAGAAAATATCGACAAGTATTTTTATGACCCGGTAGAATTTCAGGTGTTGAAAAATATTGGTTTTGAAGTAGAGAGAGGAGAATTCTTAACACTTGTCGGGAAGTCAGGGAGTGGTAAATCTACTTTGCTCTATATCCTCTCCACTATGGACAGAGACTATAGTGGAAATTTAATGATAGATAATGAATTAATTACCGGAAAATCGGTTGATGAACTGGCTGCAATCCGAAACGAAAAAATAGGTTTTGTATTCCAGTTTCATTACCTGCTGTCAGAATTTACCTGTCTGAAAAATGTGATGATTCCCGCACTGAAATTAGGTAAGTTTTCACCAAAAGAAATAGAAGAACGGGCTTATGAAAAGTTAAAAATGCTGGGTATGGAAGATCAGGCTCTCAAACCTGCGAATAAACTTTCGGGTGGACAGCAACAACGTGTTGCCATTGCCAGAGCGTTAATTAATGATCCGTTGATTATTATGGGTGATGAGCCAACAGGTAATTTGGACAGTAAAAATACAGACATTGTTTTTGATATTTTCAAAGACCTGACCCGCAGTTTTGGACAGACCATTATCGCTGTAACCCACGATGATGAATTCGCTCAAAAAAGTGACCGAACCATAGAAATGAAAGACGGAAACATCATTGGCGGACATACAAATTAAATACAATGAACAATAACATATCTATACCTCAAAACATTGAAAATCAAACTTCGTATAAAAGAAAAGTTTCTTTATCGGAACTATTTCGTTCGCTGGTATTAGCACCGAGGTCAGCAATAGTATTTATCAAAAATAAAAAACAGAACACCATTGATGAACAATTTTTAGAAAGATTGCAACTGGCAGTAACTGAGGTCAACTCTTGTGCCGTATGTTCATACGCCCATACGCAGATGGCATTAAAAATGGGAATGAATAACGATGAAATATCGGGTTTCCTTACGGGAGACAAAAGCTTTGTCAAACCCGAAGAATCGAAAGCTGTCCTATTTGCTCAACATTATGCCGAAACACGTGGATTGCCCGAAATGGAAACATACGAATCCATTGTAAAAGAATACGGAAAAGAAAAAGCAAGAATTATATTAGCTGCCATTCAACTGATGCTGATGGGCAATATGATTGGCTTACCAATGAGTGCACTCCGTGCCAGAAAGAAAGGGAAACCTTATTCAGATAGTTCTTTGTTGTATGAATACGGAATGATTATAGCCGCTATATTCATAATTCCGATTGCATTGGTTGTTTCATTCGTAAAATGGATTTTTGGAAGACCGAATATCTATTTTGAGACCAACAAAGAATAGGTTGAAAGATTAAAAAATGGAACAATTGCTTTTTTGAATATTTTTTTATTCCTGCATCCTATGTAACCTATGTTACTTTCCGCCAAAATGGGAATTGCTAATTTTGAGGATTTGTTATTGCACTATTCCCAAACCCAAAAGAGTAGTGTAGATAATATAGAACTTAAAATTAAAAGCAATTAATATATGAAATCCATCTTTTTAAAAAACAGTTTTCTTTGGTCTGTAGCCGTACTCTTCCTATCGAATTCCTCATTTGCACAAACTCTTTTCTTTGAACGTGTTTATGACGAAACACTATCACAGGCAAGTTATGTGATCGGCGATACAGAAACCAAAGAAGTGATTGTAATCGACCCTAAAAGAGACATTGACACTTATCTGGAAATAGCTCAGACAAACAATCTGAAAATAACGAAAATTACCGAAACTCATATTCACGCAGACTTTCTCAGTGGTTCGAGAGAACTCGCAGCAGTTACGAAAGCACCGCTGTATTTATCTAACGAAGGCGGAAAAGACTGGCAATACGATTTTCCACACACCGGACTGAAAAATGGCGATAAAATTTCGGTTGGAAGTATTACGATAGAAGTCATTCACACACCGGGACATACGCCCGAAAGCCTGACTTTCTTGGTTACCGACGGAACAAAAAATCCAATCAAAGCCATTACCGGAGATTTTATTTTTGTAGGCGATGTCGGTCGTCCTGATTTATTGGAAAAAGCAGCAGGACAAATTGGTTCGCAGGAAGTTGGAGCAAAACAACTCTATCATTCTATTGAAAAATTTTTGAAATTACCCGATAACACTGAAATCTGGCCGGGACACGGAGCCGGTTCTTTCTGTGGGAAAAGTTTGAGCAATATTCCGCAATCCACTTTGAAACAAGAAAAATTGACCAATCCAGCTTTACAATTTTCGGGAAAAGAATCCGATTTTGTAAACTATATTTTGAGTGAACAACCCGCTCCGCCAAAATATTTTGCGATGATGAAACATCTGAACAGAGTAGATCGTCCGCTATTGGTTGAAGTTCCAAAACTTGCTAAACTCAATCAAAAAGAAACAGAAGATGCGATTAAAAATGGTTTACTCGTAATAGATGCCCGCCCAAAAGCAACTTCGGGAAAAGGGTATATTCCTGGGAGTCTTCTGATTGAAAATATGAAAACATTTTCTACGTTTGTCGGTTCGATTGTTGATTATCAAAATCAAATTGTTTTGGTTGCAGATGAAAACCAAATCGAAGACCTTACCCGAAAACTGATGCGTATCGGAATGGACAATATTTATGGTTACATTACCAATCCTTCAGATTACAACTTATCTTTACAAAAAGTAAAAACCATTGATACAGATACTTTTAAATCGTATTTGGAAAACAAAAACATTCAGAAAATTGATGTTCGTACCGAAAGCGAATACAAAAATGGTCATATCAAAGGTGTTGAAAACATAGCATTGAATACACTTGAAAAAAATCTTGATAAAATCAATAAAAAAGAACCTGTCATCATCCATTGCCAAAGCGGAACAAGAGCGGCAATCGCTTATTCCATTCTTGTAAAAAACGGTTTTGAAAACATTCTGAATTATTCTGGTGGAATTAACGAATGGAAAGAAAAGAAGAATGAACTTGCCCAATAATTAAAAAATCAAATGTACACATGAATAGAAAAAATAGCGTAAGAATATTAATTGGTGTTGCAATTTTGCTCCTGTTCTTGCAATTTAACGGTTTTTTTAGTCAGAGAGATAACGGTCAGCTAAAAACGGTTCTTCAAGAGAATGCTTTTCTGGTGGATGTGAGAACACCGCAGGAATTTTCATCAGGGAGTGCGAAAAATGCGGTGAATATTCCTCTAAGTTCCATTGGAAATGAATTGGATAAATTCAAAAACAAACAGAATATTGTCGTTTTCTGCAGAAGTGGGAACAGAAGCAGTCAGGCGAAAAAAATATTGGAACAAAACGGATTTCAGAATGTAACCGATGGTGGAACATGGAAAAATGTTTTAGATGTACAAAGTCAAAAGTAAAAGTACAGAATAACAAAAAGTAAAGCTTTATATAAATGAAATTTCAAGAAATTATTAATCAGGACAAACCGGTATTAGTCGATTTTTTCGCAACATGGTGTGGTCCTTGCAAAATGCAGGCTCCGATTTTGGAAGAACTCAAACAACGAGTAGGCGATACTGCAAGTATTATTAAAATAGATGTCGATCAAAACCCACAAGTAGCAGCACAATACCAGATACGAAGTGTGCCTACACTCATTATTTTCAAAAATGGAGAAATCCGTTGGAAACAATCTGGTGTATTTCCTACCAATGAACTGGAAAGATTAATTAAGGAAAATCTTTAATATAGTGCGAGATTATCCATAATTCAAATAAAAAAATGTTCTCAGCAAAAAGTGAGAACATTTTTTTAACTTATTTCTCTGTCAATTCCTTTAGTGTTTTGACAATGGCTGGAGAAGAATAATCTTGACCGCCTAAAATCCGGGCTTCGATTTCTCCATTTTTATTAAGGATAATCGTGGTTGGAAGTGCACCAGAAAACAATTCACCGGGAATTTCACTTTTTGTAATATACACCGGAAGGTTGTATTTGTTTTTCTCCATAAATGGAATAGATTTTTTAAAATTCTGATCCATATCTACCATAAGAAAGACGATGTTTTCATTTTCATGAAATGTAGATTTCAACTTGTTGATAGAAGGCATCTCATGAATACAAGGAGGACACCATGTTGCCCAAAAATTAATGAAGACTACTTTTCCTTTTAGTTCATGTAAAGAAAATGTTTTTCCCTGAACATCCTGAAAGATTACATTTTCAGTTACCGATGTTGAAGCTGAAATTTCGGTTTCAGGTTTTTGTGATTTTTTATCATCCCCTTTATTAGAACAGCTTGCTAAACCAACTAGGAAAAAGTTGGTAACCATTCCAATAGTGATAAAAATATTTTTTAAATGTACCATTTTTTGTTTTAAAGAATTTATTTTTATTTGAAAGAATATCCCGTTTCCGGCATTTGTGAAAACGCATTAACGTCCAAATCTATAGCAATCGATCGTCCGTCTATTTTCGGATTTACAATTCTTTTTTCTGCCAAATATTCTTCTACCGCATCGTGCAATGTATAGTCTTTGATTTCTACATTTTTAGCGTTCGGCATTCTGCAAAGAACGTGGATTGGTTCTCCGGTTCTGTTACAAGATGCCATTTTGTACGTTTTATTTAATTCTAAAGGTTTTCCTTGAATTTTCACTTCCAATATTCGTTTTCCTTTGTCTTTGGAACTGTCAAATTTCAAAGTCATTCCGGAAAATCGTACCAACCAGCCGCCAAAACGTTTTGCAGGATCTTTGGCAAATACGTTATTGATTTCGTTTTCCAGCCAATCCAAAATTTGTTGTCCTGTTACTTCTCCCACTTTCATCTGTTCGTCTACAGGAAGCATTCGCCACAAATCTTCTTTTGTGATTTTTTGTTTTCCGCTGTCATCCGGAACAATTGGAACACCGAAACGAAAACCGTTGGATGTTGCGAAATCTGCTCCCGATTTCCAAAGTAAAGCATCGGTAATCATGTTGTCCATCGGATTTTCCACTACCAAATAACGGTACATTGGCGTTGCAGTATACCCTAAAATTCGGTTCATTTCTTTTTGAAATGGAGCTGTTTCTTTGTCGATAATTTTCTGTACTTCTGAATTGGCAAAATATTTTTTCGTGTCAACTTCAATCAGTTCATACGAGGAATCCACCAATTTTTTGTCTTTTAGTATTAAATCTAATCTGCCGACAAACGAACCGAAAGCACCAGGTTCTACAACTTTGGCAAATCTTCCTTCAATTGGTTTTCGGATTCTTTCGTGGGTGTCATTTCCGAGGATGAAATCCACACCTTTTGCTGCCGGATTATTAGACAAAAGCACTTGTTTGGAAATTCCGATATGCGTGACCAAAAACAAAATATCCACTTTTTGATTTTCTTTCAGTTCTTGAATTAATGCTTTGAGATTCGATTCGATTTCTGTGAAAACCAAACCTTCGCTGAACATCGGATTCTGACGAATCGGAACTTCGGGATCGTTGTAGGCGATAAATCCGATTTTTATTCCTTTTTTTTCGGTGATCCAATACGGTGGAAAAATCGGTTGCTGATCTTTCTCGTCGAACATATTGGCTACAATGACGTTGGTTTTGTATTTTTTCATTACATCCAACATTATTTTCTTTCCATAAATCACTTCCCAGTTTCCGGGAATGAGCAAATCATAATTCATTTGCTGGATAATCGGCGGAAAAATTTTTCCTTCAGAAAGAACACTTTCTCCGCTTCCCTGAATTAAATCACCACCATCTATAAATAGAGTTCCATTCTGGTTTTCTTTCCGGATTTCGTCTACTAAAGTTTTGATGTGAGAAAGTCCGCCTGCTTTTCGAAAAACAATGGCATTATTTTCCACAAAAAGTTCGTTATGTGGATTGAGATAAGCGTGAATATCCGCAGTTTGCAGAATAGTGATTTCTTCCTTCATTTTTGTATTTTGACTTTTAAAACCGGTAATAAGACCTACTATAATCAATATAAATAATATTCTCATCGTTTAAAGTGTTATGGTTTTAAATCCTGATTCCTGCAATCCGAAGATGTACGTAAATCCATTTGGTGTTGTTAAAACAGAGGAAGGATATTGAGATTTTTTCACACCAAGTTTCTCCATGGCGAATTCGCAAACCACGATTTTGATTCCCGAATTTCTGGCTTTTTCAATGAATGGTTTTAGGGTTTCTTTCTCGGCTAAATCTTTTACGATCGAACCAATTAGGACAATTTCAAATTGAATGGATTTGCTTTTCGCTTTGTATTCTTCTCCAGTCATTACCGAAGCCATGAAATGTGGTTCATTCTGAACTAAAATCGCATATTTTCCTTTTTTCTTAATGGCGTTTTCAATAGATTGAGTGGGTGAATGTTGTGCGTAAATTTTTACAGGAACAAATACAGTTAAAATAAATAGAATGGTAATTAAAGTTTGATTTTTCATTTTTTTAAATTTAAGATGTTAAAGAAGATGGATTGTAAAGTGTATATCCTTTCGGATTGTTGATGATGAAAAAGACAAGTCCGCCAAACAGTGAAACGTTTTTCCAAAATGGACCGTGAAGCCAACCGTTTCCAACCTGAACGGTGATGGTAATCGGAATGAGTACAAGAAACAAAACCAATGCAGACCAACGTGTAAAAACGCCTAATAAAAACGCGATTCCTGCAATCAGCAAAACAGAACCGGACAAGATTCCGAGAAGTTCCGGATTTCCAAAAAGTTGAGCAAATGTTGCATTAGGTGCATTTTGAATACGGTTGCTGACTTTATCGATATATAACAGATGCGAAATCCCGGCATTGATAAAGATTCCGCTCAATAAAATACGGAGTAAAAGAACGGATAAACCGTTCACAACAATAGTTTGATTCATTTTTTTTGATTATAAATTGAAAACAAATAATACTGCCGTTGAACAAATAGCAGTGCATAATCGTAAATCAAAAAGAATCAAATGAGAAACTGGCAGTTCCGAAGATGAGTTGGGATTTTTTCTTTGAAGAATAGATGAATGTGACTTACGGTAGGAATTTTCGATTGTTTTGTAACAAAATTCCTTTTTGCAAGGTGAAATTTAAAAATTTGATTTCGAAGTTTCTGTATTTTCTTTCGTTCTGTTATTCCATTCAAAGAACAAAAAGCAGTGCAAGTTGTTTTGGCATTTTGAGGTATGTTTTCGTTGGTTTCAATGCCTATATTTTTTTTCCAATCTCTTTTAATATTACAAGGAATCGCTACAGCAATCGTAAGAATGATGAGCAGAAAATTTCGATATGAAGATAAAATACGTAACATAGAAGAAACGAAAATAAAAACTTTCTTCAGATTGTTTTGTAACTTAGGTTACAAACAGAATATTTTGAATACGTTATTTTTGAAGAAAACAGTATACGTGAATTTGAGAGTAATACCACTATTAGTAACAATCATTGTAGTTTCCTGCAACCAAAATGGACTTAGTGAGAAAGAGACTTTGTCATTAAGAAATAAAGCTGATTCTATTGCGGATAGCTCGCAAAAAGTTTTGTTACAAAATGTAGCTGCTGCCATTCAAAAGGGAGGAACGGAATATGCGGTAGATTTTTGTCACATTAGCGCACTACCTATTACCGATTCGTTAGCAAAAGAAACAGGTATGACTATTCAACGAATTTCAGACAAAAACAGGAATCCCGGGAATACGCTCAAAACAAAAACCGATTATACTATTTTTGATGAATTCAAAAGAAAATCTACATTGTCAGATACTTTACTCACAGAAAAAGACAAGTATATATACTACAAAAGAATTAATCTTGGAATGCCTACCTGTATGAAGTGCCATGGAAATCCAACCGTTGATATAGAAGAGAAAACACTCCGAAAAATTGCCCGATTTTATCCAAATGATAAAGCGGTTGGTTATACATTGAATGAATTTAGGGGACTATGGAAAATTGCTTGGACAAAAGCAGAATAGATGCTTGCCTTACGAATGAAATTTTATATTTTTATTTTGAGAGAAACACACTTTAAAACATGTCGAATACAATCAAAGCAATTCAGGATTTATATCCCAATGAACTTGCACACTGTTATGGTTGCGGAAAAAACAATCCCGATGGTTATCAGTTAAAAACCTATTTAATAGGAGACGAAACAATTGCACATTTCACTCCCGATAAAAGATTTACAGCAATTCCCGGTAGTGTATATGGTGGCTTAGTAGCTTCCTTACTAGATTGTCATGGAACCGGTTCTGCTGCTGCTTTTGCTAGTGCAGAAGAAAATATTGATTTCAATACTGTGGAAACCATTCCGGTTCGTTGTGTAACAGCTTCACTGAAAGTTGATTTTAAGGCTCCAACACCTATGGGTAAAGAGCTGGAATTGAAAGGAAAACTTCGGAGTATTGAAGGGAGGAAAATTTGGGTTGATATGACGCTTTCCGCAGAAGGAATTACTTGTGTAACAGGAGAAATTCTTGCCATAAGATTAGAACAATAAAATACAGGTCCTTTGTTGTAAAAAATTGAAAATATCTCTGTAACCTACATTACTGACTTGAGTATTCGCAGATTTTAAATTTGTCTTTTGAAAAATATACAAATGTTAGCAGGTTACCTTTTAGCTATTTTAGTAGGAGTTTCTCTTGGATTAATAGGAAGTGGTGGATCTATTCTTACCGTTCCGATCCTTGTTTATATTTTAGGCGTTGATCCTGTTTCAGCAACTGGATATTCATTATTTGTAGTAGGAATTACCTCTTTATCGGGAGGGATCAAAAGTTTTTATCAGCAGAAGATAGAATTTAAAGCTGTTGTATTATTTGGCATTCCTTCCATTTTTACCGTATATCTTACTAGAGCATATCTTATACCCATAATCCCAGAAAATATTTTGGAAACAGGAAGTTTTCAGCTTACAAAACCTGTTTTTCTGATGCTCATTTTTGCTGTTGTTATGGTATTGGCTTCAGTATCAATGATTCTACCTTGTAAAGACTGTGAAAAACAAACAGATAGTTCAACCCTTGGTTTTAATTATCTGATGATTGTATTGATGGGAGCATTGATAGGAATTGTTACCGGATTGGTGGGAGCTGGAGGTGGTTTTCTCATTATTCCTGTTCTTATTTTTTTTGCAAAACTTCCCATGAAATCGGCGGTAGGAACCTCTCTTCTTATTATTGCAATCAATTCTGCAATTGGTTTCATCGGGTTTGTTACCCATGAACATTCAGTAATAGATTGGAGTTTGCTTCTAAAATTTACGGTATTGGCTATTGCAGGGATTTTTGCAGGGATTTTTTTATCTGGGAAATTTTCAGGGAAAAAACTCAAAACAGGTTTTGGTTTCTTTGTATTAGTAATGGGATTTTATATTATCACAAAAGAATTATTTTATAAATAAAGAACGATTGAATATGGCTCAAAAGGATTTTTGGAATGAACGTTATTGTAATGAAGAATACATCTATGGTACGCTTCCTAATGAATACTTAAAAGAAAAATTAAAAGATTTGAAAGCTGGTAAAATTCTTTTTCCTGCGGAAGGAGAGGGTAGAAATGCAGTTTATGCAGCGGTAAAAGGATGGGAATCGGAAGCATTTGACCAAAGTGAGGAAGGGAAGAAAAAAGCACTTTTATGGGCAAGAAAAAACAATACGGAGATTTTTTATACAGTATCTAATGTAGAAAATATAGAATATTCAACTTCTTCTTTTGATGCTTTAGCTTTGATTTACGCTCATTTTCCGATAGATCATAGGAGAGATTTTCATCAAAAACTCACCCAGCTTGTAAAGCCGGGAGGTTATCTCATATTGGAAGGTTTCTCTAAACTTCAGCAAGAATATCAACAAAGAGATCCTCAATCGGGAGGACCGAGAGATTCTGAAATGCTGTATGACCTTGAAGAATTGAAAAGAGATTTTGAAAATTTTGATATAAAGGAAGCTGTTGTAGAAACGATTGTACTTAACGAAGGTAATTATCATAAAGGTGAAGCGTCTGTGGTGAGAATTTTTGCTATTAAAAAGTAATTTCTTTTATGTAATCGAAGTCACTGAAAAAAAAAACAGTAAGGCATAACTTTGTAAACATTAAAAAATTAATATTATGTTTTTTCAGCGTATTTATGATAAAAGTCTTGCTCAGGCAAGTTATCTAATTGGTTGTCAATCAAAAAGTGAAGCCATTGTAATCGATGCTAAAAGAGATATTGATACCTACCTTGAGATTGCCACAGAAAATAATCTGACCATTACCCACATCACGGAAACACATATTCACGCAGATTTTCTGTCAGGTTCACAAGAACTGGCGGAAGTAACGGGTGCAAAAATGTATCTCTCTGATGAAGGTGGTGAAGATTGGCAGTACGAATTTTCACATATAGGTTTAAAGAACGGAGATTTAATCAATGTCGGAAATCTTACTTTGAAGGTTATTCATACACCGGGACATACACCTGAAAGCATTAGCTTTTTATTAACTGACCATCCAGCAACAGAAAAACCGGTAATGATTTTTACAGGCGATTTTGTTTTCGTTGGTGATATTGGACGACCTGATTTACTTGAAAAAGCAGCAGGAATTGTAGGAACACAGGAAAAGGGTGCAAAAGAAATGTACTATTCAGTTCAGGATTTTAGTACACTACCAGAATTTATTCAGGTTTGGCCGGGACACGGTGCTGGTTCAGCGTGCGGTAAGGCTCTGGGAGCTGTACCAAGTTCAACGGTTGGCTACGAAAAAATTAGAAACTGGGCTTTTCAGTATGAAGAAGACAAGGAAGGTTTTATCAAGTATTTATTGGAAGGACAGCCCGAGCCTCCAAAATATTTTGCTATGATGAAAAAGCTCAACAAAGTGGAAAGACCTTTACTAACAGAGGTTCCAAAACACAAGAAACTTTCCAAGGACGAGTTTTTGAAAGCCTATAACAGTGGCGTAAAAGTGATTGATACCAGAAGTAAAGTTGATTTTGCAGAAGGTTTTATTCCGAAAAGTATCAATATTCAAGGAAACAATTCTTTTTCAACGTGGATGGGCTGGTTGGTTAATTATTCAGAACCTTTCATCTTGGTAGCTAATGAGGATCAAATGGAAGACATTACCAGAAAACTAATGAGGATTGGGATGGATCAGATGATGGGTTATGTTGATGATATGAAAAGTATGGGATTGAATTTGCAAACCGCTGATGTTATTGATATAGGACAATTTAAAACCTATCTAAACAGGGAAGATGTTCAGGTGATAGATGTAAGAAACAAAACCGAATATGAAGCAACACATATTGAAAATTCCGAAAATGTTTTTGTGGGAACGTTGGAAGATAATTTTGACAAGATCTCTCGCGATAAAAAGATAGTTATCCATTGTCAAAGTGGTGACAGGTCAGCCATTGCATATTCTCTGTTGAAGAAAAATGGTTTCGAGAATGTTAAAAATTTTTCAGGCGGAATGAAAGAATGGATGGAAAATGATAATCTTGTTACTAAATAAAAAAAGAAATGATACAAAATATATTAAAAAACTGGAATTTAATACGGTTACTTCGTTTGGCAATGGGAATTTTCCTTGTAGTAGAAGCTATAAAATCAGGAATGTGGTTTTTGGTCGCTATTGGAGTTGTTTTTGTTGCCATGCCACTATTGAATATCGGATGTTGTTCAACGAGTAATTGCTCCATGTCAAATCACAATTCAAAAAATAAAAGTGAAGAGGTAGAGTATGAGGAGATTAAATAATAGATAGTGCTAATGGAAATAAAAATTTAAAATGGACAACAGGTATTATTAATTATATCTATATTTGAGAATGAATATTTACGAAATACTAAATCCTGAATTTAAAAAAGAAATTGCGGAAAGCCGTGATCTAAAATTATTTCCAACGGGTACTGTAATTTTAGATATAGATTCTTATGTCAATTATATTCCGTTAGTTATGTCTGGAAGTGTAAAAGTGGTAAGAACAGAGGAGGACGGCAGAGAAATACTTCTCTATTATCTAACTCCCGGAGAAAGTTGTATCTCATCAATACTTTCAGGGCTTACACAAGATACTTCCAAAGTAAAAGCGGTAGTAGAAGAGGATGCAGAAATCCTGATGCTATCTCTTGTTAAAGCTAAAGAATGGCTTACAAAATATCCAGAATGGTCTACTTTTGTATTTGAACTCTATCACAAAAGATTTGAAGATTTGGTCACGATGGTTAACTCTATTGCTTTCCAGAAAGTAGATGCAAGACTCTTATACTTATTGAACCAGAAAGCCCAATTATATAAATCCAAAGAAATTTCTGTTACCCACCAAAAACTGGCTGATGAACTCGGAATTACTCGTGAAGCGGTAAGCCGTGTTTTGAAGCAGATTGAAATGGACGGTAAAATAATACTTTCCAGAAATAAAATTACTCTATTGTAACTTTCATCACTTACTACAATTCTTCTACATCTTAATTTTGCATTATAATTTAAAATTCAATTAAAATGTTAGATGCAATAAAAAACTTATTCGGTCTGGAAAAAACCAATTATGCTGAACTAGTAAAAAAGGGTGCTATCATCGTGGACGTTAGAAGCAAAAGCGAATTTGCCAGTGGACACGTGAAAAATGCCATTAATATTCCTGTGAATGAGCTTCAAAATAATCTTTCAAGATTAAAAGACAAAAACAAGACCATCATTACCTGTTGTGCTTCCGGAATGAGAAGTGCTTCAGCGAAAGGAATTCTTCAAAACAATGGCTATACTGATGTACACAACGGTGGCGGTTGGATGAGTTTAAATAACAAACTTTAATCGTATGGAAGCACATTATTACAACGTCGATATTTCTTGGAAAAACAATCGCATCGGAGAAATGTCTTCCCCCGAACTTTCTACAAAAGTAGAAATTGCAACACCGCCGCAATTTCCGAAAGGTGTTGAAAATATTTGGTCGCCCGAACATCTTTTTACCTCCGCAGTTAGCAGTTGTCTAATGACTACTTTTCTGGCAATTGCAGAAAATTCTAAACTTGATTTTTTAAATTTTGAATGCAAATCCAAAGGGAAATTGGAACAAGTAGAAGGAAAATTCCTGATGACCGAAATTATATTGGAACCCATTGTTACTATTAAAAATGAATCCGAAAGAGAAAAAGCGTTGAAAGTTCTTGAAAAATCGGAAATCAACTGTCTTATTTCCAATTCTATAAAATCGGAAATCGTAATGATTCCGAAAATTATAGTTCAATAGAACATCTATATCATTTATTTATCCCTTTTTGCCTCATTTTACGATGAGGCATTTTTGTTTTCATCTCGGTGCATAATATATTATTCCGACACCAACCAAAACAATAACTCCACCAATAATATCAAATTTATCTGGAGAAAAACCATCAAATTTCATTGCCCAAAGCAAAGACATTACCACGAAAAAACCGCCGTATGTTGCATAAACTCGAGCAAAATTTGCGGTCTGCCAAGTTGCAACAACTCCATAAAAAACCAAAATAAAAGCACCTAAAACACCATACCACCAAGGTTTTTCTTCTTTCAGCCAAAGCCAAATCAGATAGCCACCACCAATTTCGCACAATCCGGCAAGAATAAAAATTCCTATTGATTTCAAAACGTCCATTACAATTTGTTTTTATTGCAATTTATAAAATGTATCTCTTCAATGGTTATTCAAAATCTTTCTTATGTAACATTCATCACTGTACGATAAATTCTGTCAATCTAATTTTGCTGAAAATTAAGAGAACATGAAACAAATACTGTTTTCCGTTTTGGCATTAAACCTCTCCTTTTCTGCTTATTCGCAGCAAACGGTTCCTATTTCCCAAGCCGAAATCGAAGCCAAATCACTCAACGAAAATCTTCAGGTAAAAATGGCTAAAAGTGAAGCCGATCTTGCCCAAACCGAACTTCTCGGAACACGCGCAATGTATCTTCCCAATGTAACGGCTTCTTATACATTTACCAATACCAATAATCCTTTGATGGCATTTGGTTCTAAACTCAATCAGGAACGAATTACGATGATGGATTTCAATCCGGATAATCTAAACAGTCCAAAAAGCATTTCCAATTTCGGGACAAAAGTGGAAGTTCAACAACCGATTATCAATATGGATGCGGTGTATCAGAAAAAAGCAGGTCAAATAAAAGCCGATGTTCTGAATATTAAAACCGAACGCACCAAAGAATACATTCAATTCGAGTTGAAGAAATCGTATATGATACTACAGTTGGCGTACAAAATGAAAGAAACGCTGGAAAACGCTAAGGAAACAACGCTTGCCAACAAAAAATTCATTGATAATTATTTCAAAAATGGACTGATTCAAAAATCGGAAGTTCTATATATGGAAGTTCGCGTGAGTGAAATCAATAGCCAGATTCAAATGGCGGATTCCAATATCAAAAACGCTTCGGATTATCTCTATTTTTTGTTGAATGAAGATTCAAAAGACAAACTGCTGAAACCAACCGAAACCTTGGAATACAAAGGAAATTTGGTTGAAAACGATTTTTCACTAAACACTTCCCGAAAAGATTTAGAAGCCTACAACAAATCTTTGGAAGCCTACGATTTAATGGTGAAATCTTCAAAATCCAAATTTTTACCACGATTGAACGCTTTTGGAAGTTGGGAAATGTACGACAACAAAATCGCGCAGTTTGATGCGAATGGTTATTTGGTCGGACTTCAATTGTCGTGGAATATTTTCGATGGTTTAAAATCAAAATCCGAACAAGAAAAATACAAATCCGAACGCTCGAAAGCCCAAACCGAAATCGAGCAATACACCAAACAAAGTCAATTGGAACTGAATAAAGCAACGAGGTCTGTTCAAGATGCAGATTCCAAAGTTACATTCACAAAACAGGCTTTGGAACAAAGCAAAGAAGCCTACAGAATCCGAAAAAATCGTTACGATCAAGGTTTAGAAAAATCAGCGGATTTGCTTTCTGCCGAAACTTTGATGTCCCAAAAAGAATTGGAATATCAACAAGCCATTTTCGAGCATAACACGGCAATTGCCTATTTGGAATTTTTGAAAAAGTAAACCAATTCGATTAAAAAAGAAAAAATATCCCAATGAAAAAACATATTTACATTCCTCTTATTTTCAGTACAATCTTGTTATCGAGTTGTTCTTCAGACAAAGAAAAATCTGCAATGAATCAAGATGCACCAATTTCGGTTACAGTCAGCAAATCTTCCTCAAATTCCAATAATGGTTTTGTTTCTGCAAGTGGAAAATTGGTCGCAAAAAATTCCGTGAATGTTTCCACAAGAATGATGGGTTACATCACCGGAATGAACATCGAAGTTGGTCAAAATGTTCGCGCAGGACAACTTTTGGTGAGCATTAATGCTTCTGACATTCAAGCAAAAGGAGGACAAGCCAATGCTCAGATTTCTCAAGCTCAAGCCAACTTCAATAGTGCAAAAAAAGATTACGAACGTTTTTCCAATTTGTATAAAACGCAAAGCGCTTCCCAAAAAGAACTCGATGATATGCGTGCTCGTTACGAAATGGCACAAGCCGGATTGCAAGCCGCACAGCAAATGAAGAATGAAGTGAATGCACAATATCGTTACACGAATGTAACCGCGCCAATTTCCGGGACTGTGACGGCAAAATATGCTTCGCAAGGCGATTTAGCAAATCCGGGAATGCCACTTCTCACGATAGAATCTCCTTCTTCTTTGCAAGCACAAGTGTTGGTTTCCGAGCAAAATATTACGCAAATCAACGAAGGAATGTCCGTAGAAATTACCATGAAATCCTTAAACAAAACGGTTTCCGGAACGGTTTCCGAAATCAGCAAATCAGCAGCCAATACAGGTGGACAATACATGGTGAAAATCAATCTTCACAACGCCTCGGATTTACTTCCGGGAATGTTTGTGAATGTGCAATTTCCATTTAAAAACTCTGGAAAAATCAATCAGGATTTTCAGGAAAGTGTGATGGTTCCAAAATCGGCTTTGGTGAAAAACGGACAATTAACCGGAGTTTATGTCGTAAGTTCTCAAAACACCGCTGTTTTACGTTGGGTGAAAGTCGGAAAAACCTTGGGAGATCAAGTCGAAATTCTTTCAGGTCTCGATAACAAAGAATCGTATATCATTTCCTCGAATGGAAGATTGTTTAACGGAGCAAAAATTCAAATTAAGTAATGTAACAGTCTAACAATTTACCAATGTACCAATCGGATTTCATCCTTAAATCATTGTTACACTGTTAGATTAATTCATTGTTACATTAAAAAATATATTTTTTATGGAAAAAGGATTCGCAGGACGTATTGCAGAGTTTTTCATCAATTCAAAATTGACGATTTTATTGATGATTGCACTCATGATTATCGGTGTGTACAGTTCGACATTAATACCAAGAGAAGAAGAACCACAAATCATCATTCCGATGGCGGATGTTATGGTTGGTTATCCCGGAGCAAACCCGAAAGAAGTGGAAAGCCGCGTTGTAAAACCATTGGAGCACATTATTTCCAACATTAAAGGCGTAGAACATGTGCATTCTATGGCGATGAACGGACAAGCCATGATTATTGTTCAGTTTTATGTTGGGGAAGATACGGAACGTTCCTACGTCAAATTGTATGACGAATTGATGAAACACAAAAACGAGTTCCCAAAAGAAGTCATGGAACCGATGGTAAAAACACGTTCTATCGATGATGTCCCGATGTTGGGAATTACACTTTGGAGTGAAAAATACAATGATTTTCAACTTCGGCAAATTGGAGAAGAACTTTCCTCTGAAGTCAAAAAAATCAAAGATGTTTCCGTAACGAATGTGATTGGCGGAAGAAACCGGCAACTTTCCGTGACGTTGGATAAAGACAAAATGGCGGAACTGAATGTTGATGCACTTTCCGTAATGCAAATGATTCAGGCGAATAATGGAAGTTCACAATCGGGAACATTCGATTCCAATGATACGGAATATCTTTTGACAACCGGACAATTTCTGAATTCTGCGGAAGATGTAGAAAATCTCGTCATTGGAACTTCTCAAAATATGCCAGTTTATCTGAAACAAGTCGCAAAAATTTCGGACGGACCTTCTGATCCTGCAAATTATGTGAGTTTTGGATATGGAAATGCCGCTGAAAACGGGAAAAAATTCAAATCGGAATATCCTGCAATTACGCTTTCGGTTTCCAAAGTGAAAGGTGCCGATGCCATGAAAATTTCCGAACAAATTTTAACCAAAATTGATGGATTGAAAAAAAACATTGTTCCCGATGATGTTCATGTAGAAATCACCAGAAATTACGGAGAAACGGCTTCTCACAAAGTTTCAGAATTGTTGTTGCATTTGGGCGTTGCGATTATTGCGGTAACAATTCTCGTGATGTTGGCAATGGGTTGGAGAGGTGGATTGGTCGTGTTTTTTTCCGTTCCGTTGACGTTTGCTTTGACGCTTTTCAGTTATTACATTTTAGGCTATACACTCAATAGAATTACGCTTTTTGCGCTCGTTTTCGTGGTCGGAATTGTCGTCGATGACAGCATCATCATCGCTGAAAATATGCACCGACATTTTCACATGAAGAAACTTCCATTCAAACAAGCCGCGATTTATGCGATTAACGAAGTTGGAAATCCTACAATTTTGGCAACATTTACGGTAATTGCTGCTATTTTACCGATGGCTTTCGTTTCCGGAATGATGGGACCTTATATGTCGCCAATGCCGATTGGCGCTTCAATTGCGATGATGCTTTCATTATTTGTTGCATTAACCGTGACGCCTTATTTAGGTTTTCATTTATTGAAAGTAAAAGACGACGAAAAACACAAAGAAGAACAAGGCTTAGAAACCAACAGAATCTATAAAATTTACAAAAAAATTGAGCAACCACTTTTAAATTCAAAATCGAAAAGATGGACGATGTTGGGAATTACCGCAGTTTTACTTTTGATTTCAGTTGCGGCATTTTTCACAAAATGGGTAGCGGTAAAAATGCTTCCTTTTGACAATAAAAATGAAATTCAGGTCGTGATTGATATGCCTGAAGGAACAACATTGGAAAGAACAAATGCTGTCACTCAAGACATCGCTCAATATCTGAAAACCGTTCCGGAAGTTGTGAATTATCAGAATTATGTAGGTTCGTCCGCACCGATTACATTTAATGGTTTGGTTCGTCATTACGACATGCGTGGCAACAGCAATACTGCGGATATTCAAGTCAATCTTTTGCACAAAGAAGACCGAAAAGAACAAAGTCACGACGTTGCAAAAAAAATCCGTCCGGAAGTTCAGAAAATCGCAAAAAAATACAATGCGAATGTAAAAATTGTAGAAGTTCCGCCAGGACCACCGGTTTTGTCCACCATTGTTGCCGAAATCTACGGACCTGATTACGATGAACAAATCCGCATTGCAAAAGAGGTCGAGAAAATCCTTCACAATACAGATGATGTTGTCGATATCGATACAAGAATTGAAGATGCTCAGAAAGAATTTAAACTAATTCCCGACAACGAAAAATCCATGTTGAATGGAATCGCACCGCAACAAATCGTCGGAAATATGACGTATTTAATCGGGCAACATCCCATCGGAAATCTCTACGATGAAAAATCTGCCGATCCTGTCAACATCGTCATGAAATTGAAAGATGCCGATAAATCCACAATTCAGGAGGTGACTGCGTTAAAAGTAAAAGGACAAATGGGAACGGTTCCGGTTTCAGATTTGGTGAAAGTAGAAGAAAAAGAACTCGAAAAATCCATTTACCGAAAAGACCAAATGCGCGTAGTTTACGTTATGGCAGACATGGCAGGAAAACTCGAAAGTCCGGCTTACGCAATTCTCGGAATGGAAGAAAAATTAAAAAACATCCAACTTCCAAAAGGCTATTCTCTTGGCGAATTGTACATGGGACAACCCGAAAGTGAAAGCGATTATACCGTAAAATGGGACGGAGAATGGCAAATTACGCTAGAAGTTTTCCGTGATTTGGGAACTGCATTTGCGGTCGTAATCATCGTGATCTATATGTTGATTGTTGGTTGGTTTCAAAACTTCAAAACACCGATTGTGATGATGGTTGCGATTCCACTTTCATTGATTGGAATCGTTCTTGGACATTGGCTTTTAGGCGCTTTTTTCACCGCAACTTCCTTTATCGGAATGATTGCGTTGGCAGGTGTGATGGTTCGGAATTCGGTTTTGTTGATTGACTTTATCGAAATCCGTCTCAACGAAGGAATCCCAATTAAACAAGCCATCATCGAAGCCGGAGCTGTAAGAACAACACCGATTCTTTTAACAACCGGAGCAGTTGTAATTGGAGCCGTGATTATTCTTTTCGATCCGATTTTTCAGGGATTGGCGATTTCGTTGGTTTTCGGAGCGATTGTTTCTACGGTGCTCACACTTTTGGTGGTTCCGTTGGTGTATTACATGACTGAAAAAAAGAAATGGGAAGGAAATATAAATGTTGATAATAAAAATTCTGAAGAATAAAACTATTAAAATCTCATAGGTTTCAATAACCTGTGAGATTTGTAAAAATTAAATATTTGTCCTATGAAATTATTGTTAATTACCGCAATAGAAGAATTTGAAACAGATGTTATCAATATTCTTAAACATTCAGGAGTAAGGTCATTTTCCTATCAGTCTGTGAAAGGATATAAAAACACTGGAATAGGTGCACATAGTTGGTTTTCGACAGATCATGTGTCCATAGATTCACTACTTTTTACAGTTTTTTCAGACTGCACTTGTATTGACGATATTTATAGAAGTGTAAAAGAATTCAATCAAAAGCAAGAAACGGTTTCAAAGATTCATATTACAACAATAGATTTAGAAAATGAAAATTTTAAATAGAAAGAGACTCGTATCACTTATCGGAGTTTTTGCAGGAGGAGTTGCAGGTTATTTGTACTATTACTTTATCGGCTGCAGTACAGGAAGCTGTGCGATTACTTCCCGTCCTTTGAGCAGTATCATTTATGGAGTAATAATGGGCTATCTGGTAGTATCTGTTTTTGAGAAAAAGTAGAACGTAAACAATCAATAAAAATAAAAAATATGCAAACAAGAATTGTCCATGCTATTGCAGGAACTTTAATTTTAACCAGTTTATTACTAGGGATTTTCGTCAACCAAAATTGGTTTTGGCTTACTGGATTTGTTGGCGTCAATATGTTAATTCATTCCATAACTGATTGGTGTTTAATGTATATGATTCTCAATAAATTAGGTGTAAAGAAAAGTGGATCAAAAAGTTGTTCCATATAAATCTATCTAAAATTTTAGCCCTTTTACTATATTAGTAAAAGGGTTTTCAATTTTTTAGTTGATGGATATTCCGATTCTTACATCCTGCGATATTCCGGAGAGAGCAAAGCAGAATAAACCTTTTGTGATACACAGTCTGAACCAGATTGTGGAAGAAGATTTGTACATTCCAAAAATTCCACACAGACATTCTTTTTTTCAGATTTTGTATGTGAATAAAGGAGAAGGAATTCATTATGTAGACTTTCAGGAATGGAACATTGAGGATGGTACAATTTTTTTTCTTAGTCCAGGACAAGTACACGATTTGAGATTTACATCCGCAAATCAGGAAGGAATCATGATTAATTTCAGGGAAGAGTTTTTTAACGATTTTCTATCGCAGAAAGACTTTATCAATTCTTTACCTGTTTTCAGTAAAAGTGGAAAATTTGGTTTTCGCAAGGTTGAAAGTTGCAAAGATGAGCTTGAATTTACCATTGCCAAGATTATTGAAATGGCAAAATCAGATTCCAAATTTAAAATGCATTGTATTCAGACGCTTGTTCTAGAAATTCTACTGCTGATTTCCGTAAAAACGAAAGATGAAAACCCAGAAAATGAAATTATCAATAATAACTATCTTCTTGTAAAATTTGAGAAACTACTGGAAAAACATTTTATGGAAGCCCATAATCCCAAGTTTTATGCAGACCATCTTTCAGTTACTCCAAATTATCTGAATACTTTGTGTAAAAAAGTCACAGGAAAAACAGTTGGAAAAATTATCAGAAACAGGATTATTCTAGAAGCAAAACGCCTTTTGGTTAATTCCGAATATACGATTTCGCAGATTGCTTACGATTTGTATTTTGAAGACAATTCGTATTTTACCAAATTTTTCAAAGCCAATACAGGACTCTCTCCTATAGAATTTCGCAAATCATTAAATAAGTAAAAATTACCATTTTCTCCTTTTTCATTGCCATCGTTTTGACTTTTTGTCAAGCTAACTTTGTTTCATCAAAATTCCTCAATTCTGAGAAAGATGAAAAAAGTATTTCAAATTGCAATATTCCCCTTTAAAGAATGGGTTGGTTTGTACCGACACGGTTTCAGTATTATGTCCAGAGAAAGCAAAATGCTTTGGGCGATAGCATTAATCAAACTGCTTATTATGTTTGGGATTCTGAAGATTTTCTTTTTTAAGGATTTCCTGAAAACCAATTTTGATTCTGATGAACAGCGTATCGAATATCTTCAGGAAAAATTCACTGAAATCAAAAAATAGAAAAATTACAATATTATGAATCATATAGACTGGGAACTGGTCAATTGGTCGAGAGCACAGTTTGCACTGACTGCGATGTACCATTGGATTTTTGTACCGCTTACCTTAGGCATCACTTTTATGATTGCCATAATGGAAACTATTTATCTCAAAACTCAGGATGAAAAGTGGAAATCCATTACCAAATTCTGGATGAAAGTATTCGGAATTAATTTTGCCATCGGTGTAGCTACCGGAATCATTATGGAATTCGAGTTCGGCACAAACTGGAGCAATTATTCATGGTTTGTAGGCGATATTTTCGGAGCTCCATTAGCGATTGAAGGCATTATGGCGTTCTTTATGGAAAGCACATTTATTGCCGTCATGTTTTTCGGTTGGGATAGAGTAAGTCCGAAATTTCATTTGCTTTCGAGCTGGTTGGTTGCGATTGGTTCCAATCTTTCCGCATTGTGGATCTTAGTTGCCAATGGTTGGATGCAAAATCCAACAGGAACGAGTTTTAATCCAGATACAATGCGACATGAAATGATTGATTTCTGGGCAGTACTCTTCAATCCCGTTGCAGTAAATAAGTTTCTTCATACAGTTATTTCCTCTTATATTGTTTCGGCTTTGTTTGTTGTGGGAATCAGTGCTTGGTATTTATTGAGACGAAGAGATATAGTTTTAGCAAAAAGAAGTATGCTGGTAGCTTCTGTTTTCGGACTTTTAGCGACTATTGGAACATTTTGGAGCGGTGATGAATCGGCGAGACAAGTCGCAGAAACCCAACCGATGAAACTCGCAGCAATGGAAGGCTTGTATGAAGGTGACCGTTCTGCACCACTTATTGCAATGGGTATTTTTGGAGATCACGATGAATCGGTTCATCAACGGGAACAATTTCTTATGGAGTTTAAAATTCCAAAAGCACTTTCTTATCTTGCTTTTTTAGATGGAGATCACTTTGTACCGGGAATTTCTGATTTAGTTCATGGAAATAAAAAAGAAGGAATACCTTCTTATGAAGAAAAAATAGCAAGCGGGAAAATAGCCATTGATGCTCTTGGAAATTATGTAAAAGCCAAAAAGTCCGGAGATTTAACTACTGCTGATAATGAGCTTAAAACTTTTCGTGAACATGAAAAAGATTTCGGTTACGGTTATTATTTCGGGAAAGATCCTCATATGTTGATTCCAAATGTGAAAATGAGTTTTTATGCATTTCATATTATGGTTATTCTTGGTACTTATTTTCTGCTGCTTTTCATCATTCTATTTGTTAAAATTTTGAGAGGGAAGTTAGATAAAAGCCGTGGCTTATTGAGATTGACTTTGTGGAGTATTCCTTTGGGTTATATTGCTTCGCAATCGGGATGGATTGTTGCCGAAGTAGGAAGACAACCTTGGACGATTCAGAATTTACTACCGAATATAGCCTCTGTTTCTCAGATTGATGCGTACAGTGTGCAAGTTACATTCTTCCTTTTCCTTATCATTTTTACCACTTTGCTGATTGCCGAAATCAAAATCATGCTTTCCGCCATCAAAAAAGGAACTGAACATTAATTCAAAAAACTCAAATTATGTTTTCATTTTTAGATTATAGCGGATTGCAACATTATTGGTGGATATTGGTTTCTCTTTTAGGTGCGTTGTTGGTTTTTATGCTGTTTGTGCAAGGAGGACAATCGCTGATTTATACTTTGGCTTCCAACGAAAAAGAAAAAACGATGCTACTGAATTCTACCGGAAGAAAATGGGAAATCACCTTTACGACTTTAGTTACATTTGGTGGTGCATTTTTCGCTTCGTTTCCGTTATTTTATTCAACAAGTTTTGGCGGTGCGTATTGGGTTTGGATGGCGATTTTGTTTGCATTCATTCTTCAGGCGGTTTCCTATGAATTTCGCAGTAAAGCGAATAATTTTCTTGGGCGTAAAACCTTTGAAGCTTTCCTTTTTCTGAATGGAGTTTTAGGGAGCTTGCTTCTCGGAGTTGCGGTTTCTACATTTTTTACGGGATCACAGTTCTCGGTAGATAAGTCCAATATCATTGATATTAACTCACATAAAATGCCTATTATTTCTGCTTGGGAAACTCCTTTTCATGGCTTAGAAGCACTTTGGACAACTGAAAACCTTGCATTTGTTCAGAACATCAGTTTAGGACTGGCAGTCTTTTTCCTCGCAAGAGTTTTGGCTAATCTTTATTTTCAGAATAATATTAACAATTATTCGATTTACAAAAAATCCCAAAAGAGTTTGATTATTAATGCTGTATTGTTTTTGGTTTTCTTCCTGTTTTGGTTGATTCGGCTGATGTTTATGGACGGATTTGCAGTTAATCCTGAAAACGGAAATGTCTTTATGGAACCTAATAAATATTTTCATAATTTCCTTGAAATGCCGCTGGTCTTAGCAATTTTTCTTATTGGAGTAGTCTTAGTTTTATCAGGTATTATTTTAAATATATTCTTTAAAAGTAAAAAAGGAATTTGGTTTTCAGGTTTGGGAACGGTTCTTACCGTTTGGATGATCTTTCTGATAGCAGGATTCAATAATACAGCGTTTTATCCGTCTACTTACGATTTGCAGAGTTCTCTCACGATTTATAATGCTTCTTCCAGCGAATTTACCTTGAAAACAATGAGTTATGTTTCATTACTCGTTCCATTTGTTGTGGCATATATTGCTTTGGTTTGGAAGAAAATGGATTCTAAAAAAATATCTTCAGAAGAACTTAAGGATTCCGAAAATCATGTTTACTAATTCAAAAAAAAAAAAATAATGTATTTCAAAGAAATCGTACAATTCATATCGCTTCCGGTAATGATTTATGTATCATACCGATTCACATTCTGGTTGTTTAAAAAATTAGAAAAAGAAGGAAAATTAAATTAAAAAATGAAAATAATTATTCCCACCAACGACCGTAAAACCATAGCTGTTCATACCGGAAGATGCAAAGAATTTGGCTTTTATGAAATTGAAAACGGAAATATGGTTTATGAAACATTTGTTACCAATCCGCATCAGCATCAAGATGAAGGTTGTTGCAGAACTCATTTAGGAGAACAGCATCATGATCATCGAGAGCTTGTGGAGTTGTTTTCTAAAGGAGATTTGTTGATGTATTATGCAATGGGAAAACGTTTGCGTACGGAATTAATGGACGAGGGAATTCCGGTTGAAAAAGCACCATCTGTCAATATTTCTGAGATTATTGATGCTGTTTTGAAGCAATAATAACCTTATGTAATAAAGGTCACATTCCAACTCAATCTTACATAGTACATTTAAAAGCAAAAAAATAAGATGTCAAAAATCGTCATACTCGGAGCCGGAATTGCGGGACATACCGCTGCTGCACATCTGAGAAGAAAACTTGGGAAAGAACACGAAGTTCTTGTGGTTTCTCCCAATAGTAATTATCAATGGGTTCCGTCCAATATTTGGGTAGGAATCGGAAGAATGAAACCGAAAGATGTCATTTTTCCACTGGAACCTTTGTATAAAAAGAAAGGAATCGGATATAAACAGGCAAAAGGAATCAGTTTCTTCCCTGAAGGAAGTTCTGAAGAACCAAAACCGCACATCCTTGCCGAATATGTTGTTGGAGAGAAAATAGGTCAGCAGGAGAGAATATCGTATGATTATCTCATCAATGCGACGGGTCCGAGATTGGCATTTGATCAAACCGAAGGGTTGAATCCCGGTGAAAATGAGATGTATTCTGTCTGTACTTACGGTCATGCACAACATGCAGCAGAAGGTTTGAAGATTTTAGAAGAAAAGTTAAAAAAATCCGATAAAAAATTGAAAGTCCTTATAGGAACAGGACATCCAAAGGCAACGTGCCAAGGTGCAGCATTTGAATATATACTGAATATCGAAAATGAGCTCCGTCGGAAAAAATTACGGGATAAAGTGGAAATTACTTGGATTTCCAATGAAGATGAACTCGGTGATTTCGGGATGGATGGTGTGCTTTTGGCATATAAAGGACTGCGGATGAAATCCTCCGAAATGGTGGAAATGGTTTTTGAAGATCGCGACATCAAATGGATTCTGAAAGCCGGTGTTACCAAAGTTGAACCTGGAAAAGTGCATTATGAAACGCTTGATGGAGAATATAAAACGGAAGATTACGATTTCGGTATGCTGATTCCGGCGTTTGCAGGACACCCTTTCAAAGCGTATGATAAAAACGAAAATGATATTACTTCAAAACTTTTCAAAGGTTTTATGATTGTAGATGCCGATTATACTGAAAAACCTTATGAAGAATGGAAAGTACAGGACTGGCCGGAAACATATCAGAATCCGAGTTATCCGAATATTTTTGCGCCGGGAATTGCCTTTGCACCACCGCATTCCATCTCCAGACCAAGGTTTAGCAAGAACGGAAATCCAATTTTTCCTTCTCCGCCAAGAACGGGAATGCCTTCCGGAATTACTGCTAAACTTGTTGCAGACAACATCATTGCAGAAATCAAGAATGGAAAATCAGCGCATGTTCACAAAGGTTCGTTGGGAAATATGGGAGCAGCTTGTATTGCTTCGGCAGGTTTTGGTTTAACAAAAGGTTCTGCAGTTAGTATTACAACCTATCCTATTGTTCCAGATTATGTGAAATACGAGAAAACCGGCGGTAGAGATATTCAGAAAACTTTTGGAGATATTGGATTGGCGGGTCATTGGGTAAAATATTCGCTCCACATCGGTTTCTTATGGAAAGCCAAAATGAAACCTTTTTGGTGGCTGATCCCAGAGTAAAATTTCAATTGAAAAAAATCAAAATTATGTCAGAAAGAATATCAAAATGGGAAAAATTCAAAATGCAAAATCCCATTCTTCAATTTGTTAAATTCTTGTTTTTAAATATAAAAATCATGACCATTGTCGGAAAAGGACATGGTGGGACACGGGATGAACCGTAAATGATAGAAATGAAATACAGCAATTTTTGATTTGTTTATGGAAAATACAGAATTCATTTTAAAGAAATTGTATGCAACTTTGACTTTGAATCGGAGTGTTTCTATTTTGCTTTTCAAAAGGTTTAAAATATATTATTTGTAATTAAAGTTACTGTGTAGGGATTTTGATGTACATAATTTTGTAAAAAAATGGAATATGAAGATAATTGTGGTAGGTGGAGTTGCAGGAGGTGCAACAGCAGCAACTAGATTGAGAAGACTGAACGAAGACAATGAAATCATCATTTATGAAAAAGGAGCTTATGTGAGCTTTGCTAATTGTGGGCTTCCTTATTATATTGGAGGAGTAATTGAAGACAGAAATAAATTGCTTCTGCAAACTCCCGAAAGTCTTAAAGCAAGATACAACCTCGATGTAAGGGTGCTTACCGAAGTGGTTTCCATCGACAGGAAAAACAAAATCGTTTTTCTAAGAAATGTGGTAAGCGGTGAAACTTCAACGGAGCATTACGATAAACTTCTGCTTTCTCCGGGTGCAGAGCCGATTCGTCCGCCGTTTGAAGGAATCACTTCTCCGAAAATCTTCACGTTGAGAAATATAGCTGATATGGACCGAATTGCGGAACAAACGGTAGATAAAAATGATTTTGTCGTCGTGGGTGGCGGTTTTATCGGTCTTGAAATTGCTGAAAATCTGATCGAAAAAGGGAAGAATGTCCGTTTGATTGAATTGGGAACGCAGGTAATGGCTCCCGTGGATTACGAGATAGCGAGTTTTGTGCACAATAAAGCGAAAGAAAAAGGATTGAAATTGCTTTTGAATACCGGAGTGGAAAAATTCAGAGATGAAGAAAAGTTTATTAAAGTATTTTTCAATAATGGTGAGATTCTCGAGACGGAAGCGGTCATCCTTGCTATAGGAGTAAAACCGGAAACTTCGCTTGCAAGAAATGCCGGACTTGAAATCGGCGAAACGGGTGGAATTCTTGTTAATGAGTATCTTCAAACTTCGGATGAAAGTATCTATGCAGTAGGTGATGCCATCGAAGTTAAAAATTTCGTTAATGAAATAAAAGTACTTATTCCGTTGGCTTGGCCGGCTAACCGGCAGGGAAGGCTGGTTGCAGATAATATGATTTTGGGGAATCATTCTGCCTATAGTGGTAGTCTTGGCTCATCCATTCTCAAATTTTTTGAACTTTCTGTTGCTTCCACGGGAATGAACGAAAAGTTGTTGAAAAGATTTGAATTTGAGTATCAATCGGCAATCATTACTAAAGGTAGTCATGCAGGATATTACCCGGAATCTAAAGAAATTGTGATGAAAATATTGTTTGGCAATGACGGAAAAATTTATGGTGCACAGGCAGTAGGACAAGAAGGTGTGGACAAAAGAATTGATATTATTGCCACGGCTATTAAAGCAGGAATGAAAGTTCAAAACTTACAGGATATCGAAATTACCTATGCGCCACCTTATAATTCAGCAAAGGATTTGGTCAATATTGCTGGGTATACCGCAGAAAATATACTGAAAGGAGATCTTAATGTAATCAGTTACGATCAATTAAAACCTTTTATGCAGAAGAAGGACGTTGTATTGTTAGATGTGAGAACTCCCGAAGAGTTTTCAAAAGGATCTATCGACGGAGCAGTTAATATAAATGTGGATGAATTGAGAGCACATATAAAAGATTTGGATAAGTCTAAAATGTACGTTATCTACTGTCAGGTAGGGCTTCGCGGATATTTAGCAAACCGCATTCTAAGAAATCACGGATACAAAGCGATGAACCTCAATGGAGGTTACAATCTATGGAAAACTGTATTTCCGAGAAAAGAAATGGTACAAAATTGATTTAATATCTTGAGTTAGCACAGTTAAACTTACTTTCTCATTCAAAGAAATACAAGGAGAACCAATGTTTATCAAAATATTCAGATTCAAAACCACATCACAACCTGAAAGAAGTTTGTTTGAAAAAACAAAATCATATATAGAATTCAGAGATTTAAAAGTTGTTTGGAATTAAATCATTGATTTTAAAATTATTCAATTCTTTTTTACGATTCATCGAATATAATCCGATCCGCGACCTTTTTTCCAAAACACACCGATTAAAGCTCGGCAATGTTTTAGAAATGGGGTTGCACTTTTTTTTTGCAAAAATACGTTTCCGACCTTAGGGAGGAAATGTATTTTTGCCGCCCGATTTTCATCAAGCGACAGAAATTACAATTTAATGGGTTGAGAATGAAAATTCTTTAAATTCAGAAAAAAACCTCTGTTTTCAGTCATTCCATTTCGGAAAAGATTCCACAAAAGAGAACTTCCCATTTGTGCCAATGTGGAATTAACAAACAAGTCTTGCTTTTCCAATGCTTCTGCTAAACTGCAACTTGGAGTATCATCTTCCTTTTCGGATTGTTTTAGTAATTCTCCATATTCTTCGGTAACAAAAGGCAATTCTGAAACTGTTTCATACTTCTCGGAATTGGGTTGTCGGATAATTCCGATTGTAGATAACAAAACCTGTCCAGAATATTGACTATTCCCAAAATCCATCCAATATTTTGCGGTATTTCGATAGAGTTTTCCATTGTTTAAACTCTTCAAAATTTCGGCTATTTCAAAACGTGTTTTTACATTATCCACACACGAAATATAAATGGTCGATTCCATATTCTTCTGTGTATTTCTGATACTATCTTTCTCAAATTTTATGGTTTCGGCTCTCCAATTCGTTCCGAAAAATCGGTTTACTCGATTAATCAATGCAACGGATTTATAAAATCCCAATTCACTTTCCGCAAATAATTGTCTGCCTAAATTAGCTTCAGTGATTACATCATCATCCCATAATCTCAAAGACAATCCTGCATGATTTAGTTGCGTTAAAGCATGGTGGCGGTTTCAAAGATCTAACGCAACGGTTAGATTTTATAAAGGTAGTTATAATTT
>DALZZF010000010.1:0-93868 GCA_031987605.1 Bergeyella sp. | reverse complement strand
CCCCTTTTGGGATTGCAAAGATAAAAACTTTATTCCCAATAATCCAAATGAAATTGATAAAAATTTTATCTTTTCATTTAACTTACTGAAAATCTGTTTTAAATAATTTTAATGAACCTTTTTCTCATGCTTTTTCTCAAAAGCGTGGGTGCAAAGATAAGTCACAACAACGTTATAAAACAAGTATCAAAACAAAATAATTTCTCAAAGTGAAAAAAAGAAGTACAAAACCTACTAAATATTAGCAAGATACATCCATAAACAAAGTTATCCACATTATGAAAAACTAATAATTATAGATGTTTCTTCACAGATTTAAAGAGTAAAAAACCTAAGATAAAGCCTATACTGTCGGCAATTACATCAAAGAACTCAAGAGATCTGCCCAGATGCATTTCATCCTGAAGAATTTCTGTCAGGAATGCATATATCAGCATTATATATATATAGGTGCGAAATCGAGTTTTGGGAAATGCTGCCTGAAAACAAAATCCCAACATTGCAAAAATTGAAAAATGCAAAATCTTGTCGATCCCACTGAACATAAACCAATATTCCTTGTTCTCGACACCGGGCTTGAGCAGCATATATGTAAGAAATGCCCAATAAATGGGCAAAATCTTTTTAAATATTTTTGAAATTTTATCCAAGCGTTGCCTGATAATCTTCCGCTGAAAGGAGTTCGGACACATCAAAACCATCCTGAATTTCCACTTTGATGATCCAGCCTTCTCCATAAGGATCCGTATTCAAAAGTTCAGGCTGATCTTCCAGAGCTTCATTAAATTCGGTAATAGTTCCTGAAACCGGCAAAAAAAGATCGGAAACGGTTTTTACAGCTTCCACGCTTCCGAAAACATCTCCTGCAGCCAAATCATCATCTACAGTATCGACATCCACAAAAACAATATCTCCCAATTCTCCCTGTGCATAATCGGTAATCCCAACCGTTGCTACAGTGCCTTCAATGCGTACCCATTCATGATCTTTGGTGTACTTTAATTCAGATGGTGTGTTCATTTTTTAATTTGTAAAAAGTAATGTTTCAAATTTAGGTAAAAAACATAAAATTCCAAAGTTTTCTTTTTTGCTTTGCTGGAGATTCTGTTTAGACTAAGTAATCTCCGAATCATCACATTCAAATAAAACCACGGAAATTTCGTTATTTTACCGAATATTTTTAGATTAATTTGAGCGGCAAAATTTTATTTTCTTTTGTATTTATCTTCGTACTGAACCTGTTCAGCGCACAGATTTTCACATGGAAAAACCCTAATCTAAAAGAAGATTCCCTGAAAAAGGATTCGGTGCTGGCTGCAAAACTGGAAGAGGATTATTTTCTGAAAGACACGGCAAACTTCGTAAAATTCAAAGAAAAACCAGTTTTTGATGAAGGAATTATTGTGAATAAAAACGAACGTTCCAAGATTTTGGGCGATTTGAATTCCAAGGGATCCATTATTCGCGGGATTACCTTCGGAAACAATCAGGGATCATCTGTACAAAGTTCTATGGATTTACAGATTACCGGAAAACTTTCTCCGGATGTATCGATTTTAGCTTCGATTTCCGACCACAATCTTCCGATTCAGGCAGATGGTTATACGCAAACGCTGGACGAATTCGATAAAATTTACATACAACTCAACATCAAAGATCATTCGGCAATTCGCGCCGGGCATCTTGATTTGAATGATGAAACCACCTATTTTGCCCGATATCAAAGGCGAAGTATGGGATTGCAATATCAAACCCGGTTTGGGAAAGAGCATAAAACCATCCTTGATATTTCCGCAGGTGTGGCAAGAAGTGAATTTCACAGAATCCGTTTTCAGGGTGTGGAAGGAAACCAGGGACCTTATCGCCTGACCGGAAAAAACGGTGAAACTTTTATCACCATTATTTCCGGTTCTGAACAGGTTTTTATTGATGGAATCCTGATGAAACGCGGAGAAAATCAGGATTATACCATTAATTATAACACCGGTGAAATTACATTTACCAGTTTTCGGCCGATTTTCAAGCAGAACTTCATCACCATTTCCTATAATTATACCAACCGAAATTATTCCCGCTATTTATTTACCGGAAACCTGCAGCATCAAAGAGAAAAACTAAAACTTGGAATGAGCTGGTTTATGGAAAATGATAATAAGAACGCTCCCCTTTCTCTAAACCTTAGTGAAGAAGATCAAAAGATTCTTGCCGATGCAGGAAATGATGAGCAAGCCATGTACGCGCCTTCCGGAGTAATTACAGAATATGATGTGAATAAAATTCTTTACGAAAAAATTTCCGGTGCATTTGGCGATTACTATCAGTTTTCCAGCAATGAAACTGCTACGCTGTATCAAGTTGCTTTCACCTATTTCGGCTCAAATCTTGGTGATTACAATATTGCACAAACCACGAACAACGGAAGGGTTTTCGAATATGCAGGTCCAAATTTGGGAAGTTATCGCGCTGTGCGAAAATTGCCTTCTCCGCAACAAACGCAGGTTTTTTCCTTTAATACAGAATATCAGTTGAATGAAGGAAAAGTAGGAGCCGATTTTTCATTAAGCAATTACGACATCAATTTGTTTTCCTCGAAAGATTCAAATGAAAACATAGGATATGCCGGAAGAATGTATGCCGCCAAAACATTCGGAAAAAAGAACTGGAAAGGTACGCCGAGTTTTGAATTCCAGCATATTTCCGGGAGATTTCATATTCTGGACCGGATTAATGATGTGGAGTTTGCAAGGGATTTCAATTTGTTGCAGGAATTCAGCCAGAAAACCCAGAACCGTTTTACCGGAAGTTTTCTGAATCAATGGGAAAATGGCACATTCCTGAATTACCGAATCAATTATCTGGATGAAAAAGGATCCTACAAAGGCATTAAAAATGATGTGGATTTTGGCATTAAAAAAGGAAAAATCACTTCAACCGGAAAATTTTCTTATCTCAACACCAGCGCAACCGAACTGGACACGAAATTTATCCGTGGTGAAGTGATTGCCGAACTCAACAGCACAAAAGGAAGTTGGGGAATTGGTGGAAGTATGGAACATAACGCCAAAAAATACAGCGAAACCCAATTATACGACACCACAAGTTTCAGCTGGAAAGAAGTTTTTCTGCAAAAGAAAATCGGTGATTCAGCCAGAACCAAACTTTCCACAAGGGTTTATTTTCGGGATAACGATTCCATCCGCAACAATTCAATGGAAAATATGAACCACATTTTGGGGATGATGGCGGAAAGCGAAATCATTAAAACCGAAAAAACAACATTAAGCGCACTGATTCATTACCGGAAATTTTATTACCAGAATCAGGATTTGAATACTGGCTTCAATCAGGATTTTGTGATTGGGAATATTCTGTACAATCAACAACTTTTGCAAAACGGAATGCGTTTGCAGGCTTTTTATGAACTCGGAAACGGGCAGGAAGCGCAACGGGAATTTCAATATATCAAAGTGACGGACGGACAGGGCGTGTACAAATGGACGGATTATAATGGCGACGGAATCCAGCAACTGGACGAATTTGAAGTTGCCGAATATGCCGATCTTGCCCAATACATCAGGGTTTATACCAATACCACAACCTATATTCCTTCTAATAAAAATAAAATGACACTGGCTCTTTTTGTGAATCCTTCCGTAATTTTCAGTTCACAGAACCATTTTTTAAAACGTTGGAATTTTAATATCTCCATCAATTCGCAGAATTCTTATTATAAAAAGGACAGAATTTTCGCATTGAATCCTTTTGAAAAAAATGATGACCAGATTCTGAAAAATCAAAATTTTCTGGCTTCAGCACAATTTAATTCAACTGACAAATCCGGCTGGAACGGAAATTATCGCTTTATCGACAACCAGAATCTCATCAATGCCAATTTCAGCAATGAGGTTCGGAACCAAACCTCACATTTGCTGACGTTCGGATATTGGTTCAACAAAGATTTCCGATTGGATTTCGAAAATTCTCTGGTGAATATTGAAAATTCTTCGCAAATGTTTACTTCAAGAGATTATCTGCTGCGCAATATCGAAACACGACCAAAAGCCACTTACAAAGTAAACACCGCAATTCAGGCGGAACTTTCCGGAACTTATCGCCAAAAATCCAGACTGGATGGTGAAGAACTTTTGAAAACGCTGGATATAACCGGTGCATTTCAATGGGAACTCAAAAAAACTTCACTCCGTGCCACTTTTTCCTTTATTAATAATGATTTTACAGGAGAAAGTTTCTCAATTGTCGGAAACCAAATGCTGGACGGACTGAAGCCCGGAAAAAATCAGGTCTGGAGTTTATTTCTACAGCAATCCATTAATTCATTCATTATTCTCAACCTGAATTATGAAGGCAGAAATTCCGGCGAGCGTACCATTCATATCGGAAGTATGCAGGTGAAAGCGAGTTTTTAAAGCCGGAAGAGGGAAGTTGGAAGCGTTTTCAGGAATAATTTCCTCCATTTTTCTATTATACAAAGAAGAAGTCCGTTAATAAATCTGAAAATTTTATTCCTTTTAAGATGTTTAAATTTTATTGCTAAAAATTTTTATAGGTATTTTGAGATGGATTTTTTGCTTCATGTTTGCAGATTTAGCGGGCTAAATCAAAAATAGGAAGTAGAAAATACACTCAAAAGAGCATCAAAATTTAGCAAAGGTGATTTTCTGAAGCTATATAAAAAAATCGGTAAAATTTTTAACACAGGCTCTTAATTAAAGTAATACAAAATAATTTTCTTCGTATTACATTCGTAAATGAAATGTCTTTGTTTTTCTTTGCGTTTATTGATATTATTTCAATAAATCAATGTAATTTGATAATTACTTGATAATATTTTAATGCGTTTGACTTGCTCAAATTCTCAAACCAAAAAAACATTCCCACATCTTTTGTATCTTTGCACGATGGTAAAAATCGGCAACATAGAACTTCCGGAATTCCCGCTTCTTCTTGCACCTATGGAAGATGTAAGCGATCCGCCCTTCAGAAAACTTTGCAAAATGCACGGTGCAGATCTCATGTATTCGGAATTTATTTCTTCAGAAGGATTGATTCGCGATGCCATGAAAAGCCGTAAAAAACTCGATATTTTCGATTACGAAAGACCGGTTGGAATCCAGATTTTCGGTGGCGATGAAGAAGCCATGGCCATGTCCGCAAGAATTGTAGAAACCGTAGAACCGGATCTTGTAGACATCAATTTCGGTTGCCCCGTAAAAAAAGTAGTGTGCAAAGGTGCCGGAGCCGGAGTTTTGAAAGATGTGGATTTGATGATCCGTTTAACCAAAGCCGTAGTCCGTTCCACGCATCTTCCTGTTACCGTAAAAACGCGTTTGGGTTGGGATATTCCTTCCATTAATATTGATGAAGTTGCGGAACGTTTGCAGGATGCCGGTATAAAAGCCCTCACCATTCACGCCAGAACGCGCGCCCAGATGTATAAAGGCGAAGCCGACTGGGAGCATATTTCCAGAATTAAAAACAATCCGAATATTGAAATTCCGATTTTCGGCAATGGCGATATCGATTCTCCGCAAAAAGCAAAAGAATACCGCGAAAAATACGACTGCGACGGAATAATGATCGGTCGTGGAGCTATTGGCTATCCCTGGATTTTCAATGAAGTGAAGCATTATTTTGAAACCGGAGAACTTCTTCCTGCTCCAACGATTGAGGATCGACTTTTGGCGGTTCGCCAACACGCAGAATGGAGTGCAGAATGGAAAGGCGAACGTTTGGGCTTGATTGAAATGCGCCAGCATTACACCAATTATTTCCGAGGTGTTCCCCATTTTAAAGATTTTCGTAAGAAGTTTCTGGAAATTTTTACGCTTGAAGAAATGGATGCCATTATCGAAGAAGCGAAAGAATTTTATTCAAAATATTACGCCGAGCTTTCATAGATTTGGATTGATTTCAACGCAAGGTTTGCAAAAGCATTTCATTTAAAAAATAATTTTCCGAAATGAAAAGGCGCGAGCGAAGCGAGCGTCAAAACAGAGAATCTTATCCGCAGCACAGAAAAATCACCTCTCAAAAACGTAACATTTTCCTTCATTCCATTACTAATTTTATACACAATTCAAATTACTTTTAATCGAATGCTAAAAGCAGAACACGTAACAAAATCCTATAACGCCGGAAAAAAAATCGCACTGGAAGATTTCAGTATTGAAGTTCCAAAAGGCAGCATTTACGGTCTTCTCGGACCAAACGGAGCAGGAAAAACCACCTTTATCCGCATTATCAATCAAATTACACAAGCCGATTCCGGGAAAGTCTGGATCAATGATGAACTGCTGAATCCAGAACACATCAAGCAAATCGGTTATATGCCCGAAGAACGCGGATTATACAAAAATATGACCATCGGCGATCAGCTTCTTTATTTCGGAGAACTGAAAGGAATGACCAAAAATGAAGCCTTAGAACAGGCAAAATACTGGTTTGAACAATTGAATATCGATCAGTGGTGGAAGAAAAAACTCTCCGAACTTTCTAAAGGAATGGCGCAGAAAATCCAATTTGTGGTAACGGTTTTGCACAAACCCAAACTCCTGATTCTGGATGAACCTTTTTCCGGTTTTGATCCGGTGAATGCCAATCTCATTAAAGATCAGATTCTGAAACTGAAAGAAAACGGCACCACCATCATCCTTTCCACACACCGCATGGAAAGCGTGGAAGAAATGTGCGATTATGTAGCGCTTATCAATCATTCCCACAAAATTCTGGATGGAAAAGTCTTTGATGTGCGTGAAAAATTTAAGAAAAACATTTTCAGTGTCACCGTTCAGGATGCAGATACAGAAAAATTCGTTCAGTTTAAAAATCTGATTCCCGTACTTCAGGAAAAAACGGAAAACGGACTTCTGAGTTTTGAAATCCAAAACGAAAACGACCACAATCAACTGCTTTCACAACTTCTTACCATCGGAAAAATTCGTTCTTTTGACGAAAAGATCCCGAGCATGAACGAAGTTTTCATCAGTGCAGTCAGTCAAAATCATTAAGAATTCCCGAAAATGAAAAACATCCTCCTCATTACCAAAAGAGAATATTTAACACAGGTAAAAAAGAAATCTTTTATTCTTCTTACCGTTTTCACGCCGATTTTACTCATCGCTTTCGGTGCGCTCATCACTTTTATGATGAAAGCCAATGAAACGAAACATACGTTCAATGTGATTGATAAAAGCGGAATTTTCACCAATACATTAAAATCCACCGAAAAATTAAAATATGTTTTTGTTCCCGAAACCACCGAAACTGCCCTCAAAAGTTCGCTGAAGGAAATGGAAGGAACGGATGGACTTCTCATTATTCCGAAATTAGAAAACAATAATTTCGATAATTTGGAAGACCACACGCAGCTGCTCATCAACAAAAAGATCGGTTTCGATACCAAATCCAAAATTACGGCTGATATTATTGAAGGAATTAAACGTAAAAAAATAAAAAATTTAGGGTTAACCGAAACACAAATTCAAAATCTGGACAAAGGTTTTGATTTGTACACCAAAAATGTAGTCGACAATAATAAGACCGATTCGGACTTGATGTTTGGCGTGAAAACCGGTTTGGGAATGGTGATGATGTACGCCGTTTTTATGTTCATCATTATATATGGCGTTCGGGTAATGCGCAGTGTGCTGGAAGAAAAAAACAATCGCGTGGTCGAAATCATCATTTCTTCCGTAAAACCTTTTGAACTGATGATGGGCAAAATTTTGGGAGTAACCTTTGTTGCGCTTACCCAGTTTATCGTCTGGATTGCGATGTCGGTTATTGCAGCAGTGGTTTTCAACAGCGGATTTGCAGCGATGAAAAGCAATCCGGCATTCAGCAGTTTAAATGTTTTACAGATTTTTGAAACCATTTCTCACACTTTACTGGATCTGAATTATCCGCTCATTATTTTCGTTTTCGTTACTTATTTTCTCTTGGGCTATATTTTTTACAGTTCCATGTATGCCGCGATTGGTTCTGCGGTAGACAACGAAACAGAAACGCAACAGTTTACGCTTTTTGCTATTATCCCTTTAATGCTGGGCGTTTACGGAAGTTTTACAATTATCAACAATCCGGATGGTCCTACTGCATTCTGGCTTTCGGTTATTCCATTCACTTCACCGATTGCAATGACGGCAAGAATTCCTTTTGGCGTGCCGGTTTGGGAATTGGTGCTGTCCATTTCATTACTTTTAATTACGTGTTTTCTGATGATTTTTATTGCTGCAAAAATTTACAGAGTCGGCATTTTGATGTACGGAAACAAAGCCACAATGAAGGAATTGTGGAAATGGATTAAAACCAGCTAAAATATTTTAGTTTTAAAAAAATTATTTTAATCGAAAATAAAAAAGCAGTTCGGATTTGGAACTGCTTTTTATAGGTATAAATGCTTAGAAAAGTTCGGATTATTTTGTTTTATTCTATATTCATTAATTTGACAAGCCCGATAAATAACCACAAATGCAGTCGTTTATCGGGCTTTAGTTTTGCATTGAGATGCAAGAATATTGAGTATTTAGTATTCGTTTACGAAATCCAGAATTTTATTTGCGATTTCTTTTTGACCGGATTTGCTGGATAAATATTTCCGATCCTCATCATTGGACAAAAATCCCAACTCTACCAAAAGTGCTGTTGCCTTGGATTCGCGGAGAATTTTAAAATTCTGCTGATCCAAAGTAGGATTTGAAAAATATTGTGAAAGTTTTTTTGCAGCAACCAAAGATGTTTCAGAGTTCTGATAATAGATTTCAGTTCCTTTTTTCTTAGAATCTTTTCCGTTGAAGTTTACATGTAAAGAAATAACCAAATCTGCATTTCGGGTATTGATAAAATCCACACGTTGTGCTAATGATGGAAAAGAATCACTATCGCGAATGAGTACAATTTCAATATTGCTATTTTTGTTTTCAGATTTTATAAGTTCCGCTACGGCAAGTGTAATTTCTTTTTCCTTAATTTCTTCTTTTGTAGATCCTGTATCTGTTCCGCCATGTCCGGCATCAATAATAATGCGTTTCTTATTCGTATTAAAGGACCATAGACTCAGCAAAAAAATACTGACAACAAAGAGAGAAAGAAATTTTTTCATGAATTATTTTTTATAAAGTAACGAATCTTTTGTCTAAATAATTTCCTAATGCATTGCTAAAAAATGTTAAATTTTAGAGAAATTCTTAGAAAAAATTCAGCACAAAAAAATCCGGAAATAATCCGGATTGTAATTTTATTCAAAAATATAACTGAGCCCTATGCTGAATACCTGCTCAGATTTTTTCTTTTCAATAGAAGGATCTGTACCTCCTTCGTTCATTAAACCTTTGTAAGTATTGGATAGTCCCAAATCATACCGCACACTTAGTTCCAGTTGTCGCTTATAACTATATCCTATACCTGCACCGATTGCAAAGTTAAAACCGTTGGCTTTTCCGTTTGCACCTGTTCCCACCTCTGAAACATCCGGATCATAATAAGGTTTTGAAGGATTTTTTGTGGTCTGCCCAACTAAAAAATTAAATCTCGGTCCAATCAATCCAAAAAATTCCGATTCTGCTTCGGAAAAATACCCTTTGAAATAAAGCGGAACACTAATGTAACTGTTTCCGTACACTGCATTATATCCTTGCTGTCCTTTCATGCCTTCCTGCTTTCCGGTTTCTCCGGCACCATAATATACCACTTCCGGCTGAATATAAAACTGGTCATTCTGATCAATCGGAATCAAAGCCAAAACTCCCGCCTGCATTGTATAGCGCGGACCGGAAGGATTGTGTGCATTGCTCACTCTTGAATAATTTCCGCCGGCTGTAATCCCGAACCGCGTAGAGGAAAAATCTACCTGTGCCGAAACCAGCGCAGCAACAGAAAGGGTTAAGCTTAAAAATAATTTTTTCATAATTGTGTTTTTTTTGTTATTATCCTAAAACTTTCGCTACAGTTTCACCAATATCTGCTGGAGAATCCACTACATGAATTCCGTTTTCTTTCATAATCGCCATTTTTGCCTGTGCCGTATCTTCTGCTCCTCCTACGATTGCTCCTGCATGTCCCATTGTTCTTCCTTTTGGTGCAGTTTGTCCGGCGATAAATCCAACCACAGGTTTTGTAGAACCGCTGGCTTTGTACCATCTTGCAGCTTCTGCTTCCAAAGAACCTCCGATTTCTCCAATCATTACCACCGCTTCAGTTTCAGGATCGTTGATGAAAAGTTCCAGAGCATCTTTTGTGGTGGTTCCGATAATCGGATCTCCACCGATTCCGATAGCTGTAGAAACTCCGTAACCTGCTCTTACTACCTGATCGGCTGCTTCATACGTTAAAGTTCCTGATTTAGAAACGATTCCTACTTTTCCTTTTTTGAAAACAAAACCTGGCATAATTCCGATTTTTGCTTCTTCAGAGGTAATGATTCCCGGGCAGTTTGGTCCAATCAATCGGGTATCTTTATCAACAATGTATGCTTTTACTTTTACCATATCGGCAACCGGAATTCCTTCGGTAATGGCAACAATTACTTTAATTCCTGCTTCAGCAGCTTCCATAATTGCATCGGCAGCAAATGCAGGCGGTACGAAAATAATACTTACATTGGCTCCTGCTTTTTCCACGGCATCGGCAACGGTATTGAATACCGGTTTTCCCAGATGTTCGCTTCCTCCTTTTCCGGGAGTTACTCCGCCAACCACGTTGGTTCCGTATTCAATCATTTGTTCTGCATGGAAAGTTCCTTCGTTGCCGGTGAATCCCTGCACGATTACTTTAGAATCTTTGTTTACTAATATTGACATAGTAGGTATAATTTTTTATTTGTTTAGAATCTGCTTTTCGCAAATTTACTGATATTTTGGAGTTTAAAAAAATTTGATTTTAAAATAAAAATCAGTTTTATTTCAGGTTTTTGAGTTTTATTTCTTTTCGTAAATATTCCCTGAATTCTTCGGCAATTGAACCAAAATAAGTTCCTTTTTTCAGATCTCGGTTTACCCCGCATTTTGCCAGAAGAACCGTTCCTTTTTCCACCCGAACACCGGAAGCCATCCCCACTTGTCCCCAAATCGTTACCTCATCTTCGATGATGCAACATCCGGCGATTCCTGTTTGGGAAGCGATCAGCACTTTTTTACCGATAATGGTATCATGCCCGATCTGAATTTGATTATCGAGCACTGAACCTTCACCAATAATTGTAGAATCCGTAACGCCACGATCGATGGTACAACCATTTCCGATTTCCACATTGTTTTCAATAATTACATTTCCTACGGAAATTAATCGGTCAAAATTACCGTCCAGTTTACGGTAATAGAAAGCATCCCCACCCAAAACCGTATTGCTTTGAATGATGACATGATCGCCAATTTCGGTGCGGTCACCAATGACCACATTGGGAAAAATATGACAGTTTTTACCGATTTTCACATTATTCCCGATTACCGCAGAGGAATGGATGAATGTTCCTTCCCCGATTTCCACATCGTGAAGTTCTTCGGTAAAATTGAAAATACGGGTAAAATGGGTATTGATTTTATTGAAATCCCGAAAAGGATCATCGGAAATCAGAAGTGCTTTTCCTTCCGGGCATTCCACTTCTTTATCGATGAGGATGATGGTTGCTGCAGAATTCAGGGCTTTGTCGTAATATTTCGGATGATTGACGAATACAATATCTCCGGGGCGAACCCTGTGAATTTCATTCGTTCCCAGAACCGGAAAATTTTCGTCTCCGATACCTCTGGCACCAATGATATTGGCAATGGTTTTTAAGGTTTGTGGTTGTTGAAAGTTCATAATTTTGCGGGGAGTTAAAAGATAGAAGATGGAAGACTTTGTGCTTCCATCTTCCATCAAAATTATTTTACTCTTTCGATATATGAACCGTCTTCTGTATTGATTTTGATCTTTTCGCCTGCTTCAATAAAAAGAGGAACCATTACGCGTGCTCCGGTTTCTATAATTGCATTTTTCAGGGCATTGGTCGCGGTATTTCCTTTCACTCCCGGTTCTGCTTCAATAACTTCCATTAAAACGGTTGGGGGAATTTCGGCAGAAAGCGGAGATTCATCGGCTTCTTTCAGAATAATGGTTACTTCTTCTCCAGGTTTCATGAACTGTGCATTTTCAATCATATCTTTATTGATGTAGATTTGGGAGAAATCATCATTATTCATGAAGTGAAAACCATTATCATCATCGTACAAATACTGGAATTTTCTGGTAATCACCTTTACTTCCTCAATTTTATGACCTGCAGAAAATGTGTTGTCCACCACTTTCCCGTTGGTAACAGATTTTAATTTTGTACGTACGAAAGCCGGTCCTTTTCCGGGTTTTACATGCAGGAATTCGATTACTTTGTATATGTCGTTGCTGTACTCGATGCAAAGACCTTTTCTGATATCAGCTGTTGTTGCCATTTATATTTTTTGTTTCAAGTTTAAGGTTGTCTATTGTTTGAGAGTTTGATTTTGTTTGAGGGTTGGATGGATTTACGAGAAGCGAGATACGAACAACGAAGCCATCTGATTCAACTTAATTCCGGAATTGTGCTTCGATAAGCACCTGCCTTTTCTCAAAATTTCCAAGTCTCCCTGTCTCCCTATCTCCCTATCATTCTTTTCCGGTTCCGTATCCTTTGATAATTCCTCTTGGGGAATTGCGGATAAATTCCAAAATTTCATCGCGTTCTGCGGTAGGCAGCATTTCTTTTTCGATATAGGATGTTGCCTGAGTTACATTCAGTTTCATCTGAAAAATATAGCGGTAAATTTTCTGGATTTCAAAAATTTTCTCGTTAGTAAAGCCTCTTCTGCGCAATCCTACAGAGTTGATTCCTGCATAGGAAATGGGTTCACGGGCAACTTTCACATAAGGCGGAATATCTTTTCGGATTAAGCTTCCTCCTGAAACCATCACGTGTTTTCCGATTTTTCCGAATTGCTGAACGGCACTTAAACCGCCCATTACCACGTAATCTCCAATTTCCACATGTCCTGCGATTCCGCATCCGTTGGCAATCACCACATTATTCCCGATAATGCAATCATGTGCCACGTGTGCAGTAGCCATAATCAAGCAGTGATCTCCCACTTTTGTATATCCCAATGCTTTGGTTCCGCGGTTTACGGTTACACATTCACGAATGGTGGTATTGTCGCCGATATATACTTGTGTATCTTCACCATCAAATTTCAAATCCTGAGGAATTGCGGATATTACTGATCCCGGAAATATTTTACAGTTTTTTCCGATTCTGGCACCATCCATAATGGTAACATTGGAACCAATCCAAGTTCCTGCTCCGATGCTTACGTCTGCTGCGATCGTAGTAAAAGGCTCTACTACAACATTTTTCCCAATCTTGGCTCTGCGGTCTACGGCTGCTAACTGATGTATCATGGATTAATCTGCTTTGGTTTTTGCTACTTGTGCCATCAGTTCAGCTTCCACAACTACAGATTCTCCAACATAGCCGTATCCTTGCATGTGTACGATTCCTCTTCTGATCGGTTCTATAAGTTCAATTTTAAAAATAAGTGTATCTCCCGGAACTACTTTTTTCTTGAATTTCACCTTGTCCATTTTCACAAAATAAGTGGAATAATTTTCCGGATCGGGTACATTGGCAAGAACCAGAATTCCTCCTGTTTGCGCCATTGCTTCAATCTGAAGAACTCCCGGCATTACCGGTTCTTTTGGGAAATGACCTACAAAATAAGGTTCATTCATGGATACATTTTTTACCCCGACCACATGAGATTCGGAGAGTTCCATCACCCTGTCTATCAATAAGAAAGGCGGACGGTGAGGCAGCAATTTCATAATGCCGTTAATATCAAAAACCGGCTCTTTAAAAAGATCAATATCCGGAACGTTTCTTTTTTTCTGCAATTTCCATTGGCGGTTGAGTTTTTTTGCGAACTGGGTATTCACAAAATGCCCGGGCTTATTGGCAATTACCTTTCCTTTGATTTTTACCCCTACCAAAGCCAGATCTCCGATCACATCCAAAAGTTTGTGACGTGCGGCTTCATTAGGATAATTTAAAGTAAGATTATCGAGAATTCCGTTCGGACGAATGGAAACATTTTCTTTTCCGAAGGCTTTTTTCAGTTTGTCGGCGGTTTCGGGTGTTAATTCCTTATCTACATATACGATGGCATTGGAAATATCTCCTCCTTTTATTAATCCTGCATCCAGAAGCATTTCCAACTCATGAAGAAAACTGAATGTTCTCGCCGAAGCAAATTCTTCTTTGAATTCGGAAATATCTTTCAGTGTGGCATTCTGAGTTCCGAGAACTTTCGTTCCGAAATCTACCATTGTTGTTATTTCATAAGTATCGGAAGGAATTACCGTAATTTCGGATCCGGTATTGGGATCCACATAACTCAGCACTTCTTTAATGACAAGGTATTCTCTCGGAATCGATTGTTCCTGAATACCCACGTTTTCAATGGCTTCCACGAAAAATTTTGAGGATCCATCGAGAATCGGCGGTTCTGCACTGTCCATTTCAAGAATGGCATTATCCAAATCGCAACCGATCAAAGCGGCAAGCAAATGCTCACAGGTATGAATGCGTACTCCCAGTTTTTCCAGTGTAGTTCCGCGCTCTGTGGTGGTAACATAATTAACATCCGCTTCCACTTGTGGATGTCCTTCGAGGTCGGTGCGTACAAATACGAAACCGGTATTTTCCTTGGCAGGTTTTATGGTAAGACTCACGTGTTTTCCCGTGTGCAAACCGATTCCTGAAAGGGTTACTTGTTCTTTAAGGGTTTTTTGCATATCACTCATTAGGATGATCTTTTGAGTTTTTTTCAAGAATATTGATCCGTTTTACAATTTCACTGAAATTGCGGAAATGCACATAACTTCTTCGGAAATCGCTGGCTGAAATAGCAGGGCTTCCGTAAATAATTTCTTTATCCTCAACATTGGAATTCACGCCACTTTGAGCCTGAATTTTTACCTGATTTCCAATTTTAATGTGTCCGACAACGCCTACCTGACCTCCGATTTGATTCCAGTCTCCGATAATGGTAGAACCGGCAATTCCGGCTTGTGCCGCAATCACATTGTTTTGTCCGATTTTCACATTATGGGCAATCTGAATCAGGTTGTCAATTTTTGTTCCTTTTCCGATAATGGTGGAACCAATCGTTGCACGATCAATGGAACAGTTGGAACCGATTTCCACCTGATCTTCAATAATTACATTTCCTAATTGCGGAATTTTTTTAAAGCCATCAGTTGTTGGCTGAAAACCAAAACCATCGCCGCCGATTACCGTATTGGAATGCACGATACAATCATCTCCAATAATGCAGTAATCATAAATTCGTGCCCCGCTGTCGATTTTACAGTTTTTGCCAATCCGCACTCCTTTTCCGATATAAACGTGTGGATAAATCTGTGTTCCGTCGCCAATTCTGGCTTTTTCGGAAACATAAGAGAAAGCGCCCACATATACATCTGTTCCGATTTCGGCAGTTTCGTGAAAAAACGAACCCTGTTCAATTCCCGTTCTTCTGCTTTGCATTTCCTGATAAAGATTCATCAGCACCTGAAAAGAAAGATATGCATCTTCTACTGCAATAATGGTTGGGGTATAGGATTTCTGGGTAAGTAATTTCTGAGAAACGATAAGAACAGAACTTTTTGCGGTATCCAGAAAATGTGCAAAACGATCCTGAGCGATAAATGAGAGATGCCCTTCTTCACTGTTTTCTATTGGCGAAACGCCCGTAATCACAGTGTCCGGATTTCCAATAATTTTTCCGTTGATAAAGCCGGCAATCTGCGAAGCTGTAAATTCCATATCCTGCAAAGATAAGAATTTCAGGAAATCGCCAAACTTTTCTTTTTATTTTTTATATGAAACTTCCCTTGGAAAAGAGAAAATAAATTTGGTATTCGACGTGGTAATGGATGAAGAAAGTATTTGATTTTCAGATTGATCCAGTTTTATTTTACTTCCATCTTTATGCAAAAGATAAATCGGCTGTTTTTCAGGATTATACGGTAAAAGACTTCTTGAGATTTCATCCACGAGAAGATCACCGTTCTGAATCCCGAAATGAGTGTTTGTTTTTTCAATTATTTCTTCTTTAAAATGCTGTTCAAAAGGAGAAGAGGCGATAAGCGTTTTGGGAAATTTCCTTTTAATTACGCACGAACAGAAATAAGAAAGAACGGGATCCTCACAATGCTGCCATAATTTCATTGCCTGAATGACATCATTATCATCCAAATCCGTGAACCGCTGAATATCTTCTGCGGTTGCTTTTTCAAATTTATTTTTATGCAGGAAATACTCCAGATTTTCTGTTGCTTTTAAAGGATGTCCTTCCGAAACCAAATGTTTGGCTCTATCCAGAATTTTCACCAAAAGATGTTCTGCCAAAGCGGCAGTTTTGTGGTAATACACCTGCCAATACATAAACATTCTGGCAGTAAGAAAGTTTTCCACGGAATAAATTCCTTTTGCATCCACCACGAGTTCATCATCCGCCACATTCATCATTGAGATAATCCGCTGTGTATTGATATTTCCTTCAGAAACACCGGTATAAAAACTGTCGCGTTTTAAATAATCCAACCGATCCACATCCAACTGCGAGGAAATCAACTGGTTGAAAAATTTACGGTGATATTTACCCTGAAACATCCTGATTGCAATTTCCAATTCTCCATCAAAAACGTCATTCAGTTGATTCATCAGTAAAAGAGATAACTTTTCGTGATGCCAGTCGTCCATCAGCATATTTTCCAGAGCATGAGAGAACGGACCATGACCGATATCGTGCATCAGAATCGCCAGCAAAGCTCCTCTTTCTTCTTCTTTGGAAAATTCAACTCCTTTCAGGCGCAACGTTTCAAGAGCGGTAAACATCAAATGCATCGCACCCAAAGCATGATGAAAACGCGTATGGGTAGCTCCCGGAAAAATCGTACTGAGAAGCCCGGTTTGGGAAATCCTGCGCAAACGCTGAAAATACGGATGTTCAATAACATCAAAAAGAATTTCGAAAGGAATGCGGATAAATCCGTGAACGGGATCGTTGATGATTTTGAGTTTATTGGTCATTACTGCTGGAAATGATAGAGGCAAATGTAAGGTTTTCATTTCAGAACCTGCTCAAAACCCATTGAGAAAGTGACGTTTTGGTTTAACTCAAATTTAACGGTTTTGCATTATTTTTTACACAATATTTAAGAGGTTTTGGTCGTATTTTTGATGTCTTAATACCTCAACCAATATTTAATTTTAATATCATTACTATATGTCGAAAATATTATGGATCGATGATGAAGTGGATTTGCTGAAACCTCATATTGTTTTTCTGGAAAACAAAGGATACGAAGTTACGCCGGTAAACAATGTGAATGAAGCTCTGGAAATTATTGACGGAGAAAAATTTCAGCTTGCGCTTCTGGATGAAAACATGCCGGGAATTTCCGGACTGGAAGCCATTCCTATGCTGAAAGACAAAGATACCTCCATGAAAATTGTGATGGTAACGAAAAGTGAAGAAGAACATATTATGGAACAAGCCATTGGTTCGCAAATTTCGGATTACATCCTGAAACCGGTGAATCCAAATCAGGTTTTGCTGTCTTTAAAAAAGAATCTTCAGGAGGATAATCTGGTGGAGCAAAAGACCATTCAGGAATACCAACAGGAATTCCGGAATCTTTCCATGGAACTTTCCTATTTAAGAACCTGGCAGGATTGGGCAGAATATTATAAGAAAATCCTGAACTGGGAAATAAAATTCGACAAAGTGTTCGACAGCGAGTTTGCAGATTTGCTGCAATCCCAAAAAGAGGAAGCCAATATTCAGTTTTCAAAATTCATCGAAAAAAATTATGAAGACTGGTTGCACTCCAACGAAAAACCAATGATGAGCCACACCCTTTTCAAAGAAAAAATAAAACCGGTGGTGGAAAAAGAGAAAGTTCTGCTGTTGATGGTTGATAATCTGCGCTACGATCAGTGGAAAGTAATTGAACCTTTATTCACAAAATTCTACAATAAAACCTCGGAAGATTACTATTACAGCATTTTGCCGACAGCAACGCAGTATGCCAGAAATTCATTTTTTGCAGGACTGATGCCTTCTGAAATTGAAAAACGTTTTCCGGATAAATGGTTTAATGACAATGAAGACGGAAATAAAAATGAATTTGAAAGGGATTTTCTGGAAGATCAGATGAAACGTTTGGGACTTTCCTCCAAATCAATGAAGTATCTGAAAATCCTGAATGCCGATTTTGAACGGAAAATATTCGATGATTTTAACCAACACAAAAACAATGATTTACTGGTAATTGTGTATAATTTTATCGATATTCTTTCACACGCCAAAACGGATAACCACATTATTGACCAGCTGATTCGTGATGATAAAACTTTCCGTTCGCTTACTTATAACTGGTTTGAAAATTCTTCACTGTTAAAAATCATCAAACTGGCTGCTGAAAACGGATTTAAACTGGTGATTACCACCGATCACGGAACCATTTATGTGAAAAAACCAAGTCAGGTTGTGGGCGACCGCGAAACATCGACCAATATCCGTTACAAAACCGGAAGAAGTCTGACATATGATGAAAAGGAAGTTTGGGCAGTATCCCATCCGGAAAAAATATTTTTACCAAAAGGGAACATCAGTTCAAAATACATTTTCGCAAAAAACAACACGTTTTTGGCCTATCCAAAAAATTACAATCATTTTGTGAACTATTATAAAGAAACCTATCAGCATGGTGGTATTTCGCTTGAGGAATGCATCATCCCGATCAGCATTTTAGAACCCAAATAGTTTTTTTTCATAGTTTATTTAGTTTGGGAGGGCGAGGAAAATTTTCAAATTTTTCTCGCCCGTTTTTTTTTCCATTTCTCAAAAATTCCCTTATTTTTTATTTCATTCAAAATCTCAATCCAATCCGTTATTTTTGCAGTATGAAAATCATCAGTTATAATGTAAACGGAATCCGTGCCGTATTGAACAAAGATTTTATTCAATGGCTGCAATTGAGCAATCCGGACGTTTTGTGTATTCAGGAAAGTAAAGCGGCTTTGGATCAGATTAATCAAAAATTATTTGAAGAAATCGGCTACCAGAGTTTTTGGTTTCCCGCAGAAAGAAAAGGATACAGCGGCGTTGGAATTATCACTAAACTGAAACCTAAAAACGTAATATACGGTTGTGGAATTGAAAAATTCGATGCTGAAGGACGGGTAATCCGATTGGATTTTGAAGAACTTTCCGTTTTGTCCGTTTATGTTCCAAGCGGTTCCAACATCAACCGTTTGGGATACAAGCTTGATTTCTGTAGAGATTTCCTTGAATACATCAAAAATCTGGAAACATGCATTCCCAATCTGGTGATTTCCGGTGATTTTAATATCTGTCATGAAGCAATTGATATTCATGATCCTGTACGGTTACAGCATGTTTCGGGGTTTTTGCCGGTGGAAAGAGAATGGATGACAGATTTTATAAAAGAATGCCAACTGATTGACAGTTTCCGGTATATGAATCCGAATCCAGGAAATTATACGTGGTGGAGTTATCGCCAGAATTCACGGGCAAGAAATAAAGGCTGGAGAATTGATTACAATTTCATTACACAATCTTTACAGCCTTTTCTAAAACGTTCGATTATTTTAAAAGATGTGGTGCATTCCGATCACTGCCCAATTTTGATTGAGGTTTAAATTTGAATGTCTGTATTTCATTTTAAAACTTAGTTCTTCGCTAAAACAGCATTGACCAATTTTAGATTGTATTTTTTTAAGTTTGATGTGAAAATTTTATGTATAAAATTCCTATTAAAATAATGTTCTCCAAAAAGATAGCGCACCTGCGGCGCGCCCCACTCTATTCGTTCAAACCTATTCTACACAGATAACGTTCCTCCGGAATGCACTTTTGCATCAACACACTTTTTTCTAAACCCAAAAACATCAGAATTTTACAAGCATAAATGCATGGTTAAATAAAATAAAAAAACCAGCAAAAATTTGCTGGTTTACTACGTAAAAAATTAATCTTAATCGATAATTTCAAATTCAATCGGCATGGTTCCATGTTTCAGGTCGCCTATTGCCTTGTAAGCCGCTTTGGACAAATCGAAACTTCTTGAAGCGTGAAAAGGACCTCGGTCATTTACACGAACAACAATGCTCTTCCCGGTTCTCAGATTGGTAATCTGAACTTTGGTTCCAAATGGCAGTCTCATGTTGGCAGCAGTAAATTTATCATTATCGAAAAGTTCACCGCTCGCTGTTTTTTTACCATTAAACTTATCGTGGTAAAACGATGCAAAACTTGTTTTGGCATCACTGGCACTATTCTTGAATGAATAAAGCCCTAATGTTGAAATCATCATTATGATTACGAGAATTCCTCTTTTCATCATACTTGAATTTTGGGGTTTTGACGTGGCAAAGATATTCCCGCATCTTGTGTAACCGAATTCAAATTCTTAATATTCCTTAAATTTCTCTTAAATTTTTGTTAACACAATCCCTTATTGTCGATTTCATGGGCTTTCTTGGAGTGTTGTTAAAAAATGTTAAAAAAAATGCAAATTTGTTAATTCAATTAACAAGTTATGTTAAATTACATTTAAACATGATGATTATCAGTTATTTAAAAAAAATCTACACCTATACCTTATTAAAAAAATCCTTTATCATACAACATTTGTCATTTCGCAGAAATCAAAATTCTCTTTTTAGAGAGGTTTAGGCATGACAAATACAGCAAGTGTTTAAATTAATATGATGTATGTAATGGCTTCTTCTATGTTTATAGAAAATCTTCACATTTAAATAAAAAAAACGAGCTTAATGCCCGTTTCGTGGATTTTTAATTTGGCTAAGAGCCCGTTAAAATTATTCTGTAATTTCACCATACAAATCAAATTCTTCTGCGGAAGTTATGGTAACATTGGCGAATTCACCAATCGAAATATAGGTATTTTCAGCCGAAACCAAAACGGTATTGTCCACATCAGGAGAATCAAATTCAGTTCTTCCCACAAAATAATTTCCTTCCTTACGATCGAAAATACATTTATAAACTTTCCCAATTTTTTCCTGATTTTTCTCCCAGGAAATCTGCGACTGCAATTCCATAATTTCTTCCACTCGCGCTTCTTTCACTTCTTGCGGAACATCATCGTCCAAAAGATGAGCATGTGTATTTTCTTCATGGGAATAGGTAAAGCATCCCAAACGATCAAAACGCTGCGTTCTCACCCATTCCTTCATTTCCTGAAAACGTTCTTCGGTTTCTCCGGGATAGCCGACAATTAAAGTGGTACGAATGGCCATATCCGGAACTTTTTCCCGGAATTTATCCAGTAAAGCATCGGTTTTTTCATGCGTGGTTCCGCGGCGCATGGATTTCAAAAGTTCGGTATTGATGTGCTGCAATGGAATATCAATATAATTGCACACTTTGGTTTCGGTTTTAATAATATCCAGAACGTCTTCCGGGAAACCTGTTGGAAAGGCGTAATGAAGACGAATCCACTCTATTCCGTCTACTTTGATTAGTTCTTTCAGCAAATCGCCCAGTGCTCTTTTTTTATAAATATCCAATCCGTAATAAGTAAGATCCTGCGCAATCAGAATCAACTCTTTTGTTCCGTTTTTTGCCAGTTTTTGAGCTTCAATCACCAGTTTTTCAATCGGAGTGGAAACATGTCCTCCTCTCATTAAAGGAATGGCACAGAACGAACACGGACGATCGCAACCTTCGGAAATTTTCAGATAGGCGTAATGTTTTGGGGTGGTGGTTAAACGTTCTCCCACCAATTCATGTTTGTAATCTGCGCCCAAATGTTTTAAAAGAATGGGTAAATCTCTGGTTCCGAAATATTGATCCACATCCGGAATTTCTTTTACCAGATCAGGTTTGTACCGCTCGGAAAGACATCCTGTAACGAAAACCTTTTCTACTTCGCCCCGATTTTTTGCTTCTACAAAATCGAGAATGGTATTGATAGATTCTTCTTTGGCATTGTCGATAAATCCGCAGGTATTGATGACTACAATATCGCCTTTTTCTTCGTGCACGACTTCTTTTCCGTTGGCTTTCAGTTGTCCCATCAAGACTTCGGAATCGTAGACGTTTTTGGAACATCCTAAAGTTACAATATTGATTTTCTTTTTTCCGGTGGATTTTGTACGCATTATCTTGTTTTTCAGGGTGCAAATTTAGGAATAAAAAAAGAACCGGAAATTCGGTTCTTCATTTGTTTTGTCAATACGATCTTTTACAAAAATGCTTTTTCAGCAAAAGCGGGAAGTATTTTGTCTTTTTCAGAAAGGATTACGTCTTCTTCAGGAATCCGCCAGTCTATATTCACTTCGGGATCATTCCAAATCAATCCTCCTTCTGCGTCTTTTTTATAGAAATTATCACATTTATAAGCAAAAACTGCAGTTTCACTCAATACCGAAAAACCATGACCAAAACCTCGCGGAACATAGAACTGAAGTTTGTTTTCCGGTGATAATTCAACACCATACCATTGTCCGTAAGTAGGCGATTCGGGGCGAAGATCCACCGCAACATCAAATACTTTCCCCTCCAGACAGGACACCAGTTTTGCCTGTGCATATTCTCCTTTTTGCAAATGAACACCACGCAAAACACCATACGAAGATTTGGAAATATTGTCCTGAACGAAATGACCGTTCAGCCCGGTAAGTTCCTCAAATTTTTTTTCATTGTATTTTTCGTAGAAATAACCTCTGTCGTCATCAAAAATGGTTGGCTCGATGATATAACAGTCTTTTAAGGGGGTTTCTATAAGTTTCATATATAATATTGGGTTAATCAAAAATACTAATAATTGTTCTAACTATAATTTTTATATCATTCCCGAATGACATATTTTTCATATAATTCATATTCATCGCGACTTTATCCGGAAACAAAACCTCATCGTTATAAAAATCCGGATTATTTTGCTGGCTTAATAAATCGTCTTCGTTTCTGTATTTGATGCTGGCATCTGAGGTTAAACCCGGCTTTAACTGAAGTACTTCGCGATTTTCTCCCTGCAAAACATCATAATAACCGGCAATATCAGGACGAGGCCCCACAAAGCTCATGTCTCCTTTCAGAATATTAAACAGTTGCGGAAGTTCATCCAGTTTGTATTTCCGAATAAATTTTCCATATGCAGAAATGTGTTTGCTTTTGGGATTAATACTCTGAAATTTATACAAAACAAAAGTCTTACCAAATTGCCCGATTCGATTTTGAATAAAAAGACCTGAATGCCGAACATCCACACTTGAAGCAAGATACAAAATTATCATTAAAGGAAATAAAATGAAAATCCCAAGCAAAGCAAGGGTAAAATCAAAAAGACGTTTCCAAATGGGATAATTCATTAAAAAAAATTATTGAATCTGATATTTTCGAAGTAAACGGTTTTTGATAATGAAATATAGGAGTGTCCCTCCGACAATAATCGCAACTGATACCAGCCACTGAATATATGAGGATTGTGTAGTAGTACTGTAAATAATGATGAATCCCAATATAAGCTGTATGATTCCGTATAATCCGGAAACCAGAAGTTTGTTGGTTTGGTTTTCGTTGGCTAAAATCTGATACAAATGGGTACGATGTGCCTGAAAGATATTTTCTTTTTTTAATAATCTGCGGAAAATTGTCCAAATAGAATCAATTCCGTACACCGAAAGAAACAGGATATAAATTGGATTTTCGGTTTGAAGAATCAACTTCGTCAATAAAAAAAGAATGATAAACGCCATCGAAACGGAACCAACATCTCCAGCAAAACATTTTGCTTTCTGCCGGAAATTGAAAAACCCAAATACGACAGAAGCAATCATACTGTAAATAATCAAATCCTGACTGACAAAGTAAACCTGATGATTTACGATGGCAAGCAAAAGCAAAACCGCAAGACTGTTGGAAACGGTAATACCGTTGATGCCGTCCATAAAATTATAAGCATTGATTATACCCACGCAAAGAATGAGCGCAATGCCAATAATCCAGAAGGGTTGTTGCAAGATTCCAACTTGATAAAGCATCAAAAGTATACTGAAAAAATGAATGAAAATGCGGATTTTATTGGAAAGGGTAAAAACATCATCCAGAAAGCTAATCACCGTAATCAATGTAAGCCCGATAAAAAAGTAAGGATACTGAAATTCCGAAAGTATGAAAAACAAAAGTGCTCCAAAATAAAAAATCACTCCACCACCGCGAAGTGTAATCTGGGTATGGGAACTTCTTTCATTGGGTTTGTCGATAATATTGAAATAATCAGCTACTTTGAAATAAAGCAGTTCTGCAAGAAATAGTACCACCAATACTATAAGATACCTCATTTGTTTTTGAAACTTTCTATGGTTTTTTTCAGTCCCTGTTGTGCAGACAAAGGTAAGGTTTTAATTCCTAATTCCGATTTGATTTTTTGGTTGGAGACCACATAACTTTCTGTTAATTTCTTCAGCCTTTCAGAATTCAAAGGCAATGGCAAGAAGTCACCTATTTTTACAACACTTTTTATTGTCCCTGCCGGAATTTTCAGTAGTTTTTGTTTTCTTCCTAAGACACTCGAGATTAAAATTACCAATTCATTGGTCGATAATTCATCATCATCAGAGAAATTATAAACTCCGGATTTTACAGTTGGGGATTCAAGCATTTTAAAGATTAGATAACTAAGATTATCTATACTCAAAAATGACCTTTCATTATGAAAAGCAGCCAAAGGCCAGGGCAATCCTTTTTCGACAATTTTATATAATAAATTCAGGTTTCCTTTGTTTCCAGGACCGTGAATCATGCAGGGACGAATGATAAAAAGCCTTTTCCCTTTTGGTAGTTTTTGTTTTAATAAATATTCTTCTGCTTCCAATTTTGATTTTCCGTAGGGAGTGAAAGGATTGGGAGTATCGTTTTCCGTTAAAATTCCGGAAACGCTATCTGCAACAGCTTTCACGGAAGAAAAATAGAAAAAGTCCTGAATATTGGACTTCAAAAATCCGTTGAACAATTCTATGGTCAAATCTCTGTTTACTTTGAAATATTCATCTCCAGAAGAGGTGTTTGAAGTATCGTGTGCTTTCCCTGCAAGATGGATAATTGCTGTTGAATTTTTATCCAAATCGTTTTCCCAATTTGAATTTCTCAATGACAAACCTTTGACTTCAACATTTTGCTGAGATAAATATTCTGAAAGGTTTCGCCCTACAAAGCCGGTGATGCCGGTGATACTAATTTTCATATACTTTCAGGTATTTTTCAACCATTCTCTCATTAGAAAATTCTTTGGACCGTTCAATCGCATTTTTAGAAAGCGTACTATAATTAACTGGATCAGAAATAACTTTTACAATTGCATTTCTTAATTCATCAGAATTTGATGCTTCAACAGTATAACCTGTCAAATTATTCAATGAAACAAAGGGAACCCCTGACTTCAAATTTGTATTGATAACGGGCAAACCATAACTTAACGCTTCCAACTGAACCACACCAAAGGCTTCTGCTTCATTGATAGATGGTAAAACAAATAAATCTGATTTTTTATAAAACACTTTCAGTTCTTCATCATTAACATTCGTGTGTAAGAAAATTTTATCTTGAAGATGATTTCCATGAATGGTTTCATTCAATTCTGTTTCCAATTCACCGTTACCAACTATATTTACAACAACATTTAAATCTTTTACTGCCTCTATTAAAAATTTCAATCCTTTATAAATCCTAAGTTTACCTACAAATAAAATTTGGGGTATTTCTGATAATTTCTTAGGATTAATGTTTTCATGATGAGGCTCAAAACTTAAAGGTATAACTTCTATCTTCTCTTTGTATTTCTGTAAAATTGAGGAGTATTCAAATAACTGAGGAGAGGTGACCACTATTTTCGAAGTGGAATCTAAAAGTTTCTCAATCATTGGATTATAAAATTTCTCTATCCTTGACCATCTTGAATTTTGAATATTTGCATGCCAAGTAATTACAAAATTTTTATTTTTTAAAAGACCAGTATATCTCAATAACGCGAGTTCCATTGTAGGGAATGGGTAATGATGATGAATGACATCCGAATCGGAAATGTACTCTTTAAGTCCTTTAAATAAAAGAGAAATAGGTTGGCTTTTGTAAAAAAAAGATTTATATCTAACGATGGTTAAACCTAATAATTTTTCTATTACATTCTTTTTGCTTTCTTCATGATTATTGCATAAGACCGTTATTTCATCATTAGGGCAAATATTTTTAATACCTACAACCAAGTTCTTAGCTACAGATTCCATTCCGCCTTTACTAGGTTCAAAGTATTTTATGGTTTGTAATATTTTCATTCTTTATAAATGTTTAACTTGTAAGATTTACATTATCCTCCCAACAAAAGATAAGGCGATGTTAATTCGGTATTTCAGTTTAAACAATAAGCTGTTTTTGCTTTTTTCCCCTGAAGGAGAAACGTTTCCTCCGTGCCTTCTATATGAAATTAGTTTTTCATCACTAAAAAAAACATTACCGTAATATTCATAAATTAATCCGATCCAAATGTCATGAGGGACTGAGATTTTAGGAAATGGTAAAATTTTATTCAAAAATTTCCTATTTATTGCCATACAACAACCTAAGTAAGAATTGTTAGAGAAGTTTTTAATAATTCCTTTTTGGGACTTATTTATTTCAAAATACGAATTAGCTATTTTATTATTCTTTTCGTCTACAATGTCACAATCATGCAGAATTAAATCATAACCATTTTTGAACAATTCAATACATACTTCAATTTTATTATCTTTCCAAATATCATCCTGGTCTGCTAAAAATATATAATCTCCTTTAGCACGAGATAAGGCATTTTCAAAATTATCTGTTGTTAAACTGAATTTAAATTCTTTTTTAATAGGAGTGTGATGAAGAAGAACTATACGACTGTCTTTATAATTTTCAATAATAGCCAATGTCTCATCGGTAGAACCATCATCTGATATAATCACCTCATCTTGAGCTCCCAATTGCTTACGAATAGAATCTAATTGCTCCCTCAAAAATAGTGCGCCATTATAAGTTGTTAAACAAACACTTATCATTTTTTTAACCTTAATTTTAAAAATTGAAATGACTTATATTGAATGGATAGTTTAAGTAATCTTAAAAAATCAGCATTCAAGAGTAACATAATCTGTTTCTTTTTGTTCTTCTTAAATTCTTTTAAATCTCTTAAATAAAGAGAATAACGTTTTAACGCTTGGTCTTTATTATTAGTTATAGAAGAAAGGTCTTGTATTAAAGTAACGTCCATTACTTCAAATTCTTCTGCATATTGTTTGCACTTATGTACAAAATCGTGATCGGTAAAATCTAATTTAATATTCTCATTATACCCTCCAACTTTGAGGAAAAATTCTGTATTAACGAGCATTCCGGTATTAATAAATGAATTCTCATTTAGGCTATAAATCCCTTCCTCCAAATTATTGTATAAGTAAGATCTATATCCTTTATATTTAGAAGGAGATAATATCCTATTATTATCTATTAATATACAAGGAACTTTGATTTTAATAGTATTCTGTTCTTGTACTGCTTGTATATATTTTTCATAAAAATCTAGAGGAAGAATAGTATCTTGATCTAATAATACCAACCAAGGAATCTGGTTGTTTTGTGCAAATTCGGCTCCTCTATTATACACAAATGAAAGCCCTGGATTATTAAATTTAAAATAATGTAGATTTATTCTATTATCCGCTTCTTTCAAATCAGAATAATCCCATTCAGGCATATCTGTATTGTCTGCAATATATATATTGAGTTTATTACTTGTCACAATATTTAGATAGCTTTTCTTTAAAGAAACATAAGAATTGCACTTATCAAATCTTTCTTTATATGCAGCTATAATGAATAAAATTTCCGAATTGAAACTATTAAATTTCATATATTTACGTGAACTTTAAATTTTTCATCAATGAAAAAAGCATTTTTCCTCATTTTTTTCAACTTTGCTTTAATCTTTTCTTTTGCCCAAAATTACATAAAAACAAGTCTTTGGCAAGATAATACTTTAATGAATAATTCAAAAGTAGATGGATTAGTATTTATTAAAAAAGGAAATGATTTTTACGTTGACAATGATTTCCTTCTAACAAAAGCAATAAAACTGGATAATGTAAAAGGAAATGATGACGCAACTAAGTTTGAAAATTCAATAGAATTACTTAAAAAACTAAATGGAGGAACTCTTAAAATAAATAATAATCTAGTATTCAGCAGACCTGTCAATATAACAAATCTTCGAGGAATTGAAATAATTGGAAACAAATCTAGCTATTCTCTTCAAGGCGGTTTGTTTACTGGATCTACAATTACTTTTATTAATAATGCCAAATTAAGTATCTCTGATTTTATAGATTTAAAAATATCGAATATAAATTTAATTAATACTCAAAAAAATCATACAAATATTCTTGAATTTTATAAAGGATATGATTTTCAAATTGATAATTTAAAGATAAGATCCACAAGTTCTGATCAATCAATTGCCCTTTCACTTGGAAGAAATAATGGAGAAAATGCTGTTTTCCAAGGAAAAATTTCTCGTGTAAATATTATTAGTAATGACGGGGGAATAGGAATTTTTTCCGGAGACTCGAATACTTCTTTAACCTTTGAAAATTGTTATTTACAAGGTTGCAGTTTTAATATAGAAGGAACCATATATTCAAGTTTCATAAGTTGTGCTGTAGATGGAAGCCCCACTAATGCTTATAATCTAAAAAAGGGACAAAATAGTAATACATACTCATTAACTTTCATATCTTGCGGAGCAGAAAGTGCACAGAAAAGTGGCTGGCATATAGATTCGGGAACATATTTAATTGAACTTATTACACCTCACTCTGGTCACAATAATATTGGAAAAAATCAAAATATTGGTGAACTAATTACCATCAATAATTCTGCAATTGGAGAAGTTAGTAATATTAACATTTCTTCCCCGTCATCTTTTAATGGAAGCAAGTCTTGGGATATTTACATAGCATCTCCAAAAGTTGGTAAAATTAATGTAAACAACATTTATAATAAAGCATTACCTTATGGGATCGGTTATCACAAAAGTTGGGATATATCTAAATTGAAAACCAATTAATTTTAGATTTTCAACTCCATTAATAAATCTTCCCAGTAAAATTTCTCTTTTATGTGTTCGTCAATTTTAGATAAATTTGAAAAATAATCATTGGGATTTTCAATTACTTGTTTCCAGTTTTCGATATCTTCAAACAAGAAAATATTAAACTTCGAAATTACATTTTGTGTTTCTATTAACTTTGTAGATATTACATTAATACCCGCTGATATATAAAAAGAATTTTTTGTAGGATAGCATAAATTATAATAAAACTTAGAGCTATCGTAGTGCATTATACCATAATCACATTGTGCAGTTATCATCATAGCTTCTTGTTCTGCAAAACTTCCGAGATAGATAATATTTGTAATGCTGTTCAAAAGCTCTTGCAACCACTCTCCGCCCGAACCAATTAAAAACAAATAAGAATCGGTTTTATTGAATACTGAAATAATTTCTTCTATTCCTCGACCTCTTGCCAATGTCCCAACATAAATATATTTAGATTTATAATCACTATATTTTTCAAGGCTAACTAAACTTACATCTTTCTCCAGTATTGGAGCTCCATTGATTATGACCTGTGAACTATTTTTATTAATTGAGTATTTTTCTAAAACATATTTTTCCATTTCATTTGAAGCAAAAACATAGTTCATTTTCAAAGTATTATCAAAAATATTTTTTTGAAAAATAAAATAAAAATTTTCCTGAAATAAGTTTAAATCCTTTGCTTGTTCATATGGCAAGTCATTTACTTCAATATACAGATTATTTCGTTTTGCTATGAATACTAAAAATAATTTAAAAATAGAATATCCTAGTTTAGTTCTTAATAGTTGCTTAGGAAAAATATTAAAAATTGTCCCTAAATGAACAAATATTTTGTTGTTTCTAAAAAATAGACTATGTAGCAAAAAAGAAAAAACTTTAAACAATCGGAAGAACAAATTATGATCATACAGATTGAATATTTTTGCATTTTTTTCTTTAAAATACTTGAAGAAAGCCTTATTTCTAGCCATTCCCCCATCATTCTCTCCATCAATAATATGAGTTATATATAATAATTTACTCATTACTATTTAATTTTATATGTTCACGTAACCTTTGATACCCTGTACTTTTTTTATCAAACATTTTATAAAAAATATAATTTTGATATGGAGTATACGCTATTGCGGTTGGAAACGCTAATAAGTAGATATAGCTATTAAAAAAGATAAAAGCCGAACATATTAGTATCAGAATTTGTTTTTGAAATTTATGGTAAAAAGAAACAACTAAATAGGGAAATAATATGAGTTCAGAAATAAGAAAGTAAAATTTAAACCGCTCAGACATTTCATAAAACTCATAAAAGGTGAAAATACAGAAAAATTGAGCTAAGGATATATTAAAGAAAATATCAAAATATTTAGACTTATCATTACTTTGAATATATTGCCTTCTCTTATAGCAAATTGCTAACAATAGAATTATCTTAATGTATACATAAAATGAATATATATTCCATCCCCTATTCTGCGAAAATATTTCATTCTTTGTATACGCATTTATTTTCCCTGCAAGTAATGTGAAACTATTTATTTGATTTAATATATCCCCTAAAAATGCACCTAACCATTTAATTTTAAAGGAGAATACTATTGTCGAAAGAACAATAATGATGATAACATTTCTAATTGAAACTTTTCTATTTAGTACAAAATATAGTGGTAATAGCATGATAGATGTCCAATGTATTGACATTGCTACTAATATTGCTAAGAAATATTTTAAAAAATTCCTTTCATGTAAATACCTTAAAGAAAAGAAAAAAATCTGAATTGCAAGACCTTGTCGTAATCCACTTAAATCAAAAATAAAGAAAAAGAATGTAAAATAAGCAAGAAGAGATAAAATTGGTAAAGGGGAATATTTTTGAACATTTTTATATAAAAGCAAGCAGGAAAAAAGAGATACAATAAAAAAAATCACTTGAACTCCACCTCCAAATGCTTTTACTATTGAATTTAATAAAGAAAAGCCGACATCCAATGAACGAAAAACCTTATCCCAACGTCCTGTACTAAGTGCTTTATCAAAAGGATATGCATTATCTATCTGATATTCATAAGCAAGCCAATCAACACCTGTTTCATAACGAAAGCCTGCAATAAAAAATAATATAAAAACAATAAGTTTAACTAAAAAATTATTTTTTTTTGGATATTGGTTAATTTCGTATACTGCACATAATGCAATAAATAAAAAAATAATTAAATATAAATACATAACTATTTGAAAATTGTCATTTGAATATTTTTCAGATTAGTTTCTACATTTTTTTTACTTTCTGATAAACTAAGAACATTTGCCATCTCATTATTATTAATATTTAAAGATCTTTTCTTCTTATTATTATATTTTGTAAAAATTGCTGAAATGAAACCTTTTATAAGTTTTACATAATGAAACTTTTCTCTAGACTTTAAATTAAGAGTCTGTTTTAATGCTAATTTAAATATATATGATTTGTTATAATAAATACCATACACATACAATTTATATTTATTAAAATCTTTTCTCCAATCTTTATAACCCATTTCATTTAGAGCTTTAATAGCTGTTTCTGCCCAAATCGTTTCTACACTATAATATTTCGGTACTTCTTTCTCCCACTCATAATGACCTCTATTATTAAAGTGTGGTGCATCTTTTAATTCTCCAGCATGACCACCAATTGTAGCATTTACGGTTGCACTTGCTGGGCATGCTCCCGCAATTGAAAAAGGATAATCAATAATTCTATGATTTTTTATTACACAAGCTAAAGCTATAGTAGAGTAAATATCTGGTGTAAGACCACCGAAATACCTTCCTCCTATACTCTTTACTTGATCCATACTTGATCGTTTAACAATACCATGATAGGTTCGGGGCAAGTCGAAAGCTTGATATGCTAAAAAACCATTTTTAATTAATTCTTTTAAATTATGATCTACATTTACATCTTTTACCCCTCCTTTATAATTAGGAATTGATAAATAACCTGTTTTATATTTTTCAATCTTATCGTTAGGCCAAATATAATCTACAATAAAACTACTCGAAACAGATTCTATACTTTCTTTCTTCATCCACTCCACAATTGGTAAAATATCTTTTGTTATAGAGTCATCGTCTCCCAATACAATAAAAAATTCTCCAATAGAAAGATTAAGAGCTTCTTCAAAATTATCAATAAATGATAAAGCCTTAGAGTTATAGTTGTAAACAATTCTTTCATCCTCTAGTGCTAAAATCATCTTTTGCAAGCTATCATCCGAAGAGTTATCTTGAACAACGATCTCACAACGATCATCAATATCAACCATGATTGATTTTATACTTTCTATACAATAGATCTGTCTGTTTCTGGTTGGGATAATTATTGAAAGTAATTTACTCATGGGGAAAATCATAAAGATGTTTGTACGATAAAATATTATTTCCTGCCAGTTTATTATAACAAATAATCGACAAAACTAAACTGAAAATAGAGGAAAATATAATAAAAATAATGAAATCAATATTAATCTCTTGGTAGCAAAAATAAACTAAAATATTTACAATTAAAGTTATGAAAATTGGCGCAAAAAGTATTTTTAAATAAAATTGAGAGACAGCAAAATTAAGATATTTGTTATTGACTATAATAAATAAATAAATAAATGCTAGCAAATTAATTATTAACCATGGAATAGGAACCCCATACAAGCCAAATTGTTGTGAGCAAAAGTATAACAATGGTATTCCTAAAACTATTTGGACAATTCCTTGGTATATTGTATATTTTGTTTTTCCTTTTGAAAGTAATAAATAATACAAGGGAAATTGTAAGGCAAGAAAAAAAGAACCTATGATTAATATTTTAACATCAAACTCAATTGCTGGAAAAATAGAATATGGTATTGCACTTTTTGTCCACAAAACAAGAATTTCCTTGGTATAAAAAATTACTCCTACAGCAACTACCACCACAATAAGATTAATAAAATAAAAAATTTTATTAAAGACCATTAAAGTCTTCTGCTTGTTTTCTTCTGAATATTGATTTGAAAATTTTGAAAAAAGAGGAAATGCAAAAGCCATTAAAGGAGTCGCTAAAATCGCTGGTAATTGTGCTAAACTAGATGCGATATTATAGAAACCAAATGTACCTAAATCAAACATAGAACTGGTAACTAGTTTATCCGCTTGTATATTAATAGCTGAAATAATTGCTATAAACACCATGCCACCAATATAGGTCAAAATATGTTTTGGCAATTTATTCGATTCTTTTTTTAATAAATGTCCATTTGCCGTTTGTTTCAGTTGTTTTATAACAAAAAACCTTAAAACTAAAACATAAACTAGATTACATATAATTTGCCAAATAAAATATAGTTCTATTGATTTTGAAAAAACAATAAACAAAATGAATACTAAGGCTGATCTTGAAAAACTCCATCCGAGTTGTAACAAATTAGAACGAACCTGATTGTTTAAAGCAAACAAGGCTCCAAAATATAGAGAACTAATAAGTTGTGAAGTAACACCAATACCAATTAATCTCACATAATAGGATAACTCTTCTTTCCGTATCCCATTTGAAGAAATCCAATGTTCAGCAATAAAATTACTACTAAAAAATATAATACCACAAATTATGATGCATACAAATAAATATATTTTTTCTAAATTTCTGAAAATGGTATATTTATAATTAGAATCTGACTCTTGGGAGAATTCCTTTATAATTGCTGATGACATGCCAGAGTCTGCAAAGCTAATAATGCCCAAAACAAGGGCATAAAATCCTATTAAACCATAGTTCTCACTCCCCAAAAATTTTATATATAGTGGTATAAAAATAAAAACGGAAACCATACTCCACAGTTTGCTTCCGTAATTAGATAATAATTTGGCAAGATTCGATTGTTCCATTAAAAGTAAATAGTATCATAAAAACTTTTATGAGCAAGCATAAATTCTTTCTGCTCTTTCAACATTTGTTTGTATGAAGGCACCAAAAATGTGATTTTATCATTAGTATTAACAAAAGATTTGTTGGCTGCATAATCTTTTTTATCCACAATATTGAGATTTTTATCATAGATTTCATTAAAAATATGTAGTAAATCATATTTAGAAATCGCCTCATTATTAGTAAGATGCACTAATCCTACAAAAGGACAATCAACAATCCAATCAATAAATTTAGCCAACTCCAAAGTAGTAACACCAGACCAAAAATTACTTTTAAAACCATTAACTATCCCCTCTTGTTGCATAAACCAGTGAAAAAGACCTTCGCCATTTCGTTTCAATTCTGGTCCAATGATAGAAGTTCTAATAGTTAAATTTTTATCATCAATTATTTCTCCTAAATTTTTTGACAGGCCATAAACATCAGTAGAATCTTTAAATGAATTTTCGGTATAACCTCCTGTTTTTCCGGAAAAAACACAATCTGTAGAAATATGAATAAGTTTTGCATTATTTTTTTCTGCCAAATCTTTTAAAATATAGGGAAAATATGCATTTCCGTATATTGTTTGATCTGGATTGGTCTTAGAAGTCCTTATGAGCATCCCGATACAATTTATAATAATATCTGGTTTTACTATACTTATTATACTTTCAACTTCCTCTTTGTTGAAAATATTCATTTTATAAGAAACTCCTTCTAGATTATTGTTATTGGTTGTACCAATAACTTCGTATTTCCCAAGTTCTTTTAGATATGTATAAATGACATGACCAGCCATTCCTGCAGCTCCTAAAACAAGAATCTTTTTCATATGGCTAATTATTATGGTAAGTAGACAATTCTTGTCTTACATAATCTAAAGTCAATAACAATTCCTTTAATTCTTCAACATTTAAACGATGTGTATTATCGGAATTGTACTCTCTTTCCAATTTTACATTGGCTTCTTTCTGAACGTATTTTGTGTAATTTAGATCCCTAAAATCAGCAGGAACTCTATAGAAATTCCCTAAATCTTCGGCCTTAGCCATTTCTTCTGTAGAACACAAGGTTTCATACATTTTTTCACCATGTCTTGCACCAATAATTTTGATTTCATTATTTGCATTAAATAATTCTTTCAAAGCTTGTGCTAAAACTTCAACTGTTGCAGCAGGCGATTTTTGGACAAAAATATCTCCCGGTTGTCCATTCAAAAATGCAAACATTACTAATTCTACAGAATCATCCAAAGACATCATAAAACGGGTCATTAAAGGATTCGTAATCGTTAATGGACTCCCCTCTTTAATTTGCTTAATGAATAATGGGATGATAGATCCTCGAGAAGCCATTACATTTCCATACCTTGTTGCTGTATAGATAGCATCAATATTTTTCACTCGTGGATCTCTTGCTTTAGCAATTGATATTTTTTCCATCATTGCTTTGGATATCCCCATTGCGTTAATAGGATAAACAGCTTTATCAGTGCTAAGAACCACCACTCTAGAAACATTGTTTCTTGCAGCAGCTTCCAAAACGTGCTCGGCTCCCAAAATATTTGTTTGAACCGCTTGCATAGGATAAAATTCACAAGAAGGAACTTGCTTTAATGCAGCAGCATGAAAAACAAAATCAACCCCCATCATTGCATGATTGATGTCATCAAAATTGCGGATATCTCCAATGACAAAATTTAGTTTATCATTTTTGTATTCAATTCGCATATCTTCTTGTTTTTTTTCGTCACGAGAAAATATTCGAATTTCTTTTAAATCAGAATCTAAAAATCCTTTAAGCATTGCATTACCAAAAGACCCCGTTCCTCCAGTAATTAATAGTACTTTATCCTTGAACATTTTATTTAAAATTTATAAATAATTCACTTTATTTAATAATATCCCCTATAATAAAGTTAAAATTTCGCTAACAACCGTTTCCACCATTTTTTTTCATTTCCTCCATATCCATACCCATATTTATTTCCATAACCGAAATTATTCTTATGGACATCATTCAATACAAATGCAACATTTCTGATTTTCCCTTCTTCAATTTTTTTGTTTGCAAAATCAATAAATTGTTTTTCAGTCACTTCTGATCGTGTTACATAAAGGATAACGTCCGCATTTTCTGAAATCAGGAATGAATCTGTTACCAGCATTAGCGGAGCAGTATCCAAAATAATGTAGTCATAATCCTCTCTTAATTTGGTAACTAAATCTCCGTATCGCCCATTTTCCAATAAATCAACTGGATTGGGAGGAATACTTCCCGAAAAAATCACATCGCAATGCGAGGAGAACTGGCTTTTATGAATAATTTCCGAAACATCATTGGTATCTCCATAAAGATACTCCGTTAGACCTTTTACATTTTTCTTACTTCTGTCATATCTTTGAAGCTGTGGATTACGTATATCCGAACCTACAACAATTACTTTTTTATCACGATTTGCTAAAGTTATTGCCAGATTAACAGAAATAAATGTTTTCCCTTCTCCTTTTACACTGGAAGTAACAAATATGGTATTCCCTTTTTCCTTATGTGGTAGTAGAAATCTGAGATTGGTCACCATGATTCGGAATGATTCGGCAAGAGGGGTAATATCATTCGACTGAATCAATTCTTCCTGCCGGGCAGTTAATCTTGGAATTTCAGAAAGAACCGTAATATCTGATAAATTTTCAAGATCATGCTTGTCATTAATTGTATCATTGAAAATCTCTTTCAAATAAATATATGCGAATGGCAATAGTAACCCTAATAAACCAGCGCCCAGCAATATAATCATTTTCTTAGGTGCAATTGGCTTTTCATCGGTATATGCTTTATCAATCACTCTCGCTTTATTCGCAGTCATTGCCAAAGATATTGCCGCTTCTTCTCTTTTCTGTAGTAGTAATAGATAAAGACTCTCTTTGATTTGTTGTTGTCTCTCAATACTCCGAAAAAGTTTTTCCCGCGACGGAACTTTGTCCATTTGATTGATTGCCTTTCCGTTCTCGATGTCAAATTGTCTGATACTGAGCTGAAGTGCCGATTTATTTTTTATAAGTCCTTCCCGAATAGACTGTCTCATTCGGTCAATCTGTTCATTTAGATCTTGAACAACTGGGTTTTGAGGAGTTGCGTTTTCCAGCAATTTGTTCCTTTGTAGAATAAGGGTATTGTAATTCTGGATGCTTCTGGCAGCAGCCTCATTATCCAATCCAACATTTACAGGAAGAAGTTCTGAATTGTTTTGGCGGTTAACAAAGTTATACAAGAGGTCATTCAGTTCCAATTGTGTTTCTGTCGCAATTTTTCTGGCTTTAGCTTCTGTTGATAATTGGAGATTAATTCTTGCTTCCGTTGGAATGTCTACAATATTATTATCGATTTTAAAACGTTCTTTTTCACTTTCCACATCTCCTAACTCTTTTGAGATAATGGATATTCTCTCATCAATAAAGTCCTTCGTTTTTTTGGATTCCGTATTCTTATCCATTATGGCTTCCTCATTGTAGAGATTCACAATTCCGTTTAGAATATCCTTAGCTTTATTCTGATTGCTGCTATTAAGGGTTAAACCTATAACCGTAGCATCTTTATCCAGAAGATCAACATTCATTTCCTTTTGCAACTTATTGGAGAGATTATCAACGGTGTTGTATGTAAAATAAAAATCATTCAAAGCCATTTTCGCAACCTTTTTGCGGTTAAAGTCAGGATTTTTGATAATCATGAAATTAGCATAAGGCAAACTGATAGTTTTATTATATGTGGTAACAATATCTTTCTTAAACTCTTTGGAAGATAAGGTAATTTTATCACCCTTGATTGAGATGTCAATGGGTTTCTTCGGCATTTCTTCATCCGTCTTCTCATTGATTACCTGAACAAAAAACGGACTTGTGGATTGATAGAGCTCTACATCATAAAATTTTTCCCGTGAATATACTGAGGTACGAAGTTTTAGTTCACTCAGAATGTCTTCTGCAATTTTTTTGGATTTAAAAATTTCAAGTTCATTTTCAATACTATTGGTTCCCATACCTGCAAAACCGCCCAATCCCTGTAAAACACCGAAATCTCCAGAAGCACTGGACATTTTTTTTGCATCTTTAATGAGAATGGAACTTTGTATTTTATAAACGGGTTGTGTAAATTTTATCTTAATTACCGCCAGAACACACAACAACAGAAAACTGATGACAAACCAATGCCATTTCCTAATATAGGGTTTGATAATTTCTTTTAAGTTAACTTTTTCTATTGATTGGTCAGTACTCATTATGAAAAACTAATATTTAATAAATCGGAAAATTATAGGATTGAAAACCACGTCTCAAAATACTGAAACGATAAAAAAAAGAATTAGCGGATAAAAATTGCAATTAATCCTACGACCACAGATGCAACAGATATCCACACACTTGTTTGAGGGCCAAATGATGCGGAGGTCTTTCTAGCCTCATTTGGAGAAACATAAATTACATCATTCTGCTTTACATAGTAATAAGGTGAATTAATAAAACTAGCATCGGATATATTTATATATGCTTTCTCGGTAACACCATTGTTATTTCTTACAATAAGTATATTATCTCGTTTTCCGTAAATCGTGAGATCACCCGCTAAACCAAGTACCGACAGTACCGTACCTGATTGTCCATCTTGCATCCAAAACTGCCCCGGTTTATTCACCTCTCCTAATACCGTTACTTTAAAATTCGTAGTTTTTATATTTACTCCCGGATCTATTATATAACGGGAAAGCTGGTTCTTAAGATCTTTTTTTAGCTGCTCAATTGTTTTACCTGTTGTATTGATAATTCCTAATTTGGGAAAATCAAAATTTCCCTGACTGTCGACAAGATATACAGGCTCTGAAGATAATTTTTGCTGCATCGGCAAATTAGTATTACCTATACTATATTGAGATGTTTCAGTAGAGGAATAATTTTGATTAAAAGGTTTTACGACATCCATATCTTTTGCCGAAATAGAGATACTGAGTTGATCGCCTGGCTGAATGGTAAATGAAGAACTATTTTCTGAAGCCTGCAATGCCACATTTTCTATATTTTCCATGTAATCTAAATTCGCTTTGCTCTTACATGAACTCAAAATTATTATAGAAATCATCGCAACGACTACGGATAATGGGTATAATTTCATTTTTTAAAATTAAAACTCGATAAGAATGCAAATATAGGAATTATTTATAGATACTCCTACTATAAGAAAAATACTTTTACACCCATCTGAAACCTTCTATAATAAACAGATAACCCACTAAAAAACAACATTAAGCACTTTTCCCCCCTGTGCAAAAACGCACAGTATAGGGCTTATTCAATCCATTGACAAAGTAATATATTCGAAGAGAAAATACCACTCCTTTTCGAAGGTATATCTTCTATTTATTAAGATTTTAAAATACTGATTTTTCACAATATTCTATTTTCAATTGAGCTATATAAGCATTTTTATCAATTAACTCATTCAATTATTCTCAGATTCCATATCGCAAACCCTTCGCACTTTTTCCTATCTTTGCACTCCACGAGAAATTCGGTCTGTTGATCGTGCATTTCTGCACGGTAGGAAAGTCCGGACTCCACAGGGCAGCATAAAGGATAACATCCTTACACCGCGAGGTGATGACCAGTGCAACAGAAAGCAAGTACAGTTCGGCTGTAGTGAAATCGGTAAACTCTATGCGGAGCAATGGTAAGTATATCGGTTCTTTTGGGAAACCAAAATAGGGGCTGCCCGTCCTGAAAACCGAGGGGTAATCAGCTAAAATGCTGCAGCAATGCAGCATGCAGATAAATAACAGACAGCCGCTTTCGGGCGGTTACAGAATCCGGCTTACAGAATTTCTCGTGGTTTTATTCCTGATCCAGTTCCTTTTTATAGGTATCAAATTTGGAAAGTTCTTCTTTGGACAATTGTGGATATTTCAAATTCATTTTCTCCAGAACATCAATAATAATCTGAATGGCAGACACCCGTGCAAACCATTTTTTATCTGCCGGAACCACAAACCAAGGTGCATAATCCCGTGAAGTTTCATTAATCGCAACTTCGTAGGCATCCATATATTCTTTCCAGAGCTTGCGTTCGGCAATATCGCCTTCGGAGAACTTCCAGTTTTTTTCGGGTTCATTCAGTCTGTCCAAAAAGCGTTGTTTTTGTTCTTCTTTGGAAACATTCAGAAATATTTTAATGATTTTGGTTCCGTTCTGAGACAGGTGTTTTTCAAAATTACGGATGGATTCGTAGCGGTTTTCCCAGAAATCTTTATCGAAATCTTTTACCTCTTTCCATACTTTCTCATTCAAATTGTATTCGGGATGTACTTTACACACCAATACGCTTTCATAATGACTTCTGTTGAAAATTCCGATCTTACCTTTTTCCGGAACGGCAACCGCATGTCTCCACAAAAAATCATGGGAATATTCTTTTGAACTTGGTGATTTAAAACTGTGCACTTCACAGCCTTGCGGATTTACACCTCCGAAAACATGCTCTACCAAAGAATCCTTCCCTGCTGCATCCATTGCCTGAAGCACAATCAATAAAGACTGGCTTCCGTCCGCATATAACAATTCCTGCAATTCCCGAAGTTTATCTTTTTCCTGCTGCAGAATCTGCAATCCTTCCTCTTTTGTCAGTTTCCCATTATAGGTAGTTGACGCTTTTGCCATCGAGAACTTACCCGACACTTTAAAATCATCACTAAAATCTAAATCCATTGTTTTTTTGTTTAAAAATAAATAGAGGTCACCTGATAATTTCATATTTCAAAGATTATGGAATTTTGCAAAGACCTCAAAAAAATAAAAAAACCGCTTCAGTTTGGAAGCGGTACTTTCAATAAAATAGAAATTTTACATTTTCTTGTCTGCTACTTTAGCCGTACCCGCAGCTCTTTCTTTTAAGATCTCTGCTTTTGATTTCTCAGCTTGTGCAGCACCGTCAGCAGCATCAACTTTCCCTTTGATGTAAATTACCGATCTGCTGTTTGCAGGATCATTGGAATAGACTTCAATTAATTTCTGGAAAGGCCCGCCAATTTTTGTGTTATATCCCACCTGGATTTCTGCACTTTTTCCAGGCAAAATCGGATCCTGAGAAAATTTAGGAGTTGTACATCCGCAAGATGCCTGAACTTTGGAAATAATCAATGGTTTATCCCCTGTATTGGTTACTTTAAAAGAACGTTCTCCGTTCGCACCGTTTTTTACCGTTCCGTAATCAAAGGTGGTTTTGTCAAAAGTAATGGTTTGTGCAGTTGCAAATGCAGTCATTCCGACCAATGCAATCCCTGCTAGTAAATTTTTCATATCCTTAATTCTTTATGATTGAACATTTAATAAGACACAAAGTTAAAAATAATTTTAATTCGTACTAAAAGTTTTTTTTCTTTACCTATTTTTGCAAATTGTAAGCCAAACTCTATAATTTTATGCCCATTTCAGAAAAATATAATCCGAACGAAACCGAGCAAAAATGGTACAATTACTGGATGGAAAACCGGTATTTTCATTCAGAACCCAACGATAAACCACCCTACACCATTGTTATTCCCCCACCAAATGTAACCGGGATTTTACACATGGGGCACATGCTGAACAACACCATTCAGGATGTTTTGGTACGAAGAGCAAGAATGAAAGGCTTCAATGCCTGCTGGGTTCCCGGAACAGATCACGCTTCAATTGCAACGGAAGCGAAAGTTGTGGCAAAATTAAAATCTGAGGGCATCAACAAATCCGACATTACGCGTGAAGAATTTTTAAAACACGCCTGGGAATGGACCGACAAATATGGCGGAACCATTTTGGAACAGCTGAAAAAACTGGGTGCTTCATGCGATTGGGAACGCACACGCTTCACGATGGAGCCGAAACTTTCTGCACAGGTCATTAAATCTTTTGTGGATTTATTCAACAAAGGATTGATTTATCGTGGCTATAGAATGGTAAACTGGGATCCCGAAGCCAAAACCAATATTTCGGACGAAGAAGTCATTTTCAAAGAGCAAAACGGAAAACTGTATTTCCTAAAATATAAAATTGAAGGAACCGAAGATTTCCTAACCGTTGCCACCACACGTCCTGAAACCATTTTCGGTGACACCGCCGTTTGTGTAAATCCTAATGATGAACGCTATCAACATTTAAAAGGCAAAAAAGTAATTATTCCGATTGCAGATCGAGCGATTCCTATTATTGAAGATGATTATGTAGACATTGAATTCGGAACCGGAGCATTAAAAATTACGCCCGCTCACGATACCAACGATTATGAAATCGGACAAAGACACAATCTTCCGATGATTGATTCCTTGGATGATGACGGAAATTTAAACGAACACGGACTTCACTACAACAATAAAAACCGTTTTGAAGTAAGAAAACTCATCGCTAAAGAACTCGAGGAGAAAGGCCTTCTTTTAAAAGCCGAAGATTATGTAAATAAAGTAGGAACTTCCGAAAGAACAGGTGCTGTAATCGAGCCTAAAATTTCACAGCAATGGTTCCTGAAAATGGCAGACATTGCAAAACCGGCTTTGGATGTGGTGATGAATGATGAAATTAAATTTCATCCGGAAAAATTCAAAAACACTTATAAATATTGGATGGAAAACATCCGCGACTGGAATATTTCCCGCCAGTTGTGGTGGGGACAGCAAATCCCTGCGTATTATTACGGAAGTGGAGAAAATGATTTCGTAGTAGCAGAAAATATTGATGAAGCACTAGAACTTGCAAAACAAAAATCTTCAAACACCCAACTTCAAACTTCTGACTTAAAGCAGGACGAAGATGCTCTTGACACGTGGTTTTCTTCATGGCTGTGGCCAATATCGGTTTTTGACGGACTTTTAGATCCTGAAAATAGAGACATCAATTATTATTACCCGACTTCGGATTTAGTCACCGGTCCGGATATTATTTTCTTCTGGGTAGCTAGAATGATTATGGCAGGTCTGGAATACCGCAAAGAAGTTCCGTTTAAAAATGTGTATTTCACTGGAATTGTACGCGATAAGCAAAGACGCAAAATGTCCAAATCCCTCGGAAATTCACCAGATCCATTGGAATTGATTGAAAAATACGGTGCCGATTCCGTTCGCGTAGGAATTTTATTGAGTTCTGCAGCAGGAAACGATTTGCTTTTCGATGAAGATTTAATGATTCAGGGGAGAAATTTTGCTACAAAAATCTGGAACGCATTCCGATTAATTCAAGGTTGGGAAAAAATTGAAAAACCTGCCGGAAACGCCGAAAAACAAACAATAGAATGGTTTGGAAACCAACTGAATAAAACGGTTGCAGAAATCAACGATCAGTTTGAAAAATTCAGAATTTCGGATGCGCTGCATTTGATTTATAAACTAATTTGGGACGATTTTTGTTCCTGGTATCTGGAAGCCATCAAACCGAGTTATGGTGAAGGAATTTCACAGGAAGTATATGATGCCACAATTGCCTATTTTGAAGAACTGATGAAGTTGCTCCATCCATTTATGCCGTTTTTAAGTGAAGAATTATATCAGGAGATTTCACCGAGAACCACTGAAGAAGCACTGATTATTGCACAGCAAAAATCCGCAGATCCTTTTGATTCAAAAATTTTGAACGCCTTTGATTTTTCAAAAGAATTGATTTCCGGAGTTCGAAATTATCGCCAGTCCAAAGGAATTTCGCCAAGAGAAGAAACCGAATTGTTTACCAACGCAACCATTTTTGAAAACGAAGCCGTAATTAAAAAACTGGCAAACGTTTCCGAAATTCATTTTGGTGAAAAAACCGATAAACCAAGCTTCACCTTTTTAGTAGGTTCAACAGAAGTTTCTCTTCCGCTTTCTGAAAATCTGGATTTGGAAGAAGAAAAAGCCAAAACTGAAGAAGAAATCAAATATCTGAAAGGATTTTTAATCTCCGTTGAAAAGAAACTTTCCAACGAAAAATTCGTTGCCGGAGCTCCTGCTAATGTCGTAGAAACGGAAAGAAAGAAACAAAAAGATGCGCAGGATAAAATTGCAATTCTGGAGGAAAAACTGAAAACATTGTAATTCATTTTTTTTATCTGAAAAGGCTTCTTCCTGATTTGTTTCGTTGTCAACTGAATTTTGGTAGATTTGTCAGGCTGAGCGGAGTCGAAGCCTATTGGATGAAAAATGAAAAAATATTATGTTTACATACTGAAATGTTCGGACAATTCCTATTACACAGGAGTTACAACTGATATTGAAATTCGTTTAAGCCAACATCAATCAGGACATTATCCGGAAAATTATACCTATAAAAGAAGACCTGTTCAATTGCTTTTCCTAAATGAATTTGACAATATTGAACAAGCCCATTCATTAAAAAAACAAATTCAAGGCTGGAGCAGGAAGAAAAAAGAAGCCATCATCAGCAATAACTGGGAAAAGCTAAAAGAACTTGCGGTTTGTAGGAATCACACTCATTTTTCCAACAAAGAAAAAGACAAATTACAAGAAGGCTTCGACTCCGCTCAGCCCGACAAACCATGAAAAATTTTGCCCGATATGCAGCACCTCGAAAACATACAAAAACTTTTCAGCAAAAATTTTGTAGAGCATCCGCTTGTAGAAAGTTTTGAAGTGGGAAAAATCTATTTGCCTACGGGAAAAATTGTGGCTTGTGACCCTTTAATTACCAATGATATGCAGCCTTTTGAAACGCCGTTTCCAAAAGGAACTTTTCCGGTTTTTGTTCATAAAGAAAGAGAGAGCAACTGTATAGCTTATGTGGAAATTGTATTTGCAGAAACCCCGGTTGTGAATTGGAAAATGGGCACAACAAAAGGACAGAACCTGAAAGATTTGAGTAAAGATGAAATCTTCGGTTATCCTGTGGAAAGCGGAATGGGATGCTTTATGGATGTTTCAACTCAGGAACAGCTGAATCTTTTGGAACAGAAACTTTTTCGCCGTAAAGCCGACGATTTTATGGGAATTTATGAGGAGTTTTTCCATGAGCACTTTTTCGATCAAAACGGTGCGATTGACCAATTTGCTTTCCTGAAACCCAACGATGATTTTCCCGGCACCATTCTCGCTTTTGAAACCGGATATGGAGAAGGATTTTACGCCAGTTACATTGGTTTTGATGATAAAAATCAGCCTGTAAAAATTGTTTCAGAATTTATAGAAATCGCAAACTGATAATTGTTAAACTTTTAGTTTTTTCTGTTTTTAAATTTTATTACATTTGAAAAAAGAGAAAAAAACATGAATCTTAGTTCCGATGTTCCCAAAATACTTGTAATAGGAAGCTCTTCCATTGATCTTGTTCTGAAAACCGACCATATTCCGCATTCCAACGAAACTATTATGGCAAATAGTATTGAGACCTTTTTTGGAGGAAAAGGTGCCAATCAGGCTGTGGGAACAGCAAGACTCGGTGCAAGTGTGTACTTCATCAGTTGTGTGGGAATGGATCCTTACGGACAACAGGTACTCCGGAATCTTGTGGATGAAGGCGTAAATGTGGGTTTCGTTGCTGAATCCGAGGAAACTTCTACAGGAACCGCTTATGTAACTTCTGCAAGCGGAGAAAATTCAATTGTGGTAGTTCCGGCAGCGAATTTTCAATTAAAAAAATCTCATATTAATGAAGCTGAAAGACTTTTTCATACAGCCGATTTAATTCTGATCCAACTGGAAATTCCGATTGATGTAGTGGAACACTGTGTTTTATTAGCCAAAAAACATGGCAAAAAAGTGGGAATTTATGCCTCACCTGCACAAAAACTTTCACAGGAAATTATTGATTATGCTTCTTTTTTAGTGGTAAAAAGTAATGAACTTTCCACTGTTTTTCATGAAGATTCCCGTGATGAAATTATGATAAAGTATCCGAACAAGCTCTTTGTTCGAGGCGATACCAACTCCACCATTTTTTATAATGGTTCCGAACTGAAATATTACCGAAACGATCATGGCGAACATCCCCATAAAATGGGAATGGGCGATGCGTTTACTTCCGGGTTTGCGGTAGCGTATTGCCATCATAATGAAATAAAGGACTGTATAAAATTCGGAAATGAAGTATCTTTAAAAGCTTCAGAAAAAATGGGTTCACAAAGCAGCCTTCCAAAACTAAAGGATTTCGCACTGCAAAAAATTTAATTTGAAATCGTTGCAACAGTCATAATCAGTTTTTATATCATCATAAAAAACACGTCAATTTTTTCATATTAAAAGCATTTTTTGATTTCGGAGAAATGACAAATACTGTGTTTGATGGAGTTTTTATATTTTTCAATGTATGAAACTCTAAAACCTCTTGGATTAGTAAAGGATTAAAAACCCGGAGAATTCTCCATTTTTACTTTCCTCCGCAAAGAATTCGGAGTGGCTTATACTGTCGTGTTGCCAGAAACAAAAGATATATAATGAGGTAACAAATTACAATCTGCACCATGAGGTTTGCGACCGGTGACGAAAAAAGCGCAAATGAATTCAGAACTACCAAAATCGGTGAATGATACAAATGCAAAAGATAAGTGTAAGCGCCTACATTAAAGAACTTAATATGCAAGTTTACGGTGAGCAAAAAAAATGAAATTGCGATTGGATATCGGTAAGTTTCCACTTCGGTTTTCATAAAAAAGAGCACTGCCACAGGAATAGAAAGGATTCGCAAAACAGACATCAGTTGTTTTTTTTCTTTCAATCGTGCGATAATAAACCCAACGGCAAAAAGTACAGGAATGTCGTTCCGGATAAATAATAAACCAAATAAAACAATCGGAATCAACCAGAGCAGATTAAGATAATGTTTATTTTTAAAAGCATCAATTATCAGAAAAAGTATAAAAATATCCCGTATGAAATAAGTAGGAGGATTAATCGGAGGAGTATAAAATGAAAGCAATCCATTGTAAATTATTGAAGGATCGCTAAAAGAAAACCTGTTTAAAAAATGCAATCCAAACGCACTTCCTAAAAGCGTAATTAAAATCACACTGCTATTGGCAATAAGATAAGGAACCAGAAGCGTTTTAATTTTATTGTTGAGAAGATCCTTTCTTTTTATAGAAACTTCTGCAAAAAGATAGCCCGAAATCAGCGTTAAAACAGGTGTACCAATGGTTGGCAGATAATTGAACAGAAAAATATTTGCGGAATCTGTAAACTGAATTTTGGAATGCGTGAGGGTAATCAGGCAAACCGCAATCAGTCTTAGTAATTCCAAATTATACTTCATGCCCCGAAAACTTTTTTTGCATTTTCTGAAGTAATGCGGTCAATTTCTTCAAAACTTTTTCCGTAAATATCCACGAGTTTTCCGGCTACGAGTTCCACATAAGCGCTTTCGTTGCGTTTGCCTCGAAAAGGAACGGGAGCGAGATAAGGAGAATCGGTTTCTAGAACAATTTTTTCCAAAGGAATTTCAGACAGAAACTGATCTATTTTCCCGTTTTTAAAGGTGACTACTCCACCAATTCCCAATAAAAAATTCAGTTTCAAAGCGTGTTTTGCCTGATCCAAATCACCGGAAAAACAATGAAAAATTCCGCGAAGTTTCGGGTGTTTTTTACGTTCCAGAACTTCAAAAGTTTCATCAAAACTGGAACGCGTATGAATCACAATCGGAAGATCTTTTTCAATCGCCCAGTCGATTTGTTTTTCAAATGCAAGTTTCTGGATTTCAAGCGTAGATTGATCCCAATACAAATCAATTCCGATTTCGCCAATGGCACAAAAATCTCTTTGTGAAAGATAGCCTTCAACGATTTCCAACTCTTTCTCCCAGGATTCCGGCTTTACCGAACAGGGATGAAGCCCCATCATTGCATGGATTTTTCCGGGATATTGCTGTTCAAGAGCGAGCATATTTTCATGGGTTTCAGAATCGATTGCGGGTAGAAAAAATTCAGTTACGCCTTTATCCAAAGCACGCTGAATCATTTCCGAACGGTCGGCATCAAAATCTTCTGAATATAAATGAGTATGGGTATCGATCATGGTATGAAGCGGGAGATTTGGTTTTGGAAAAAATCCATCCGTTAATCTTAATTTTCAAAAATTTTATGTTTCACTTTCTTTTGCTGGGCGGCGATTCTTTCGTTTAATTTTTCCCGGAATTCCAGATATTTCGGATTTTTTTCGTCTGAAGTTTTGTGATTCAGAGCCTGATCTATTTTCAGATTTTCCTGTAGAAAAACTTTTGTTTCCTCAGAAAAATAGGCGCTTCCGAATTTTTCAAAAATATACTGAATCGCCTGAGAATTGGGGTGAATCAAATCGTCTTTATAAAAACGGTAATCGCGAAGATCATCCATCAGAATTTCATAAACGGGAAGATAATGGCAGGCTTCAAACTGCTGTATTGCTTCGTGAATCCCGAGAATCAGTTTGGATTTACTGAGTTGATTTTCCACCATTCCGTCTTTGGTATGCCGAACCGGAGAAACCGTAAACAGAATCTGTAAATCGTCTTTACAGATGTCTTTCAGATTCAGAATGGTTTCTTCAATTGAATTCTGAATTTCATAAGATGAAAGCAAACGTTTCTGAAAAAATTTCTGCGGAATTTTATGACAATTGGCGACTAATTTATTTTTGGGAAGAAATTCATAAATAAAAGAAGTTCCGTAGGTTATTAAAATCCAATTGGTTTTTTGCAGAAATTCATTTCCTGCATTGAGTTTTTCATTAATGCCTTCCAAAGCGAGGTGTGCATAATTCCGATCGAAATCCGTGTGATGATCCAAGGAAATAAAAGTATCATTAAAGGCAATTAAATCTTCCTCCGCATACGATTGTGAATCGTGAAGTCTTTTTATGGCATTATTAATCGAATACGGATTAAAAATTGTTCCAAAAGGATTATTCAGGGTTTGCAACTGACCTTTGGTTAAAATTTCCGAGATTTCAGAAGCAAAACACGAACCTATTGAAAAGATTTGGTCTTCAATTTCAATTTTTTTTTCGGAATCCTGAATCTGTACTTCGGTACGGAATTTCATGCTGTATATTTGAATGATTACACTCCCCAATGAGAAATTCTGGAAATTTTTCTACTCTTCTAAAGGAGAATTTCTGCATTTAACTTTCTCTTCTGAGCAGATAATTGGCCAGTTCGATAAACGGTTTTTTCTTTTCTTCGGGGGCGTTTATTTTTTTCAGGTATTCCTGCCCGAGTTCGTTGTGTTTCTGAACAAGGCGGAGCGTTTTTTCATCCACTTTTGTTCTGCGGAAAATCTTTTCTACTCCGTAAATTTTATCGATGTTATCTGTTTTTTTAGAATACCAGAAATCCAGTTCTTCGCGTTCCTGTTCGGTTGCGTGTTCGCGGGCTAAGAGATAAAGGATGGTTTTTTTATTTTCGTAAATATCTCCGGCGTGTTTTTTCCCGAATTGTTCGGCATCTCCGAAAACATCCAGATAATCATCCATAATCTGGAACGCAATCCCGATATGTTTCCCAAAATTGAAAATTGCTTTTGCATCTGCAAAATCTGCACGGGCAATCAAAGCTCCGATTTCAAATGAACAGGCACTTAAAACTCCGGTTTTATCCGTAATCATGCGAATATAATCGTTGTAGGTCACGTTTTCCTGAGTTTCAAAATTAATGTCGTACTGCTGACCTTCGCACAATAAAAGTCCGGTATGGGTAAAAACGCGTACGCAGGCTTTAAACAAATCCGGTTCCAGATCTTCAAAAAAACGGTAGGCTTTCAGCATGAGTCCGTCTCCGGAAAGAATGGCGGTATTTACACCATGCAAAGTATGGATGGTTGGCACATTTCTGCGAAGGGGCGCTTCATCCATAATATCATCATGAATAAGGGTAAAGTTATGGAAATATTCAATCGCAAGTGCTGGTTTTAGGGCTTTATTCAAATCACCTCCGAAGAGTTCACACCCCATCAAAACCATAATCGGACGCAATCTTTTTCCGCCATGAGAAATGATGTAGTTCATCGGCTCGTACAGTTCCGAAGGTTTGTCTTTAAAACGGTATTTGTCGATTGCTTTTGAAACAAGGTCCTGATATTGATCTAAGAATTCCATAAAATATTTAGGGTTTCCTGCAAAAATACAACTTTTGGAGTCTTTATAAAAAGAAAAGCTCTGCCAAAATTCGGCAGAGCGATCAATATTTTAAAAGATTCAAAAAAACAAGAATCAATTTCTAAAACAAGTTAAAAAGAAGGTAGGTTACGGCGGCAATTCCTGCACTTACAGGAATGGTAAGAACCCATGCCCACAGCAAACTTACGGTAACACCCCAACGCACTGCCGAAATTCTTTTGGTAAGACCAACTCCGATAATAGAACCGGTAATGGTATGTGTTGTAGAAACCGGAATTCCGAAGTGATCCGTGAGAAACAAGGTGAGAGCACCGGCTGTTTCAGCACTTACGCCTTCCAAAGGAGTTACTTTTGTGATTCTGGTTCCCATTGTTTTTACAATTTTCCAGCCACCACTCATCGTACCAAGTGCGATTGCTGTAAAGGAAGCAATAGGTACCCAAAGATAATGACGGGTAAAATAATTAAAACGTTCGGAACTTTCCATCGTAGCGTAAACATCATCTCCTCCAATCATATTCACATGATAGTAAATTACAGCGGCTCCTATGATTCCCATTACTTTCTGTGCATCATTCAAACCGTGTCCCAAGCTGAAAAGTGCGGAAGAGACAAGTTGCCATCTTTTAAATTCGCGTTCGGCTTTGTGAGGATTGGTTTTTTTGGAGATATTTACAATAATTAATGTGATGATAATCGAAATAATCATCCCGATAATCGGGGCTAAAAATATAAAGAGGAAAATAGGAATCACTACATTGTATTTCACCACACTTTGCGTCATCAATTGCTTGCCGGCTGCCACAAAGGTTTCCCATCCGGAAAGTCCTGGTTGCATTGCGGCAACATCATTATAATCCAGAATAAAGGCGTGCATAAGCGCAGCTCCGAGAAATCCACCGATAAGCGTGTGCGAAGAGGAAGAGGGAATCCCAAACCACCATGTTAGGAGATTCCAGAAAATAGCGGCAATAAGTCCACTGAAAATTACTTCCAGAGTGATGTAATGTTCATTTACGGTTTTGGCAATGGTGTTCCCGATTTTAAATTCCCCGATTACATAATACGCGAGAAAAAAAGCAGCAAAATTCCAAAGCGCCGCCCAAAGCACAGCCTGAAAAGGTGATAAAACTTTTGTTGATACAATGGTAGCAATCGCATTGGCTGCATCGTGAAAGCCATTAATATAGTCGAAGACTAAGGCCAGAACAATGATAACAATCAGCAATAAAGGTAAATCCATTAAAAAAATGTTTTTCGGAATGAGAATTAGGCGTACTTGATGACGATATTTTCGAGAATATTCGCCACATCTTCTGCTTTATCCGTTACTTCTTCCAGATAATTGAGTACGGAATTTACTTTGATAATTCTAATGGGATCATTGGTTTCAAAAAGTCGTACCAGTGCTTTACTCTGCACATCATCCGCAATATTTTCGTAGGAATTGATTTTGATACATGATTCTTTAACCGCAGCAGGATTTTTAAAATCTTTCAGATTGGCAACCGCATTCTGAATTTCAAGGCAGGCTTTGTAAATGAGTAGTGAAAACTCGGCGTATTCCTTAGTTTCCGGCGTTTTGTACAGGAAAATATATTTTGCAGAAGCATACATATAATCTGCAATATCATCCAGCTTATTGGCTAAAGCCGAAATATCTTCGCGATCAAAAGGGGTAATGAAATTTTGTCCCAACTCCACAAAAATTTTGTGGGTAAGATCGTCATTTTTATGTTCGAAATCGCTGATGATTTTCATAAACGAATCATCATTCTGATCGAATTCCTGAATTCCTTCATGAAAATATTTAGACATTTCTACAAGGTTCTGCCCTACTTGATCGAAGAGTACAAAAAAAACTTTGTCTTTAGGCTGGAAGGCTTTGAATATATTTCCGATTCCCATTCTTAATGATTTGAAATTTTAGTTTTGCAAATATCCGCAATCCTCTTTCCTCAGAAAAACAATCTGATATTAAATTTTATTAACATACATTTAATCTGCCACAGGAATAGGCTGGTAATCGTAGTTTTTCTCCCTGTCTATCGTGATATTGAGGGCAAAATAAATAAAATGATAGTTGCGGTCGCCATTCACGGAAGAATACTCTTTTTGCCACATATAGCCCATATTTCCATTCATATTATCGGAAATTTGATAACCAAAACCACTGTAAAAGCGGTTTCTTTTGAAGGTATCCGGATTTTTCGGACCTACAAATACCTCTTCAAAAGCACTGGCGTAAATCGTTCCGGTTTTAATTTTTTTATCATTCAACGGTACTGTAGCAGAAAGCCGGTAACGATAGCGTTCATCGTTGGTTTCAGCCCCTGTTTGCGGAAAACTGAAAAATCTTTTTTCGGCACGGAGACGATGGTCGATTTTTACAATTCCCACTTTTTGGGAAAGCACGTACTGCAGCCATATCCGGAATTCGTTCTGGTAAAATTTACTATCGCGATAGGTTCCATATTTCCCGATTCCCACAAAAATCTGGTTGTTTTTAATAAAATTATACCCAATTCCACCTTTCACTTCATAATAATTCGGGAGCATATAATCCTCTATCGATCGCATTTGAAGTTCAAGATACGCCTGCCATTTACTGTTATGTTTGTAGGTAAAAGACATCATATTGAAATTGGAAACATGAGGTTTGAAAGAAGTCTGCGCCTGTATATTAACGGCGAACAGAAAGAACAGAAACGGAAAAAATTTCATTTTCTCTTTTAGAATTATTGGGGCAAAATTACAAATAAAATGCGACTCCCGAAATGCAGAAGCATTCAAAAAGAAAAAGCAGCTTCCGGAGAAACTGCTTTATATTAACTTTAAAATCTTATTAATTAGCGACTTCGGCGCGCATGTCTTTCCCTTTGAATTTCATGTGCGGAAGATTGCTCAGGATTTCGTTTTTGTAATCTTTTTCTATTTCAAAAAAGGTAAACTTGTCCAGAATTTCTATATCACCAATATCGGCGCGTTTTTTGGATTTTGCGGTCGCTTTGTTGATGATGTCCAGCATATCTACTTTTTTCAGACTGTCGCGTTTTCCAAGATTGAAAAAGAAACGGATCATATTTTCTTTCTTACGTCTTGGTTTTCCTCCGCGGTCGCGGTCGCGATCTCTTCCTCTGTCGTCGCGTCTGCGCTCTCTTCTGCTGGAAGGAAGATCGGATTCTTTGGAAAGTTTTTGCTGTGCAAGATCATTTTTATCCTTATAAAAATCTGCCAGATCTTTCAATTGGAACTGAAGCAGTTGGCGCACCAGTTCTTCTTTTGTAAAATTGGACAAATCCGGAATCAGGCTTTCATCAAATTCAAAATAATCTTCATGTTCGGTAAGCAGTTTTTCAAAAACACCTCCTACCTGAGCTTTGATAATGTCTTTCCCCTTCGGAATCTGTTTTTCAACGATCTCGATTTTGGTTTGGGATTTTATCTGTTTCAGTTTTCGGGTTTCCTCCGGTTTAATTAAAGACATGGAAATTCCGTCTTTTCCGGCACGTCCTGTTCTTCCGCTTCTATGAACGAAAACTTCGGGATCATCCGGAAGCGAATAGTGAATGACGTGGGTTAAAGAATCCACATCCAAACCTCTTGCAGCAACATCGGTTGCCACGAGAATATCAATGTTTTTCAAACGGAATTTTTTCATCACCGTATCACGCTGTGCCTGAGAAAGATCGCCGTGAAGCGCATCTGCAGCATATCCGTTCTGCATCAGATAATCTGCTACATCCTGGGTTTCCAGTTTGGTTCTGCAGAAAATAATGGAATACTGATTCGGATTGGCATCGATTAATCGCTTCAATGCTTCTTTTTTCTGGCGGTATCCTACAACGTAATATTCGTGAGAAATATTTTTCTTCACTGCGTTGATGGATCCTACAGAAATCTTGTGCGGATTGGTGAGATAATTTTTGGAAATTCGTTCCACTTCCTTATTCATCGTTGCCGAGAAAAGGAACGTTTGTTTTTCATCCGGTGTTTCGCTCAGAATGGTTTCCAAATCGTCTTTGAATCCCATGGAAAGCATTTCATCGGCTTCATCCAAAACCAGCCAGTGAATTTCTGAAAAGTCAAGGGCTTTTCTGTTAATTAAATCAATAACACGCCCCGGAGTTCCTACAATAATCTGTGGTTTCTCGCGCAAAGAACGTATTTGTTCTGTAATACTACTTCCTCCGTAAACCGCTGTGGTTTTCAGGTTGGGAAGATATTTCGAGTAGTTTTTGATGTCTTTGGTAATCTGAAGGCAAAGTTCACGAGTTGGGCAAAGCACTAAAAACTGGATTTTACGACTGCTGTCGTCTATCATATCCAGAATCGGAAGCGAAAATGCTGCTGTTTTGCCGGTTCCTGTTGCCGCAAGTGCGATAAGATCGCGTATATCCGAAAGGATAAAAGGAATCGTCTGTTTCTGGATTTCGGTCGGCTGTTCGTAGCCGAGTTCGCCAATGGCCTTGAGCAAGTCAGGACCTAAATTGGACTCCGTAAATAAATTCATGTAAAAGATCGTCTAATATTTCAAGCGGCAAAGATACGGTTTTTTAATGAGTTATGTGAATTTATTTTTTAAAGGTTATTAGAGTCTGTAATAATTTTTGTAAAATAAATTTATCACAGGCTCTTAGATTTCTGCAAAATGACAATCCCCGTGTTTAAAGCATTTTCATATTCTTTAAGATATAGAATTCATATGATCTCTATTATTTTTTTTAACTGAAGGCTAAACATATTAAAATTTCAAGTGCAAGGTTCACAAAGAATAATCTGAATATTTATCTGCTGATTAACAATCTTATCAATACAGATTATACGGAAGCGTTTGGTATTTCAATGCCCGGAAGATGGTTTCATGTAGGTTTTTCGCATGAAATTCCGTTGGGAAAATAATCCATAACAATAATAAACATGTTAAAACAGCATGCAAATAAATCCCGTAGGGATGAACTGTTAATAGAAAAAGAAATGTAAAAATCTTGAAGCTCCGGAGGAGCGACCTGTTAAAATAATAAACCTATTGCTCCTTCGGAGAAGAGAGGCAAAACGAGAAATTGCCCGAAAAATTCCGTAAAAAATTATTGAAGCTGCACTTGAAATGTTTCATCCAGCACCAACATTCCTTCGGAAATTCCCTCAGGATGCGCGGTAAATCCTTTCAGCTTTGACGATTTTCCTTTTAGAATGAGATCCTGCATTTGCTTTTCGGTCAGTTTTTTCCCGAAAATTTCAAACGGAATTTTAAAACCACAATTCTTAAAATCGGAGCAGCCTACTGCCGTTTTCCCTTTGATAAATTTGGATGTTTTGCATTTCGGACAATCGGTTTCTTCCCAGATTATTTCGGATTTTTCGCGGGGTTTTCTTTCCTTTTTTTGAGGTTCGGTTTTTTCTTCCTCCAAAGAAATGACTTTCCCTTTGGAGTCCACCACTTTTTTCACCAGAGCAGAAACCATTTCCACCAACTCATCTTTAAAAGTAGAGGCTTCGTATTCGCCTTTTTCAATTTTGCGAAGTTTGGATTCCCATTCTCCCGTGAGTTCCGGACTTTTTAGGAGTTCGTCTTCAATAGTGTCAATCAGTTGAATTCCGGTAGTTGTGGCAATAAGATTCTTGCGTTTTCGTTCAATATATTTTCTCTTGAAAAGTGTTTCAATGATATTGGCTCTTGTGGAAGGACGACCGATTCCGTTAGATTTCAGCATTTCCCGAAGCTCCTCATCTTCCACCTGTTTTCCGGCAGTTTCCATCGCACGAAGCAATGTGGCTTCCGTGTATGGTTTTGGAGGAGTGGTTTTTCCCTGATGAATAAAGGGTTCGTGTTCGCCTTTTTCTCCAACTGTAAATTCGGGAATCAACTGTTCCTCATCTTTTTCTTTTTCGGATTTTTCTGTATTTTCTTTCTGATCTTTGGCGTAAACCGCTCTCCAACCCGGCTCCAGAATTTGCTTTCCGCTTGCTTTAAAAGGAATGGTTCCGACCTGCGCTTCTACCAATGTGTTGGAAATTTTACATTCGGGATAAAAAACAGCAATAAAACGCTTTGCCACCAAATCATAAATGAGTTTCTCCTCACGATTCAAATTCTGAGAAGGCGGAATTTCGGTGGGAATAATCGCATGGTGATCCGTCACTTTGGAATCATCGAAAACTGCTTTCGACTTAGGAATCGGTTGTTGTAAAAGCGGTGCAATCAAATCCGAATAAAAATGCATGGAACCCAAAATCCCTCCGATTTTCGGATGCAAATTTTCGGATAAATAAGTGGTATCCACTCTTGGATAAGTCGTGTGTTTTTTTTCGTACAAACTCTGAATATAATTTAAAGTCTGTTCCGCAGAAAAACCATATTTTTTATTGGCTTCCACCTGAAGTGCCGTTAAATCAAACAATCTCGGATTTTTTTCTTTACCTTCTTTAATTTCAAAAGAAAGAATTTCAAAAAGATTTTGTTTTAAATAATCTAATCCTTTATCGGCACGATCCTGAGATTTTAAACGATCAATCGCCGCATTGAACACCACATTCCGGTATTTCGTCTTCAGTTCCCAATAATCTTCCGAACTGAAAGCATCGATTTCTTTTTGCCGCTGAACCAACATGGCTAAAGTGGGTGTTTGCACCCTTCCAATCGACAAAACGGCTTTGTTTCCGCCAAATTTTTTAGTAAAAAGTCGGGTGGCATTAATCCCCAACAACCAATCGCCAATGGCGCGTGCATTACCAGCCAGATATAAATTCTGATGGTCTTCTGCTGGCTTCAGATTTTCAAACCCTTCTTTAATTGCGTCTTCTGTTAAGGAAGAAATCCAAAGCCGTTTCATTGGTTTGTCGCATTTTGCTTTCTGCAAAACCCAACGCTGAATGAGTTCTCCTTCCTGTCCGGCATCCCCGCAATTAATCACTTCATCGCATTCCTTAACTAATTTTTCAATGGTGTTAAACTGCTTTTCCACTCCATTATTCGGAATGAGTTTAATCCCGAAATTTTTCGGAATAATCGGCAGCATAAACAGATTCCAAGGTTTGTATTCCGGAGCGTAATCATGCGGTTCTTTCAATGTACAAAGATGCCCGAAAGTCCAGGTTACACAATATCCATTTCCTTCCATATAGCCTTGTTTCGGGGAATTGGCTCCCAAAACTTTGGCGATGTCGCGAGCGACACTTGGCTTTTCGGCGATACAGAGTTTCATGTTTGATTAAAATTTTCTTTTCTTAAAAGGAGTGCAAATTTGGGATTTTTAAATTCAAAAGACAAATGATTTTGGAAGTAGCAATACTTTGAATATCCGAAATCTGAATGTTGTAAAAATATCAAAAAACTCCATCCTACGGACATCCTTACTTTAAAAAGGAGAAGAATTTTAGAGACAACAGATTTTAATTCAAAACCTTATCTTTGCAAAACAAACCATAAAAGAATTATGGTGAATGAATCGGGAAATTCCCAAAAGTAAATCATATGACAATAGACAAAAACCAGGTAGTTTCTTTAGGCTACACCCTTCACACAGATGGTGAAAATGGAGAAAAAGTTCTTGTAGAACAAACCAATGCCGACAATCCGCTTACTTTTCTATACGGGGTAGGCATGATGATTCCGAAATTTGAAGAAAATATAAAAGGCTTGAAAACCGGAGACAAAACCTCTTTTTCAATAGAACCGGGAGAAGGTTATGGGGAAAGAAATCCTGAAGCCGTGGTACAACTTCCTATAGATATGTTTCAAGGGCAGGAACTTCCGCCTGTTGGCGCAGTACTTCCTTTATCGGACAATCAGGGAAATAATTTTCAGGCGATTGTTCTGGAAGTAACTCCTGAAGCGGTAGTAGCAGATCTGAATCATCCAATGGCAGGAAAACCTCTTCATTTTGATGTTGAAGTTTTGGAAACAAGACCTGCAACAGATGAAGAATTGGCTCACGGTCATGTTCACGGACCTGATGGACATTCACACTAATCGGTTTTTCAAAAAGAAACAGATACAGAATGCTCAATTTTTATTGGGCATTTTTTTATTTCAGTTTCTTCATTAAAATTTCTTCCATTTTCAGGTATCCCTCTTTATTCGGATGAACCTCATCTTCTGTATATCTCGGATCCAGACCGTTTCGGGAATCTTTCATTTCCGAAAAATAATCTACATACGGAATCTGGTTTTGTTTGGCGTATGCGAACAATTTTTTATTCAGTTCCATAACTTTTTCTGCCGGTTTCATTCCTTTTCGCCATCTAAAATCATAAGCCGGAAGTACAGAACACAATACCACTTCAATCTTGTGAAATTTTGCCAGTTCCACCATAGAAACTATATTCTGCAGAATATGTTCCTGAGAAATCGGACCTTGATTTTCCGCAATATCATTGATTCCTGCCAGAATAACCACTCGTTTTGGTTTTAGTGCAACTACATCGCTCTGAAAACGCAAAAGCATCTGTGAAGTAACCTGACCGCTGATTCCACGGTCAGCATAATTGTTTTGGGTAAAAAAATCAGGATCATGGGTTTTCCAGAATTCCGTAATGGAATCGCCCATAAATACCGTTTCGGGAAACTGATGGTTTTCCGTCAGGATTTTATTTTCATTTTCGTATTTCGCATAATTGGCAAAATCCTGTGCCTGATTTTGTATAAAAGGAAACATAAGAAACAGCAATATTTTTTTCATAAAAAAGTATTCATTTAGGGACTGTGATAAATTTTAGCAAAGATAATTTCCTGTGGTTAAATAAAAAAATCGGTAAAATTTATCACAGGCTCTAAGGGTTTTTAAAGATACTAAAAATGAACTTTATTTTTTTATTATTACTGATTTTTGTCCTGAAAAACAAATGCAATTTCCGTAAAAATGTGCGTACCTTTATAAAGCGTAAAGCATAATCAATAAAAGAATAAGATGAAAAAGTTTGAAAACAAAGTGGTTCTGATTACCGGTGCCGGTGGCGGAATCGGAAAAGCCATCGCTCTGGCATTTGCAAAAGAAGGGGCTAAACTAGCTCTTGTAGATTTAAAGGAGGAATTTCTGCAAAGCACAAAACAGGAAGCGGAAACATTGGGTGCGGAAGTTATTACCTTCGGTGGAAATGTTGCTGATTATGATAATATTCACGCGATTTTTCAGGAAACCAATGAAAAATTAGGAAGTGTGGATGTGGCTTGCAATAATGCGGGAGTTGTGGGAATCGGAAGTATTGAAGAAATCACGCCCGAAGAATGGGATCGGGTTCTCGGAATCAATGCAAAAGGCGTATTTATCTGTACCAAAGCCGCACTGGAAGTGATGAAACCTCAGGGTTCCGGAGCTATTATCAATACCGCTTCTATTGCCGGAAAAATGGGAATGCCACATCTCTCCCATTATGTTGCCTCTAAATTTGCAGTCATTGGATTTACCAACAGCATTGCCAAAGAAGTTGCAGCAACCGGAATTACCGTTAACGCGATTTGTCCGGGAATTATCGGAACCGGAATGTGGCGCGGCGAAGGCGGAATTGCCGACCGCTGGAAAAAACCCGGAGAAACGGAAGAACAATCATGGGAAAGAAATAAAACAACCCTCATTCCGCAGGGCGTAGATCAGAGTGCTGAAGATATTGCTGAAGGCGTTCTGTTTCTTGCCGGCGCGAAACATGTTACAGGTCAAGCACTTGCTGTTGATGGCGGCATGACCATGTAGCAATGTATGATATTTTTGTTAAAAGTTCGGGCGGCCTGCGGCCGCCCGAACTTCATTTATATCAAAATCACCTCTAAATATTATCCAAAAGCCCGTTTCAGCAGACTTTCCACTTTTGGTTCGCTTCCACGGAATGCTTTGTACAATTCCATTGGATTTTTTGTACCGCCTTGTGAAAGCATGTATTTATATTTCGCTGCAATTTCCGGATTGAAGATTCCGTTTTCCTTGAAATACCAGAATGCATCCGCATCCAGAACTTCCGCCCATTTGTAGGAATAATATCCCGCAGAATATCCGCCCTGAAAAATATGCGAAAAACTCGGACTCATTGCCGTTTCGGGATTGGAAGGATAGAAATTGGTTGCCTTTGTTTCTTCAGATTCAAATGTTTTGACGTCAGTTACTGCATCGGGTTTTGTATGATAAGCCATATCCAATAATCCAAAACCTAACTGTCTCAACGTTTGGTATCCTTCCATAAAGTTTTTGGACTCGTTTATTTTTTTAATTTTTTCATCCGGAAGCACTTGTCCGGTTTGAAAATGTTTGGCAAAAGTTTTCAGGAATTCCGGTTCGTAGCAATAGTTTTCGAGAAATTGGGAAGGCAGTTCCACAAAATCCCATTTTACAGAAGTCCCAGAAAGATTCGGATATTCGGTATTGGCCAGAATTCCGTGCAGGGCATGACCAAATTCATGGAAAAGCGTTGTCACTTCATTGAAAGTCAGCAAACTCGGTGTATCGGAAGTTGGTTTCGTAAAATTACACACCACAGAAATATGCGGTCTGGAGTTTTCACCATCTTTTTTCCATTGGTTTTTATAGCTCGTCATCCAAGCTCCAGCACGTTTTCCTTTTCTTGGATGATAATCGGCATAAAGAATCGCTTTTATGCCAGAAAACCCTTCTTCTTCCGACTTCTGACTTCCAACTTCCGACACAATATATGTTTTCACATCCGGATGATATTTCTGAATCGTATCAATTTCCTTAAACTCAAGATTGAAGAGTTTTTTTGCCAGACTGAATACCGCTTCCTGAACATTTTCCAACTGAAAATACGGTTTCAGCTCTTCATCATTCAGATCAAATTTCTGTTTTCGCAATTTTTCGGCATAAAAGGAATGATCGTAAGATTGCATTTCTTCGATTCCATCGGCTTTTGCTAATTTTTTCAAATCCTCAATTTCGTTTTGGGCATAGGGTTTTGCTTTCTCCAGTAATTCATTTAAAAATGAAAAAACTTTATCCGGAGATTGTGCCATTCTTTCTTCCAGAACGTAATCGGCAAAGTTTTTATAGCCTAATAATTTCGCTTTATCATGTCGTAGTTTTATCAGATCTTTAATCAGTTGTTGATTATCGAGTTCACTGCCATCAAAAGATTTTTTACCATTTGCAAGAGCAAGTTCCTTTCTGAGTTCTCGATTTTCGGCATAGGTGATGGCAGGAAGATAACTTGGATATTGCAGCGTAATCACATAACCGTCAAGATTTCTTTCTTTTGCTTCTTCTGCATATTGTGCAAGAATCGCTTCGGGAATTCCTTTCAGTTCTTCTTTATCGGTAATATGTTTGAAATAAGCGTTTGTGGAAGCCAGCACATTTTGTCCGAACTGCAAAGATTTTTTGGAAAGTTCGATATTGATTTCCTGTAATTTTTTCTTATCGCTTTCATTTAACAAAGCACCGCTGCGAACAAAACCTTTGTACGTTTCATCAAGCAGCGTTTGCTGTTCTTCGTTCAGAACGTATTTATCCTTTTCATCGAATACTTTTTTAATTCTTGCAAAAAGTTCTTCGTTTTGAGAAATTCTGGAAGAAAATTCGGTTAAAAGCGGGGAAACTTCCTGTGCAATCTGCTGGATTTCATCATTGGTTTCGGCAGAATTCAGATTAAAGAAAACACTGGAAACCCGATCCAGTTGTTCACCGGAAAACGCCATAGCTTCAATGGTATTTTCAAAAGTCGGCGCTTCGGAATTATGGGCAATATCTTCAATTTCCTTTTCGGAAATTTTGATGAGTTGCTGAAATGCGGGAAGAAAATCTTCATTTTTAATTTCTTCAAAAGGCGCAGTGGTAAAAGGTGTATTGAATTTTTGAGTTAAAATATTCATAGAATTTTATCTTTTTTAGATATGGAAAAGTAAGCTCAAATTTAATACCTAAATCGGAAAGTATGACAAATTTGCGTCCCAACTTGAATGAAGTTCTTTTTGTGAGGAAAAACGAAAAATAAAAAATAGAACTATCTTCCGTACATTTTTTGGTAAAGATGATCGTATCTTTCGCGGATGGCTTTTCGTTTGAGTTTTAATGTAGGAGTAAGCAAACCATTGTGTTCGCCCCAAATTTCGGGGGTAAGTTCTACTTTTTTTATTTTTTCCCAATTGCCGAGATGCTGGTTTACTTTCTCGATTTCGTTGTCGATGGCCGCTTTCAGTTCGGGACTTTTTACGATTTCTTGTTCAGTATTACCGATGTTTATGCCCTGTGATGTTGCCCAGTATTTAGCATATTCAAAATCGGGTTGAATGAATGCTGTCGGCATTTTTTCACCTTCGCCAACAACCATAATCTGCTCAATAAAACGGGAAGCGCGCGCTAAATTCTCAATATTTTGCGGAGCGATGTATTTTCCACCGGACGTTTTGAACATTTCCTTTTTCCGGTCGGTAATAAAAAGAAAATGATCCGAATCCAAATGCCCGATATCCCCGGTTTTAAAATAGCCGTCTTCGGTAAATGCATCGTTGGTCATCTCCGGATTTTTGTAATATCCTTGGGTTACAATCGGCCCTTTCACGGTAATTTCTCCATCCTGCTGAATCTTTACATCTACATTCGGAATGGGTTGCCCTACAGAACCGATTTTCACATGATCAAAACTGTTCACCGCAATTACGGGTGATGTTTCGGTTAAACCATAGCCTTCCAGAATCGGAATTCCGGCTGCCCAAAACATCGTATTCAACCGTTTTGAAAGTGCCGCAGAACCGGAAACCAAAGTAATGATGTTTCCGCCCAACCCTGCTCTCCATTTGCTGAAAACCACTTTATCCGCAATTTTATGGGCAAAAGTTTTAGGTTCACCCTGTTTGTAGTTTTCGGCAATTTTTAATGACCAAAGGAAAATTCGGGATCTTAAACCTCCACCTTCTGTACCTTTCTGCATGATTTTATCAAAAACTTTTTCAATCATTCTCGGAACAACAGTAAGATAGTGAGGTTTCACTTCCAAGAGATTTTCGCTGAGTTTATCGGTGTTTTCGGCAAAATAAATCGACATTCCGCTTAGTGTAAAAATATAAAGAATCATCCTTTCATATACATGACAAAGCGGAAGAAAAGACAAAGCTCTGTTTTCCGGATGCTTGTTGGGAACAATGTGGTAACAGCCCAAAACATCCGACATGATATTTTTATGGGTAAGCATCACGCCTTTTGGAGTTCCTGTAGTTCCTGAGGTGTAAATAATGGAAACCAGATCGTCCTCGGATGCAGCGTTTTTCAGTGTTTCCACTTCGGGTTGATTATCTTCTTTTTCACCCAAATCGAAAAGTTCTTTCCAGTTTCTGGCTCCGGGAATTTCATCAAAAGTGAAAATTTCCTGCATTTTTGGAAGCCGGCTTTTCACACCATCAATTTTTCTGAAAAGTTTTTCATCCGAAACAATGCACAGTTTCGCATCCGAATTTCCGAGATTATACACACAATCATCATCCGAAATGGAAGGATAAATAGGAACAGTAACCAGCCCAACCTGTTGTGCCGCATGATCGAAAAAGCACCATTCTACACGATTGGTATAGGAAATGAGTCCGATTTTGTCGCCTTTCTGAAGTCCATACTTCAAAAAAGCACGTGAAAGTTGGTTGATGATTTCCAGATAATTTTGTGTGGAAACACCGGTCCATTCTCCGTTTCTTTTGTCGCACACATAGATGGCTTTATTGTACTTTTGGTTGGAATAATAAGGGATATCGAAAATTCTGGTAATATTCATGGGATTTGCCATTATTTAAACATTCGTTTGAAGTTTTGCAAATATAAATATTTGTAACCTGACAAATTTCATCTTTTTTATAAAATTTAATGTGTAGAATTTCAGTAATTTAAAAGTTTTACTTCGTTTTTGAAACGAACCGATTAAAAAAAACGTTTCTTCCAAATTCTCACTCCCGACATCCTACAATTTATTCTAAAAATATTTTTTTTATTTTAGTTGTTTAGTTTAGAAATATGCAGCATCAGGTCGTAGAAAAAAATGAACTCAGAAATTTTGTAAAAAACATCATTTCCGAAAAAATCAGGAAACTGGAAAACTTCATCAATTTTACGTTGGAAGCAAGCCGGGACATCAAAAAAACACCGAAATACGATAGCATCCGTGAGGAAATTCAGGAAGAAATTTATCAGATGCAAAAACAGTTGGGAGCATTCCATGAAATGAACCGGAATATGGCAAAAGTCGTGAATACAAGAACCGAAGAAATCCGCCTCGGATCCATTGTTATGACCAATAAAGCGCGGTTTTACATTTCGGTTTCCCTTGGAGAATTTTTCTATGAAGGCGACCGCTTTTATGCTATTTCTCCGGAAAGCCCGATTGCACAAACGATGATGGGAATGAAAGTATGTGATTCTTTTACCCTCAACAATATTTCTCAGGAGATTGTTGAAATTTTATAGAGGATGTTTATATTTTAAGTGATTATCCGCTTTTAATCATAATGCTTTTTTAAACGCAAATTCCCCAAAGATTTTTATATAATCTGTAGGTTTTTAGGATCGCAAATGCGTTGACTACGTTGAATCTTCGATTTCACTTAGCGAAGGAAAACAAATCTAATTTCAATTGTTATGAATAATGGATAAACCAATTAAATTTTATTTCACAAAATTATCACAGCCTCTATAATTAATCCACAAGAAAATTTCACATTATTGACCATTTATTTTCACATAATTCATAATATTACAGCATGGAAAACGCACAAATTTTAAAACATATTATTGAGGAAAGAAGAAGTACTTTCCCAAAAGATTATACCGGTGAAGCAGTTCCCGAAGCCATTATAAATGACATTCTTTCTGCAGCAGTTTTAGCGCCCAATCACAAACGTACAAGACCATGGCGGTTTCGTGTTTTTAAAGGGGATGAAAAACTTGCTTTGGGAAAAGAACTCCAACGTATATATAAGGATATAACTCCTGAATTTCAGTTCCTGCAAAAGAAATATGATGATTTTATTTTTAAAACAGAACGTTCGGGCGCTATAATTAGCATTGTGGTAGAATACAGCAATCTGGTTCCAAAATGGGAAGAAATTGCCGCGGTTTCAATGGCGGTTCAGAATATGTATCTTACCTGTGCTGCCAATACTATCGGTTGTTACTGGGGTTCACCAGGATTAATCAAACACATGGGTGATTTCTTAAAATTAGATGAAAATCAGGAATGTTTAGGCTTTTTCTATATGGGAATTCCTGCATAAAACATATCCAATACTTCAACACAAACATTTGAAGATTATCATTTCTGAATTTTGAATAAAACAGAATTGTCTTATTGCCATTTTTTTTGTATTTTTGCGCACTTTAAATCATTAACCGGGACGAGTTCCCAAAAATTTTTAATATATGTCAGTAAAAATCAGATTACAAAGACACGGTAAAAAAGGAAAACCATTTTTCCACATTGTAGTAGCCGATGCAAGAGCAAGAAGAGATGGTAGATTCATCGAAAAATTGGGAATCTATAATCCAATCACCAATCCTGCAACCATTGAACTGGACGTAGATTCCGCTGTAAAATGGTTAAACAATGGTGCTCAGCCAACCGATACTGCAAGAGCAATCCTTTCTTATAAAGGAGTTTTGTACAAAAAACACCTTCAAGGTGGTGTTGCAAAAGGTGCTTTTGATGAAGCTGAAGCTGAAAAAAGGTTTACCGCTTGGTTAGACGCAAAAGAAGCAAAAGTACAAGGTAAAGTAGATGGTTTGGCTACTGCAAAAGCAGATGCTAAAAAAGCGGCTCTTGAAGCGGAAACAAAAGTAAACGAAGCAAGAATTGCAGCTACTCAGGCTGAAACGGCTGAAGAAGTAACTGAAATCATCAACGATGAATCTGCTGAACCAACTGCGGAAGTGGTTGCGGAAGAAGTGGTAGAAGTAAAAGATGCTGCCGCAGATGCTCCTGTAGAAGAAGTAGTTGCTGAAGCGACTGAGGAAACTCCTGCTGATGAAGCAAAAGGAACCGAAGAAGCCTAAGATTTTACAAAAAAAATCCAACTGAATAAAGCCGCGAAATTCGCGGCTTTATTATTATCTTTTTCAACGTTTTAAACCTTGACAAGGATATAAAATATCAAACCAATGAAAAAAGAAGATTGTTATTTCTTAGGAAAAATCACCAGAACACACGGACTTCAGGGAAATGTAGTTCTGAAACTCGATACCGATCAGCCCGAACTCTACAACAAACTGGAGGGAATATTTCTGGAAATCAACGGACTTTTGGTTCCATTTTTTGTTGATAAACAGCAGTGGCACAAAACCGATAAAATTATTTCCTTCAAAAATGCCACGGAAGCAATGGTAGAACAGTCGGTGGGGAAAAATGTTTTTCTTCCGCTTTCCACATTGCCTGAATTAAAAGGAAAACAGTTCTATTATCACGAAATTATCGGGTTTGAAATTGTGGATGAAAACGGCGAATCCTGCGGTATCATTAAAGAAGTCAACGATCAGACTGCCCAGCACTATTTCATTTTAAACCTTAAGGGAAAGGAAGTCATTATCCCAATCATCAAAGACTGGATTTTGGAGGTAAATCGCGATGAGAAAAAAATCAGCATGCAACTTCCGGACGGTTTGCTGGATGTTTTTTTGAGTCCTGCGATAAAAGATGAATAATTCATATTTTCAGCCGTAAAAAAACTGCCGCAAATTGCGGCAGTTTTTTGTTTTCAAACACTTGTATTTTTATTTCTTTTAATAAGTTTTATCAGGCGTTGTGGTTCTGATTAATTTCGCATTCACGAATTCGTAAATTCCTGCTGGCGATTGTTCTCTGCCATATCCGGATTCTTTGGTCCCGCCAAACGGAAGTTCAGGAGCAATACCAGTTACGTGATTAATATACACCATTCCGGTTTCAATTCTTCTGGCTACTTCTACTGCTTTTTGAGTATCTTTCGCAAATACAGTTCCTCCTAAACCAAATTCAGTTGCGTTGGCAATTTCAACAGCTTCATCAATGTCGTTGTATTTGTACAATTGGAAAACCGGACCGAAGATTTCTTCAAAATAGGCATCCATTTTAGGGGTAATATCTGTAATCAAAGTAGGTTCTACAAAAGCACCGTCACGGTCAATTCTTTTACCTCCTAAAACAACATTTGCACCTTGTTGTGCTGCTTTTTGCACTTGTGCCACCACATCTACTGCTGCTTTTTCAGAACTCAAAGGTGCAACATTGGTGTCGGCATCCATTGGATTTCCTACTTTCAGTTTGGTAAAAGCGTCTTTGGTTTTGGTTAAAAATTCATCATATTTTGATGCGGGTACCAATACTCTTTTTGGGGAAACACAAACTTGCCCGGCATTCCACATTCTTCCGGCAACGGCAACATCAACCGCTTGTTGAATATCGGCATCTTCCAAAACGATAAACGGATCGCTTCCTCCCAGTTCCAAAGTTGATTTTTTAACCTGAGAACCTGCTGCAGCGGCAATACTTGCACCTGCAGGTTTGCTTCCTGTTAATGTAATTCCTTTAATTTTCGGGTTGGAAACCAAAGGTTCGATATCTTTTCCGGAAACAAATAAATTGGTGTACACTCCTTTTGGAAGTCCGGCTTCAAGGAAGATATCTTCCATAATCTGCGCACATTGCGGAACGTTGGAAGCATGTTTCAAAACCATTGTGTTTCCAGCCATTACATGTGCCGCTGCACTTCTTGTGATCTGATAATACGGGAAATTCCAAGGTTGAACGCTCAAAATAACACCAATCGGATCGTATGCCAAAAATGCTTCTCCGTGTTTTACATCAAGTTTTTCATCGGCTAAAAATCTCTCTGCATGATCCGCATAATAATCAAAAATATCGGCAGACAATTCTACTTCATAAATACTTTCAGAAATAAGTTTACCCATTTCTAAAGTGGCAAGTTTGCCGAGTTCTTCTTTTCTTTCTCTCATAATGGAAGCCACTTTATGCATGATTCCTGCTCTTTCAGAAAAAGAAGTTTTTCGCCATGATTTAAAGGCATCATCTGCTTTATCAATAATCTGAGCAACCTGTTCGGCGCTCATGGCTTCAAACTCTTTTACAATTTCATTATTAAAAGGATTCACCGTTTTAATAGATGAGTGTTTAACTTCTGTATTCATAACTGAAACTTTTTTATTTTACTTTTTTATTTTACTTTTTTTAATGATGTACTAAAAATGATACCCCACATTAAAAGCAATTAGCAGTCCATTTTACCATAAAAAAATTATATAATCCTGATACTTTCGATATATAATTCCTATCAGAATGGGTTCGGGCTTCAGTTCTGTTTTGATATTTTATAGAACGTTAAAAAAACCGTTATAAAAGGAAAAGTAAGTTCGTTTTTTGTACCTTTGCAGACATTAATTTTTAGAAAAATTCCTTTCAAATAAACTGAAATCTACGATGAAAAAGCAGACAATTAAAGATTTACTTCAGGATTACAAAAAAGTATTGCATCATGATATTACCATTCAGGGCTGGGTTCGAGCATTTCGTTCCAACCGTTTCATTGCGCTGAACGATGGTTCCACAATCCATAATCTTCAAATTGTAGTTGATTTTGAAAATTTTGAAGAAGAACTTTTAAAGAAAATCAGCACCGCCTCTTCCCTGAAAGTAACCGGAGAAGTGGTGGAAAGTCAGGGTTCCGGGCAAACTGTGGAAATTATTGCCAAAAAAATCGTGATTTTGGGAGATAATTTTACCGATGAACTGCAAGCCACTATTTTACAGCCCAAAAAGCACAGCCTTGAAAAGCTTCGTGAGCAGGCACATTTACGTTTCAGAACAAATGTTTTTGGTGCAATTTTCAGGGTGAGAAATGCCGTAAGTTTTGCGATTCACCAATTCTTTAACCAAAACCAGTTTTTTTACATCAACACCCCGATTATTACTGGTGCAGATGCAGAAGGTGCAGGAGAAATGTTTGGCGTAACGAATTTTGATCTGAACCACATTCCGAGAGATGAAAACGGTGATATAGATTATACACAGGATTTTTTCGGAAGAAAAACCAATCTTACCGTTTCCGGACAGTTGGAAGGTGAAACTGCGGCAATGGGATTGGGAAGAATTTATACTTTCGGTCCCACTTTCCGTGCAGAAAATTCCAATACCACACGACATCTTGCGGAATTCTGGATGATCGAACCGGAAGTGGCCTTCAACAATCTGGAAGATAATATCGATTTGGCGGAAGACTTCCTTAAATATGTCATCAATTATGTTTTAGAACACTGCAAAGACGATCTAGAATTTCTGGACAAACGTTTCGCAGAAGAACAAAAAACAAAACCGGAAAAAGATCGTGCAAAAGAAGGCCTGATCGAAAAGCTCGAAAATGTGGTGAAAAAACAATTCAAGAGAGTTTCTTACACCGAAGCCATTGAAATTTTGTTAAATTCCAAAGAAAATAAAAAAGGAAAATTCCAGTATCCAATTGAGGAATGGGGCGCAGATCTGCAATCCGAACACGAACGTTATCTGGTAGAAAAACACTTTGAAAGCCCGGTGGTTTTATTCAACTATCCAAAAGAAATCAAAGCCTTTTACATGAAACTGAACGAGGACGGGAAAACCGTTGCCGCAATGGATGTTCTTTTCCCCGGAATCGGTGAAATTATCGGAGGTTCCGAAAGAGAAGCACGATACGATGTTCTTCTGGAAAAAATGAAAGAATTCCATGTAGATGCCAAAGAATTATGGTGGTATCTCGATACCCGGAAATTCGGTTCCGTGCCGCACGCAGGATTTGGTTTAGGGTTGGAAAGACTGGTACTTTTCGTAACCGGAATGACCAACATCCGCGATGTTATTCCTTTCCCGAGAACACCGAAAAATGCAGAATTTTAACCCTTTTTTGAAGTAAAACTCCGTATTAAAACGTCTACTTAAAGAGAATTTTATAACTTTAACCCAACAAACTATAATGAAAGCGCCGCTGCAGCCAGTATTTTTGCCGGTGCTACGAATGTAAATACAATGCTAAAACAGAACCTACAACTTAAACTCGGACAAAAACTTGCCCCTCAACAAATCCAATTGATGAAACTGATCCAGTTGCATACCTTGGAATTTGAGCAGGAACTTGAACGCGAACTTGAGGAAAATCCCGCGCTGGAGAAAGTAACCGAATCCGAAAAAGAAGAAAGTTTTGACGAGCCTGCATCCGAATACGATGATGAAGGCAACGAAAGCATTGAAACCGATTTCGATGTAGATGAATATTTGTACGATGATGAACCGTCCTACAAAACCGCTTCCAGCAATTATTCTGCGGATGATGAGGAATTCGACAACGAAAGCCTGCTCACTGAAGGACAAACACTCTATGATTATCTGATCGAGCAAATCCGGATGATAAATATCGAAGAGGATGATCTGAAAATTGCAGAATACCTCATCGGAAATCTGGATAATGACGGATATTTAAGAAGAGAAATTAAAGCAATTGTGGACGATCTGGCATTTTCTCAGGGTATTTATACCACTCAGGAAAAAGTGAAAGATATTTTGGAAAATTATGTTCAGAAGTTGGATCCGCCCGGAGTTGGCGCTCGCGATTTGCAAGAATGCCTGCTGCTCCAGATTGAGAAAAAAGTAAGTTCCGACAAAGCCATTACGCTGGCTGCCAATATTCTGCGTCATCAGTTCGATGCTTTAACCAACAAGCATTACAACAAAATCATGCAGAAGTACGATGTGGATGAAGAGGATCTGAAAGATGCGCTGGAAGAAATTTCCCGGCTTTCACCAAAAGTAGGTGGAAATTTCGATACGCAAACCATTACCATTAATCAGGAAATTATCCCCGATTTTGTAATTCAGGTGAAGGAAAATAAAAACGGACAGCACGATGTAATTCCATTATTAAACAGCAAAAATGCACCTACTCTTCGAGTTTCTGATGAATATAAGGATATTCTTTCCACTTATTCTCACGATAAAAATTCGGCGGAACACAAACAGGCTGCACTTTTCATCAAACAAAAACTTGATGCTGCCAAATGGTATATTGATGCCATTAACCAACGCCAGAATACATTGCTGCAGACCATTACCGCTATTGTAAAACTTCAGAAAGAATATTTTATAACCGGTGATGATAAATCGTTAAAACCAATGATTTTGAAGGATGTTGCGGATATTACAGGTTTTGATATTTCCACCATTTCACGTGTGGTAAAAAGCAAATATGCGGATACTCCGAATGGAATTGTTTATTTGAAAAATCTGTTCTCAGATTCGTTAACCAATGACGATGGTGAAGAAGTTTCAACCAAAGAAATTAAAACCTATCTTCAGGAAGCCATTGATAAGGAAAACAAACGCAAACCGTTAACCGATGATGCTTTGGTGGGTGTTCTGAAAGAGAAAGGCTACAATATTGCCAGAAGAACCATCGCCAAATACCGCGAACAACTGAATATTCCGGTTGCTCGGTTAAGAAAAGAACTCTGATTCCAAAATATTTTTTTAGATTTTTTCTTCGGTTGCTTTAAGATCGATTTCTTTAAGCTGTGCAAGATTTCTGCTCAGTCTTTTGATGATAATTCCATATACAATTCTATAATACAGCCAAATCAACATCACACTGAATACAAGCGAAACCACAAGTCCCACGATAAAGCCAATCATGGTAGATTGCTGAAGTTCGATGTGCTGATCCGAAAGAATATGGAACATGAAGAAGGTAAGAAATATCGTAATGATAATCAGTAGAAAGATATTGGTCAGGATGAAGAAATTCACCGTATTTTTAAATCTGATAATCTGGAGAATAAGAATTTTCAGATTGGATTCTACCTTAATTTTTCGATAGCTGATAAAAAACCGAACCGTAAAATATGCAGTGATGGCAATACTGATGACTTTTATAATGGTATAAAACAAATTCAGTGAATCTTCCAGCTCAGGTGTTTTGGAAATTCCCAAACGTTCGAGAATATGAAGAAATTCTGTTCCTTCATCTCCTTTGTAAATATAATATCCTGAAACACAAAGAATGAGGAAAAACTCCACGACGCTGATCCAGAAAATGTATTTCACATAATTCCGTGATTTTTTATTCAGCATTTTCAGGATTTCTTCGCTGTCGTATTTTGGCTCTACCTTTTGTTTTTGCCAGGTTTCCTTGAAATTATCAATATCGAATTCAGGCATGTTTCTGCATCAGTTCTTTAAGGGTTTTCTTGAGTCGATTCATTTTCACTCTGGCATTTACTTCCGTAATCCCGAGATTTTCTGCAATATCACGATACGGCAAATCATCCAGATACATCATCACAATTGCCCGTTCCACATTTGGCAGCATTTTAATCACTTTATACAAAAGGCTCACCTGCTGCTGTTTTTCATCATCATCTTCCAAATAATCTTTGAAATGAAAATCTTTCAACTCATCAGTTTGCGGAGACCGGGTTTTCTTTCGGAATAATGTTATGGCGGTATTCAGAGCAACACGGTACATCCACGTGGAAATTTTTGCATCTCCTTTAAATGTGTCGTAACTTCTCCACAATTGTAACACAATCTCCTGAAAGAGATCTTCTTCATCTTCCAAAGAATGCGTGTATAGCCGCGAAACTTTGATAATCAATCCCTGATTATCTTTAATTAACTGCGAGAATACTTTTTCCTTGGAGTTCAAAACCGTCTTTTTCGGAAACGAAGATACTGAAAAATGCGAAATTATTGGTGATTGCGCGGTATTTGCAACTTATAATTTTAAAAACTTTTCTCCAAAAAATAATTTCGATAAAATCTCATGAATTATTTTTAAATGAATGGGCAAAATAATCTTAATTATAATTCAATTGAAGTCTGTATTTTTGTTTGTAAATTCAAGAATCACCTTAATTATAAAAATTCCGTTTATTTACATTGAGAGCAAAATCTGTATTGTATTAAGAAAATTTAATAAAATTTTCTCTAAAAGTAAGTCTCCTTTTTAAATAAAATACATACATTTGTTCACGATTTAGCATAAAACTCATAATCATCAGAGCCACACAGCAAGTTTATTCACAGCGGATTAAACCCTTAATCGATATTTCTGTTTCATCAGTTCTATTGATTCTTGTACTTCCACTTTTTATTTTGATTGGATTCATTCTTGTAATTTGCAATCATGGAACGCCGTTTTTCTATCAGGAACGCCCCGGAAAAAATGGGAAAATATTTACCATCATCAAATTCAAAACCATGAATGATAAAAAAGATGGTTCGGGGAAATTGCTGCCGGATTATCAGCGATTGACTTTATTCGGGAAAATAGTACGGAAAACCTCCTTAGATGAAATTCCTCAACTGATTAATGTTATAAAAGGCGAAATGAGTTTGGTAGGACCACGACCTTTACTTCCGGAATACTTACCTTTATATAACGATTTTCAAAGAAGAAGACATGAGGTGAAACCCGGAATTACAGGTTGGGCACAGGTTAATGGTCGTAATGCATTGTCTTGGGACGAAAAATTTGCATTCGACATAGAATATGTGGACAATATTTCGGCTTCAATGGATGCTAAGATTCTGTGGATTACCATTCATAAAGTACTGAAAAGACACGGTGTAAATGCCAATAATTATATGACAATGACCTCTTTTAAAGGAAACGAAGTATGATTTTGTATGGCGCACGGGGACAGGCTAAAGTTATTTATGACTTAATTCTATCCAATAACCAGTTGTTGGAATATCTTGTTGATGATAATCCACCGGAGAATTTTCCCCATCAGTTAAAAATTTTTCCTCCGCAGAATGAACTTCTGGAAGGAAAATCGGTGATCATTGCAATCGGTGACAACAGTACTCGGGAAAAAGTGGCGCATCGTATTGGTGAGCTTTGTATCTTTGAGACAATGGTTCACCGAACTGCTTATGTATCGCGGTTTGCAGTAATTGGTGAAGGAACCGTTGTGATGCCGAAAGTATGCATCAATGCAGAAGTAAAAATTGGCAGGCATTGTATTATCAATACGGGGGCTATTATTGAGCATGAATGTGTAATAGAAGATTTTGTGCATATTTCGCCTAATGCAGCATTGGCAGGAAATATTTATATTAAAAAAGGCGCGCACATAGGGTTGGGATCCCAAATTATACAAGGAATAGAAATTGGTGAAAATGCAGTAATTGGTGCAGGAGCGGTAGTTCTAAAGGATGTTCCGGATTATGCTGTTGTAGTAGGGAATCCTGCCCGCATAATAAGATATAGCAATGAAAACTAATATGAAAATATGGCTCTCTTCTCCACACATGGGCGGACATGAGATGAAATACATCCAACAGGCGTTTGATGAAAACTGGATTGCTCCATTGGGACCAAATGTAAACGGATTTGAAGAAGATATTGAAAACTTTTTAGGAGAGGATATACATGTAGCCGCAGTAAGTTCGGGAACGGCAGCATTGCATCTGGCTCTCATTTTATTAGGAGTGAAAGCAGGCGATGAAGTTTTGTGCCAGTCACTTACTTTTTCTGCATCTGCTAACTGTATTATGTATGTTGGAGCTACGCCCGTTTTTGTTGACAGCGAAGAAGATACTTGGAACATTTGTCCGGAAATTCTTGAAAAAGCCATTATTGACCGCATTGCAAAAGGGAAAAAACCAAAAGCGATTATTACCGTTTGTATATACGGAATGCCCTATAAAGTAGATGAAATATCTGCCATTTCCAAAAAATACGACATCCCTGTTATTGAAGACAGCGCCGAAGCATTGGGAAGTAAATATAAAGGTCAGAAAATGGGTACTTTCGGCGATATTTCAATTCTGAGTTTTAATGGAAACAAAATTATCACCACCTCAGGAGGCGGAGCTTTAACCGTAAAAGATCCCGCCTTTAAAAAGAAAGCCATTTACCTTTCAACACAGGCAAAAGACGATTCTCCACATTATGAACACACTACATTAGGATACAATTATCGGATGAGCAATGTATGTGCAGGAATAGGAAGAGGGCAAATGGAAGTTTTGGAAGACCGCATTTATCAGCGGAGAAAAAATCATCAGTTTTATATAAACGTATTAAATGAAATTGAGGGAATAACTGTTTTTAATGAACCCGATGAACACTATTTTTCTAACCATTGGCTTACCGCAATACAGATAAATCCTCAGATTTGGGGCAAAGATAAAATGCTTTCGGTATGGAAAAAGATGCAGGAAGAGAACATTGAAACGCGTCCTTTGTGGAAGCCGATGCATCTGCAGCCAGTATTTCATAATGAAGTAATGTACGATAATGGCACTTCTGCGCGTTTATTTGAGAACGGACTCTGTTTACCATCCGGGTCAAACCTTTCCGATGAAGATCTGGAGCGAATTGCAGACGTATTAATTAAATCATTTAAAGAATAAGTTTTCATAGAAATTATATAATAATTAGTAAAAATTATATTTTTGGACTGAAACTTGATTATTGCGACAAGCATGTATTTAAAGAACATAAAGATGGGATATATTAACAGTATTAAAAAAAGAATATACGCCGGAGATAACTCCATGAATATTACGGATATCCGTTATCTTCCGCGTTGGGTTATTCTTTTGATTGATGTCTGTATACTAGCTTTTTCTATTGGTCTCTCTTTTATTATATATAATAAAATCATTCTTAACGGAAGTTACCATTTGAGTTTAGGAGAAACATTTCTGCTTCTTTTGGGGGTCAATATTATTTATATGATGGCATTCCGCACCTATGCAGGAATCATCAGGCATTCTACTTTTACAGATTTATTTAAACTGCTTTTGGCCAGTATCTGCACCATATTTACGATGCTGATTATTAACCTTATTGTCTATCAAAGCACTGGAAACAAACTATATCCATCCTTATTACTGGTAGTATACTTTACCATTTCCTTCATGATTCTGTTTGTCTTCAGATTTGTGGTAAAAGAACTGTTTCATATCTTCCGAGAATTCAGAAGAAGCACCTTGAAAAAAAGAATTTTGGTTTTGGGGATTGATGAACCTTCCATTGTTATTGCCCGTGCAATTCTGGACAATCCGAGTTTGCCATATCAGGTTGTAGGATTTCTCACTCAACGTGCAGATTCCAAAAGAGCAAAAATATTAGGCAAACAAATATACTCCAAAGAAAAACTGGAAAACAACACCAAAGAATATCTGGGAATTGATGGGATCATTGTAAATAAAGATTTAATGAGCCGTGAAGAACTCGATATGTGGATCAACCTCTTTTTTGAAAAAGATCTTCAGATTCTCAAATCACCATCCGTACAGAAATTAAGAGCTTCCGATTTAGTTTCAAAAATTAAAAATCTGCAGATTGAAGATTTGCTCAACCGTAAGCCTATTAAAATTATAAATGGAGAAGTTAAAAAAAGACATGAAGGCAAAAACATTCTGGTAACCGGAGGAGCAGGTTCCATAGGAAGCGAAATCGTACGTCAGATTGCAAAAATGGATCCCGCACTGATTGTTGTTTTGGATCAGGCAGAAACCCCTCTCTATGAAATCGAACTGGAAATGAACGAGCATTTCCCGAATGTGAATTTTAAGTTTGTGATGATTGATGTGGTAAATTATGAACGTCTTGAGCAACTTTTTGAAAAATATCAATTTTCGATGGTCTATCATGCCGCAGCTTATAAACATGTTCCATTGGTTGAGGAAAATCCACATGAAGCCATCAATACCAATGTTATGGGAAGCAAAAATGTGGCACTGCTTTCCAGTATTTACAAAATCAACCGATTTGTAATGATTTCCACCGATAAGGCGGTAAACCCAACCAATGTAATGGGAGCCACAAAAAGAACTGCAGAATTATATGTGCAGTCTCTTCAGAATATTCCGGGGAATACCACCAAATTTATTACCACCCGTTTTGGAAATGTACTCGGTTCCAATGGTTCGGTAATTCCATTATTCAAAAAACAAATAGAAAACGGGGGACCAATTACCATCACACATCCCGATATTGTACGCTATTTCATGACCATTCCCGAAGCTTGCGAATTGGTATTACAGGCAGGAACCATGGGCTTTGGAGGCGAAGTTTTCGTGTTTGATATGGGTGAGCCTGTGAAAATTCTGGATATGGCAAGAAGAATGATTAAACTCTCCGGATTTGAGCCGGATGTGGATATTAAAATTATTTTTACAGGATTGCGGCCAGGAGAAAAATTATACGAAGAATTGCTAACGGATCATGCTAAAACACTTCCAACACCTCACGAAAAAATTATGATTTCCAAAGATTCGCCTATGCAATATGAAGAAATTAACGCGTTGGTAAATTCCCTTATCGAAGCATTACATTCCCAAGAAAAATTCAAAGTGGTGCGTGTTTTGAAAAAAATTGTTCCGGAATTCAAGAGTAATAATTCTGTTTACCAGATGTTGGATTAGGGATTGAGTCTAAAATTTCACCGAAGTTTTCAGTAAGCAATACATTTGTCCGGCTCGAAAAATTTTGTCCTGTATTAAGATTTGATATTCCACTTCGTAATTCTATAGAATTGCAAATTACAGAAATCTATTTCTTTCTATGAATTTTAACAGGCTTTAAATCCATTATAGAGAATTCTGCAATTGATGCAAAAATTATTTGATAAAATTTAAAGGTCAATAGTTGGAACAAGAAATAGGAAAATCCTTCATCCATTCTATACTCAAGAATCATTTACGCATGTTTTAATTATCATGCATTTAGATTAAAATTCACACACAAACACCATTTGTTTTACAAAAAAAATCCATTGTTTTTGCATTGGATTTTTCATTTTATAAAACGGCTAAAAAGTCGTACTTTCGCACAACTTCAAATTCAAAAACATGAGCAAAAGCATTCAGGAACTTAAAAACCTGGCAACGCAAACCCGAAGAGACATTTTAAGAATGGTAAGTGCCGTAAACTCCGGGCATCCAGGTGGAAGTCTGGGCTGTACAGAATTTTTCACTGCACTCTATGGAAAAGTGATGGATTACAAATTGCCTTTCACCATGGAAGGTAAAAATGAAGATTTGTTCTTCCTTTCCAACGGTCATATTTCACCGGTATTCTACTCCACTTTGGCCAGAAACGGATTTTTCCCCGTAGAAGAACTCAGTACTTTTCGTAAACTGAATTCCAGATTACAGGGACACCCAACGACTCACGAAGGTTTACCCGGAGTTCGTGTAGCGTCCGGATCTTTAGGACAGGGACTTTCCGTAGCCATTGGCGCAGCTTTAGGAAAAAAACTGGATGGCGATACCAACCTTGTGTACACGCTTCACGGTGATGGTGAATTGCAGGAAGGTCAGGTTTGGGAAGCATTCATGTATGCTTCGGCAAAAAAAGTGGACAATATCATTTCGACCATCGATTACAACGGAAGACAAATTGACGGAGATACTGATGATGTTTTGACTTTGGGGAATCTGCATGCAAAACTGGAAGCATTCGGTTGGATTGTTTTAGAAGAGAAAAACGGAAACGATCTGGAAGCGGTCATCAGTATTCTGGAGCGCGCAAAAGCAGAAACCGGAAACGGGAAACCCGTGGTCATTATGCTGCATACCGAAATGGGGTATGGAATTGATTATATGATGGGTTCTCACGCATGGCACGGAAAAGCGCCAAATGCTGAACAGTTGGAAAAAGGACTTGCGCAATTGCAACTGGACGAACTCAGTGATTATTAATCTTCAAAACACAACCTTCAACAAAGAAAAAAATGAAATTTACATACACCGAAAAAAAAGATACCCGAAGCGGTTTCGGAGCCGGACTTGCCGAACTTGCCGATAAAAATACCAATGTAGTCGCGCTTTGTGCCGATTTAATTGGTTCCCTGAAAATGGAGAAATTCATCGAAAAAGCCCCGGAACGTTTCTTCCAGATTGGGATTGCAGAAGCCAATATGATGGGTATTGCAGCCGGACTCACCATTAACGGGAAAATCCCTTTTACCGGAACTTTTGCCGAATTTTCAACCGCAAGAGTATACGATCAGATTCGTCAGAGCATCGCTTATTCCGGGAAAAATGTGAAAATTTGTGCTTCTCACGCCGGATTGACGTTAGGGGAAGATGGTGCCACACACCAAACGTTGGAAGACATCGGACTGATGAAAATGCTTCCGGGAATGGTGGTTATCAATACGTGCGATTATAACCAGACGAAAGCGGCCACTTTGGCGATTGCCGATTATGAAGGTCCGGTTTATCTGCGTTTCGGAAGACCGGTTTTGCCGGTTTTTATTCCGGAAGATATGCCATTTGAAATCGGAAAAGGAATTTTGCTTCAGGAAGGAACCGATGTCACCATTGTGGCAACAGGACATCTGGTTTGGGAATCTTTGCTCGCCGCCGATGAACTGGAAAAAGAAGGAATTTCCTGCGAAATCATCAACATCCACACCATCAAACCATTGGATGAAGAAATTATTCTGAAATCCGTGGAAAAAACGGGCTTAATTGTAACAGCCGAAGAACACAATATTCTGGGCGGATTAGGTGAATCCATTGCCGGAATGCTGGCTCAGAAACGCCCTACAAAACAGGAATTTGTTGCAGTAAATGACACCTTCGGAGAATCCGGAACCCCTGCCGAACTGATGCACAAATACAAAATCGATTCAGTTGCAGTCATTGAAGCGGTGAAAAGAATTTTGGGAAAATAAAATAAATCAGATACTGATTGCATAAAGCACTTTCTTTGCGGAAGTGCTTCTTTATTTTTTAAACACAAAATATACTGCCAGAATCAGGCAAATCGCTGCATAAATATGATTCAGGCTTACATCCATCGTTTTAAAAACCAGTTTCGCAAAAATGACAAAAATAACCAGAGTAATGACTTCCTGAATGACCTTCAGTTGGAAAAGATTAAATGGCCCTCCATTGCCCACAAAACCATTTTTATTGGCTGGAACCTGAAACATATATTCAAAAAAAGCGAGTCCCCAACTTAGAAGGATGATTGTAAAAATCCCGGATTTCTTCAGCCAGCCCATTTCTTCGAGTTTCAAATGTCCGTACCACGCCAACGTCATGAAAATATTGGATATGATTAGGAATACAATGGTGAAAAACCCTTTTCCAAACATCTTACTTAAAATATTTCCAGCGTGGAATCACCACAAAAAGCCCAACAACAAAATAGAAAAAAAGAGCATTGAGATCAAAATACAAGAATGTGGACAGATAAAAATTATGCAACAGAAAATGCAGCAAAACCAAAAACGGATACAGAATAACACCGGCTTTGCGAAACATCATCATCAGCGCAATCATGAGTAAAACCAGAATATCAATCACAAAAATAATCCACAAAAATGCAACTGGAATATGAACCTCATCCGACTGCGACAGAAACTGTAAATCTGTATTGATACTGAACAAAAATGCTAACGCTACAAGACTTAAAGCAATATAGAACCCTTTAGTTTTCGGCTCAACTTTACCAAAATAATTTTCACTCATAAATCAATTCTGAATTTCTTGTACAAATGTAACGCAAAAAAAAACTTTTGAAAAAAATTCAAAAGTTTTTTGGAGTTAATGTTCAAAACGGTTAAATGCTAACCGCATCAATAAGTCTGTTTTTATCGCTAAAATATTCTTCCATGGAGATCATACTTTCCGTTCTCATTACATCATTAATATCATCAATCTGATAAATAATGCGTTTTGCATCATCAGTATCTCTCGCTCTTACTTTGCAGAAAATATTATATTTCCCGGAGATCACAGAGGCTTCCACTACATTAGGAATCGTTGCCAATTCTTTCAGCACATCCTGTGTTCTGTTGGATTTGGTAAGAAGAATCCCGATAAATGCCGTAAAATGATAATCCAGTTTACCATAATCGATATTCAGTGAAGATCCAAGGATAATCCCTGCATCCTCCATTTTTTTTACACGTACATGGATGGTTCCTGCGGAAACGTCCATCTGCTTCGCAATCTCGGTGAACGGCATTCTGGTATTTTCTACAAGAAAGTCAAGAATCTGCTTATCAATTTCATCAAGTTGGTAGTTCATTGTTCTAAGTATTTATTAAGAATTTGTTAATATAAAGGGTAATTCTTTGCAAATTTACAAAAAATTAGCAATAATAAAAAACGTAAACAAAAATTAACAATTTTTAACGGGTTTAATGGAAATGATGCAAAATCATCACTTTACCGTATCATTTATAGCAGAATCTCTCACAACATGATCTTTCTCATATTGCAATTTTTTATTTTTTCTTTTCTTTTTAAAGAGGGTATTGAAACTTTTGCTATACACAGCTCCGATTCCGTAGGTTTGGTTGGCACTGGCGTTTCCGGCAACATTGCCCATCCCGATATTGGATGGTTTAGAATAAGCCCTGAGAATCCTTGTTCCGTCATTCTTTTTCGACCAGTCGTATTCTATAATTCCTTCTCCTGAAAGATAATTGGTAGCCGTATTTTCCGTCTTGGAAATCGGAATTCCCAATCCTGTTTTTACGGTAATTCTGGGCGACAATACAAAACTCACGCTGGCATTGGCACGACCTCCAGTATTAGAAGCGGCATCGCCACTGAGATAATTCAAATCGATCTGGAATTCATTACTGATGTTGTTCAGTACAGATCCCAATTGTTTAAAAAGCATATTATAGCCGGAACTTTCGAGGGTAGTTCCCACGATATCGTAATTGGAACTGGTAACATTGAAACTGTTCAGCACCAGAATAGAGCCGAACTGCACCAATTTTTCATCTTCATTACTCATTTTTTCGGCAAGTGCTTCTTTCAGCTGGCTGGATACGTCCTGTGCCTGAACACCAAGTTCAATTTTCGGATCATTCAGTTTTTGGGTGATTTTTGTGGTTAGCAAAACATTCACAGGCGGCTGCGTTCCCATGTTCAGATATTGCCCAACATTGGTAATAGTTCGCAGATAATTGGCATTGATATTGAGATCAGGAGCCAAAGGATCGCCGTCCCAATTAATATTACTGCCTTTTGCAATCTGAAAAGTACGCTCCAGAATCGCTTTGGAGATAAACGTTCCGTTTTCTACCACATAATTTCCATTCATGCCAATGCTGCCGCTTCGATCCATGGCAAACCGAAGAGGATCTGCCGTTCCTCGAACGGTAATATCACCAATATCATCCCCTACCAAAACATTTACCGTTGTGCCTTTATCCACAGAAACGGTAAAATCGATATTCATATTGGCACCCGTTTTTTTCTTTTCTTCGAGTGTAATTTTTCCACCGTCATCTTCTTTCAGAAAACGCAGCATTTTAAATTCATCCACATTTGAGGTGGAATTACTATTGAAAGTAAACATTGAATTATTCAACGCCCGCATATTCGGGGTAGAAATATTGAGCGCGGAAACCGGACCGTCCACAAAGAGATCGCCTTGCCCGTAAACTCTTCCCCAGAACAAATCAAAATCTTTCTGAGTGGTATTTAAAAGCAATAAATTATCCGCTCTCATCACGAGATTGACTCCCATTGACGAAAGCGTTTCAAACTGAATCATCCCGGAAATTGAACCTCCGGAATTATTTCGTTCATCTTTCACCGCGATGTTATTGAGCACTGCAAGACCTTTTGAAAGTGAGATCGTGGTATCATCAAAAGCATAATCAACGCCTGTAAAAATCAGCTTCAACCCTACTCCTTTCAAAGCGATATCACCCGTATAATCTACATCGTTCAGCGTTCCGCTAATATTCAGATCGCCCGTTGCTTTTCCTCTCATATTACTGAAAACCGTGCTCACAAACTGCTGGGCAAAGGCAAGATCAAAATCATCCAGTTTTGCCACCATGTCCAGCGTTGGCGATGTAGTATTATTATTCATGGTTCCTGTAAGATTCAGGCTGTTTCCTCCCAAAATTCCAGAAGAAATCAGTTTTGCATCTACATCAAATACATTGGCGCGATCACTGGTTTTAATGGTTGCCACGAGATTTCCCATTTCCTGATTGTTCATTTTAATATCATCCACATTCAGATCAATTAACGGAATCAGGTTGTTCTTTTCTTTGGTAATATTAAAGGTTCCATTTGCAATTCCCTGAATAAGACTATCATTTCCGGAAGATTGCATGGCAAATATTTTCGAAATGTCAAAATTTTTCACTTCACCATCGGCATGAAACTGTTCTCCGGATTTAAACTCTGAATTTTTCACAAAAAGTTCACTGTTGTCCGAATAAATTCGAAGATTTTTAATGAGAAAATCCGAAGTTTTCTTGCGATAGGTAATGGAATGATCGAGCTCTTCTGAGGTATCAACACTCCATACCACATCATTGAATTTCACCTGTGTAGGCTCAAAACGGAAAACATAATCACCTGCTGCATTTGCCGACTGATTAAGGTTTATGGCATATTCTTTAAGGGTTCCGTCCGTTTCATCCTGTGGAGTTCCATATTTAAAATTGGTGGAAAGATGAAGCAAATTTCCTGTTTCGTTGTGACCGCTCAGTGTAATATCTTTCAGAATATTCTGGTTGTATTTTGCATGGTCGATTCTGGCAAAAATCTGTTCGCTGAGATTTTCTGTATTTATGCGCACCACAAAATTATCGACCACTACACTGTCTTTCGACTGTACCAAACGTGGATTTGCCTGATAATCCGGACTGGCCGTTGCCAAAGCATCATCTACCTCCTCAATCTGTTTTTTTGAAGTAAGAATGTACAATAGTTTCGACGCTTCCAAATTCAGCACCAGATTATTGGTATCTCCGTTGTACCCGCCATTTACAGCAGCACCTTCCGTAAATTTCAGTTCCGGCATAAAATAGGAAATCAATCCCTGCTGAACATTGAAATCGAGTGTAAATCGCTGGCCGTGATAGTTTTTTCGCGGAGTTGGACCAACCAAAAGTTTTCCGATTCCGTTTTGTACCATTCCGCCCAAATCTTCAAGATTGAATTTTCCAGAAATTTTCCCCTGAAGAATTCCGGGAACATCTGCCATAAGAATACGGTTTCCATTTTCAAAAAAGGCTTTTACCGAACCATGATTCACCTTATAATTTTGTGTACCATTAGTGAAATTCACCTGTCTCATCTGCACATCAAGATTCATATCGTTCAGATTGGTCATGGCCATATTTCCGTCGAGTTTTCCGCTGAAAACCTGTGAACCGGACTGCCCCGTAAAATAATTGATGTTCAGATGCGAAATATCTGCATTGATATCCGCTTTAATTCTTGAAGTGCTAAAATCAATCAAACCATTAACGGTTCCTTTCGCCTGATCGTCATTAATGCTAATCAATCCGTTATAACGCCTATGATCCAAAGCTCCGTCCAGATGCAGATTGTTGATTTCCTTGTCCAGAATTATAATTTTCGAAATATCCGATTTGGTCGTCAATCGCATGGTATTCACATCAAAACTTTGTCCGCTGATGTTGAATTTTCCGCTGATAAGCCCAACCTGTTTACTTTTGGTAATCACACTGGTATTCAAATCATTCACTTCTGCATAACCCCGGTATTTCGGCATTGCAGAACTGTACTGTTCCAAATAAAACTGATTGATTTTTGCCTGCCCGATTCCGGTTACAAGATTTCCGCCCGGAACATACACCTGCTCCGGCGTTACCCTAACCGCTCCGTTGAATTTCAATATTCCGAAATCATCCGCAAAATTTTTCATTTTTTCGGAGATGAATGTCGGCATCATGGCTTTCAGATTTTTATAAGTAAAATCCGTGGAAAGTTTATCCGTCTGAATCAGGAAATTTCCCTTGAGAATATTTTCCACACGCATTTTTTCCGTGCGGATATTTACATCCGGATTTCGGATTAGAAAATTCTGCAATGTAAATTTATTCAAAGGACCAGTCATTTGTCCGGCAAGATTGAACGGTTTGTAATTATCCCAATTCGTCACAAAATAACTGATGTCGTAACCGCTGAGCTGGCTTCCCTGCATCACGCTCATTTCCCAGGCGACTTTGTTGGTGAAATCTGCCCAGGAACCGTTGTTCAGATTAAATTTTATATCGCCCTGAAGCAAGGAATGATCGGTATTAAAGGTAAGATCATCCAGAAAAAGAAAGCCTTTATTCAAGGTTAAATCTGTGGAAAAAGTTTCCACAAAGTGTTTTTTGCCCCAACGTTCTGTTGTAAAACGCAGGTTGTTGATCTGAGCAAAAACATCGGAACCTTTTACCCGAAGTTCGGGAACCGTTAAACTCAAATTAGTCGCATTCAGCCATTTACCCAATTCACCTTCCGAATTTTGATTAACAATGGAAACTTTTGAGTTGGTAATATAAATTCTTGATTTCAGCTGGAATGGTTCTTTATGTGTGGAAGGTTTCCCGGAATCAAAAAGCTCAACAAAACGGATAAAATTTGAGATACTGTCGCCTTTGTAGGTAATCACTTTTAAATCCAATCGGTCAAGAGACATCGACTGAAAACTCAGATTTCTGGAATCGCTGATAATGGAAAACCAGTTGGAATCGGCATAAAGTTTTTCCGCTTTCAGAAAAGGATATTCTTTATTATCCTTCACGGAAACTTTAAAAAGAGTAACATCCCCGAAATAGTTCACATCAATACTGTCGAAAGAAATCTGGGATTTCAACTGATCGTTGAGTTTGGAAATTACTTTCTGAGCTGCCCAGTTTTTGGTAACCGGCAAATTCACGGCGATTACAAAAGCAATCACCAACGTAAGTGCTACCCAGAAAAGAACCTGAAGCAAACGCGCCCACCATTTCACACTCACCACATCTTTGGTTGCCTGATCGATGAATTCACCGGCGGTTTCAACGGGATGATTAAGGGCATCACTGGCGAGTTCTGCGGCATCTTCTACCGTATTCTGAACTTTACCAACGCCTTTCTGAACGGAATCTCCAATGTTTTTGGCAACCGATTTTTTCTTTCCCTTTTCGTTATTATTCTCTAAATTTGCCATAGATATGAGCGAACCAATCCTTTTAGCCATTGAATCGTCCTGTGATGATACTTCCGCTGCCGTAATCAAAGGTACCCAAATCCTTTCCAACGTTGCAGCCAGCCAGAAAATACACAATGATTATGGTGGTGTAGTTCCGGAACTGGCTTCACGGGCACATCAAATGAACATCATCCCGGTAATCGACCAATCGCTTTCGAAAGCAAATATACTACAAAAAGAACTTTCTGCGATTGCTTTTACACGAGGTCCCGGACTTTTGGGATCTTTGCTTGTGGGAACGTCTTTTGCAAAGTCTCTTGCGATGAGTTTGAATGTTCCGCTCATCGAAGTCAACCATCTTCAGGCGCATATTTTAGCCCATTTTATTGATGATGCCAATCCTTCGCCACCCAAATTTCCGTTTTTGTGTTTAACGGTAAGCGGCGGACATACGATGATTGTTCTGGTGAAAGATTATTTCGATATGGACATTATCGGGAAAACCATTGATGATGCTGCTGGAGAAGCATTCGATAAAATCGGAAAAATTTTTGAACTCGATTATCCCGCAGGTCCGATTGTTGACCGGCTTGCAAAAGAAGGAAATCCCAATGCATTTCAGTTTGGAAAACCAAAAATGGAAGGATACAACTATTCTTTCAGCGGTGTGAAAACTTCGGTTTTATATTTCGTTCAGAAAGAATTGAAAAAAAATCCCGATTTTATAAAAGATAACATTCATGATCTCTGTGCTTCTGTTCAGAAAACCATTATTGATGTGTTAATGGACAAACTGGAAAAAGCAGCCAAAGATTTGAATATTAAAGAAGTGGCGATTGCCGGTGGTGTTTCCGCAAATTCAGGATTAAGAAATGCAATGGTGAATAATGGCGAAAAATTAGGCTGGAAGATTTACATCCCAAAATTTGAATACACCACGGATAACGCAGCTATGATTGCACTGGTTGGGAAATTAAAATACGAAAAAGGAGAATTTGCAGATTTATCGGTAGCGGCTTCGGCACGGTATGATATGGAAGAGGTTTTTAAAAAATAAAGAGAAATGAAACTTTTCTACGGACAGATTTTCCCGGAAATAAAAATCAACGAAGAGGAACAACAGCACATTCTCAAAGTTTTGAGGATGAAAGACGGCGAAACCATTTCAATTACCGACGGAATGGGAAATCTGGCCACCGGAATTTTACGGATTGAAGGAAAAAAAGTTTCCTTGAAAGCCGATGAATTGAAAGAAAATCTGCCTGATTTTTCTCCAAAACTGCACATTGCCATCGCTCCCACCAAAAACATCGACCGTACCGAATTTTTCGTAGAGAAAGCCGTAGAAATGGGCATTTCGGAAATCAGTTTTCTACTCACTGAAAAATCTGAACGTAAAAACCTGAATTTTGAGCGGTTTCAGAAACAGGCGATTTCCGCATCCAAACAGAGTTTGCGTGCTCATTTTCCGAAACTGAATGACCTCACGAAATTTTCCAGCTTTGTTTCCATTCAAAATCCGGAAACAACTTTTGTGGCGCATTGTGATGAAAAACTGGAAAGAATCTCGATTAATGAAATCCCGGAACTTTCAGAATACACCGTTCTTATTGGTCCTGAAGGCGATTTTTCCACCCATGAAATAGAACTTTTGGCTCAAAACGGAATTCGGGGAATCTCATTAGGAAGTCAACGTTTGCGCACTGAAACTGCCGGAATTTTCGTTGCCGCTTGGAATTACGGCAAAATGCTGAAATCTGGAAATTAGAATTTGGATTTCATTTTTTTTGAAATTTTCATAGCGCTTTGCACTATGCTATTGATTTCGCCACTTCGTGGCTTTTCCCATATTTTCATCATTACAAAAAAACATTTTATTTGGGAAAAAATCAGCATTTTTCTACATTGTCACACAAACAACATTAATGATGAGCATTTGGTTCGCTTAGAAATTTTTCAAGAATTTCTTTTCCGCTTTTAACGGAATTGACTGCCCATTTTTTCATTCATCATCAAAACCGAATGGTCATAATAAAAGAAGAGACCAGAGACATTGTAATTCCGATTATTTGCGGGATTTCCAGTTTTTCTTTGTAATAAATCCTGGCGAAAAGCAATCCTACAATTGGCTCCAGCAATGCTAAAATCGCAAATAAAAAAATGCTCATTTGTGCAAGAGCAAAATTGAGACACAATGTTCCTGAACATCCTAAAATAATTAATACCATGATTTCGGCGAAAGTCTTTCTTTCTACATTTTTAAATTCTATTTTACTTCTCTGAATACATGATGCGGATATACTGACCGAAAAAACCGCCAGTTCCAAAATCATACAAAATAAAAGGATTCCATATTCTTTAATGTACGGAATAAATAAAAATGCAGTCGACCAAAATACTCTTGATAAAACTGTAAATATCAATGCTTTGGAAGGTTTCAAATTCACCTTTTTATTTTTATCCGAATCCACAAGAAAAATTCCTATGGAGACCAAAATGCCAAGAAATATTTTTTGGGGTGGAATGTTTTCCTGAAAAATAAAAATGCTGATCAGTATCCAGATTACGATATTCAGTTTACCTAACCCAACAATTTTGTTGGCATTTCCAAATTTCATTGATTGAACATAAAAAACCAATCCCAAAGAATTGATGATACAAATCCCGAAAATTTGCAAGAATTCCTGAACATTTAATTTCGGGAATTTATAATCCGAAAACAAAAAAATGGTGGAAAACAGAAGCAAACAGCCCAAACTTCTGAGGGCAATAAGTGGAAAGGTGCTTATTTTATTTCTCGGATTTTTCCAGAGTACATTTGTAATTCCATAAGCAAAATGCCCAACAAAAATAATCAGGAAACTCAACATTTCAATCGTTCAAAAATTTGGTTCCAATATGAAAATCCGGTTTTTTCGATACTATTCTGCATATTTTCAAAATAGCGAAAAGAATTATTTTCATCAAGAAAATGCCCTAAAGTAAAGTATTGTAATTTAATATAAGACGCAATATCGAAAGTGAGATGCCGGTCTTTAAAGTTGAAATTACTGTTTTTAAAATAATCTCCCGCTTCATCTTTTTTCCCATTCCCCAATAATGCCATCATCCTGACTACCGAAAAAAGATATTTATATTTTTCGGGATAACACCTGCTCCAGAACACATCAAAATTCTTTTCATCATAAGGTTTTAGCAGTTCTTCTGCTTCGTTATATTTTCCAATAATATTGAGTGCATCTGCAAAATGAACCTTGAAAACAATCGCCTGCAATTCATCAAAATTTTCGGATTCAGGGAGCTGAAATTGTTCAGTAATGAAACTGTTCAGATTCACGGAATTTTGCGAAAACAAAACAAACAGCTTTGCAGCCGCAAATCTTGCAACCGGAAAAATGTAACGATTCCCAAATTCCTTTTTCATTTTTTTGAAAGACTTTTCCAAATCCTCAAAATTCCTGTTGATTCCGGCATTATTTTCCGACAAAAATTTTCCGGTAATTACGATAGAATTTGCAAAAACCGCGAAATGCAAAATTTTGGTATATGACGCAAGAGCGAGCAAAATCTTCTGATAATCGGAAAAAGCAAACCTGTCATAAGTCGGGTGCCAACCAAGAACATATTCCAGAACATCGGAAGAATCTTTGTATTCACAAAAAAAAGAATGCAGCAATTTGGGATTACTGATAATTTTTTCCGCACTGATGATATTGATGTTCTGGAAGACCGATTCACTTTCTTGCTTGGGTTTTCTGAGTTTCAGGAAATCGTAAAAAGCTCTTGTTCCTTCGTCTAATTCAGAATCCGGTTCTTTCTGTTTTCGTTTTTTGAAATCTTCAAAATCTTTGTAATTCAGAAACATGCATATCGTATTGAGAGAATCTAACGAGAGATTACTGTCGGATTTCATTTTGCCGAGAAAACGGCGAAGCGTGTTTTTGGAGATCGGAATCTGTGCGGAAAGATGTTCCAAACCTTTTACGGTGGACAATTCGCGGAAATATAATGCTTCAAATTCTTCTTTCAGAACGCTTTTCATACCTTCAAAAATAGCAAATATTCCTGCGCAAACAAATTGGGAAAAATTGGGAAAGAAATGAGACTGGTTTTAGCGGTAATTTTGAGAATTGAAAAAAATTATTATGCCTGAAATTAAAGATAAAAAATATGGAAAGGCTTTATTCTATATTGATGGAGCTTTGACAAATAATCAGTTATATGGATTTTTAGCAATCATTTAAGAAATTGGATAATATTTTTAAAAAAAATAAAAAATTTATGAATTATAGTTTTCTAAAAGAAATCAATTCCATCAAGGAAAAATATGAAGAATATAAAAAAATATCGGGAGAGAATTTCAATATTTTTTCAATAATGTCTATGGAAAGTGATGAAGTTTTCACACATTCAGCTTTAATAGCCGAGCTTTTAAATCCAAACGGGACCCATGGATTAGACGAAAAACCGCTTCAATTATTTGTGGAGAAAATCGTAGGCAATGATTTTACAATTGATTATAAAAATGCTGTCTCATTAAAAGAAGAACACATTGGGAAAATCAATGAAGATAAAACAGAAGGCGGAAGATTGGATATTATTGTAAAAGAAAAAAATGCTGATAATTCTTCCGACAAAATTTTTGTAATTGAAAATAAAATTTACGCCGGTGAACAAAAAAATCAACTCTACCGATACAAAAATCAATATCCGAATGCAAAATTATTTTTCCTGACTATAAATGGTTTTGAAAGCAAACAAATTTCGGAAGAAGAGAACAAAGAGAAAGAAATATACACTTCCGTTTCTTACGAAAAAGACATTCTGAATTGGATAGAAGAATGTGCAAAATTGGCATATGACAAGCCCATGTTACGGGAAATTTTGAAACAATACATCTATCTTATCAAAAAATTAACGAACCAAACAACCAATACTAAAATGGCATTAGAAATCCAAAAAATAATTTCCGAAAACCTTGAAGCTTCGAAAGAAATATTTAATAATTATGAAAATACAATCGAAAGTTTACAATTGGATTTTATCAATACGCTCTATAATATTTTACAAAACAAATTTTTGAATTGGGAAGTGCAAATCATTAATTATGAGAAAGATAATAGAAAAAGCATTGATTTAAAATCAAAAGTCCACAATTATCGTATAAATTTCCGTTTTAAAAATTCCAACAAATACCCGGTGATTAATATCTTCAATACCCCTGAAGAAAAATCAAATGAATTTTATAATTTAGGTTTTAGAGTGGTTGACAAAAATGAAAAAAACAAACAGAGATGGTTGGAATATAAAATGATTTCGTTACAAGATCTAAAACTAAAAAAAGTTGAAAACATAAAAGAAAAAATAGAAAAACTAATAACCATTTTTTAATACCTAATTTCGGTTTAATTGATAAAAAATGAAACCTACAATTCTCTATTTCCACGGATTAGGTTCAGACAGAAACTCCAGAAAATTCCGGGAAATTAAAAATTATTTTCAAGACCAATTTAATTATGATTGTATTCAATGGAATAATCAAAGCGTAATTGAATCACTTTTGGATGAAGCAGAAATAAGATTAACAAACACCGTAAAGCCTATAATAATCGGAGATTCCACAGGTGCAAACTTTGCTTATCAACTTCGGGAAAAATTATCCGAAAACGGAAAAGAATCAATCCTGATTTTAACCAGTCCGCTTTTGGATATTGGCAATATAATCGCAGATTTTGAATTTCCGGAGCAAATTGCATCACAACTCAAAAAATATAATAATCCAAAAAACGCATTGATAATCTCTGCAAAAAACGATGAAATCCTGAATCAAAATAATCTATTTAAAAATTGTTTTGAAAATGTAAAATTGATTAATGCCAATGATAATCATCGATTGGAAATGTTTCAGGTATATCTCCCCGAAATCAAAAAATACATTTCTGAAAATTGAGGATCTTTTTTACTCTGAAAAATTTTCTCTCAAATACTTCTGCAAAATCATCTCTCCGCTCGGAATTGAATTTTTAGCCCAGCGGATTTTCAGATCTAAAATTTTTTCTTCGGAAAGTTTGTCATCAATTCCTGAGTTCAGGATTTTCTGCTTAAGTTCGTACAGACAAATGGCAGCCGCCACTGAAACATTAAAACTCTGCGTAAATCCATACATCGGAATCGCCAAAGTTTCATCAGCAAATTCGAGAATTTCTTCGGTTACCCCATTGAATTCTGTTCCGAAAAACAGCGCAATCGGTTCTTTCACCTCAAAATCCGGAAGCATGGTTGCATTTTTTTCGGGAGAAACGGCTACAATTTTATATCCTCTGGATTTCACTTCCTTTACAGAATTCAGACTCCAGGGAAGTTTTTCCACTTCTACCCAGGTTTCCGCACCTTTGGTCACCGTAAGATTTGGATCGAAGACATTTTCCTTTTCCAATGCAACCACCTTATGAAAACCACACGCTTCCACGCTTCTTACAATAGCAGCGGCGTTGCGAAACTGATACACATCTTCCATTACAGGAAGGATAAAATCTGAACTTTCTCTGGAAAAGTATTCAATTTTTTGAAGCCGTTCCTCGGTTAAAAATTGTTTCAGATAGTCGAAAGTTTCTTGTGATTTCATTTTTCAAAAATAATTAAAAATTGGGGAGCGAGCGAAGCGAGCGTCAAAAAATCCTGCTTAATAATTCTAAATTCATCGTTGTCCGATAAAAATTAGAAATACAATGAACATTTTATTAATAGGTCGCTCCTTTGGTTTCTATTAACAGGTCGCTCCTTTGGAGCTCTGTATTTACTGTTAATAGAAAAAAATCAGCCAGTGAAAACAAAGCTCCAAAGGAGCGACCTGTTTATTTATCCTATTAATATTGCATTTTTCGATTTGTTTATTTTTTTATGGGACAACAATGTTCTATATATCTCTTAAATTTAACGCAAAAGCGTTTTACTTCAAAAAGAAATAATTGAATATTACTCATTAATAATGATTTGAAAAAAATCAATTTTCATACAAAATGGATAAGAATCAAAAAATTTCAATCTCAAAATTTTGCATCTGGGCTCAAAGTCCTCACCCCTAACCTCTCTCCAAAGGAGAGGGGAATTATTTTTGTTATGCTGAAAGCATCTCTACAAAGAGTATTTAGATTTCTTCAAAATGACAATTATTGTGTGTAAAGGTTTCAGCACATTTATAATTCGCAAAAAAAATCATGTGATTTCAATTGATTTTTAAAGGATGTTAAGACAGCGCATATCTATCTTTAATTTTTTGTGACCTCGAAGAGGTCATATTTTTATAGAAACTCCTGATGTTTAAATGGGATTCGACCCCTTCGGGGTCGAACAATTCAACAACAATTATTATTTTATAAAAATTTAAATTCTTCGGATTCTTATCGTCGCCATTGCCCCTTCTTTTTTATCGTTCCCAGATTTTGCTATGAATTCGAAATAAACAATTTATTATTGCAAACCAATTTTATTGAAAAAAGGATTCCGCGCCCCGACTTGAACGGAGCTCTTTTGTGCGGTGCAAAGCGCCGCACAAAAAGCGGGAGTGGAAGGCGGAAATTGGCGCCCAAAATGTAAAAACTAAAAATGATAAATGGAATTATGAAACACTTCAAATTTTACCAAAAAGAGTGTAAAGAAAAATGAAGAAATACCCGTTGTTCACTTTGAATAAAAATACAATTATTTGTAAATCAACAACATCAAC
>DALZZF010000009.1:86367-113118 GCA_031987605.1 Bergeyella sp. | reverse complement strand
AAAATATCATCTCACATTTTTTTCAGTCTTTCTCCCCAAGTTTTGTTCCTGATCCTTTGTAAATATCAGGCAATCTGATTTTGTAGAATAAAAAAAGGTTTCGGCGCCGCAGGCGCCGAAACCTTTTTTATCAATTATTTATCTTTTTTGTAAATTGTTTTAGATTCTTAAAAATCTAGTATGCTGCGGTAAATCTCTTCTGGATAAAGTGATTATTTTCCAACTCATCAACTAAAGCTACGGCAACATCTTCAACAGAAAGTATACTTTTTCCGTTTTCATCAACAACGGGAGTTTCCAGAGAAGTTCTGTAGGTTCCTTTGCGAACTCCGGAAGTTCCCTGATGCATTTCAGGAGCAGGACTGAAATAGGTCCAGTCTAAATCTTTATCTTTTTTAATAATATCCAGATAATCTCTGGCAGCGAGTGCCCCGGGTTTAATGGCTGCCGGAAATTCAGGGGAATCTACAATTTGCGTTCCATCCGGCGTATAAAGACTTCCTGCGCCACCTACAACAATAAAACGTTTCACTCCTGATTTTTTCACTGCTGCTTCAATATTTTCTGCACCGTTTAGAAAATCATTATACAAATTCGGATTACTCCATCCTGCATTGAATGCACTGATTACGGCATCGGCACCTGCCAATTTCCCGGCAAGCTCATCCACATTGTTTACATCTGCACTTACTGCGGTTACATTCTGATCTACCGGAACTTTTGAGGTGTCTCTTGCAATGGCTTCCACTTTATATCCTCTGCTATCCAACTCTTTTACCACATGAGAACCAACAAATCCGGTTGCTCCGATTACTGCTATTTTTTTCATTTTGTTAAAATTTAATATGATTAGATTATTTAAAATTTTCTACAAATTCAGCCAATGTTTTTTCATTTAACAAGTTAAGAACGGCATGATTTACATCCTGAAAAAGACCATCCAGATGTTGATTGATGTTTTTGCCAACCGCACATTCAGGATTTGGAGAATGGTTTTTCTTTCCTAAAATTTCAGAATTCTGAATGGCAGCAAAAATTTCCGATAAGTGAATTTCTGTGGCATTTTTTGCCAACCTGCAACCCCCTTCTTTCCCCTTTTTGGATTCCAGAAGTCCGGCATCTTTCAGTACGGATATTTCCCGACGCACAACTACGGCATTTATCCGAATGCTGCCCGCAATATATTCCGAAGAAAGCCAGTCTTCCGGAAACATCGCCAGCAAAGTCATGATATGGATTGCCGTCGCAAATCTGGTATTATTCATAGGGCAAAGATATAATCTTTTTTTAATTGTAACAAATTTTATTACAATTAAATTATGACGTGAAATGCAATTCGTGCTATAGATAGAAAATGGCAAGGCTTAATTTAATCATTTTGTAATATAAACAATTTGTTAAGTCAATCTGTAAAGCACCGACTATTTGCTTTCTTAATGTTAAAAAATTGTTTAATTATCCAAGTAGAGATTGGTACTTTTATACAATTATACTACCTTTGCCGCACTATATGAATCCCCTTATTCATGAAACTCATGTATTTTCCTGTTTATTTAGTTGCAGAAACGAGTTTCATTCCTTACACAATATAAAATGATGATTCGAAAATTATTTCGGAAGGCAGTATAATTTTTTAGTACTGAAGTATCCTTATTTGTAAAGCGTACAAAAGTATTGAATTTTAAAACAACTAAAATTATTAGTGTAATAATAAACCATCATGTTTAAGCATTCAGAAAAAAAAATATCGACAATTTCCTTGTTCTCAGGGAAAGTTCAGATGGTTTTCTGGCTGTTGCTGTGTTTTTATTTTTCCCCCGCACAGATTTATATTAATGGTGATGCGAAAATTTTCATTCAAGAAAAAACGCCGGTAAAATACGATAGTATAATTCAGGTTTCGGAAGGTAAAACTATAAAAAAACATCCTGAAAAGAAATCGGTAATCTATATCACCAAAGATGCAATAGTTACCAATTTACCTTCAGGAGTAGAACTGGTATATATTCCTGAACCAAAAGAAAACAAGCAAAATACTTTTATTAAAGAAAGTAAAATAAAGAAGTCTTCAAAAAAACAGGTTCGGGTAAAAACGACTGAATATAAAAATACTTTCAAATATTCTTCTGACCACAAACACCGTTTTTTTTCGGATACAAAGCATAAGATTACTACAGCTACAGAACCAACTTCGACAAAAAAAATTGTCGGATTTTTTTCGGATACTAATAGCAGAACAATCACTACTATTTTTTCCGGTGAAGAACTAAACGCTTATGTTGATAAACAACATGATTCCTGTTTTCATCGGATATTGAAAGCCCGCGCTCCACCAGAGAAGGATGTTTTCAAGCCAATATTTTTTTCGGATTCCTTTCCGAAAACCATTTAAAATTTTTAATAAATAATAATTATATGATAACTAATTTACCTAAAAATATATTAGCGCTATTCTTGTGCTGTGCAATGTCTTTGCATTCTTTCGCACAGGATTTAGACTCGGATAATGACGGAATTCCTGACTGTGTGGAAAGAGGAATTGCAGGAATTACCGATCTAAGCAGTGTTTTTGCAATTAATGGAAATGCAAATTTACCCACCACAAATCTATCTACATACACCTATGAAGTTCAGTTAACTCCCGATGAAGGTGGGAAAGCAGGTCAAATATGGTCAAAAGGAAAAGTAGATTTCGCTGCAAGTTTTACGCTGAGATACAACTTTTATGCAGGAACTAAAAATAATAACGGGGCTGATGGTTTCACAGCGGTATTCCATAACGATCCAAATGGCACTTCTGCAAACGGAATAACAGGAAGAGGTATGGGAGCTTATCAAATATCAAACGGTATTGCCTTGGAAATTGACACTTACGACAATGCATATATGGGCGGAACAATGGGCGGTAACGATATAGCACAAGATCACGGGTCGATTTGGGTAACGTCAACCGGTGCAGCGCTTACTGCGCCAATTGCCATTGGGACAGGAGGAAATGTAGAAGACGGAACCTGGCACAATGTGATTATTACCTGGAATGTTGGTACACATACATTGTCCTACACGGTGGACGGTGCGAATGCAGGAATCTATACCTTCACCACTGAACATCCGATAACAGAATATCTGAATGGAACAACTGCTTATTTTGGCTACACTGCTTCTACAGGACTTTACACAAATGATCAGCGTGTTGCCTTTGCAGATCTTTGTGAAGATTTACCATTTTTCCTTGATACGGATAACGATGGAATTCCCAATCATCTGGATTTAGATTCCGATAATGATGGCTGTTTTGATGCATTGGAAGGAGATGGATTTGTTGATGCTTTGCAACTTAATGCAGACGGAAGTATAATGGGACCAGTTGATGCCAACGGAATACCTGTTTTTGCTCATGGCGGACAAGGAATTGGTAGCGCCTATAATGAGGATGTAAACAAGTGTACCGATGTATGCGTAAAAGAAGTAGATGGAGAAGATTTTTCATTGTCGAATGGAACAGCGGTAGAGTTTGATCAACCCGCGACTACATATGGTTTTTATTTTGATATTTATACACTGGACAATTCATTTAATTTAACCATTAACGGTACGCAGCTTGCAACAGAAGAAATCCAATTTCAGTCTGATGGTACTTCAGGGATTAATGTAGAATTTGCTGATGGAGATCAATATGAAACGAATACCGATTTCATATACAATCTAATCGGAAATGCAGATGCACCGATTATCCGTGTCACAATTGCACCAAACGGAAATATAAGCTTATATGGAAGTAAAATATCTGGTGGACCGCTTTATCCTTTAATTCTGACCAATGGTAACAGTTTTAATACTATTTCCTGGAATACCAATTCTGATAATGAAATTATTGGAACCCAGTCTGTAGAATATATTACCTATATGACTGGACATGGAACAGGTTTGAATATTATTCCGTGTTATTGCTACAAGCCTGCAGCAACCACCGGAAGCACTCAAAATACCAATCACGGAATTACAGCTTTAGGAAGAGCCAGCGCAGAAAATACGAATGAATGGCCAATGGTAAGAAAAGGGGCGTGGACTGCTTTAGAATCGAAAACAAAAGGCTTTGTCATCAACCGAATTCCAACATCTGCACAGGTAGAAGCCATTGAAAATCCTGTTGAAGGAATGATGGTCTATGATGAAGAAGCAGACTGCCTCAAAATTTATACTGTAAATCGTACAGGATACAGTTGGAAATGTTTCAACTCCACCGGCTGTCCTGATTAATCAATAAAAAATATTTAAAATGAAAAATATATTCATCATACTCGCCCTGTTCACAATTTGTAGTGTAAATTCTCAGGTTGCTATTGGTAAAAGCTCGTTAACAACAGATTCCGGAGTGTCTTTGGAATTTTATGATGGTACAGACAATGTAAAAGGGATTATTGTTCCATGGGTATCAACAGTTGCCAATGTTCCTGTTGATTATAATTCTGGCACAGGAGCTGGTTATAGCGGAATGCAGGGAACAGTGTCGGACGGAACGCTGATTTTTGATCTTTCGGACAAGAAAATGAAATACAGAAAAGCAGGAAACTGGTTTGATCTTACAGGAGATATTACTTTTCCGTTAACGGTAAAGGATCCTGAAAATAATGATGTTACCATTACCCAGTTCAGCAATATTGATTCATCTGTTCAGGATAACAAAAAAGAGCAGGAAAATGCAAAATCAGTAATTGGAAGCAATGGCGCAGCTGACAGCACAGTAGGAATTCTTGTATTGTCGGATACCGACAAAGCCATGATTCTTCCAAAAGTAGCCAGTCCGCATCTTAATATCATCAATCCTTCCGCAGGAATGATGGTGTATGATACCACTTCGCATCAGCTTGCGGTATTCAACGGTACGTTATGGAGTTTCTGGAAACCATAAATTAATAACTCCAGATAAGAAGTACTTTTTTTAAGTTACAGGTGTATTGCCTGTAACTTTTTTCATTTTTTTCTGGGCTGTTCCCTTTTCCCTTTTGCCTCAGCTCTTCAACTTTTTCCCTTTGCCCTGGCTCTTTTTCCTTATCTCTTCAATCCTCTTCTTCATCATTATCAATCCAGTCATGAGATTCAAAATTCATATTGTCGAATGCGAGGAGTTCTTCCTCGCGCTGTATGGCTTCTTTAAAATTAAACCGGAATTCACCTTCGGAGTTTGCTGATTTGGCTAATTTTTTCACGGAATTTTTATCGATTAACGTGAAACGTTTTGCCAATCTTCGTGCGGCATATTTTCGCATTCCGGTTTCATGAAGCACATCTACTGCCATATTTACAGCAGTTCCCAGAGTTTCCCGGTAAATATTTTCGATACCGTGATTGAGGTAGTAATATGCATCATTTCTGTTTTTGGCCCGTACAAAAATTTTAAGTTCGGGATATTGTTCGCGAACCATTTCCGCAATATGTTTATTATCATCGGGATTGTCCAGACACAAAACCAACAACTGTGCTTCCTCAATTCCTGCAGCACGTAAAGTCTGTATTCTTGTCGCATCACCATAATACACGGTAAATCCGTAACTTCGGAGTAGTTTTACACGATCTGCATCATGATCGAGAACGGTGGCGGAAACTTTATTGGCACGCAGCAAACGCCCAACTGTACTTCCGAAATGCCCAAATCCGATGATAATTATTTTTTTCTGTGGACGTTCAGAATTCAAAATATTAAACTGTGATTCCTGATGGTTGGGATTGATTTTTTTGGAAATCACTTTTTCGTGAATGATGAGAAGAATGGGGGTGATACACATCGAAATGGCTGTAACGGCCAACATTTGGGCATTCAGTTCCGAACTCAGCAGATATAATTTTTGAGAATAACTGAGCAGTACAAACGCAAATTCTCCTACCTGACTCAGTGCAAAAGCATAAAAATAATTTTGAGTGTTCTCAATTTTAAAGAATTTTCCAATGGCAAAAAGAACTGCAAATTTCACGGCAATCACCATAATTACCATACTGAAAATGAAAACGGGATCTTTCGCGATAATATTAAAGTTAATGGTTGAACCCACACTCACGAAAAAAACTGCCAGAAGCAAGCCTTTAAAAGGATCGATCTGGGCTTCCAGTTCATTCCTGAATTCGGATGTTGCCAGCATTACTCCTGCAAGGAAAGCTCCTAATGCTGCGGAAAGTCCGGACATTTCCATTAATTCAGAAACGCCGATCACCAAAAATAAAGAAGTCGCCGTAAGCAGTTCGGGCATTCCCGATTTTGAAACATACCGAAGAAAAGGAACGAAAATAAATTTACCCAAAAGAATCAAAACACTCACCCCGATTAATACGACAAAAGGCTGCAGCCATTCCGGCAAAACCTGAATAATCATGTGTGTTTCGTTTTGATCGGTAAGATTATATCCTGCTAAAACAGGAAGAATCGCAAGAATGGGAATAACGGCAATATCCTGAAAAAGGAGTGTCATAAATGAGGCTTCTCCCGCCATTGTCCGGAACATATTTTTTTCCTGCAAAGTTTGCAGCACAATCGCAGTGGAGGACATGGCAAAACACATGGCAACGGTTAAGGCTTCATTAAAACGCCATTTCGCAAGAATCAGAACAACAAATAAAATTCCGATGGTCAACAGCATTTGCGAAAGTCCAAAACCTACAATTCTTTTTCGCATGGACCAGAATTTTCTGGGTTCCAGTTCGAGACCAACCATGAATAAAAGCATAATCACCCCGAATTCTGAGGCATGCATAATGTCTTCGGTATCCTTTCCGGTTAATTTTAATACAAAAGGACCGATAATGATGCCTCCCAAAATATACCCGATCACAGAACTCAGCCCGATTCGGCGAACCAACGGAACCATGATAATCGCAGCACCCAGAAAAATCAGGGCTTTCATTGCAATAGGAGAGTCCATAATTACTGGTTTAGGATTTCTACAAATTTTTGTTTATGAAAAATAATTTCTTTTTTTGAAAGATTTTCCGAGTCGTAGACCACGTAAATTTTTTTAATGTTGGCTTTGAAAATTTTCAGGGTGACCAACATTCCGCTGATAAGTTCTTCAATTGAATAATGATGCTTTCCGTGTGGACCAAAAGAGCGTTCTTTGCTTCGGGTGGTGATTAAAAAATAAACGTCTTTATTTTCAAAAGGATTGGTTTCATTTTCGTTCAGCCATTTGGTATCCACAATTTCATCAATCCATAAGCGGAGCAGCGGCGGCATCCCAAACCATATAATCGGGAAATGGAAAATAAATCTTTCGTAGGTAAAAATATGTTTTCTTTCCTTAAATGCCGCAACATGAAAATCGGGATATTCTTCGTAAAGATCTCTGAAAGTAAAATGCTGGTGTCGTTCGTAAAAATTCGTAAATTCTTTATTGTTGCTGGAAAATTCCAAAAAGGGATGCGCAAAAAGAACGAGCGTTTTTTTCAATGGACACGGTTTTCGTAAAAATAGTTTTTTTTCAGAAAAAATCAAAAGAAAAACCGGACTAATCCGGTTTGTATCAATTTTGTTTTACGTTTTTACCATCCTCCGGAAGCGCCGCCGCCGCCGAAACTTCCGCCGCCGCCAAATCCTCCGAAACCTCCGCCTCCGGAACTTCCGCCAAAACCGCCACCGCCGCCGAAACTTCCCGGGAACGGAAAGAAACCGCCGGGATAAGATCTTCTTCCGCGTCGGGATAAAATTACATCATCATCATCGTCATAATTTCCGCCGCCGCCTTTATTTTTAAAGAAAAACGAAAGAATCACCAGAATAATAAATGCAATCAGAAGTACTTTGAAAATACTGACATCTCCATTGTTATGTTGTACAGGATCCGCCTTGAATTTTCCCTGAACCGCTTCCATAATGGCAGAAGTGCCGCGGTTGATTCCATCATAATACTGTCCCTGTTTAAAATTTGGGGTAACAATATAATCCAGAATCTGCCCGGCAACTGAAGCAGTTAAATATTGTTCCACTGCACGTCCCTGTTGTATTGACATGGTACGATCGTCCACGGCAATGAGAAAAACAACGCCGTTGTCCTTTTCTTTTTTCCCGATTCCCCATTGCTCACCGAACATGGTTGCCAGAAAATTTACATCTTCTCCTTTGGTGGAAGGAATAATAATGACTTCAATTTCGGTTGAGGTGGAATCTGCAAATTTAATGAGTTTGTCGTTCAGAGACTGTTTTTCCGATTCAGTTAAAAGTTGGGCTTCATCATACACAGGATAAAGCACCGCAGGTTTTGCAGGAATGCTGTATTGTGCTCCCACGTATTGGAAACACGCTATCAGAAAAACGAGTAAAAATTTAAGAGAAGGTAATCTCATTGGGGAGTTCGTTGTGGTTTTGTCCGGTAACCGGGAAATATTTCTTCAGTTCCAGACCGGTTTCCGTTACCGCATTTTTCAATCCGAGATAATAATTTTCTTTTGCAAAAGCAGAAGTTGTTTTATCATGGAGCTGATCCCAGAATGATTGATGCACTTTTTGATGAATGCCTTCATCGCCGAGAATGGTGAGGTAATGTTGCTCAAAATTTACATGAAAAAGCACCGCATTTCGTTCCGCAGTTTTATCCATTCCTAATGTTTTGAAAACTTCCCATGCTTTTTTTGCATTATCGGTTTCGGTATTGGAATCAATATGAATACGAATCTCACCAGTGGAATGGTTTTCGGCTGATTGAATGGCTTCCACAAGGGAAGCCATTTCTTTTTCTGTAAGGTAATTATTCATTTATTCTGTAAAAACTTCCGGTGCATTTTCAGCTCCGGCTGCCGCTTTGAAATAAGGTTTCTCTTTAAAATTGGTGATGTTGGCCAGAATATTATTCGGGAAAGTTTTAATGGAAGTGTTGTAATCCTGAGCCGCTTCGTTGTAATACACGGTTTCGGTTCGGATGCTGTTTTCAATCGCCGTATATTCTCTCTGGAAATTGATGTACTGCTGATCTGCTTTCAGATTTGGATACTGTTCTACAACAGCCATTAATCGGCTTAATGCTCCGGAAAGTTCACCCTGTGCTGCCTGAAATTTTGCAATATCAGCTTCCGTCATATTGGTTGGATCAATATTGATGGATGTCGCTTTGGAACGGGCTTCAATGACTTTGGTCAAGGTTTCCTGCTCAAATTTTGAGTATGATTTTACGGTTCTTTCAAGGTTCGGAATTAAGTTGGCCCTTTTCTGGTAAACGGTTTCTACGTTGGACCATTTGGTGTTTACGTTCTGTTCCTTACCTACAAAATTATTGTAGCCGTTTTTTCCCCAGAAGAAAAGCAATACCGCAATAACAAGCAGAGCAATACCGATGGTTCCGGCGCTCATGCAACCTCTGTTTTTCATAGTTTATCTTTTTAAGTTGTGTAAAAATTCGTCAACCAAATATACAAATTATGTGCTATTTTTGCAGAAATTCTGAAAATTTATGATTACGCTTGTTGTTGCCATGGGAATGAAGAACGAAATTGGTTTCGGAAATCAGTTGCTCTGGCATCTTCCCAAAGATTTAAAACACTTTAAGGAACTCACATCCGGACATCCGGTCATTATGGGAAGAAAAACCTTTGAAAGTATTGGGAAACCTTTGCCAAACAGAACCAATATTGTTATTTCCCGGAAAAATGACTGGTTTCAGGAAGGAATTTTAATTGTCGGAAGCATTAAAGAAGCATTGAAATTTGCCAAAAAGATTGATCCCGAAGTTTTCGTAATCGGAGGCGGTACCATCTATGAGCAAACCATTGATCTGGCGGATAAACTGGAAATCACACTGGTGAAAGCAGATTTGGAAGCCGATACTTTTTTTCCTAAAATGAATACCCGAATTTGGAAGAAAACAAATGAAATCTGTTTTGAAAAAGATGAGAAGAATGCTTATGATTTCTGTTTTCAAACCTTCGAAAAACTGGATGCCGAATAATGGTTTCTTCTTCAAAATCATTACCTTTGCATTCCTTTTAACGACATTAATTATACTTTAAAAATGAACAAATACATAAAATGGGTTTTTGCGGTAATCCTAATGGCATTGGGAATTTACATGATGTTTTTCACCCGTGAACTCGGATGGGGAATTGTTGTTTTTCTATTGGCTGCCATTCCGATCCTTCTTTTCTATAAAAACGAATATATTTTGCTGGCATTCTGGCAGCTGAGAAAGCAAAACTCGGTAAAATCAGCGCATTGGCTTTCAAAAATTACCGATTATAAAAAGCAGCTTCATAAATCCCAATACGGCTATTATCATTATTTACAAGGACTTACATTGGCGCAGGATAATCCGACAAAAGTAGAACCGTTGATGCGTAAAGCGCTCGATTACGGATTGAATATGAAGCACGACCGCGCAATGGCAACCCTGAATCTTGCTGCTGTTGCCATTTCCAAAGGAAGAAAGCAGGAAGGGCAAAAATTGCTGGAAGAAGCAAAACGTCTGGACTCTTCAGGAATGATGACTGAACAGATCAAAATGATGAAAGACCAACTGAAAATGCCTTCCATGCAAAAGCACATGCACAATCCGAATATGAGGCAGCGCGGAAAATTTTTCTAAATCTTTTGCTGAATAGAATTGAAATATAAAAATCCCGATTAAGCGGGATTTTTTTGGTTGAATGGTTTTGATTTTCACATTTCATGCTCATTTCCGGAGCTGTAAAATTTTGGAAATTTCCAATGGTATTTTACCGCCAAAGTTCGGATGATGACAATAAGCAAAATGGTGGAAATCTGTACAAAATTGTACGACAATACTGTGTATTTTGCCAATATTATAAAAATTGTACCTCCAACAATACATGCTGTGGCATAAATTTCTTTCCGGAAAATCAGCGGAATACGGTTCAAAAGAATATCCCGCAAAATTCCTCCGAAACATCCGGTAATAGTTCCGAGTGTAACGCAAATCATGGGGTGAAGCCCGGCATTTAACCCTTTCTGAATCCCGATAATGGTGAACAAACCGAGCCCAAAACTATCGAAGATAAACAGCGTGACACGGAAATTCTTTTCAATGGATTTGAAAATCATCGCTAAAATCGAAGTGATGAAAATGACGCTGCACATCAACAGATCGTGCATCCAGAACACCGGAACGCCTAACAGTAAGTCGCGAATCGTACCGCCGCCAACCGAAGTGATAAACGCGATAATGAGAACACCAAAAGGATCCAGACGTTTCTGCATTGCGGCAAAACTTCCGGACATGGAAAAGGAAATAGTTCCCAAAAATTCAATAATAAAATTAAATTGTTCGTGCATTTTTTAAAGGAAAAAAAAGGGATAGAAAAGGAGTAGTGAGTAATCGATAATCAGTAATGATTGATTATTTTGTGAGTTTTGTTTTAATAAAAGTGGTAATTACTGATTGCTCATTTCAAAGATCATACTCTCACCGAATCCGGAACCAAAAGTTCGTATTCGCCGTCGTGAGAAATAATTTCGCGCACAATGCTGCTGCTGATAAATGATTTTCCGGATGAGGTTAAAAGAAAAACCGTCTCTAATTTTTTATGTGCCAAAGTTCGGTTGGTATGAGCAATCGCTTTTTCAAATTCAAAATCGGCTGGATTACGTAAACCGCGCAGAATAAACTGTGCATTTTTTTCAAAACAGTAATCCACCGTTAAGCTTTCAAAATAATCCACTTCCACATTTGGAAAATCTTTTGTGGCTTCGCGAATAAATTCTATCCTTTTTTCCAGCGGAAACATATATTTTTTCTGGGAATTCTGCCCGATGGCAATAATCAGTTTGTCGAACAGCGGGGTTGCTCTTTCAATGATATCGTAATGTCCTAAAGTGATGGGATCAAAAGATCCGGGAAATACGGCGATTTTCATATTGTTTTTTTTAGATTTCAGAGATGATATTTCAGATGTCTAATTTTTTAAAAGAGCTTTTTCCACTTCATTTCCGCAGAGATCCTTGATGGAAATTCCATATTTTTTGGCTTGTTGCGGAAGGATACTTGCCGGAGAAAATCCGGGATTGGTATTCATTTCCAGCATATATGGTGTTCCGTTCATGATAATATATTCGCTTCTGGAAAAACCGCTCATTCCTAAAGAATCATACGCTCGGATAGCAATTTCTTCCACTTTTTTACGGGTTTGTTCATCAATTCTTGCGGGTGTAATTTCTTCCGATGCGCCTTCATATTTGGCTTCATAATCGAAAAATTCTTTCGTAGGAACAATTTCTGTAATTCCCAGAACAATCGTTTTCCCGTTAAAATCCACAACACCAACGGAAACTTCCATTCCGTCGAGAAAACTTTCCACCAAAACTTCATCATCTTCCGCAAATGCGAAATCCAGTGCATTACTAAATTCCGATTTTTCCTTCACTTTGGTAATGCCCAATGAAGAACCGCTTTGGTTGGGTTTTACGAATAAGGGTAAACCGAGTTCTGCGATGATCTGCTCTGCATCCACATATTCTCCTTTTCTGAGGTAAACACTTTTTGCAGAAGGAATTCCGTATTTGGAAAGTACTGCAAGTGTGTCTTTTTTGTTGAAAGTGAGAGCACTCTGATAAAAATTACAGCCCGTATATTTCTGTCCGATTATATCCCAATATGCCTGAAGTTCACCGTTTTCACCCGGTTTTCCGTGAATAATATTGAAGCAGACATCAAATTTCACGGTATATCCGCTCTCCAGATCAACCGAAAAATCGGCTTTGTTGATGGCTACTTTTTCATCATGATCGTCTAAAAAATACCATTCATTTTTCAGAATGACCACTTTGTACACATTATATTGATCGCGATCCAGAGAATCGTAGATCAACTGTCCGCTTTTCAGGGAAACTTTATATTCCTCGGAATAACCTCCCATTACCACGGCAACGTTTTTCTTGTTCATTATTTACTAAAGATTTTCAGCAAAAATAAGGATTTTGTTCATTGGCAGCGATTGAAATCGAAATTAATATCCGCATCTGTTTCTCAGCCACCGAAAATATTTTTTTAATCCTTTTACGGATTGGATTTTACGGCATTATACATTAATGAATCCCTTGTGTTTACCGGATAATCATACTTGTATTGATAGAAAGAAGATTCCCAGTCGCCGTAACTAAAGTTGGGCAGAATAATAAATTTTTTTCCGAATTCCTCTGCATCGGATTTTACGGCAGCTGATCTTTCAGTTTCGGTTTTTTTGTCGAAATCACTGGAAAAATCAGCGAGATTATCGCCGAGCAAAAGAATGATATTGTAATTTTTTTCGATTTCTTTCCTGCGGTTTTCCTTGCTTCCTTCTTTTGTCCGGAGAATCAGGTGGTCTTCGCCCTGAACCGGAAAATTATATTTACGAAGATTTTTAAGTGTTCCTTCTCTTTCTTCCGACATTCGGTTGGTGATATAAAAAACCTGCACTCCTTTTCCTGCAACGTAATTATAGAATTCCTGAGAACCTGTAAGCGGTGTTGCAATCCCTTTTGCAGTCCATTCTTCCCACGTTTTCTGGGTATAGGTTTTTCCTGATTTTACCTGCTGAACCGCATAATAAGAATTATCCAAAAGTGTTTCATCAATGTCGGAAATGATTGCATAAGGCTTGTCGGATTTTTCAAGTAAAGCCTGATCCAGTCTCGTTTTTGCAATATTGTATGCCTGTATGCAAAGCGCTTCGTATTCCGCAGCACGCTGCTGATAAAATGATGCGTAGAGTTTTCCGTTATTTTCAAGATTATAATAAGGAGAAACTTTTGCCGTTGTATCTTCAATATTTGGGGCTGTCGTTTTGCAGGAAGACAGGAAGATTAGAAATACACTTCCTATGGCAAGACTTAAATTTTTCATCGCTTGAATTTTAAATAAAGGTAAAATTCCAAAAGCAGAAATGGGGATTTGGAATCAAGTGCCAAAATTAAAGGAAATCTGGCAATTCCAAGAAAAAGACGGTAAGAATTGCATTTTTTTCATCAAAGAAATTAGAAAATGAAAGGCTTGCTTTTTCTGTAATTTTAAATTATTGGTTATATTTGCCCCTATATTTTAACACTAATCCGTATGCTGAAATCTTTTTTCAACTGGAGGGTTCTGCTCAATCTTGTTTTGGCAATTGCCGTTTTTGCAGGGCTTATTTGGCTGACTTTCCGTTGGTTGGAATTTCATACAAATCATGGGCAGGAAATTCCTGTTCCCAATGTGATGAACATGACGGTGCACAACGCCATAAAAGTTCTGGACGATTCCGGTCTGGATTACGAAGTGGACAGTTTCAAATACGATCCAAGATACCGACCGTTTCAGGTTTTGCAGGTATATCCTTCTCCGGGTTCCCGTGTAAAAGGAGGAAGAGCCATTATTCTGAAAGTAAATCCAAAAACTTGGGCAAAAGTATCTGTTCCTGATGTTTTGGATCGATATAAAGGTTTAGCATTCAGACAGTTGGAACAAGTTGGGTTGAAGATTGGCGATACACTTTACGAGCCGAGCATTCAGCGTGATGCCGTAATACGGATGATTTATAACGGAAATGTGATAAAACCAGGAACTTTAATTCCTAGATTTTCCACATTGGATATTGTTATCGGTTCCGGACCGAAAAGAAACATCAATATTCCGAATTTGGTGGGGCTTACCGTAAAAGAAGCAAAAGCAATTATTACACAAAACCTCTTTGAAGTCGGGTTGGTAGAACATGAAGACGGCGGAAATGATGACTCCGATATTGTTTATTATCAGGATCCTGCTGCATACGACGTTCGAGATCAGGGAATGCAGATTGATCTTTGGGTAAGTAAACGAACTCCTGCGGAAATGGGCGCAAAAATCCAGCAGCTGAATTCAATTTACCGCATAAAAATTGATACCACAGCTCCTGCTCCGTCATATTATGATGATACTCCGGTATATCGAGAGCCGGATCCGGTTCCTGTAACACCGGCACCAAAACCCAAACCAGTGGAAACGCCACCTGTAACAAAAGAAAAAACACCAACGCAGGAAAAGCCCAAAACTTCAGGAACTACAAATTCAAAACCAACCGCCGCAAAAACAAATAATGCGACAACAAAAACTTCAGGTTCTAAGCCGGAAGAGAAACCAAAAAAGAAGGTAGTAGTAGAATAGAAATTAGAAAGGCTTCAGCACATTGTTGAAGCCTTTACTCATACAATATGCAGGAAGATTACGAATTTTCAGAAGACGAATTCAGCGTTTCGGAAGAAATAGAAGACGAAAACAACGGCCTCTATGAACACCTGAACCTTAAAGTTGATCCCGGACAAGAACCGCTCAGGATCGATAAATATCTGCTCATCTTCCGCCAGAATTCATCCCGAAATAAAATTTCCCAGGCGTGCAGAGCGGGAAATGTTGTGGTGAACGGAAAACCGGTAAAGCAGAATTATCGAGTAAAACCCGGTGATGAAATTGCGGTATTGCTCACCCGACCGCCACGAGATAATACGATTATTCCACAAAATATTCCGATCAATATTGTATACGAAGACGATGATTTGATCGTTGTGGATAAAGGAGCCGGAATGGTGGTGCATCCCGGTCACGGAAACTGGGACGGAACTTTGGTGAATGCACTTGCCTATCATTTTGAAAAAAACGGGCAAAAATCCGATCTCGACAGGGTAGGGCTTGTACATCGGATTGATAAGGATACTTCCGGACTTCTGGTCGTTGCAAAAACGGAATATGCACTTAGCTTTCTGGCAAAACAGTTTTTCAACAGAACCACAAAACGTTTGTATTGGGCATTTGTGTGGGGAAATATGAAAGAAGATGAAGGAACGATACGCGGACACATTGGAAGACATCAAAAAAACCGAATGCAGATGGCGGTTTATGAAGATGGAAGTCATGGTAAACATGCCGTAACCCATTATAAAGTTTTGGAAAGATTCCGGTATATGACTTGGGTGGAATGTAAATTGGAAACCGGAAGAACACATCAGATCAGGGCGCATTTCAAGCATATCGGGCATACCCTTTTTAATGATGAACGCTATGAAGGACATATTGCTTTACGCGGTGTGCAGCTTCCGAAATACAAGCAGTTCATCAGCAATGTTTTTGAAGTTCTTCCGCGCCATGCCTTACATGCGCATACTCTGGGATTTATACACCCAACCACAAAAAAAGAGATGTATTTTGAAAGTCCGATGCCCGAAGATATGGCAGAAGCCGTTAAAAAATGGAGAAAATATCTTGAGAATAACTGATATGAAAACTTTTTGGTTATTTTTGTTTAACTTTAATTTAGAATATTAGACTATGAGAAAAATAGTTTTCTTATTTTTCTTTGCCATTTTGTCGTCAGGATTGGTAAAAGCTCAGGAGACACTTCCGCTTTATCAGCAGTATTTGCTGGATGGAGATTTTCTTTTCAACCCGTCATTATACGGTAAAACTGATAAAGTGGTATTGAACCTTAATTACCAGAAACAGTTTTCCCAATTTAATGAATCTCCGAATGTACAATCTGTGGGAATGCATGCCAATATTGTAGACCGTTTGGGAGCGGGAGTTTCATTTTTCAGAGATCAGAACGGGCCAATTTCGGCAAACGGGATTTCTGTAGGAGCTTCTTATTTCATCCCGATTGATGATGATGGAGAACGCAAAAACCAGTTTTCATTCGGAACCAATCTCAATTTTTATAATATGAGCATCGATTGGGCGCAACTGAATCCGGAAGATCCCGGAGATCCGAATTTATACAATGAAAACGATATTTTCATGTTGTATTCCAATATCGGAATGTCCGTTTCCTATCATAATTTTTTTGCCGGAGCTTCCGTGGTAGATATTCCTTTAAGCAATGATATTGCTATCCAGAACGGAATTGAACCCCAGCCTACAAAATTCTATTTCAATGCCGGTTACGACTGGTACATCGGGGAAGGATTTTTCGTAACGCCGTCCGTAATGATGAATCTGAATACCAATTCTTCCAGAATGCTCGACCTTAACCTGATGGCAACAGCAAAAGGAGACGAAAATTATTTCGCTGCCGGTGTAAGTTTTCGTGGAATTAAAAACCAGTATGGAAATCAGAATCTGAGCGTTTCGCCCGTAATCAAAGCAAGCGCCGGAAATTTTTTCTTTGGAGGAACCTATAATTTTCTGCTTTCCGATATTCAGGAATATGCCGGAAGCAGTTTTATGCTGAGCATTGGGTATAACTTCGATAACTTTATCAATACCAGAGGTTTCCGTTACCGATAAAAATACGGATGGGGTATAAACAATAATTCTTATCCGATTAATTATTCTTCTAAATTCGTAAATCAAAAATCGTCAGTTCGATGATTTATCTTCATATTCCTTTCTGCAAGCAGAAATGCAGCTATTGCAACTTTCATTTTTCCACCTCTTTACAACTGAAAGATGCCATGCTCGATGCCCTGAAAAAGGAAATCGCTTTACGAAAAGATGAACTTCAGAATAAAAATCTTTCATCCTTGTATTTTGGCGGAGGAACGCCTTCTGTACTTTCCGTGGATGAAATCAAAAGTTTGATGGATGAGGTTTTGAAATATTTCTCTTTTGATGAAAAAATTGAAATCACATTAGAAGCCAATCCGGATGATTTAAATGCCTCATTTTTAAAGGAACTTTCCCAAACCGGAATCAATCGGCTTTCCATCGGAACCCAAAGTTTTTTTGATGAAGATCTGAAACTGATGAATCGTGCCCATAATGCATCACAAGCCGATGCTTCCATTAAAAGAGCGCAGGATTCCGGTTTTGAAAACATCAGCATTGATCTGATTTATGGTTCTCCAACTTCCGGTTTTGAAGTCTGGAAAGAAAATCTGGATAAAGCGGCAGAATTACAGGTTCCGCATATTTCTTCGTACGCCTTGACTGTGGAACCCAAAACCGCTTTGGACAAATGGATTGAAAAAGGAAAAGTGAAAAATCCCGATGAAGAAATCCAAAGTGAGGAATTTTTGTATATGTCGGAATTTTTAAAACAAAATGGTTTCGATCATTATGAAATTTCCAATTTCGGGAAACCGGGATTTCATTCCGGACACAATACTTCCTATTGGAAATACCGCGAATATCTGGGCATTGGTCCTTCTGCACATAGCTACAACGGAAACGAAAAACGCAGCTGGAACATCGCCAACAATCCGCTTTACATCAAAAAACTCAATGAAAATGAATTTCCTGCTGAAACCGAAATTCTTTCCGAAAAAGAACGCTTCAACGAAATGCTGATGATTGGTCTTCGTACGATGTGGGGAGTTGATCTTCAGAAAATGAACGCTGAGTTTTCCGATGAAATTCTGGAATATGTAAAAAAAGAATCCGCCTCGAAAATCCAATCCGGAATTTTAAAAATTGAAAACAATCACCTTTTGATTCCCGAAGAACACTGGTTCAGAGCAGACGGAATTGCATCCGATTTGTTCGTGGTTTGAGAATTTGAATGTTTGAAATGGTTTGAATGTTTGAAGCTTTCGAGGAAATACTCCAAGATTTTAAAATATGAATGTGAATCATGGAAACCATTTATTTTCTTGCAAAAGAGTACAGAACAAAAATCTTTGGTTATTTTTGCAGAGCATCTAAAATTTCCCCTTGAAAAAGAAGAAACAGGAGTACCCGAATCTCAATCCCAATCAGCCTATCGGTATTTTCGATTCCGGAGTTGGCGGTTTAACTGTGGCTAAAGAAATAAAACGCCTTTTGCCAAATGAAGACCTTATCTATTTCGGAGATACCAAACATTTGCCCTACGGAGAAAAATCCAAAGAAGCCATCATCGGTTATGCTACAAAAATCACTCAGTTTCTTTTAAATGAGAACTGCAAAGCCATCGTTATCGCCTGCAACACGGCTACTGCAAATGCTTTAAAAGAAGTTCTGGAAGTGGCTGACAAAAAAGTTCCGGTGATTGATGTCATTAATCCTGTTGCCGAAAAAGTAGCCTATGAAATTCACAATACGGTTGGGGTAATTGCCACGAAAGCAACGGTAAATTCGGGATTGTACCGGAAATCCATTCGCAGGCACAATAAATTTATAAAGGTGGATGAACTGGCAACACCACTTTTGGTTCCCGCGATTGAAGAAGGTTTCAAAAATCATCCGATTACCCATGCCATAATTTATAATTATCTCAGTAATCATAAGTTAAAAAATATTGAAACCCTTATTTTAGGTTGCACGCATTATCCTTTGCTTCTGGACGAAATCAAACAGTTTTACGGAAACCGCGTTCGGATCATTGATTCTCCGGGTATTGTCGCCAATCAACTGAAAATGATTCTGGAACAGCACCACCTTTTGAATGTGGAGAATCATAAAGCCAGTTACCATTTTTACCTTTCTGATCTCACCAAAAATTTTGAAAAAATTTCGAAAAAATTCTTCGGAAATTCCATTGAGCTCGAACTGAAAAGCCTCTAACTTTGCGTTTTCGAAAAAAAAGATGAATGTTTTTACTCATTCATCTTTTATTTGCTTAAATATCGCGGATTACTTCATCCCGGTTTAATCTTGTTTTAGGTTTTAATTCCGGCTGGTTGAAATCCTGCGGATCGCGAATACCAATGGCAACCGCAAAAAGAGTGGTATATTTTTCATCATCCAGCAGCGCATCGTATGCATGGGTTTCAATTCCTTCCATGGGTGTGGAATCGAGATTCATTTCTGCACAGGCACTCAGCAAAATTCCCAAGGCAAGATAAACCTGATGTCTCATCCAACTTTTCACCTCGGTTTCTCCGAAAGGTTTCAGCATTTTGTTGTAATAATCTACTGATCCTTGCGGAAGATGATCTTTAATCTGTGTTTCAAAATCATCCACATTTTTCAGCACCTGAAAAACGATAAGGCATTTACAGTCGATGATTTTTTCTTTATTGAAATATGAAACTTCTGCCAGCCGGGATTTCATCACCGGATTGGTTACAAATACAAATTTCCAGGGCTGACTGTTGATAGAAGAAGGGCTTAGGTGTAGAATTTCTTTCAGTTTTTCAATCGTTTCCGGGCTTATTTCTCCATTTGGATTGTATTTTTTTACCGTGTAACGGTTTTGCATTTTCGTTAGAAAACTATTCATTTTACTCGTAATATTAATTCATGCAAAATTAATTATTGTTTACAGTATTTCCTAATAAACGAACCATCAGTTCAATAAAAAATCGAATGTGCTTTTTCACTTAAAAATCATTACTTTTAACCTCACGAAAAAACAAGAAATGAAAATCTATACCAAAACCGGAGATAAAGGCGAAACCTCATTGTATGGCGGAACCCGTGTTTCCAAGGCATCTTTTCGCGTAGAAAGTTATGGCAATATTGATGAGCTGAATTCTTTTATTGGCGTAGCAAAAAGCCAGATCGAAAATGAAGAAGTCATCAATCAGCTCCGTAAAATTCAGTTTGATCTTTTTACTTTAGGCTCCGAATCGGCAACGCCTGTGGATAAACTGATGCTTGCAAACGGAAAATCTCGACTTCCGCTCCTGATAACCGAAACCGAAATCGAAGAACTGGAGCAATGGATGGATGCCATGGAAGAAACGCTGGAGCCTTTGCAGTATTTTATTCTTCCCGGTGGCGGAAAAGCGGCAACTGCACTTCATGTTGCCAGAACGGTTTGCAGAAGAGCAGAACGCGGGCTGATTCTTCTTCAGCAGGAAGAAGCGGTACGTCCGGAAATGATAAAATACCTGAACCGTCTTTCCGATTATCTTTTTGTTTTGGCAAGATATGTTTCCAAACTGCAGCATGAACCGGAAGAATACTGGAATCCCAGGGATCGACAAAAATAATTAGATATTGAAATCTCTTCTTTTCATCAACGGAGCACCTCCGGAACAACTTCCGCAATTGGAAAATTACAGTATAATTGCATGCAGCGATGGGGCTTTTCATTATCTTGAAGAAAAACATTTTCCTTTAGAAAAACTGGATTTTATTTCCGGCGATTTTGATTCGGCAAAAGAGTTGGAGCGCATTTTAGAAATTGCGCCTCAATACGGATTTGAAATTCTGGAAACGCCCGATCAGGATAAAACCGACTTCGAAAAAGCACTGGAAATTCTTTTGGAAAGAGGATGTTCAAAAGTGGATGTTTACGGCGGAAGTGGCAATGAAATGGATCATTTTCTGGGGAATCTTACCGTTGCCTATAAATTTAAAGATGTGCTCAATATCCGCTTTATAGATGAGTTTGCGGAGTATTTTTTTATTCCGAAATCGTTTACAATTACCGGAGTTAAAGGCAGAATGATTTCGCTCTATCCGTTTCCTTTTGCCGAAAATATTATTACCCAAGGTCTGAACTGGCCTTTGTACAACGAAAATCTAAAAATGACCACAAGAATCGGAACTCGTAATTTTGCTACGAAAGATACTGTAAATGTGGAATTTACCAATGGTGAAATCCTTCTTTTTCTCGGTAAAAAGTATCATTGATTTTACAAAAAAAATTGATCGAAAAATCAAACTTTTTTCTCATTTTTGCAGTCTTAAATCTACCGAGATAAAATGAAAATTAAGTACGCCGAACTTATCGATCAGACATTGTATTTTCCGACTGAAGAATTCAGTGTTGAAGAAAATCAATTGAAATTTCACGATATTCCCCTGATGGAAGTCGTCGAACAGTTCGGAACCCCCCTTAAATTCAATTATCTCCCGAAGATTTCCACCAATATTCAGCGTGCAAAAGCGTGGTTTAAAGAGGCTTTTGAAAAAACAGGCTACACCAAAAATTACCGGTATTGCTACTGCACAAAATCCAGTCATTTTTCCTTCGTTCTGGATGAAGCATTGAAGAATGATATTTCCATCGAAACCTCTTCGGCTTATGATATGGATATTGTAAAAGCACTTTATGATAAAGGGAAAGTGGATAAATCCATTGAAGTGATCTGTAACGGTTTTAAAACCGACGATTACTTAACCAAAATCTCGGAAATGATCAACAGCGGTTTTGAAAGAATTACCCCGATTCTGGACAATTACCGTGAGCTGGATAAACTTACTGAAAGCATTGATACCAATTTCGACATCGGAATCCGTATTGCTTCCGAGGAAGAACCGAAGTTTGAATTTTATACCTCAAGACTGGGAATCGGCTATAAAGACATTATCCCGTATTACAGCCAGAAAATTGCCGAACATCCGAATGCAAGACTGAAAATGCTGCATTTCTTTATCAATACAGGAATCAAGGATACCTCGTATTATTGGAATGAACTCTATAAATGTCTGCGCGTTTATGCCCGATTGAAAAAAATTGCTCCGGAAGTCGACAGCCTGAATATCGGCGGTGGTTTTCCGATTAAAACTTCGCTGAATTTCGACTACGATTATCAATATATGGTGGAAGAAATTGTTTCCCAGATTAAAAAATTCTGTGAAGAAGAAGGCGTGGAAGAACCGAATATTTATACCGAATTCGGAAGTTTTACGGTGGGTGAAAGCGGTGGCCATTTATTCAAAATCATTTCCCAGAAACGCCAGAACGACAGGGAAAAATGGAATATGATTGACTCTTCATTTATGACCACACTTCCAGATACATGGGCGATTTCCCGCCATTTTATCATGCTTCCGCTGAACCGTTGGGAAGATACTTATGAAAGGGTTTTTCTTGGAGGATTAACCTGCGATTCCGATGATTATTACAATTCCGAACAGCACACCAATGCCATTTATCTTCCGGTTTTCAATGAAACAAGACCTTTGTACATCGGGTTTTTCCATACCGGAGCTTATCAGGAAACTATCAGCGGTTATGGCGGTGTTCATCACTGTTTGATGCCACAGCCAAAACATATTCTGATCGATAAGGATGAAGAAGGGAATTTCACCTATACACTTTTCCGTGATGCTCAAAAGCCGGAAGATGTCCTGAAATTATTGGGATATTAATCCGGAAAATACCAATTATTACCGTCCGAAGCGAAAATATTCTGATAAAGAATGTCGTTTATTCTGGAGGTAAAAAGAAACCATTTCCATTCCCGTCGCCGAAAAAGTAATTCCGTTTCCACCGAATCCCAGTACAAAATAAGCATTGGGGAATTTTGGGTGGGCACCGATATAAGGGAGCCCGTCTTTAGTTTCACCAAAGGTTCCAGCCCAAACAAAATCGGTATAAAAATGATAATGGGGAAATACTTTTTTCACCGATTTTTCGATGTGTTCTTTTTTCTTTTTCAAAAGAGAATCCCGGAGTTTTTCATTTTTGAAATTTACATCGCCGCCGCCAACCAAAAGTCTTTCATCATCCGTTGTCCGCATATACAAATAGGGAGAATCGGTATTCCAAAACAGGGTGTTTTCCTGTTTGCGGAATTTGTTTTTATCAATTTCGCTTACGATGGCATAAGTGCTGAGTAGTTTTACAAAATTTTCATTGATGAGTTCCTTGCTTTCGTAGCCGTTGCAGTAAATGATTTTACTGGCGGTAATCACGCTGCCGTTTTCAAAATATGCTTCCACAAAACTTCCTTTGTTTTCGGTTTTCAAAAGTTCGGTTTTATCGAAAATTTTCAAGCCCTTCTTCTCGTTAAAATTCAAGAGTTCGTGCGCAAAACGGAAAGCATCAATACTTCCGCCGTGTTCCGAAAGAATTCCGCCGAGAGTATTTTCCAGTTGAAATTTTTTGAAGATTTCCTCAGGCTCCAGCCAACTTACCTTGAAACCGGCATTTTTTCGGGTTTCAAATTCTTTTTTCAGCCATTTTAAATCTCTTTTGCTGCTGGTGAAATACAATGAATTTTTCTTTTTGAAACCTGCTTTTGATTTGATTTCCTTGGTCAGGTTTTCAATGGTATCAATTGCATCAGCACACGATTGATAAGCTTTTACGGCGTCTTCTTCACCAATCATTTCCGAGAGTTTATATAGCGGAACATCAATTTCGTATTGCAGCATGGAAGTGGTAGCGGAAGTACTGCCGTTACAGATTTCACGCTTATCCACCAAAATGGTTTTGTAACCATCTTTTATGCATTGGTGCGCAATTAAACTGCCTGTAATTCCTCCGCCAACAATGAGAATATCGCATTCTTCATTTTTTTTGAGAGAAGTGAAAGATTCAATAATTCCGTTTTTTATCAGCCAAAAAGGTTGGTTTGAAGTAAGATCCATTATTCTTTTTTTGCTAAAATAAACAAGTAGAATGCCTTCAACAATGCTATTGAGGAATTTTATAAAACAAAAAGGCTAAAATATAATCCGAAAATTTTGAAACCTGCATTAAATGATATTAAAATACCACTTGCTTATTTTTTTTAATTTAATAGGTTGATAATCAAAATATTCACTAATTATCATACATCAATTTTTTGTTCAGTCATCCTCGCTATTTTTGTCTCAGAAAATCAGAATATTATGAATACATTAACCAAAACAAAAAGAGTAGAAATCGTAGTGGCACCAAAACCACCTCACTTTGTGGGCGACGGTTTTCTGGTACATAATTTTATCCCTGGTGCCTATCATTTGGATATGAAAAGAATGGATCCTTTCATTATGCTGGATTACAATTCTAAACATTTTTTCAGTGCCACGGAAAAACCAAGAGGCGTAAGTGTGCATCCGCATCGTGGTTTTGAAACCGTAACCATTGCGTATCAGGGGAAAGTGGAACATCATGATTCTGCCGGCGGCGGTGGAATTATTGGCAAAGGCGATGTACAATGGATGACCGCAGCTTCGGGCGTTTTGCACAAAGAATTCCATGAAACGGAATGGGCAAGAGAAGGCGGAATCTTCCAAATGGTGCAGCTTTGGGTGAATCTTCCTGCCAAAGATAAAATGAGCACTCCGAAATATCAGGCCATTAAAAATGAAGAAATGACCAAAATTGATTTGGGCGAAAATGGTTCTGTGGAAGTAATTGCCGGAGAATTTAATGGGGGAAAAGGTCCGGTAAGCACTTTCAGTCCGGTGAATATGATGAACGCTAAACTGAAAAAAGGCGGAAAAGCCGAATTCAGTTTTCCTGAAAATTTCAATACCGGCGCACTCGTAATTGAAGGACGCATCCTTGTAAATGGTGATGAAAAAATAGAAACCGACCATTTTGTGCTCTTTGAAAATGAAGGCGAAACTTTCCAAATCGAAGCCACAGAAGATGTCGTGGTGTTAATCATCAGCGGTGAACCTTTGAATGAGCCGATTTATCCGCACGGTCCTTTTGTAATGAACACTCGTGAGGAAATTGCACAGGCATTTGAAGATTACAATACCGGAAAATTCGGGTATTTGGAATAAATTGTTGAAAGAGTTGCAACTTTCTTGCAGCTCTTTTTTTGTAACTTTCCATAACTTAAAATCCTTAAAAAATGATGTCAAACATTGGGCTCGTCATTGAAGAACGGGCTGCAGATATAGGAAATTTTCTGGTCGGAAGACTGCTTCCTTTTCGTGAAAAAAGAATGGTGGGTCCTTTTATTTTCATCGATCACATGGGACCTGCCTGCTTAAAACAATATCAGAATGTAGATGTTCCGCCACATCCGCATATCGGACTTTCTACGCTGACTTATCTTTTTGACGGATCTATTTTTCACCGGGATTCCTTGGGAAATGCGGTTGAAATAAAACCCGGTGCAGTGAACTGGATGACTTCCGGCAAGGCAGTGGTGCATTCTGAAAGAACACCGGAATATCTTCGCCATGAAGATAAATTTCTGCATGGTTTTCAGATTTGGGTGGCACTTCCAAAAGAACTGGAACATTCTGATCCCTCATTTTTTCACATTGAAGCCGATGAAATTCCTGCGTGGAAAGATGGAGAAGTGGATTACAAATTAATTGCCGGTGAACTGTTCGGGAAGAAATCTCCGGTTCCGGTGCACAGCCCGCTTTATTTTTTAGAAATAAAATCCAAATCCAATCAGAAACTCAATATCGGAAGTGAACTTTTCGGTGAAGTCGGAATGTATGTTTTAGAGGGAACCGTCATTATTGACGGAAAAGAATTTGGAGGCAAGCAACTTTTAATTGCGAAAAATGCTTCGCTTTGTGAATTTGAAATCAATGAAAATGCTACCATTTATCTTTTCGGAGGTGAACCTTTTCCGGAGGAAAGGCATATTTTCTGGAATTTTGTAAGTTCGGATAAAGCTATTTTGGAACAAGCAAAAGTGGATTGGCACGATCAGAATTTGGAAGTTTTTCCAAAAATTCCGGGGGATGAAAATGAGTATGTACCGCTTCCAAAAGCGATTCTGAACCGGAAATAAAAGAGAAACATTAGTGAAGACAAATATAATCTTTGAAGGATGTTAAGATATAGCTATTAATCTTAAGTTTTTTGTGACCTCGAAGAGGTCATATTTTTATAGAAATTTTTAATGGTCAATGGGATTCGACCCCGAAGGGGTCGAACTATTCAACAACCATTATTGTGCTATAAAAATTTGAATCCTTCGGATTCTTGTCATCGCTATTAACCAATATTTTTCCCTAATGCATAGATTTTGCTAATGATCTGTAGAAAAAATTCATATGCATGAAGTTGCAGAAAATGCATGGAATGCACGATTTCTGTTTGAACAATTCGATAAACATTGTTACGAACTTCCAAATGAACAGAAAAGAAAAAGCCCGGTTTTTTTTCCGATACAGATTTTCTGCGCAATCGAAAGCGATTCTGAATCGGAAATAAAAGAGAAACATTCATGAATACAAATATTAACCTTTGAAGGATGTTAAGATATTGCAATCAATTTTTAGTTTTTTGTGACCTCGAAGAGGTCATATTTTTATAGAAATTTTTAATGGTCAA
>DALZZF010000009.1:4532-86317 GCA_031987605.1 Bergeyella sp. | reverse complement strand
GAACAACCATTATTGTGCTATAAAAATTTGAATACTTCGGGTTCTTGTTATTAATGTTAACCAATATTTTTCCCTAATGCATAGATTTTAGCTCCATTTTTATTGCAGCGAATATTTCGCGCCCCGACTTGAACGGAGCTCTTTTTGCCGGCATCGGCAAAAAAGCAGGAGTGGAAGGCGGAAAAGGCGCTCAAATAAAAAGTTGAGATTTTATCTGCTATATTTTTATGTTATTGAGAAAGTTACCTTCACATTCCGCCACATAAAAAACCCCACAAGATTCCTAAAAATCAGGCGGGGTTCATGAAAACAAGGATTAAATTTTTACATCACGGCACCGGCAGAATCGCCAATTTCTTCTTCGATGGCTTGGCGTTCCAAACGTTGCTGTTCTTCTTTTTTTCTTCGCCGGTAAATTCCTTTTTTGCCGGAATAGAGCCGTCGGAAACGCAAAATCGTAAACCGAACCCTTCCGAAATGATGGAAATACACATATAATAAAATACCGATTCCTGCGATAATGACATAACCGAAAATGGTTTTTGTGGAGGTAAGAATTGCATTGATCTGGGTGAGTTTCAAATTGCTCATCGCAGCGGAATACGAAACCGTATTGGCATCCAGATACACCGCCAGATCATTCACACTCTGCCATTGTAATGCATACTGCAACCACGAGAAAAACGCGGTAAACAAACCAATTGCCACAAATGAACGCCATACGATAATCAGTCCGAAAGCGGCCAGCATATCATTAGGATTCAGTTTGTCCAGCGTGTAAAACCACACCGAAATAAACAACACACACATCCCAAATCCACGTAAAAACATCGGAATAACCCACATATCAAAACTGAAATTGGTGGAAATACCGAAATACATAAAAATACAGTACAAAAGGTAACTCGCAAATCCAATAAAGACATAAAATTTAATCGGAAACTGTCGATTAAACCAATAAACGCCGAGCATTCCGCCGAAAACCATTCCGGGAATCGTGAGCAAAACAAGTTTCGCATTGGTTAAAGGATCGTAGCCCAAAACGGCAACGGCAAATGTATTCTGAAGTGAGGAAATCCCTAAAAATAATCCCGTGAAAAGAAGCATCAGCATGCCGTGTTTTACATTGGAACGTTTAAAAATTTGAAAGGAAAGATACGGCCGTTTTAAAGTAACCTGACGAATACACATCCAAACGGCAGACACAACGAATATGCCGAAACTCAGTTTAATTTTATCCGAAACAAACCAATTCTGCGATTTCCCGAAAGAGAACACATGCGCCAGAGACATGAAACAAACGGAGAACAGCATCGCGCTCAGCCAATCCACATAATATAAAGGAAGTTTCCGCACAAAACGCTGATTGTGCTGGAAGATAATGCTCAACATCGCCAAAAACAGACAGAATGCCGCAATATACATATACGAAATCTGCCAGTTGAGCCGGTACGAAATATCGGTAATCCAGTAGGAAGAAAGCTGTGAAGCGATGAGCGCATACGGATAAAAAATAGAGTAAAAACGCCCTCTGTTTCCGTCTTTACTCAGGAGAAACATGAGCACCAGAAGCATTTCGATGGAGCCGAACATTTTCACAAATCCCATCAGTAAACTGCATAAAACCACCACATACGGCTGCGAAGTGGTTCCGATAATAAAACTGCAAAATGCCAGAATTATTAAAGTTCCCGACACAATTTCCTTGGTTCGGAAGCGGCTCTTGATCCGCACCAAAAGCGGCATGGCAACGCCCATCCCGATGGAATTGGCATAATATGCCCACATATAAAAATCAGACTGGTTTCCGCTTTGCCCCGTCATATACGAAATATTGGTGGTATATACGCCGCTTACCGCCAGAAATGCAAACTGAAAAATCAGCAGCAAAAGCATTTGCAGCGGTTTGGGAACCCAGTTATAAAATAATCCTTGATTGTACATTTACTTTTTTTTGAATGAACTTAAAAATGTGTATTTTGCTTTTAATGCAACGACGCTAATGATTTAACCATCAAAATCTTTTGAAGACGAAAGGAATTTTATCATCGGTGAAATTCGCTGGTGTTTTTATGCTGAGCGGAGCCGAAGCATCCTTGCGTCTTATAAACATTCAGCAATATTATTTGGTTTTGTGTCCTTGTATAATACACAACGTTTTATGAATTTTTTATCAGAAAAAACATCATTCAATCCGCACATTTATATTCATTCCGGCTCTTAATTTTTCGATGTCGGAAGTTTTATTTTTGCCCGTGAATTCAATTCTTACCGGAATTCTCTGCTGAACTTTCACAAAATTCCCTGTTGAATTATCCGTCGGAACATTGGAATATCTCGAACCTGTTGCCGCAGAAATCGCGGTCACTTCTCCTTCAAATTCCTTTCCGTCCAGCGCATCCACCGTCATAATCATTTTTTTACCGATAGAAATTTTTGGCATCTGGCTTTCCAGAAAATTTGCAGTCACCCATTTCTGATTGTTCAGAACGATGGTTCCCACCTGTTGTCCGGCCTGAATCAGCTGTCCTTCGTTAATGGTTCTTCTTCCCATCACACCGTCATAAGGCGCGGTAATCACGGTATAGGAAAGGTTGAGTTTCGCCATATCTAATGCGGCTTTTGCCCGTTTAATATCGGCATCATTCACGCCGATTCTGGATTTGGTTTCCGAAGTGGAAAGTGCGGCGGAATTTTTTTGATTCAAAAGAGTTTGATAGGCCGCTTTTGTCGCATCATATTCAGTTTTCACGGCATCATATTGTTGTCGGGTTACCGCTTCCGAAGCCAGCAGATTTTTGTATCGGTTCAGATTTTGTTCCGCATTCCAAAGCCGGGCTTTTGCCCCCTCAATATTGGAATTCATCACGGCGATATTGTTGGAAACCGTGTTTACGCTGGAAGAAGTTACATTTTTTGTCGCCAACGCGGTTTGATACGCTGCTTCTGCCTGACCCACCTGGGTTTTGATTTCCCGGTCATCAATAACCACCAAAGTGTCTCCTTTTTTCACTTTTTGATGTTCGTTGAAGCGGATTTCCTTTATGTACCCCGGAACTCTCGTATTCACGGGATTGATGTATTCTTCCACCTGTGCAGATTCGGTATAATCTTTATCTCCGATATGAAAATATTGGGTAACGAGCCAGTAAAAAGCTGCCGCAACCACAACAAAAACCAACAGATTGGCAAACAGCACTTTGTTTTTTGCTTTCTTCTTTTCGGCTTCTTTTTTATTGACCACTTTTTTCGGTGCGTGTACTTTTTGAGGTGTTTTCTCGTGTTCATTCGGATTTTCCGCTGAATTCTGAATTTCTGAATTTTGAGTGTTGATATCCTTGTTTTCCATTTTTATATGCTTGTTTTCTTTTGTAAATTAAAGGGTTCCGGAAGCTTTCAGTAAATTATAATACTGATACATCACATTGATTTCCGCTGTAACGTAATTCAGTTCCGATTCTAATTTGGCATTCGTGGCATCCGTCATTTCCACCTGAACCGCCAACTGATTGAGGTATTTTGCCTCGATAATTTTATAATTTTCCTGCGCCAGTTTTTGGGATTCTAACTGAATTTTCGCATTCTGAATGGCTTCTGTATATTTTACAAAAGCTGCATTCACCGCCATTTCCACATTCTGTTTTGTAAGGTTCAGAACCTCTTCTGCCTGTGATTTCTGAATATTTCCGAGCGCGAGTTTTTCCTTGGTTTTATAAAGATTATCGATGTTGTACGAAAGCGAAATTCCGGCTTGCCATGTATTCAGATACATATCAATGGCGGGCGTGGAATTGGTAATCGGTCTTTGCATATTGTAACCGCCAAACGCAGCCAGCGTCGGCATTTTTTCGGTATTAATGATTTCCAGATTCTTTTTTGCCATTTCGATATTGGTGTTGGCAGATTTCAAAGCGGGCTGATTTTCATACGCCGTTTGCACGAAATAATCCTGTGAATGTTCATTTTCCAGAAGCGAAATGGATTCTGTAGGAATAATTTTCGTGTCGGTGGAAAGCCCGAGTGCCTGATCCAGATTGTAATTCAGGATGCTGATGTTATTGGAAATCGTAAGAAGTGCCTGATCCAGATTTTTAAGAATCAGTTCACCGCGAATCACTTCGTTTCGGGTAATCATGCCCTGTCCGTAAAACTTTTTCACCTGTTCCAAACGCTGTTCGGCAAGTTTCCGGTTGTTTTCATACACTTTTTGCTGGCTTTGCAATTTCAGCATATCCAGATAATTGGAAATCACCAGAAATTTCACATTTTGCTGATTGGAGGTAAGATCAAGTTCCGACAATTGGGTTTTAAGATCGGCGGCTTCCAAAGATTTTTTCACCAGACCGCCTTTATAAATAAGCTCTTTTGCCTGCAATGCATAGGTGTTTCCGAAATGTGGCATCTTGATGCTGGTGGTTTGAGAAAAATCTTTGTCGATGGCCAGCGCATTTCCCAGATAAAACGCATTGGCAGACGCTTCGATTGTTGGAAGCTGCTGAAGTTGAGTAACGTTTTTCTGCTGTTTTGCAATGTCGATGCTTTTTTGCGAAATTTTCAGCTGAGGATGGTTTTCCAAAGCCAGCTGAGTGACCTCAGCAATGGACATCTCCCTTGTATTCTGCGCGAGAACCAACGGTGCCGACAAAAGGGAGACGGCCAAAAAAGCATGACTGATTTTTTGGTTAAAATTCATTGTACCTTGTTTTCATTTTTTCGGGTACAAAGGTAGGTCGATTAAACAATCGTTTGAATGATTATAAAAACGAAAAAGATGTTCAAAAGTAAGATTTTAATCTCGGTATTGTTTCCGATATTCGTTAGGACTCATCTGAAGATGTTTTTTAAAGAAATGACTGAATGCGTACTGATCGCTGAAATTCAGTTCGTAAGCAATTTCGCCAATCGTTTTCTGTGTAGAAGACAGCAATGCTTTGGCTTCATTGGAAACAAAATCGCTGATAATCTGGTTGGCGGTTTTCCCCAGCGTTTCCTTCAAAACTGCCGAAAGATGTCTGGATGTAAGATGGAGAGCATCCGCATAAAAATTCACAGACGTACTTTTTTTGAAATTTGCAGATACAAGTTTTAAAAATTGTAAAGAAATTTCCTGCGAACGTGTCATCAGCGTTTGCGGATTTTTTTCATTTTCATGGCGCACAACTCCGGCAAGCTGATACAGAACGCTGCTCATGCAACTTTCGATGATTTCAGGATAAAACGCCTGTTGAGCATCATAATTTTCCAGAAAAAAACGGAGGTGTTTTATATTTTCAAAAAACGCATTCATTTCCGCTTCCGAAATGGCAAAGTCCTCTCTTAAAACCGAACGAATATTCCGATATACACTTAATCTGTTGAATTTTAATGTAATTTTCTCGATAAAATCACGACTGTACACCATGAGGAACAAATCCATATCTTCATCAAAATCAAGGATTTCATAAGCGGTATCGGTATCAATCAAAATCAGCGTATTGTCCGTTAAACTAATTTCGTTGATTTGTTTTCTGATGGTAAAATGACCGCGTTTTAAAAAGAGAATCGCCGGATCCGAAGAATGATAAGGATGCCCGGTCTTGAGGAAGTCCAGAATATTGTCCTGCGTGTAAATCTTAATCGGCTGCTCCAAAAAAGCAATTTAATGTTCAAAAATAACAAAAATTGATTCAGCACCGGCAAAAAGGATTTTCAGGACAAGTTATACGCATTAAAATAACGCAAAGGGAAACGAAGAATTCATTCAAAAAATCTTTAAATAAAGATAAACAAAGGCGATAAATCTTAATTAAAGTAATACAAAATAATTTTCTTCGTATTACATTCGTAAATGAAATGTCTTTGTATTTCTTAAAATTATTGTTTAAAAAAAATAAAAAATCTTTGTTTATCTTTGTGTTTATTGATTTTATTTCAATAAATAAATGTAATTTAATAATTATTTGATAATATTTTAATGCGTTTGACTTATTTTCAGGAATGAAAACCAATCGAATATTTTTCCTATATTTCTGCTGAAAATATAATTGTCCGTTTCCTTTTAATTCAATTTATTTAGATGAAAATATTAGCTTTTGCAGGAAGTACATCCACCGCTTCCATCAACCTGAAACTGGTAAAATATACATTGGAATCTTTCACGGATGATGAAGTAAACCTCCTGAATCTGAATGATTTCACCATGCCCGTTTTTTCGGTAGATCTCGAGAAATTCGGTTTTCCGGATCAGGCGCATGATTTTCTGAAACAAATTGAAAAATGTGATGTAATCATCTGTTCTCTGGCAGAACACAACCGTTCTTACAGCGCGGCTTTTAAGAATATTTTCGACTGGTGTTCCCGGATCAATGTGAAAGTGTGGCAGGACAAACCCATGTTTCTGATGGCGACTTCTCCGGGCGGATTTGGCGGTGGAAATGTTCTGGCAGAAGCTGAAAAATTCTTTCCACAATTTGGTGCAGATATCAAAGAAACGTTTAAACTTCCGAAATTTTTTGAAAATTTCGATAATGAAAACGGAATTATCCAGCCAGATTTCAAAAAGGAACACGAAGAAAAAACAGCAAGTTTTAAATCAAAAATTTCAAAATAAAATGACAGAAGTGGTACAACACAACACTGAAAAAAACGGTGATTTTGAAGCGCTTTTCAGCGGAAAACATGCCGGATTGATGACCTACACCTGGGCCGGAACCGATAAATTCATCATCGATCATACCGAAGTGGAAGAAGCATTTGGCGGAAAAGGAATCGGGAAAGTAATGCTTTTGGCCGCCGTGGATTTTGCCCGGAAAACGAATGTGAAAATCATTCCGCTCTGTCCGTTTGCCAAAGCCACCTTTCAGAAAAATTCGGATTTGCAGGATGTTTTGGCTTAATTTGAAAAAGTGGTTCACCGGACAAACCTCATAGGTTTCGAAAACCTATGAGGTTTTATTTTTTCATTCCCCACACAAAAAACTATATTTGCTTTCTGTAAAAATTCAGCATGAATACATCCACTATTTTATTGTTATTTGTTTTTGTCTATTTTATTGGACTTTTGGTGATTTCCTATTTTACGAGCCGAAATTCGGACAACCAATCCTTTTTCATCGGAAACAAAAAAAGTAAATGGTGGCTGGTTGCATTCGGAATGATTGGAACCAGTTTAAGCGGTGTAACTTTTATTTCTGTGCCCGGAACAGTTGGAAAACTGCTTGGAGAAAACAAATTCGGCGGTTTTGAATATTATATGATGGTTATCGGGTTTTTCCTCGGCTACTTCATTGTTGCCGGCGTTCTCTTACCGCTCTATTACCGTATGAATCTCACGTCCATTTACACTTATCTGGGAAAAAGATTCAATGTGGAAGCCCATAAAATCGGTTCAATTTTCTTCATCATTTCCAGAGCAATCGGAGCAACAGCCCGGCTTTATCTCGTTGTTAATATTCTTCAGATTTTCCTTCTTGGACCTTTGGGAGTTCCGTTTTGGGTAACATCTTTCGTTCTTTTGCTGATGATTTTGCTGTATACTTTTGAGGGTGGCGTAAAAACCATTGTGATTACCGATACGTTGCAAACCTCTTTTATGATTATCAGTTTAATCGCCTGCATTGTGTACATTCTTTCCAATTTGAATTTATCTTTCGGGGAAGCCTATACTATTCTGGAACAGAAAAATTATACGCACTTCATCAATACAGATGTTAATTCCAAAACTTATTTTCTGAAAACGCTTCTGGGTGGAATGTTCATCACCATTGCCATGACCGGGCTCGATCAGGAAATGATGCAGAAAAATATCTCGGTGGATAATGTGAAAAATTCTAAAAAAAACATGCTCACATTTGCCGTAACACTGCTTTTTGTAAATCTGGCATTTTTGTTTTTAGGTGGGCTGCTGTATCTTTTTGCCATGCAAAACGGTGCCACTTATGAAACCTTAACTCAGGTAATCAACGGACAGGAAAGTATTACTAATATTTTCGGGTTTAAAGATGCTGCCGGAAATGTAAACAATATTATGGGCGATGATCTCTTCCCGGCGCTTTCCCTGAACGGATATTTTCCACTTATTATTTCCGTAATTTTTATTATCGGATTGATTTCTGCGCTTTTCCCTTCTGCAGACGGTGCTTTGACTGCAGTTACAAGTTCTTTTTGTGTGGATTTGCTCAATATTAATGAAGACCAGACTAAAACAGAAAAACAGAAAAAATCTTTAAGAATGAAAGTGCACCTCACATTTGCGGTGATTTTCTTTATTCTGATTATGATTTTTAAGGCGATTGATGACAAATCAATTGTATATCTGATTATGGAAGTTGCCGGTTATACTTACGGTCCGTTATTGGGACTTTTTGCTTTCGGAATTTTGACCAAATATCAGATTGATAAAAAATACGGAATTCTTGCGGTAACTTTAATCGCACCAGTTCTCACCTACATCATCAATTATCTGTTCACCAATTATTCCGATTACAAAATCGGTGTTGAACTGATTATTTTGAACGGTTTGCTCACCTTTGCCGGGCTTTGGCTGATTCGGAAAAAGTAATTTTTGAGGAAAAAGTGAAAGGAAATTAAATAGTTAAAAACAAGGCAATGTTTGTATTGAGATTTTAACTTTCTTGCTGAATTCTTTGTCTATCATTTAAAAATAGAATCCCAGTACAAGCACTTGTAAAATATTCCTTAATTTTGAACAGATTTTTATTATGAAGAGCGAAACACAAGAACAACCAGCAACATCCGTAAGTACTGGAAAACCAAAATGGATACGCGTAAAACTCCCTACAGGAAAGAATTACCGCGAATTGCGTACTTTGGTCGATAAGTATAAACTGAACACCATTTGCCAAAGCGGAAGCTGTCCGAATATGGGTGAATGTTGGGGAGAAGGTACTGCTACATTTATGATTTTGGGAAACATCTGTACCCGAAGTTGCGGATTTTGTGGGGTAAAAACCGGAAAACCTTTGGATGTAAACTGGGACGAACCCGAAAAAGTGGCACGCTCCATCAAATTAATGAAAATCAAACATGCGGTGCTTACTTCTGTAGACCGCGACGATCTGAAAGATATGGGATCCATACTTTGGGCAGAAACAGTAAATGCAGTACGCCGAATTTCTCCCGGAACCACGATGGAAACCTTAATTCCGGATTTTCAGGGTATCCACAAACATCTTGACCGTATGGTGGAAGTAGCGCCAGAAGTCATTTCCCACAATATGGAAACGGTGGCGCGTTTAACGCGTGAAGTGCGTATTCAGGCCAAATATGAAAGAAGCCTTGGTGTTTTAAAATATCTGAAAGAAGCCGGACAGCGCCGAACCAAAACTGGTGTAATGCTCGGTTTGGGTGAGGAAAAAGATGAAGTTTTCCAAACCATTGAAGACATCAGGAATGCAAATGTGGATATTATTACTATTGGTCAGTATTTACAGCCTACCCAAAAACATCTTCCCGTAAAAAAATTCATCACTCCGGAAGAATTTGATGAATATGGAGATTTCGCGCGCAGCCTTGGTTTCCGCCATGTGGAAAGTTCGCCTTTGGTGCGATCTTCTTATCATGCTGAAAAACATATTCATTAAGATCCAGTTTAAATTTTACCGATTTTTTAGAGACTATAAAAATCATCTTTGCCAAATTTTGATGCTCTTTTGAACGTGTTATTGCGAGGAACGAAGCAATCAACTTCCTATTTTTGTTTAGCCCGCTAAATCTTCAAATATCAAACATTAAGCAAAAAATACATAAAAAAATCGGTAAAATTTATACACCTTTCAATTAATACTCAAAAGGTTCTACTTTTATAATCTCTACCGTCCTTTCTCCATCGCGGAAAGGCCAGTCGATTTTATCGCCGACTTTAGAACCAACCGTTGCGACAGCAATATCCGAAAGAATGGAATATTTATTTTTTTTCGGTTTTGCTTTGGTGGTGGAAACGAAAATATATTCTTTCTCCTCGCCCGAAGTATGGTCTTTTATGGTGACTTTTCGGTTTACAGTGACACGATTTTCGGGAAGATTCCTACGCAAAACCTGTGTGGCGTTCCGAAGTTGTTCGGTTAGGATTTTTTCTTCCTTTGGTGTTACTCTTTTTCTGCGGATATGATCTTTGATGATATCATAAATCCCCGTGGTTACAATGATTTTTTGTTCTGACATGATTTTTAAATTTAATTTTTTTAAATAATAAACTGAAGATTTTTTCCGGATACATGCAATCCAACCCCTTTTGGATAAACTCCGAAAAAGGTTTCGCAGGATAAAATCTGAAAAATAAACCGTAGGAAATTCCCTGTCTGGATTGAGACAGGGCTTATAAAATAAACTCTTTTGAGTGTTGAAGGTAAGCGTCTGTATGAAGGTAATACAACGACTGCAGCAATCGCGAAAGATTGCAGTTTCTGTACATAAACTGAGCAGAACAGGTCATTGTTTCTTCTGATTTTGGATGAACGACCAAATTACGAAATGTTTTAATATTTCCCAAAAACCCATCAATAAATTCGTCCCGAAAGTTGTATTTTTGAAGCCAAATGAAAGATTTATCCTTACGTACGGTTACCGTGATGCGCTACATTCTTCCGCTGCGCGAAGGCGGAAGTTTGCCCGCTTTGGCGGAAGCCGACGACGATTTTAAATATGTACTGAAATTCCGCGGAGCCGGACACGGCGTGAAAATGCTGATTTCTGAATTGCTGGGCGGAAAAATCGCAGAAGTTTTGGGATTAAACATTCCTGAAATGGTATTTGCGAATCTGGATGTGGATTTCGGAAGAACGGAAGCTGACGAAGAAATTCAGGATTTGCTGAAATTTTCCGAAGGGTTAAATCTCGGCCTGCATTATCTTTCCGGTGCCATTGCATACGAACCGAGCATGAAAATAGATCCGCTTCTGGCTTCAAAAATTGTATGGTTGGATGCGTTCATCACCAATATCGACCGTACTTTTAAAAATACCAATCTGCTTTGGTGGCACAAGGAATTGTGGGTGATTGATAACGGCGCTTCTTTCTATTTTCATCATTCGTGGCAGAATTTTGATGCGGCTGCAAAAACACCGTTTAAGTATATAAAAGACCATGTTTTGCTTCCGCAAGCTGCAAAACTGGATGAAGCCGATGCTTTTGCAAAAGGAATTTTAAACGATGAGATTTTTCGTGAAATCGTGAATCTTATTCCTGAAGACTGGCTGCAGTGGAACGATGCGGAAGAATCTCCCGAAGAAATCCGCGAAGTGTATTTTAATTTCCTGAAAACACGACTGGAAAATTCTGAAATCTTTTTAAACGAAGCCAAAAATGCAAGAGGATAAAATATACGAATATGCCGTAATTCGCTTGGTTCCGAAGGTTGAAAGAGAGGAATTTTTCAACATCGGACTCGTGATGTTTTCAAAAAAAGAAAAATACATCCGCGTGGAATTTCATCTGTGTCCGGATAAATTTAAACTGATGCATTCCAAACTGGAATATGATGAGGTGCACGCCAATCTCGAAAATTTTAAAAAAATCGCTGCCGGAGAAAAAGACGGTGGACCGATTGCCCAACTGGAAATTCCCGAACGCTTCCGTTGGCTGACAGCGGTAAGAAGTGCGGTAATCCAGACATCCCGACCGCATCCCGGAAAATCCAAAAATTTAGAAGCAACTTTTAACCGTTTATTTGAAGAACTTGTAAAATAATATGAAAGCTCAATATTCTCTTTTCCGCACAATCCTCTTTTCCATTTTTATGGTTTTTCCGTTTTTTGCATTTGCGCAACAAAACTATATGGTGAGCACAAAAGTTCCCGAAAATTCCAGACATTTTACCGATATTCCTTATAAAAAAGTGAACGACAGCACGATAGTTTTACTGGATATTTTTCTTCCCAAAAATTCAGAAAAGGGAAAATTTCCTGTAGTGGTGCAGATTCACGGTGGAGGTTGGGTGCAAGGCAACAAAGATATTCCGACCAATACCTATACTGAGAAAACTGTACTGAAACTTTTGGAAAATGGTTTTGCTGTGGTCAGCATTAATTACCGTTTGGCAAGCAAAGAAGTTCATTTTCCGGCACTGATTGAAGACACGAAAGATGCAGTTCGCTGGATTCGGAAAAACGAAAATGAGTATCATTTCGATACCACAAATTTAGGGCTTTGGGGCGGTTCAGCTGGTGGACATCTTGCGTTGTTGGCGGCATATTCCACAGATAAAGATTTTATTGGAGATGGCGAACTATCCCAATATTCTGCAAAATCCAATTATGTTCTGGATAATTTCGGACCTACGGAAATGAACACTATTTTTCAGGTGAATGCAGGGAAATTCAAATTATGGTTGGCAAAGATTTTTTCGAAAAATATTCTGGATATTCGCAGTAAACTGATTTTTGCTGTTTCTGGAATGTCGATTTCCAATGAAACGAAACCGGCAATTCATATTTTTATGGATAAGATTTCTCCGGTGAATTATCTGGATGGAGCGGTGCCTACTTTAATTCTGCATGGTACAAAAGATAATGTAGTTCCAATTTCACAATCCAAAAATTTACTAAAAGAACTTCAAAACCGAAAGATTACATCTGCACTGGAAATTGTAAAAGATGGAAATCACGGTTTCAATAATATCAGTGAAGAAGAACAGGAAATTCGTGCCCGAAAAATGGTTGATTTCGCAAAATCACAAATCCGATAATTTTTCTTTTTTAAGAGTTTGTGATCGTTTTATTTTACAAACTTATTACAGTCTCTAAGACTTTCTTTTATCTGCGCTCAGGATAAAAATCGTAGAAACAATACAGATGCTGCCGAGATAATCCATGGTCGTAAATGGAATCTGAAGCCATAAAACGGCAATGAGTGTTGCTGATAAAGGTTCTGCAGTGGCCAAAAGACTCGATTTTTGTCCACCAACAAGTTTTACCGAAGTCATAAAAGCATAAAATGCCACCAATGTTCCGAAGAGAATAATAAAAATAACAGAGGAAAATGTGGAAAAATCCCAGATTCCCTCAATGTGAAAGGGCGACTTCACAAAAGACATTGCGGTTCCACCAATTAACATTGCCCAGGCAACGATGGACATGGAACTGTATTTTTTTAGCAAAGACACAGGTTGTAAAGTATATATCGCCAAAGCAAATGCAGATGCAATGCCCATTATCAGAGCTTCAGGAGAAATAGTAAGCGTAGAAATATTGGCATGAGTAACCAAAAGAAATGTTCCCAAAACGGCAAGAGCAATCGCAAGGATTTCCAAAGGTTTGGGGAGTTTTTTGCTTTTTAAGGAAAGGTAAACTGCAATCAAAACGGGTCCGGCATATTGTAAAACCGTTGCGGTCGCGGCATTCGATAATTTAATGGTGGCAAAATATGTATACTGAACCGCGAGCATTCCCGTAAAACTGAATACCAAAAGTTGGAGGGAATCTTTTCTGTTTTTCCAAATTGAAAGTGCTTCCTCCGGATTTTTTATCAATAAATACAATAGTAAAATTCCGCCAGAAACAAGCATTCTTACAGACATCAACCACTCTACATTAATGTCTTTCTGCTGAAAAACATATTGCCCGAAGGTTCCCGAAATTCCCCATAATGAAGCCGCCATAAGTGCAAGAAAAATTCCTTTGTATGCAGAAAATTTCTGTAACCGCTGTATTTTGGTATTGCTTTCCATTTTTTATACTCTGAATCTTTCTAAAATGCAAATCTATTGCAAATTGAATGTGAAAAATCCTTAATTTTGAGTATATAAACGCAATAAAATTTCATTTTACAGCATGTTTGAGTTAGATTCTTTCGATTTGGGAATTTTGAGGATTATTCAGAAGGATAATTATACTCCTCAAAAAGAAATTGGTGAGCGCATTGGTTTGTCGGCTGCCGCTGTTCAGCGAAGAATAAAAAAAATGACTGAAGCCGGAGTAATTTCTTCTAATGTCGCCATCATCGACCACGAGCATATAGGGAAATTTGTAACCCTGATTGTGGAAGTCGTGATGGAACGCGATAAACTAAGCGATATTGAAGAAGCCAAGGAAATATTCCGGAATTCGCCCGAAGTTCAGCAATGCTATTATGTTACCGGAAATGCAGATTTTATGCTGGTGATTATTGTTCCTTCGATGCATGATTACGAATTAGTGACGCATCGGTTGTTTTTCAATAATCCCAATATTAAAAATTTCAAAACGTATGTTTGCATGAATCTCGTAAAAACCGGGATTTCCATTCCGATCTGAAAGATTGTTTTTTGCAATGTTTTTTTTTCAGTATTGATAATTAAATTTAAACTGTAAATTGTTATTCATTTCATACCACTTTATGATGGAAATAGCAGGTGAGGGTCTTTTACTATGTGCTTTTTAATTTATTTTTGCTAAAACATTGTGTATTATGATTTTTGAGAAAACGGAAAAAAGTTTAGATAACTTATTGAAAGAGCTTGAAAACTTTCCTTTCTCAAAACTTCAGGATCAGCAGGAAAACTTTCTGGAAATTATCAACCGTTCCAAATACATGATTACGCTTCACGATGTGGAAAATTACCGACCGATTTGCCTGAATGATAATTTCCGTGATTTTTACGGCTTTACACACAATTGGCTGAAAGGTCTTGATTATATTTATTACATTAAAACCATTCATTCATCAGCATTGCACACGCTGATTAAATCTGCAATATTCTTTAAAAACGATAATCCGGGGTATTTGAATTTAAAATATAAACTCCTGAATCGTGACAAATTGTACAAGAATGTTGTGGGAACTTCCAAAACTGCTTTTAAAAACGGACAAGAACCGAAGTATGCCATTACCATTGCAAGGCTTGCCGATGAAGAAGCCACTGAAAAGGAAAATCTGATTACTGATCTTACCGAACGCGAATTGGAGATTGTAGAACTGATTGTAGAAGGAAAATCCAAAAAGGAAATCGCCCATCATCTGCATTTGTCTGAGCACACGGTGAAAACACATTCCCGAAATATTTATAAAAAATTGGGAATTCGTAAAGTATCAGAACTGGTGTTTCTGTATAATATGTATAATACGATGAAGTAATATACCCCTTTAGTGGTATTTCAAAATAAAGGAATCTTGGTTATTTTTGCAAGTGAAAACACAATAAAATATACGGCTAATAACCATGAAAACTTACTTTGATTTTCTAATGCTTGAACGAATATCAAAGTAAGCTTTCCTTACTTTTTTTCAAATTTTTCATTTTGCATATTTTATACAGAGATAGGATTTGTTGGTAAATCTTATCTTTGTATATGCAAAATTCACAACATCAAAATCCTATTCCGGAAGTGGTTCCGGGAAGCGATATTGAAAAAATCACAAAATCCACCAATATCATCAGCAATTGGTCCATGAATCTTTTGGAAAAATGGGGAGTTCCGGATACCTGGATTACCTATATCAATATGCTTTTTTTATTAACGATACTGGTTGTTCTGGTTTTTTTGCTGCAATACATTACCAAAGCAATTCTTCGTGGCGTTTTCAAACGGTTGGAAAGACATCCGCAGATGAAATTTTTCGGAAGGCTGCACCGCCGCAGATTTCCGCATTTTCTCGCCATGATTATTCCTTTTGGATTAGTGAAAGGAAGTATTCCGATTATTTTTGAAGCTTTTCCGGCATTCATCACCTTTGCCAATAAACTCACGGATATTTATCTGATTTTTTATGTTATATGGCTTTTTTTGTCGGTCATTAATGCATTCGGAGATACACTGAAAGACAAAGACGGACTGAATGATAAACCGATTGAAAGTTATATTCAGGTGGTGAAAATTTTCTTTTATTTTATTGGCGTTATTATTCTTTTTTCCATTCTGTCCGGGAAAAACCCGATGGTTTTCATCACAGGTTTGGGTGCGGCTTCGGCGATATTGCTTTTGATTTTTAAAGATACCATTCTTGGTTTTGTGGCGAGTATTCAGGTTTCTGTGAATGATATTGTGAAAATCGGAGACTGGATTACCATGTCGAAAAATAATGCCGACGGAATTGTTACCCAGATTACATTAACCACCGTGAAAATTCGTAATTTCGACAATACTATTGTTACCATTCCACCGTATTCATTGGTTTCCGATTCCTTCCAGAACTGGCGCGGAATGTCGGTTTCCGGAGGAAGAAGATTTACGCGGAATCTGTATGTAAATCAGGCAGATATTCGTTTTTTTAATGATGCTGAGCTGGAAGAAATGAAAAAGATTTCTGTCCTCAAAAAATATATCGAAAACCATCAGAAAGAAGTAAGTGAAAAAAAACTAAAAACGGATTCGGATATTTTGCTGCCGGTCAATGCTTTTCGTATAACCAATAATGATCTGTTTATGCAGTATGCGCTTTGGGTTTTGAAAAACCATCCAAAGATCAATCAGAAAATGACGTTGATGGTGCGCACACTTCAACCAGAAGAAACAGGGCTTCCTGTACAGCTTTATGCTTTTACCAACACTACTGTTTTGATGGAATACGAAGCGATTGTTGCCGAAATTATGAACCAACTTCTTGCTGCTGTTCATTATTTTAAATTAAGGGTATACAGCAATACTAACTCGGATCCGGCGGATGTGGTTTTGCATCGGGAAGAGAAGAGTTAAAAGAGCCAAGGCAGAAGGGTGAAAAAGAGCCAAGGGAACAGGGAAAAGAGCCAAGGCAGAAGGAAAAAGTAAAAACGAATAGGGTGATATAAAAGGAGTCAGAGTGAAATTGCAATTATTCAAACCCTCAAAACTTCAGACCTTCAAATCTTCAAATCTTCAGATTTCTCAAATTTTCAAATAACGAAAGTCATTAAATCTTTGTGAGTTTTGCAAATTTTAAGATTAAATTCTTTTCCCCTTCATGTTGAAACAGCACTTTGGCTTTGATGTTTTCAGGATCGGTTCCATCCAGAAAAGTAACTTCTCCAATGCCGAAACGGTCGTGGCGCACGCGATCTCCCACTTCAATATTTTCCGAAGAACCGCCATTTGGCGTATTAATCCTTGCAGAAGCAATCGGTTTCAGGTTTTTAGGTGTTGCAGCAGGCATTTCCGAATCGTTGCGGCTGATGTTTTTCTTCGGTTCTACTTTTTTGAATGAGCGCGGAACGGAAGGCTCATCATCAAAAATATTGGATTTTAATCCGGAACGATTAATGAATTTTCTTTCCTCCGCAGGATTAATGAAATCGATAAATCTGGAATCCACCTCGCTTAAAAACCGTGAAGGTTCACCGTCGGTAATTTTTCCCCACTGAAATCGCGAAATTGCATACGTGAAAACGACTTCTTTTTCCGCTCGGGTTAAGGCAACATAAAACAATCGCCGTTCTTCCTCCAATTCTTCACGGGTGGAGGAACTCATGAAACTCGGGAACAGATTTTCTTCCAGTCCAACCAGGTGTACCACGGGAAATTCCAGCCCTTTGGAAAGGTGGATCGTCATCAATGAAACTTTATCATCGGTTCCTTCTTCTTTTTTATCAGAATCTGTGGTTAAAGCAATATTTCCAAGGAAGTTGGATAGGGAAGGATCTCCGTCTTCCAATTGTTGTTGTTCTTCCAGAAATCCTTGCATGGAATTCATCAGTTCCTGAATGTTTTCCACTCTGGAAATACCTTCCGGAGTTTGGTCGTCTTTCAGGAATTTTATCAATCCGCTTCGTTTGGCTACTTCCATGGCAACATTGTAAATATTGTCGGATTTCAGCATCACCTGAAATGCTTTTACCATATTCCAGAAATCGGAAAGTTTTGTCAGGATTCCGTTGTTTAAGCCTAATTGCGGGGCGTAAAACCCAAGATTATCCAAGAGTTTAGCCAATGAAATCTGTTGTGAATCGGCAAAAACAATCAGTTTATTTTGGGTGGTTTCTCCAATTCCGCGTGTAGGATAATTGATGATTCTTAATAATGCTTCAGAATCGTTTTCATTCACCAAAAGCCGGAGATAGGCCACCAGATCTTTCACTTCTTTTCTTTGGTAAAATGAAAGTCCGCCATACACACGATACGGAATATTCTTTTTTCGCAAAGCATCTTCAAATGCTCTGGTTTGCGAATTGGTGCGGTACAGAATTGCAAAATCATTGAATTTTCGCTGTTCTCTGTTTTGCAGTTCCCAAATATTTGCGGCGACGAAATTGGCTTCATCCGCATCGGAAAGTGCGCGGTATACTTTTATTTTTTCGCCCACTTCATTATCGCTGAATACGTTTTTCTTAAACTGCTGGGTATTTTTTGAAATCACTACATTGGCAGCATCCACGATGGTTTGGGTGGAACGGTAATTCTGCTCCAGCGAAACAGTTTTCGCATCCGGATAATCTTTTTTGAAATTCAGGATGTTGTAAATGTTGGCTCCACGAAATGAGTAAATCGACTGCGCATCATCGCCTACCACACAGATGTTTTCAAATTTGGAAGCCAGTGCTTTCACAATCAGATACTGGGAATGATTGGTATCCTGATACTCATCCACCAAAATATAGCGGAAGCGATCCTGATATTTTGCCAAAACTTCCGGAAATCGGGTGAGCAGTTCATTGGTTCTCAATAATAAATCATCAAAATCCATGGCGCCGTTTCGGAAACACTGATCCACATATTTCTGGTAAATGGTTCCGATGTGTTTCATATTGGCGCGTTCATCGGCTTCCATCAGTTCAGGATTGCTGAAATAGGCTTTTACCGTAATCAGATTATTTTTATAGGATGAAATTCTGGACTGAACTTTCTTGGGTTTGTAGAGTTCGGTATCGATGTTCAGGTCTTTCATCACTTTTTTCAGAACATTCAGAGAATCCTGAGTATCATAAATGGTAAAATCTGAAGGAAATCCCAGAAAATGGGCTTCACTTCGAAGAATTCTGGCAAAAACCGAGTGAAAAGTACCCATCCACAAACTTCTTGCATTGCTGTTTCCTACCACTTTTGCAATACGATCTTTCATTTCCCGGGCGGCTTTATTGGTAAAAGTGAGCGCGAGAATATTGAAAGGATCCACACCGTTGGTAATTAAGTGGGCAATGCGCATGGTAAGCACGCGTGTTTTTCCGGAACCGGCTCCAGCAAGCACCATTAACGGTCCTTGTAATGTGGTTACGGCTTCGAGTTGGGGTTCATTCAGTCCTTTCAGATAATCTTCCATCAAATATGAAATTAAATCCTACAAATTTACAAATTTCTCCGTAATTTTCGGGAGGTTGACTCTTTATGATTAGAAAAAAATAAGTATATTTGCAGCCTAAATTTTAAAACAAAATGGGTACGATATTCACTTTATTTATGGTGTTAATCATGATTGCATCGATTCTTCTGATTATCATTATCATGGCACAAAATCCGAAAGGTGGTGGTCTTTCCGGAACTTTCGGAGGTACATCTTCCGCACAGTTTGGGGTTCAGAGAACGAATGATTTTATGGAAAAATCAACCTGGACTTTGGGAATTACCATTGTAGTTCTGATTGTTTTAAGCATCGTACTTACGGCTTCTCCTGTTTCAACAGTGCAGAAAAAAGCTCCGGCACAAACTACTGCTCCGGCGCAGCAACAGCCAGCATCAAACGCACCTGCAACGTCTACTACAACTCCGGCGGCGAATTAAGAGCAACGGAAATAAAATATTTAGAAACGGTTTGATTTTTCAAACCGTTTTTTTGTTGGGAATATTTTTATGGATGGTTTGAATTTATTTTTTCAGTTTGAATTTCTCACCGAAATATTTCAGTTTTAGCCCCAGCGTCAAAAAGAAATGTTGCAAGGGTTTTTGCTGGTAGTATTTGTCCACAAAAATTTGCATGGCACCGTAAAAACGTTTCAGGTATACTCCGTCTTTTACCGTGCTTTCGCCTTTGTGGTGTAGGATTGAAATTTTTCCGTAATAAAAATTCCGAAGTTCCATTTGCAGAAACGTATAGGAAAGATCAATATCTTCACCATACATGAAATATTTTTCATCCAAACCGCCGGCCTTTTCATAATCGGATTTTTTAGCAAGAAAAAATGCACCGGTAATAACGTCCACTTCAGCAATATCGAATTCCCCAATATCATTACGGTAGTATGATTTTGAGTTATTTTTCCGGAAATTAGTAAATAATTTTTCGAAAGAATTCATCATATCGGGAACCGAGCGTTTACTTTCTGGAAGAAAGTTTCCGCTTGCATCATGCATGCGAACACCCAAACCTCCAAAGTTTTTTTGTGCATCGGCAAAGTCCAGCAGTTCTTTCATTCCGTGGCTTTCAAATTCAGTGTCGGGATTTAATAAAAGAATATATTCTCCCGTTGCCTGTTTTACCGCTTTATTGTTGGCTTTGGCAAAACCTTCATTTGCTGTATTTTCAATAAATTTCACATTCGGAAATTCCGGAATCAATTTTTTCCAGGCAGGATTTGTGGAAGCATTATCCATCATCAGTACTTCGTAATCCACATCAGTTACATACTTTTCTATGGAACGAAGGCAGTTCCGCAGCAGATCTGAAAGGTTGTAATTCACGATGATAATGGAAAGTTTCATGGAGATTTTTAGGTTTTAATCAGTTTTTGTCATCGTAAGGCACACGGTTCGTAATCGATCTTCCCAGAGATATTTCATCGGCATATTCCAGTTCATCGCCCACCGAAATTCCGCGTGCAATTGAAGAAAAATTCACATTGAAGTTTTTAAATTTCTTGTAAATATAATATGCTGTTGTATCGCCTTCCATCGTGGCGCTCAATGCGAAAATCAGTTCTTTTACTTCGCCGGATTTAAGTTTGTTTTCAATGGCGGAAATATTCAGCTGATTGGGTCCAATTCCTTCAATGGGTGAAATTTTTCCACCCAGAACAAGATATTTTCCCGTATATTTTGAGGTGTTTTCAATCGCCATTACATCGCGCACATCTTCTACTATACACAGCAGTTCGGAGTTTCTTTTCGGACTTGCACAAATGTCGCAGATTTCGGTATCTGAAAAATTATGACACTCTTTGCAGTAATGAATTTCAGTGACGAGTTTTTGCAGTGCATTTCCCAGAGATATTGCTTGATTCTGAGGTTGTTTCAGTAAATGAAGGGCAAGGCGTAACGCGGATTTTTTGCCGATTCCGGGAAGTCCGGCGATTTCTTCAACTGCTTTTGCTAAAACTTTACTGGGATAATCCATGGCACAAAGATAAAAAATCAACAACGAATTATGGAAAAAATGAATCTGCCCGTTATAAACATATAAATTGCGCTCATCCAAATGCGGCAAAAAAACAATATCTTTGAAAAAAACAAACTGATGGTACTACAAAACCTTAATTATCCTTTAGATTTCAAATTCAAAATCACCACGCTTTCCAGTGATTTCAACATTACCGATCGCAACGGAAACTACGTCGCCTATGTGCGCCAGAAAATGTTTAAACTGAAAGAAGATGTAATTGTTTTTTCAGATGAAAGCAAATCCCGGGAATTGTTCAGAATTAAAGCGGATCGTTGGCTGGATTTTAATGCTTCTTACAGCATGACCAATCTCGTGGAAATGAAAAAATACGGGCGGCTTGCCAGAAAAGGAATGCGTTCCTTCTGGAAATCAACCTACGATATTGTGGATGAAAATGATATTGTAAAATTCACCATAACCGAAGATAATGCCTGGGTAAAAGTGTGGGACAGTTTGGTAGGTGAAATTCCTATTGTCGGGATGTTCACCGGATATTTCCTGAACCCTTCATACAGCGTAAAAGATGCCTCTGGAAGAGCGTTCTTCACCCTGAAAAAAATGCCGTCCTTGATTGGAAGAAGATTCCAACTCGAACGCCTCGTCGATATTGATGATGAAGATGAAACGCTTGTTGTTCTTTCATTCCTGATGATGGTTTTACTCGAACGTGCAAAAGGTTAGTAATTCATGATGAAAAAATGCGTATTTGGTATCTTTTTGGCAGCCCTTTTTTCGTGTAATAAAAGCGAACAGTTTTCCAAAATACAATCGGCTGCAACCAGTGAAGTTTTGCGTAATACCGCCGGAATTTTAAAACTTGAAACATTTGATTTTCCGAATGATATTGAAGGATGTTCCTGCTATTTTTCAAAAAATAAGGAAGGTTTCGACAGCGAAAAATACATTTATGCCGATGATTACGGTAAAAAAGCAGTCATTAAGATTGATGGGAAATTCATTTCATTTCCTTTAAAACAAGAAGATTTTGAACCTACCGATTTCCGGAAATCTTTTTCCAACGGCGAATATGAAATTTTTCTTAAAGGAAAAAAAATCAGCGGGGTGGATGAAACCACGATGATTGAAGGAGAACTTTCGGTAAAAGATAAAAACGGAAAAACCGCAACATCCAAATTCTATGGCGAATGCGGATGTTGATTTTAAAATAATAAAATTCTACATTTTATGAGTCTTACAAACATAGAACCCAAAGTTATTTGGGACAACTTTTCGGCATTAAATGCGGTGCCGAGACCTTCTAAAAAAGAAGAAAAAGTAATTGCATTTATTAAAAATTTCGGCGAAAACTTAGGTCTGGAAACCCGGGTGGATGCCGTTGGAAATGTTATCATTAAAAAACCGGCAACTCCGGGAATGGAAAATCGTAAACCGATCGTGCTGCAATCACATTTGGATATGGTTTGCCAGAAAAACAACGATGTGGATTTCGATTTTGAAACCCAGGGAATTCAGATGGAAGTTGCAGGAGATTGGGTAAAAGCAAAAGGAACGACTTTGGGTGCTGATAACGGAATCGGAGTTTCTTCAATTATGGCAATTCTGCAAAGTTCCGACATTCCGCATCCTGATCTGGAAGCACTTTTTACCATTGATGAAGAAACCGGAATGACCGGAGCAATCGGTTTGAAATCGGGCGAGCTCCACGGAGAAATCCTCCTGAATCTGGACACTGAAGAAGATGATGAAATTGATATTGGTTGCGCTGGTGGAGTAGATGTAACAGCTACTCAAAACTACGCCCTTCAAAATGTTGAAGGCGATACCGTGGAAATTATCGTGAAAGGTTTGCGTGGCGGACACAGCGGAATGGACATCCATAAAGGTTTCGGAAATGCCAATATTATTTTGGGAAGACTGCTTTATCCGGGAGTTGGAGAGAATAAACTCCAGTTGATCTCCATTGATGGCGGAGGGTTGCGCAATGCAATTCCGAGAGAAGCGCATGCGGTTTTTGCGGTTCAGAATTCCGAAAATTATCTGGAAAAAGCAGAACAACTTCGCAGCGAAATTCTGGAAGAGTTTGAAACTGTGGAAAAAGATATTGTGATTTCAATCGAAAAAGTTTCGGTTTCCGAACAGGGAATTTCCGCTGAGGATTCACGTAATATTATTTTTGCATTAAAAGCTGCTCATAATGGCGTGTACAGAATGAGTCCTGATGTAGAAGATCTGGTGGAAACTTCCAATAATATCGCAAGAGTAGAACTGAAATCCGGTGATCTGAAAATTCTTTGTTTGTCGAGATCTTCGGTGGATTCCACAAAAGATGCCGTTGCAGAACAGTTGAAATGCGTTTTTGAACTTGCCGGTCTGAATGTTGTTTTCAGTGGATCATATCCGGGATGGAAACCAAAACCGGGTTCGGAAATCGTACAGATTATGGAAAAAATATACGAAGAAAAATTCGGAAGCGTTCCACAGGTTGTGGCTTGCCATGCTGGTTTGGAATGCGGAATCATTGGTGCTAACTATCCGAAAATGGAAATGGTAAGTTTCGGACCAACAATTCGGGGCGCACATTCTCCGGAAGAAAGAGCCAATATTCCTTCCGTGCAGAAATTCTGGGGATACCTGAAAGATATTCTTGCAGCCATTCCTGAAAAATAGAATGAATACGATAAATAAAATAAAAAATCCCGAAAGTTTCGGGATTTTTTTATGCTACTTTGTACGTAAATCAATTGTTTCAAACCTTCAAACCTTCAAACCTTCAAACCCTCAAACTTTCAAATTCAAACCTTCAAATCCTACGGATAAGGTGCCATTTCCACTTCGAGTCCTTCCAGATTTTCGGTAATGGGAATCTGGCATCCCAGGCGTGAATTGTCGTGAACATGAAAGGCTTCTGCCAGCATTGCATCTTCTTCGTCGCCCATTTCCGGAAGTTTTTCTGCACCATCCAAGATGTAAACTTGACAGGAGGCGCACATCGCCATTCCACCGCAAACGCCAATGGTTCCGTCGTCTGCCAATTCATAGGAACGCATTACTTCCATCAGATTCATCGACATATCGGTTGGCGCGATGATGTTGTGCGTAATGCCATCTCGATCGGTAATTTTTATATTGATGTCGCTCATTCTTATTCGCGATTATTGCTTTAAAAATGCAAATGGAGAGTTAGTCGATTTTTTTCACTACTGCTTTTTCAGCTTCTTTCCGGCTTCCGTCGAAGCCATCAACTCCGCTTACGGTTGTGTATTTCAGGACATATTTTTTGCCCGGATTTAATCTTTGGTAAACACTTTGGCACATAATTGTTGCTTCATGGAAACCACAAAGAATCAGTTTCAGTTTTCCGGGATAAGTATTGATGTCTCCGATTGCGTAAATTCCTTCAATATTGGTTTGATAATCCAGAGCATTGTTTACTTTAATTGCGTTTTTCTCGATTTCAAGTCCCCAGTTTGCAATTTCCCCCAATTTTGGAGTAAGACCAAACAACGGAATGAAAAAATCAGTTTCCACATCTGTTTTTTCACCTTCTTTTTCAATGGTGATGGCTTCAATATGTCCGTTTCCTTTTACGGCAACCACTTCAGCAGGGGTAATCAGACTGATTTTTCCCTGATCTTTGAGAGCCTGCACTTTTTCTACAGAATCCAAAGCACCACGGAATTCATTTCTGCGGTGTACCAAAGTAACTTCACTCGCAACATCGGCAAGGAAAATACTCCAGTCCAGTGCGGAATCTCCACCTCCTGCAATTACAATTTTTTTGTTGCGGAAATGCTCAGGATCTTTCACAAAATATTCCACCCCATGATCTTCATACTGTGCGATATTTTCCAGATCCGGCTTTCTCGGTTCAAAAGTCCCCAAACCTCCTGCAATCGCTACGGCTTTTGCACGGTGAACGGTTCCTTTGTTGGTGATTACTTCAAACCATTCATCATCAATTTTATTCAGTGAGACTGCGGTTTCGGAAAGGGTGAATCCCGGCTGAAACTGCTTGATCTGTTCCATTAAATTATCCACTAATTCGCCTGCGCCAACGGAAGGATATCCGGGAATATCGAAAATCGGTTTTTTAGGATAGAGTTCTGCCAACTGTCCGCCCGGTTGAGGAAGCGCATCAATAATATGGCATTTTATTTTTAAGAGTCCGGCTTCAAAAACGGTAAAAAGTCCGGTTGGTCCGGCACCTATAATGAGAAGGTCTGTAGTAATCATTTTTTTATAATAAAAGTTACTGATAATAATAAAGTTGCAAAATTAGCAAAATTAGAGCAAAGGCGTGGTGATTAATGTCACATAAGTTTTAAATTTGCACCTGAAATTCGCCTGTCGGGTTTTGGCAACCTTTTTGTAAAATGATAACGATGAAAAAAATCATTCTTTTTTTTACAGTTTTCCTTTCTGCACTGATTTTTGCGCAGAAGCTGGATCACATTCAATCTGGAGAAAGTCTTAATTACAGAATTCATTATGGTGTGCTTACGGCCGGTAATGCAACACTTACCACGCTTAAAACCAATTATCAGGGACAACCGCATTTGTATGTGAAAGGAGTTGGGAGAACTTCGGGAGCGGTAAAAGCGTTTTTTAAGGTGGAAGATGTGTATGAAAGTTTTATCAATATCAATACCGGTCTTCCGAGTTTTTATGTAAGAAATGTTCGTGAAGGGAATTATCGTCAACATTATGAAACGGTTTTCAATCACAGTAATCAAACTTTGATTTTAACGGATAAAAAGAACCCGAAAAACGGTTCAAAAGTAATAAAATCGGTAAAAGGTGTTCAGGATATGCTTTCGGCATTTTATTATTTAAGAAGCATCAGTTCAGAAGATCTTAATGTGGGGGATGTTTTTAATCTGAACGTCTGGATTGATGATGAAATGTTTCCTTTCAGGCTTCGTGTTGTTGGAACCGAGGATATTAAAACCAAGTTTGGAACGGTAAATACCCTGAAAATTATTCCTTCGGTGATGAGTGGAAGGGTTTTTAAAGACAAGGAAGGCGTAACACTTTGGGTAACCAACGATAATAATCATATTCCGATTGCCATTAAGGCGGAACTGGCTGTAGGTTCACTTCGTGCCGATCTCGACAGCTATAAAAATGTGAAATATCCGATTGCTTTTAAAAAGTAAAAGATAAAATATACCATGCAGCAAAAAGTCCGGAATGTTCCGGACTTTTTTATGTTTTAAGGATTGGTTTTTTAAAGTGTTTTGAATTGCTCAAGCATTCTGATGTCGTTTTCGAAGAACATTCTGATGTCGCTCATTTGGTAAAGCAGCATCACAATTCTTTCGATGCCCATTCCGAAGGCATAACCGGAAAATTGGTCAGGATCAATGTTTACATTTTTCAGAACTGCGGGATCCACCATTCCGCAACCCATAATTTCCAGCCAGCCGGTTCCTTTCGTGATTCTGTAATCGGTTTCGGAGTTGAGTCCCCAATATACATCCACTTCAGCACTTGGCTCTGTGAAAGGGAAATAGGAAGGGCGCATTCTGATTTTTGATTTTCCGAAAAGTTCTGTTGTAAAAAACTGAATGGTCTGTTTTAAATCTGCAAAACTCACATTCTGGTCAATATACAAACCTTCGATCTGGTGGAAAATACAATGCGATCTGGAGGAAACCGCTTCATTGCGGAACACTCTTCCCGGAGCCAAAATTCTGATGGGTGGTTCATTTTCTTCCATATATCGGATTTGTACAGAAGAAGTGTGCGTTCTCAACAGAATATCAGGATCTTTTTCGATAAAGAAAGTGTCCTGCATATCTCGTGCAGGATGATATTCCGGAAGATTCAGTGCGGTGAAATTATGCCAGTCATCCTCGATTTCCGGTCCGTCTGCCACAGCAAAACCGATGGATTTGAAGATGTCGATAATTTTATTTTTTACCAGATTGATTGGATGTCGGCTTCCCAGTTCCAGAGGAAATCCGGGTTTGGTAAGATCTTCCTGTTCCATTTGGGTGCTGGAAGTATTGGCGTTTTTCACCTCCTCCAATTTGGTTGCAACCGCCTGTTTTAAGGCATTGATTTTTTGTCCGAATTCTTTTTTCTGTTCGTTGGGAACCTCCTTGAATTTTTCAAAGAAATCATTCAGAACTCCTTTCTTTCCGTTGAATTTAATTCTGAATTGTTCAATCTCATCATGAGTTTGAGACTGAAATTTTTGAACTTCTACTAATAATTCGTCAATTTTTTCTAACATCTTTAATCGTTCTGTGAAGCCGCAAAATTACAAAAATTTTATGTGATTTTCTGTGTACATCTCATAAAAAAGTCTGCCCGGAACCGAACAGACTTCTAAATTGAGTACGCGAAAAACTATTTTGTTTCCAGTGCTTTAATGGAGATTTGAAGGGTTACTTCGTTTTTAAGAACGCCATTTTGCACGGGCATGGCAAATTTTACTCCGAAGTCTTCGCGGTTAATATCAGTGGGCTCTGTTGCAATGGTGATGTTTCCGTCTTTCACCGAAACATTTGCATTAAATTTCACAGGTTTTGTAATTCCTTTTATGGTAAGATTTCCTTCCAAAATGGTGTTGTAATCGCCATTATCAGTGGTATCGGAAACTTTGGTTATTTCGTAAGATGCAGTTGGAAATTTATCTACTTCAAAAAAATCGGCATTTTTCAAGTGGCCTTCCAGTTTTGTTTTCATTTCGGCATCGTCTTTCAGGTCAACACTTTCAAGAGAAGTCATGTCTGCAACAAATTTTCCACTTTCCAGTTTTCCGTCTTTTACGGTTACATCACCGCTTTCAAATTTAATCGTTCCGAAATGGCTGGTGTTGTCGGATTTTACCACTTTGTATCCTTTCCATTCAATTTTAGAATTCAAAGTGTCAATACTGTACACGTTTCCGTCTTTGGTGGTGGTTACTTCGTTGCTTTCGCTGGTCAACGGTTTATCTTTCCCACAGGAAATCAGCACGGAAGCAGAAAAAAGGGCAAGGAATAAAGGATTTTTCATATTTGAATGCTTTTTATTTTTAAGGTACGAAATTATGAAATTTCTCAGGAATAGAAAACAAATCCTTATTTTTGTAGTATGCTTTTGGAAATCAAACATCTGTTTTTTTCTCACGAACCGCAACGGCCTCTTTTCAATAACCTTAATCTTTCGGTGGAACAAGGAAAAATTGTAGCATTAGCCGGAGAAAGCGGTTGCGGAAAATCTACACTTTTGAGCCTGATTTACGGGCTTTTGCAATGGGAAAGTGGTGATATTATTTTTGACGGGGTACAACTTTTCGGTCCGAAAGGCAATCTTGTTCCCGGTGAAAAACAAATGAAATTCGTAGCCCAGAATTACGATTTGATGCCGTATGCAACGGTTGCTGATAATGTGGGAAAATTTCTTTCCAATGTAAATCAAAAGAGAAAAAGAGAAAAAGTTGAAGAACTTTTGAATGTAGTCGGAATGAATGAATTTGCGAAAAGTTTGCCTAAAAATCTGAGTGGAGGACAGCAGCAACGCGTGGCGATTGCGAGAGCACTTTCTGTTACGCCAAAACTTCTTTTGCTGGATGAGCCTTTCAGCAATCTGGATTTTTCAAGGAAAATTGAACTCCGGGAACGACTTTTTCAATATGTGGAAAAAGAAAATATTTCGCTGATGATTTCCACGCACGATATTCCGGAAGTAATGCCCTGGCTTGATGAAATTGTGGTGTTGCAGCAAGGACGATTGGTGCAGAAAGACCACCCGGAAGAAATATACAAAAATCCGTACAATGAATATGTCGCCCGACTTTTTGGTGAAGTAAACGTGTTTTCAGATGAAGAAAAATTAAGGTATGATCTTCCCAAAAAATTATGGTTTCCGAATGAGATAAAAATTGAATATTCCGGTCGAAGCGCATCAGTTCTGGAAAGTCGGTTTTCGGGAAATTTTTACTGGAATAAGATTAAAATGGAGGAAAAGGAGCTTGTTCTTTATACGGATTCTGCGATTTCAGGAACGGTTAATCTTCAGTTTGTTTCGTAATTCTTAAAAGTCAGATTTCGAGTTAGTTATTGTTAGTTTGTTGATAACTTTTGTGGCTTTCATCTTGATTTTCAGTTGCTTTTTTCTATATTTGCTTTACCCAACGAAACAAGGAAAAATCTGGTTAATTCTCTTTCTGCCTTTGAGATTGAAGTTAGTTTCCTCCTTCCGGTTGCAACAACCCAATCTTTGAAAGTTTACCCTGCCATTTTTTTCCTTTTTTTATGTATAGAAAATTTGATTAAATAAGAAAAATCCTGCTTTTTAAAAGCAGGATTTTATTCTTAGGCTTTTTTCACGAATTCGGATTTAAGTGCCATTGATCCAAAACCATCAATTTTACAGTCGATATTATGATCGCTGTCCGGTCTTAGGCGTATATTTTTCACTTTGGTTCCTGCTTTTACAGGTTTGGGTGCACCTTTTACCGGTAAATCTTTTATCACGACTACAGAATCTCCGTTTTGAAGTTCATTGCCGTTTGAATCGAAAATCTTGCCTTCATTGGCGGTTTCTGCCGGATCCCATTCATAAAAGCACTGGGAACATACCATCATATTGTCCTGTTCATATGTAAATTCCGACTGGCATTTCGGGCAAAGTACTGTTTCGCTCATTATGTTAATTTTTGCAAAAGTAAGGTTTTTCCCAAATATTTCACTTTTCAGTATAATACCTAATGTTTTGCCGCTTTTTATACTCTGAAAGTACAATTTTCTGCAATTATATGCAAGGTATTTTGAGAGTTTTTAATGATTATTCATCACATTATCAAATAGTTAATTTAAATTAGGAAGTGGCTATAAAAAAAATCACTAAAATTATCACAGGCTCTTAATGTTTTAAAACTGCATTAATCATTTCTCTTTTTCCGGGAGGCCCCGGTTTTTTTTCGACTTCAAATCCGAGTTCCTGCAAAATACGGCGCACACTTCCTTTGGAAGAATAAGTGGTGAGAATTCCGTTTTCCTTCATTTTATCGGCGACTATTTCAAATAGCGGTTTTTCCCACAGATCCGGCTGCGCACGCGCCCCAAAACAATCATAGTAAACAAGGTTAATGGGAGGAAGGTCGATATTTTTTAGGGTAAAGAAATCAGTTTCAATTTTCATCAGGTTGAAATTCGGATAAATTTCCTGAGGAGAATTCCATTCTGCAGCATGGATTTTTTTGTAAAAATCCTGAACTTCCTGCTGATTGAAGAGGGTGTTGTAGCCTAATTGCGCTATTTCTTCATTAGTTACAGGGTATTTTTCAAGAGTATAATAATTAATAATATGATTTTTGTCATTTTCTAAAAACTCATTAAATGTTACCAAAACGTTAAGACCTGTGCCAAAACCGAGTTCTAAAATATTAATTTCATAATCATTTATTAAATTTAATCCATTTTTAATAAATACATGTTTGGCTTCATTTAATGCGCCGTGATGTGAATGGTAGTTTTCATTTAATGAACTGATATATAATGTTTTGCTTCCGTCTGAAGTGGTTTTTATCTCCCGTTCCATTCCTATTTTTTTCAAATGTAAGCGAAAATTTTCATATTTAAAAAATTATATTAAATTTGTAGAAGTCCAATAAAAATTTAAAAAATGATAATTCAAAAATCTTCAAATCCAAGAATTTCCTCTTTTGATCCTCAAAATTTTACTTTCGGAAACACCTTTATCGACCATATGGTGATTTGCGAGTACGAAAATGGCAGTTGGGGAGAAGTCAAGATTGTACCTTACGGACCTTTGCAATTTTCACCGGCAATGATGGGGGTGAATTACGGGCAGGCCTGTTTTGAAGGAATGAAAGCGTATAAAGACAAAGACGGGCAGGTATTTCTGTTTCGTCCCACGAAGAATTTTGAAAGAATCAATAAATCTGCAAAACGCCTTGCTATTCCTGAAATTCCGGAAGAAGTATTTCTTGACGGACTGAAAGCGCTTGTGGATATTGATCGTGACTGGATTCCTTCCGGAGAAGGAACTTCACTGTACATTCGCCCTGTGGTTTTTGCAACAGAAGAAGCCCTAAAAGCCAGAATTGCCAACAAATTTATGTTTGCTATTATTGCAACACCGGCTAAAATGTATTACACGGCACCGGTTTCCGTTTTGATTTCGGATTTTTATTCCCGATCTGCAAACGGAGGAGTAGGTTTTGCGAAAGCAGCAGGAAATTATGCCGCATCCTTTTATCCGACTCAGTTGGCGAACGAACAGGGATACGAGCAGATTATCTGGACTGATGATGCTACACACGAATATTTTGAAGAAAGCGGAACCATGAATGTTTTTGTGCGCATCAACGATACTATTTATACACCGCCAACCTCTGAAAAAATTCTGGATGGCGTTACCCGCGACAGTTTTGTCCAGTTAGCAAAAAACAACGGTATCGAAATAAAAGTAGAACCTATCGCGGTGAATATGATTCTGGAAGCCTATCAAAATAAAGAGTTGAAAGAAATCTGGGGTGTAGGAACTGCCGTGGTTACCAGTCTTTTCGAGGCATTTGGTTATAAAGGCGAAAAATATGAATTGCCAAAATTGCCGGAATCAGAAAGTTTCGCCCTGAAACTGAAACAGCAGTTGGTAGGAATTCAGACCAATCAACTGGAAGATCCTTTTGGCTGGAGAGTTTTGGTTGAAAAACACATCCACGAAACTGCATAAGTAAGAAGTACATAAAAGAATTGAAGTCAGGACTCTTCCTGACTTTTTTCTATTTTAAAATAAAGAAAAATGTGTATTTTCGCAAAAGTTTTTATGAAAAAAAGCATTCTTTTTCCCGCTTTAATTGCCTTGTTTTCCTGTGGACAACAGCAGTCTCATCCGCCAATTGGAGGGGTGTTGAGCGAAAAAGACATGAAAGTTTCAAAAAACAGAGCTAAAAGTCTGAATGAGTTGGAACGCACCCAGATTCAGGATTGGATCAATAGTCAGGATGAAAAATTCTATCCTATGAAAATGAATTACTGGGTAAATTTGGAAGGTCTTGATTTGAGAACTAAAAAACCAGATGGAGAAGAAGTATCCTATCAATACACGATTTACGATTTTGATCGTGTGAAATTATACGATCAACCCAAAGTGGTAAAAAATGTGCGTTTCGGGAAATTTGATGAACTGAAAGCGGTTGAAGATGCCCTTCGTTATCTGAATCCCGATGAAAAAGTTACCCTTCTCATTCCTTCTGTTCTGGCTTTTGGAACTTATGGAGACAATATCCGCATATCCAATGATATGCCTTTAATAATAGAATTGAAAACTTTGCAAAATTAAAAAGATGATAAAGAAAATGGTAATCGCCATAGCAGCGGTTTCACTCACAAGTTGTACCCCAATTTATAAAAAAATGAACGTAGACAAAGAAACTTACAAAGAACTGAAAGACGGGCTTTACGCAAATCTGCAAACTTCCAAAGGAAATCTGCTGGTAAAGTTTGAAGACAAAAAATCACCGGTTACTGTGGCTAATTTTATCGGCCTTGCTGAAGGAAAAATCGATAATAAAGCAAAAGCTAAAGGAGTTCCTTTTTATGATGGAACTATTTTTCACCGGGTAATCAAAGATTTTATGATTCAGGGTGGAGATCCGCAGGGAACAGGAATGGGAGATCCGGGCTATAAATTTGAAGATGAAAAAAACGATCTGAAACATACCGGAAAAGGAATTCTTTCCATGGCAAATTCAGGACCGAATACCAATGGTTCACAGTTTTTCATTACCGAAGTAGCAACACCTTGGTTGGATGGAAGACACACCATTTTCGGCGAAGTGATTGAAGGAAAAGATGTGATTGATACCATTGCCAATGTAGAAAAAGGAGCTCAGGATAAACCTAAAACTGATATTGTGCTTGAGAAAGTAAGTGTGTTCAGTAAAGGTGATGAATACAAAAAATATGATCCTGCTAAAACTTTCGAGGAAGGAAAAGCAAAAATTCAGGACAATAACAAAGCATATCTGGAAAAAGAAGCTGCTGAAAAAAAGAAAAAAGAAGAAGAATTTAAAGCCAATCAGCAAAAATTGGTGGATGACCTGAAAAAAGACATGCAAGCAACACCATCCGGACTTTATTATAAAATTACCAAAGCCAATCCAACCGGTGCTGCGCCAAAAGAAGGAGATGTGGTTTCTGTGCATTATGCAGGAAAATTGGTGGATGGAACAGAATTCGACAGTTCATTCAAAAGAAACGAACCGATTGATATTCCTATTGGTGTTGGCCGCGTCATCAAAGGTTGGGATGAAGGGATTTTACTTCTGAAAGAAGGAGAAACCGCCACTTTACTGATTCCTTCCGAATTGGGATACGGTGAAAGAGGTGCCGGTGGAGTTATTCCTCCGAAAGCATGGTTGGTTTTTGATGTTGAACTGGTAAAAGTAAACTCTGCAAGTCAGAAATAGATTTATTTTGCATGAAAAAATGAGGAAGCCGTTGAAAAATGGCTTCTTTTTTTATAATTTCTCTCCACATTTTTTGCAATAACGCGCATCGTTGTCGTTGTCCTCGTTTCCGCATCGGGAGCAGATGATTCGGCGGTTTTTATTTTTTTGTTTCATTTCAGAGGTTACAATTCCGGTAGGAACTGCGATAATGCTGTAACCGCAAAGCATCAGAATAACAGAAAGCATTTTTCCGGCAGGAGTTTCGGGCGCGATATCACCGTATCCGACAGTTGTAATGGTAACTACTGCCCAGTAAATTGATTCGGGAATACTATTGAAACCATTTTTTCCATCTTCTACCACATACATCAACGAACCGATGATGATGATGAAAATGAAAAGGAATAATAAAAAAATATAGATTTTTCTGGAACTGTTTTTTAAGGCGGAAAGAATAAACTGACCGTCATTCATATAATCTGCCAGATTAAAAATTCGGAAAATTCTCAGCATTCGCAACATTCTGAGGATGATGAAATAATGCATTGCCGGGAACAATAAGCCAATATAAAAAGGTAAAATGGACAGCAGATCCAATATTCCCAGAGTGCTGAAAATATACTCTTCCCGGTCTTTTACGGTGATAATCCTGAAAATGTATTCAACAGTGAAAATAATCGAAATAAAAAATTCAATCGAATAGAAAAGTGTGTGATATTTGGTATCGATTGCGGGAATGGTTTCCAACATTATCAGCAATGTGCTGATCAGGATCAGGATCAGCAATCCGATGTCGAAAAATTTTCCGGCTCGGGTGTCCGATAAATAAATCACTCTGTAGATCTTTTTTAAAAAGGGTTTTTCTACAGGAATCAGGTTGTATTCAGGTTTCATTTTATGAAAAATATGGGAGTAAATTTATAATAAATTAAGCGGGAATAAAATAAAAGGAAAAATGTCTTTTATTTTTGGACAAAAGTCGTATATTTGTAAAAACAAATGAGATATGAAAAAGTACAACCAAAATATCGCCTCCCAGAAATCTACCCTCAATGAACCAGCTATTGCTTATGGAAGTTATACCTTTGATGATGCCGGTATTTTTGCTTTGATGCATACTGCAAAAAAAGGTATTTCCTTTAAATACTTTGATGCCCTAATGAAGAAATTTCCTTTTACCATGCAAAACTGGGCGGAATTTCTGCATGTTTCCGGCAAAACTTTATCCAGATATCAAAAAGAAGAAAAAACTTTTGATGCATTACAATCCGAGAAAATTCTTCAGATTGAGTTGTTGTATGCCAGAGGAAAAGAGGTTTTCGGTTCTGATGAAAATTTTATGGTTTGGCTTCAGTCCGAGAATCTCGCTTTAGGCAAGCTGAAACCTCAGGAAATCCTCGATAGTTCTTTCGGAATCTCATTGCTCATGGATGAATTAACCCGCATTGAGCACGGTGTTTTAGCCTGATTTTTATGATTGTTTATCGGCTTTCAAAAAAAATATATGCAAACGATGTAAGCGGAAAAGGTGCGGAAATCGCTGGCGGCCGTTGGAATAGTAAAGGTGTTGCAATGTTGTATACAGGGCAATCTATTGCGCTTTGTGTTGCAGAAATTGCGGTTCATATTCCGTTGGGAATTCTTCCGGTGGATTATTGTCTGGTTCATATTGAAATTCCCGAAGATTCAATAGTGGAGGTGAAGCGTATGCCTTCCAACTGGAATGTTTTCCCTCATCCTGATGATACGCAAAAACTCGGGGACAAATTTATTGCCGATCGGAAAAAACTGGTATTAAAAGTTCCTTCGGCGGCAGTTCAGGGTGAATTTAATTTTCTGATTAATCCTCGGCATCCGGATTTTGGGAAAGTAAAGGTGAAAAAAGTGGAGAAATTTAATTTTGATGAGCGACTGTTTATCAAATAAATAGTACAAATAAATTCTATTTAGTTTTTAAATATGAAAATAAAAGATTTTGTTAATGATTTTCAGAAGATCATTCCTTTAAAGCAGGCGGAGGATTTTGATAATGTTGGTTTGCTTTGTGGAAATCCTGAATATGAAATTTCGGGTATTCTGGTATGTCATGATGCTTTGGAATCGGTTATTGATGAGGCTATTCGGCTGAATCATAATCTTATTGTGGCTTTTCATCCGATTATTTTTTCAGGATTGAAATCCATTACCGGAAAAAATTATGTGGAGCGTATCGTTTTGAAAGCCATTGAAAATAAAATCGGAATTTTTGCGGTTCACACAGCGTTTGATAATGATTATTTTGGAGTAAATTTCGGAATCTGCGAAGCTTTAGGATTGAAGAACCAAAAAATTCTGATGCCCAAGAAATCTGATTTAATGCAACTTTCCGTCTATGTTCCAAAAGATTATGCGGAAGCGGTGAAAGAGGCCCTTTTTCAGGCTGGAGCAGGAAATATCGGTTTTTATGATGAATGCAGTTTTACGATTAGCGGAGCCGGAACATTTCGTCCTTTGGAAGGTTCAGATCCGTTTTCCGGTTCACAGAATATACGTGAAAACGCAGATGAGGTGATGATTTCTTCAATTTTTGAAAAATTCAAATTAAATGCAGTGCTTACTTCCGTAAAAAAAGCCCATCCTTATGAAGAAGTGGCTTATCAGATTTATGCTCTGGAAAACGAAAATCATTTTCTCGGTCTTGGCAGATTCGGAGAACTGGAAACTGAAATGGAAGAGGAAGCATTTTTAAAATTTGTGAAAGAACGTTTTCATCTGAAAGTGATCCGTCATTCTTCTTTTACAGGAAAAAAAATTAAAAAAATCGGTGTGCTTGGCGGAAGCGGTGCCAGTGGAATTTCTGCTGCAAAAAGTGTGGGTTGCGATGCGTATATAACGGGCGATGTGAAATATCACGATTTCTATCAGGCTGAAAATAAAATCTTATTCTGCGATATTGGTCATTTTGAGTCGGAACAATTTGTAACTCAACAATTATTTGAACTTTTATCGGAAAAATTTACTAAATTTGCAATCTCAAAATCGAGAGAAAATACCAATTCCGTAAACTACTTTATTTAAAATATGGCTAAGAAAACAAACGACATTCTCGTGGAAGAAAAGCTAAGAGCGCTTTATGATCTTCAGATCATTGATTCCAGATTGGATGATATCAGAAATACAAGAGGTGAATTACCAATTGAAGTGGAAGATTTGGAAATTGAAATTGCCGGACTTGAAAAAAGAGCGGAAAAATTTCAGCAGGAAATTAAAGAACAGAATGATGAAATCAGCACCAAAAATGAGGTGATTAATCATTCTAAAAGTTTAATTGAAAAATATAAAAGCCAGCAGGATAACGTAAGAAACAATAAAGAATTTGAAGCCTTGGGAAAAGAAGTGGAATTCCAGGAACTTGAAATTCAGCTTGCTGAAAAGAAAATTAAAGAATTTGGTGCTAAAATTTCTCATAAAGAAGAAACGCTGGACGAACTGAATACGAAGATCGGGCAATTGAAAGAACATTTGAAATTCAAGAAAAATGAATTGAATGACCTGATTGCCGAAACACAGAAAGAAGAAGATTATCTGATTGAAAAATCCAAGGAATTTTCTGAAAAAATCGACGAAAGACTTCTGGCTTCCTACAACAGAATCCGTACAAGTTCTATAAACGGACTGGCGGTTGTAGGCTTGGAAAGAGGTGCTGCAAAAGGTTCATTCTTTACCATTCCGCCACAAAAACAGATGGAAATTGCGCAGAGAAAGAAAATTATTATCGATGAGCATTCCGGAAAAATTCTGGTGGATGAAGAGTTGGTAAACGAAGAAACCGACAAAATGAAAGATGTGATTAAATTCAGTTAAGAATTTACTGCAATATCCATATACGAGCATCGGCGGAACCTTTGGTTCCGCCGATGCTGTATTATATATTAAACGAAATAAGTATATGCGGTTTCAGCTCCCCTCTCCTTTGGAAATCCAAAGGATTCGCCGATTCCTTAAAAAAAAAGAAAAAGAAAGAGGCAAAGGGGTTGGGGGTGAGGAAACAAGACAGAAAATATACAAGTCGTTTATTATATAAAGCGGGGGACAATTAATGCCCGTACATTCTGTTGTACAAATCAAGATATTTTTCCTTGATTATTTTTCTTTTCAGTTTTAAAGTAGGCGTAAGTTCACCTCCTTCAATGCTCCATATTTCCGGGGAAAGTTCAATTTTTTTAATTTTTTCCCAATTGCCCAGATCGTTGTTTATTTTTTCGATTTCTTTTTCGATTCTGGCTTTCAGTTCAGGGCTTTGAGACATTTCCTGTGGTGTTTTACCAATGTTTAAATGGTGAAGTTCTGCCCAGTTTTTTGCAAAAACATAATCGGGCTGTACAATGGCGCAAGGCATTTTTTCGCCATCGCCCACCACCATTAATTGCTCGATGAATTTTGAAGCCTTTGCGAGGTTTTCAATAATTTGCGGGGCAACATATTTTCCGCCGGAAGTTTTGAACATTTCTTTTTTCCGGTCGGTAATAAGTAAATAGCCTTCGCTGTCGATATGGCCGATGTCGCCGGTTTTAAAATATCCGTCTTCGGTGAATGTTTCCTTGGTTTGCTCCTCATTTTTATAATAACCTAAAAAGACAGAAGGTCCTTTTACTGTAATTTCTCCGTCTTCCTGAATTTTTACCTGAACATTTTTTAAAGGATGACCAACCGAACCTACTTTTATCTTTCCAAATGAATTTACAGAAATTACAGGAGACGTTTCTGTTAGTCCATATCCTTCCAGCACAGGAATTCCTGCATTCTGGAAAATTTTATTCAGTCGCGGAGATAAGGCTGCAGATCCGGAAACCAAAGTCGTTAACTCACCACCAAGTCCTTCTCTCCATTTTTTAAACACCAGTTTATCGGCAATAATTTCCTTAAGTCCGCTTGGTTTTGAAATGCCTTTTTTCGCTTCATTTACACTAAGTGCCCAAAGAAAAATTTTTGCTTTCAAACCGCCTGACGAAACACCTTTATCATAAATTTTATCGTAAACTTTTTCCAGAAGTCTTGGAACCACCGTCATATAATGAGGTTTTACTTCTTTAATGTTTTCCCCCATTTTATCAACGCTTTCGGCGAAATAAATTGAAATTCCCTTACTTTGATATAGGTAGAAAAGCATTCTCTCAAAAATATGGCAAATCGGCAGGAAACTCAGGGAACGTGCTTCTTTGTAATCGAAATTTGGTTTTAGCGGAATGCGTTCATCCGAACCTTTAATATTAGAAACAATATTATCATGAGAAAGCATTACTCCTTTTGGTTTTCCGGTAGTTCCGGAAGTATAGATAATGGTTGCCAAATCCGTAGGATTGATGGTTTTGCTGATATCTTCCACTTCGCTTTGTGTAGAATCATCAACGCCTAAATCCAGAATTTCCTTCCAGTTCGGAATACTATCAATATTATCGAATGAAAAAACACCCTGCAAACTCGGAACCTGATCTTTTATCTGTGCTACTTTATCATAGAGATCACGATCCGAAACAAAACAGAATTTTACCTCCGCATTGTTGAAAATAAATTCATAATCTGCCGGCGCAATCGTGGGGTAAACCGGAACGGTAATCACGCCGATCTGTAAACTGCCCATATCCACAACCGCCCATTCTGTACGGGTATTGCTGGTGATAATGGCAATTTTATCTCCGGGTTTTATTCCTAATTTAATCAGTCCGCGGGAAAACTGGTTGGATAAACCAATAAATTCTGCCGATGAGGTTTTTTTCCATTCTCCATGGTATTTCGTAACGAACATATCGCTGTTAGGAAGATTATTTGCCGCAAAATGGGCAATATCAAATAGTCTTGTAAATATCATAATTATCTTATAAAAGGGATGTAATTGGTAAATATAAAATTTTTTGGAAACCTACCAAAAAAAAAATATTTTAAGATTATAGAAGAAATTGTAAATTTACGAGCATACAAACCTTATAAATAAACCCTAACAAAAAATGGATTTTAATCTATCAGAAGAGCAGTTAATGATTCAGCAGGCTGCAAGAGACTTTGCAAAAACAGAACTTTTACCCGGCGTTATTGAAAGAGACCGCGACCAGAAATTTCCGGAAGAATTAGTGAGAAAAATGGCTGATCTCGGATTTTTAGGCATGATGGTAGCACCGGAATATGGTGGTTCCGGAATGGATGCAATATCGTATGTTGTGGCAATGGAAGAAATTGCAAAAGTAGATGCTTCTGCTGCGGTAATCATGTCTGTAAATAATTCACTTGTTTGTACCGGACTCGATAAATATGCGAGCGAAGAACAAAAACAAAAATATTTAGTTCCATTGGCAAGCGGTGAAGTGGTGGGTGCTTTTGCACTTTCAGAGCCGGAAGCCGGTTCTGATGCGACTTCTCAACATACCACAGCGGAGGATAAAGGAGATTATTATTTATTAAACGGTACCAAAAACTGGATTACCAATGGTGGACGTGCAACTTATTATATCGTAATTGCCCAAACGCATCCGGAGAAAAAACACAAAGGAATCAACGCGTTTATCGTGGAAAGAGGATGGGAAGGATTTGAAATCGGACCTAAAGAAGATAAACTGGGAATCCGCGGAAGCGACACACATTCTTTATTATTCACCGATGTGAAAGTTCCGAAAGAAAACAGAATTGGTGAAGATGGTTTCGGTTTTAATTTTGCAATGGCCGTTTTGAATGGTGGCAGAATCGGAATTGCTTCTCAGGCATTGGGAATTGCTGCCGGTGCTTATGAACTGGCTCTTCAATATGCAAAAGTAAGAAAAGCCTTCGGTACTGAAATCATCAATCATCAGGCAATTGCTTTTAAACTAGCGGACATGCATACACAAGTTACCGCAGCCAGAATGCTCGTGTGGAAAGCGGCCGCTGAAAAAGATGAAGGAAAAGATATTTCCGAAAGCGGTGCAATGGCAAAACTCTATGCCTCTCAAGTGGCAATGGATACTTCGGTAGAAGCAGTACAAATTCACGGAGGTTACGGTTATGTGAAAGAATACCATGTGGAACGTATGATGCGCGATGCAAAAATTACCCAGATTTACGAAGGAACATCAGAAATCCAGAAAATTGTAATCTCAAGAGCGATTGCGAAGAAATAATTTCTTAAGTTTGAATAAATTTTAAAAAAGACACGTATGAAATATCTTTGGATTACTCTTATTGCGATCCTTATTCTTTTGGGAGGATTCGTTTGGTACAAATATTTTTTTGTGTTCGGTGAAGGAGTAAAATCCGGATATTTGAATTACGCCGTTCGAAAAGGAAATGTTTTCAAAACCTATGAAGGCAAACTCATTCAGCAGGGCTTTGGCGGAAATCCTAAAACCGGAAATCTGACCAGTTACGAGTTTGAATTTTCCATTGAAAATGAAGCCGTTTTTCAGCAGTTGGAAAACAATAGCGGAAAATATTTCGATCTTCATTACAAAGAATATCATGGCGCAATTCCTTGGAGAGGAAATACCAAATTTGTGGTTGACCGTGTGGTCAATATGAAATAAAAACATATTTAAAATAAAAAAGGGATTCTAAAAAGAAATCCCTTTTTTTCTCTAAAAATATTTCCAAAAATTGGCTTCATAGGTTTTGGAGGAATTCTTGATGCATTTTGAAGATACTGCCTGAAGCTTTATCGTTGTAATACCATTTTCTTTAGAATAGGGAAATTGTGGAACCTTTTCCGTAGATTTTTTTTCATCACCATTCCGATAAACCGCTGTCCAGGTATATTGATAAGTGCTGGTTGATGGAATTGGGAAAACTCCAACAATTCCTTCGGAATATTTGGTCTCTTTATAATCATAAATGTTAATATCACAGTCTGTTTCTTTTTGTGGAGTATTTCCCGTAACAATGTTGTTTGCTGAATTAGAAACTACCTCAATGTTTTTACTGCATTGAACTAAGCCTTGCGATGTTAAAACTGATAATGAAAGCACAGACTTACCTTCCGATAAAGATTTAACAGAAATGGTATTTTTTCGGAAATCACTTTCAATTTGAATATTTTTTGAGTCCGTTGTCCAAAGATGACAATCGGTGCATTGTGCATTGTCGTTTTCAATTCCAAAAACTTCTGTACTTCCGGTTGCAAGGGTATTTTTTCCTGTGATTGTACATTGCGAGTACGCGAGAAACCCCAGCAATAAGCACGAGGCAAAAGAGATTCTTTTCATAAGTTGTGTTTTATTTGTTCCAAAAATAAAAAATTTTTTGAGAGTTCTTAATATTTCTGATGGTGAAATATCTCAGTTGAAACTAATTTTCAACAAGTATTCATCAAACCTGAATGACTCCCAGATTGAATTTTTCCGTAATCGGAGAATGATTCGCAGCTTCAATTCCCATCGAAATCCATTTCCTTGTTTGCGTAGGATCAATGATTGCATCCGTCCACAAACGTGCTGCGGCATAAATGGCTTCGGTTTGTTTCTGATATTTTTTTGAAATGCTATCCAGAATTTCCTGATGTTCTTTCTCCGAAATCTGCTTGCCCTGTTTTTTTAAAGTTGCTTCCTGAATTTGTGCCAATACTTTTGCAGCCTGCGCACCACCCATCACTGCTAAATCTGCCCAAGGCCAAGCCACAATTAATCTTGGATCATAGGCTTTTCCACACATGGCATAATTTCCTGCTCCGTATGAATTTCCGGTAATAATTGTAAATTTAGGGACTACAGAATTAGCAACCGCATTTACCATTTTTGCACCATCTTTGATGATTCCGCCCTGTTCTGATTTTGAACCTACCATGAATCCGGTTACATCCTGAAGAAAAACCAAAGGAATTTTCCGCTGATTGCAGTTGGCAATAAATCGGGTTGCTTTATCAGCAGAATCGGAATAAATCACACCTCCGAACTGCATTTCTCCTTTTCCGCTTTTTACCATTTTCCGCTGATTGGCTACAATTCCCACGCTCCAACCATCGATTCTGGCGGTGCAGCAAATAATGGTTTTTCCGTAATCGGGTTTATATTCTTCAAATTCAGATTGGTCGACCAAGCATTTAATAATTTCATATGTATCGTACTGTTCTGCTCTTGAAACTGGCATAATACCGAAAATGTTTTCAGGATTTTCTTTTGGTGGATGGCTTTCAATTCTGTCGAAACCGGCTTTATCAAAATGTCCGATGCTTTTCATGATTTCGCGGATTCTGTTTAGCGCATCTTTATCATCCTTTGCTTTATAATCCGTAACTCCTGAAATTGAACTGTGCGTGGTTGCTCCACCTAAAGTTTCGTTGTCGATACTTTCGCCAATGGCGGCTTTTACAAGATAGCTGCCTGCAAGAAAAATCGATCCGGTTTTGTCTACAATCATGGCTTCATCACTCATAATCGGAAGATAGGCACCACCGGCAACGCAACTTCCCATCACGGCAGAAATCTGGATAATTCCCATGGAACTCATTTTTGCATTGTTGCGAAAGATTCTTCCGAAATGTTCCTTGTCCGGAAAAATTTCGTCCTGCATCGGGAGATAAACGCCTGCGGAATCAACAAGATAAATAATTGGCAAACGATTTTCCATGGCGATTTCCTGCGCTCGAAGATTCTTTTTCCCGGTAATCGGAAACCATGCTCCTGCTTTTACTGATGCATCATTGGCAACCACAATACATTGCCTTCCCGAAACATAACCCATGACCACAACTACGCCTGCGCTCGGGCAACCACCGTGTTCTTCGTACATTTCATAACCTGCAAAAGCACCGATTTCAATGGATTTTGAATTTTTATCAAGAAGATATTCAATACGTTCGCGAGCGGTCATTTTTCCTTCATCACGAAGTTTTTGAAGTCTTTTTTCGCCACCGCCTTTTTTTATTTCACTGAAAAGTTGGTGGATATGGGATAAGGTAAGTTTGTTCTGATCTTCTCGTTTGTTGAATTCTAAATCCATTTTAGGGTTAAATTTGTTGTTCTAAATATACTAATTTTTAGAGATTCACTTATCAAAAGTTATAAAGGTGTTGATTTCAGCGGTATATTTTATTTCTGTGTCTGTTATACTTTTTTATTGCATTTTACGTTTGCCAACAAACCAATCATAGAATTATATTTTGATTAAATTATTATTGGTTTATTTTTTTTAATAGTTTATTATTTAAGAGCCCCGAAAATTTGACAGGATTTTCGGGGTTTTTTATAAGAAAAATCTGCTAGAAAAATAGAATAAATATACGGATATTTCTTTCAATCATTTTGCGGTTGCAGTTTGTTGGTTTCGTGAGCAGAGTAAAAGTTTAATCGATTGATAAGCGTTTTTCAGCAACTCAAACCCACCGTTCTTTGTTTTCGGCTGGTTTTTTCATTGATAGTTTAGGTATATTTGTTACGATAATAATTCCTTGCATTTGAAAAAGATTATCACATTTTTGTTTTTTTTGACAATTTTCTGCTATGGATTTCCACAGCAGAAGTACATGAGCTATTCCGATAAAGACGGGCTTCCTTCTACACGCATTTACCGAATGATTCAGGATAGGAAAGGCAATATGTGGTTTGCGACAAGCAGAGGACTTAGCAAATTCGACGGTTCGAGGTTTACCAATTTCACTTACGAGAACGGACTTACCAACCAAGATGTCTGGGAACTTGCCGTAGATGACGAGAACAGGGTGTGGTTTTTCTCCAAAAGTGTATCTCAGGGATATGTGCAGGACGACAAGGTGCACCTCTTCCCCAATCTGGAGAATGATGTGCTTTCTCCCAATATTTTTTATCAGTTCAGCAAAGAGATGATTTTAGATACAAACGGACGTTATTATAGATTGCGAAATAAAGTCTGGCAAAATCTTCCCGTAGATTCTTTGTTTTTGAAAAAAATAAAAACCGAGAAATATGTTTCGCTATGGCATCCGTTTTATAATGAACTGGCGATGCTGAAACCCAATATTCTGGAATTGACCGATCAGAACGGAAATGTGAAAACGTACAAAAGCGAAAGGAAACAACCCCCGCTTTCCGGTTTTAAAAGAGGAGCTATCAATGATAATATCCTTTATGTTATGACGGATATCGGTATTTCGATTATTGATTTTAAAAACGGAAAAGAAAAATTTCTGTCCGCCGAAAAGTTTTTCGGAACAAAACTACTGCACCCTGCCGTGAAGTTCGATTGGGTAAACGGAAAATTTCATCTTTCTTCCAGAGCTCATCTGTATGTTCTCGATGAAAATTTTGAACCAACAGCACATTTTCAGTTTACAGACCGATTTCCGAATAACCTCAATTCTTATCTGGATAAGTACGGAAATTTCTGGTACAACAACGAATCGGGACTCGTTTTTGAATCTGCCGAACAAAGGAAAGCAGGACATTTTCTCAAAGAAAAAAGAATTTTCAGCATAGGGCAGACAGATGGAGAACTCTATGCAAGTGGCGGTTCAGACGGTTTTTATCAATACAATATTTCAGACCGCACGTTTCATCATCTGGATTTTGTTAAAGGTGGTGCATACAGGATAAGAAACGGATATTTAATAACCGATAAAGAAATCTGGGAAAAAACAAACAACCATTGGCAACTTGTAAAATGGATTGATAAAAATCCAAAATATACAGCTTATAAAGATTTTTTCCGTTTTCGGGAACAGATGTTTGTCATATACAGCCACGCACTCGAAGTGTGTAATGCAGACGGAACTCTTGACAAAATTATTCCCAAAACAGGACTCTCCAGAGGAATCGTGTACAAAAACCAACTGTACTTCGGAGGCGGAAACGGTTTGTTCCTTTACCGTAACAGAGAATTGGTTTCCGTTTTTGGCGAGAAATTCAACTATCCCGCTATTTCTTTTCTTGAGGTTGGCGGGAAACTCCTGATCGGGACAGACGGACTTGGGATTTACAGTTTCGACGGAAAGACAATCCGGCGTATTCCCGTTACCAAAGGTCTGGTTGTCCACAAAATGATTAAAAAACAGAATGAGGACGTGGTGTTTTTCAGTTCTCAAAAAGGCGTGAAAAAACTTCGGCTCAAGGGAAACCATTACGAAAAAAGCGACATTCCCGATACCTATTCCGTAGTGGACGGGCTGATTTCCGATAACGTCAACGATATCGAAATGCAGGGAAACCTACTCTATACCGCTACCGATTTCGGAATCAGCAGTATTGATATTTCGGACAGCCGATTGTACAGAAGCGTTCCTGTCGTATTCGGTTCGCTCCGGGATTCTCTTGTCGTTTCTCCGGAAAACCGAAACAATATCGTGATTCCTTTTTCGGCTGAGGACTTTTCGAGGGGTAATTCTGCTCGTTTTTATTATAGGATTATCCCTACCCATTTATTTCATAATAATCGAGAAGAGTGGCTCGAATTGACTGAAAAACAAGTGGTTTTCAGCCATCTGAGTCACGGGACGTATATCTTGGAAGTAAAATCCGAAACCCTCCATTCTGCGGAATCGGTCTCGAAACTGACTATTATCGTGCAACCTACATGGTACGAAAAAGGCTGGGTAAAGATGTTGGGAATTTTATTTTTTCTTTTGGTTTCGGGATTGATTTTTCGAAAGGTTTTCAGAAATGTGAAAAGGAATGCAGAAAAGAAAGCGGAAAACAATAGGCGGTATTCGGAGCTACAACTTTTGGCTCTCCGCTCTCAGATGAATACTCATTTTGTACACAATTCCCTCAATGCGATACAGTATTATATCCAGAGAAACGATGTGGAAATGTCCGAGAATTATCTCACGAAATTTTCCAAATTAATCAGAATGTTTTTTGAATATTCCTCTATGCAGAATATTTCTTTGCAAAACGAAATCGAATTGCTGGAAAATTATCTTCTGATAGAAAAAATGCGTTTCGAGGACAAAATTACCTACGAAATCATCTGCAACAGCGAACTGAAAGCGGAAAATCCGCAGATTCCCTCGATGATTCTCCAGCCGATTGTTGAGAATGCCGTCAATCACGGAATTTTTCATAAGAAGGACGGTGGAAAGATTACCGTTACCTTTTCCAAACAAGACAAACACACGCTGGAAGTGAGGGTAGACGATGACGGAATCGGCTACAAAAAAGCAATGGCACTCAATTCGCACCGCTCCGAATCGGAAAGACGTTCCTCAAAAGTTCTCCGCGAACGCATCGAGTTGCTGAACCAGTCGGGACAAAGGATTGATTATAAAATAACCGATAAAAACACCTCAGACGAAAGCCAAACGGGAACGCTGGTCGTACTCCGTATTTTAATTTAATAATGTATCTGTTTGTTTTATCACAGATTAAAAAATGTCTCGTAGGGATTTTCTGTTAATAGAAAATATTTGGACAATGTTTAGTGAGCTCCGGAGGAGCGGACTGTAAAAAAATGATTAACAGGTCGCTCCTAAGGCTGATTATGAAGAAGAAAAGAGAGCCTTAATAATAACTGACTCTCTTGGAAACTAGCATAAAGCTGTTTTGAATTACAAATATAGAAAAAATATATTTTTTTATTGAAAATTAACACAGAATCTACGGAGCTTGTTCGTAAAATTATATAAATGCTATGAACAGATTGCTACGGAGCAGTACAAGCAAAAAGTTTAAACAACTTCAATGTTTAAAAAATGATAATGTATTCAAACTTTGGTCTATAACTTAAAAATAATTCCTTATGAAAATCAGGGCTTTCCTTGTAGATGACGAACCGAAATCCACCACCATTTTAGCGAATAAAATCGAAAGATTCTGTCCGGAAATCAGCATTGTGGGAACTTCTCATAATCCTGCGGAAGCTATGGAAAAGATAAAAGAATCCGAACCCGATTTGGTTTTTCTCGATATTCAGATGCCTGAGATGAGCGGTTTTGAGATGCTTCGCGAGTTTGGAGACAATCCTTTTTTCGAGGTGATTTTTGCAACGGCTTATGACGAATATGCTCTGGAAGCCATCAGACACAATGCTGCAGGATATATCCTGAAACCTTACGATAACGACGATTTGGTGAAAACGGTTCATCGTGCCGAAGAAAGCATCAGAAACAAACAGTCATTAGAAAAAAACTTACAGTTTCTTCAGCATCTGGAGCTTTCCAATTTCCGAAACAAAAAAATCATCATTCCGAACCGCGAGGGTCTTGAGTTTGTGGACATTCAGCGTATCATCCATTGTGAAGGCGTGGACGGCTATACGAAAATCAACCTTTCGGACGGCAAATCCATATTAAGTTCGCAAAGCATCGGAAACTTTGTGAAGCTCCTTCCTGCCCATACTTTTTTTCAGGTGCACAAATCTTATATTATCAACCTCAATTTCATTTCACATTACCTTAATGAAGGCTATGTTGTATTGGAAAATAATGTGAAAATCCCTGTATCACGGCAGAAAAGAGAGGAATTATTCATTCTTCTGAAATCGAAGTAGTGAGCGCTTTTTCGTTATTTATTTGAATAGTTTTTTAGTAAGATGAGGCTGTATCACAACTCGTGAAAACAGCTTTTTTTATGTTTTTTCTCGACCCCTTGTCTGAGAGTGGTTTTCGTTTAGACGATTCTCGACCCACATCATTTAGTTGTGAGACTTCTTCATCTTGCTTTGTCAAAGTTTGAAATCTTTGACAAAGCTTATTTCCAACCTCGACAAAACTTCACCTCAGCAAACAAAAAAATACAAATATCAAAGATAACCACAAAAAAATGTGAAACACTTTTGGATTTATTTTTTAGAGAAACGTATATCAATCGAAAACCTTATTTCGTGGATTCAAACGAGGTATTCGTAGATTAGGAATTTTGCAAATTTTTGCAACAGTGTATTTTTGGGTCTGTACTAAAACTAAAAACTAATATAGAAAAACAAAAAAAATGAGAAAGACGAACTATTTTTTATTTCTGTTTTTATCCGCATTCGGTTATTCGCAGAATATTATTTGGCAAAAATCTTTTGGCAGCATCAAGGATGAATTTTCCTACGCTATACAGGCTGCATCCACGGGTGGATTTGTAATAGCAGGCTCTACAGAATCTCCTACCAACCCCACATTTAACGGAACAAAAGGGATGAAAGATTTTTTTCTGGTAAAAACGGGTGACAATGGAAATCAGTCGTACAACCAAAGTTTTGGAGGAACTATGAATGATGAGATTACCTCAATTGTGGAATATTCCAATAATATTGTAATGGCAGGAGCTTCCACTTCTTCTGATATGGATGTTACGGCAAACCATGGAGAAATGGACGCGTGGATTGTTAATTTTTACAATGGCAGCATAGCCTGGCGCAATAATTACGGAGGTTCTCATTATGACAGAATTTCTTCTCTTAAGAGAACAGTTGACGGCGGTTTTGTATTCGCAGGAGCTACCGAATCTACTGATGGAGACCTTTCTTTTAAAACAACCTCAGTTACGGATGGCTGGATTGTGAAACTGAATAGTACAGGTGGTATTGTCTGGCAGAAAGTACTGGCTGCTATTCCGGATGTAAATCAATCTACAACAGCTAATGCAGTAGAACCGACTACAGATGGTGGATACATAATTGCCGGCAACGGAGTGAGAACTTTTGAAGAGCGCACAGACCTGCAGTTGTGGGTTGCAAAACTCGACAGTGCGGGAAATACAGAGTGGTCTAAAGTTTATGATGGAGACGATGACGATGAGGCAACTTCTGTACTTCAAACATCAGACGGCGGATACATTATTGCAGGATATACAAAGACAACCAATAATTTAGGAGATATACCAACTGCTACTCCGGGAATAAAATACTGGATTCTGAAGTTGGATGCAAGTGGAAATACAACGTGGAGTAAAACATATAGCGGTTCATTGTCAAATTTTGCACGTTCTATTATCCAAACTGCGGATGGAGGTTATATTGTCGCAGGAGATTCTTATTCGGATGCTGAAAATTATGAAGGAAGCCGGGATTATGATTATTATGTAATAAAAATAGATTCTTCAGGAAATGTTCAATGGCAGAAAAAATACGGAGGAAGTGGATTAGACAGAGCTTTTTCCATAATTCAGGCACCGGACGGAAATTATGTCGTAACAGGATATTCGGATTCAACCGATGGAGATATTACGAGTAACAATGGTGGTTTTGATATTTGGACGATAAAAATAAACGGAAACTAAAATATAAACACTATGAAAATTAATTTACACAAGGTTTTATCCTGTCTATTATTGTTGGTGTTCAATACCAACAAGGCACAGAATATTGAGTTAGCCCCCAACAGCTTTATTTTTGATGTTAATTCTTCAAACGACGGATTATATATCCCGGTTAAAAAAGCCTATGCAATGTGGGCAAATAACGGATTTTTTGGTACACCGATTCCTTCCGGAACGGCAAAAGCATATGTATATTGGGAAGACCAGCACGGTTTAATAAAAACAAGTGCAGATTATGAGTTGATCATAACCGGAGGTGGAGACCAAGCGGTCATAAAAGTCCCCGTGAACAAACATAAGAAAGGAAATGCCGTAATTTCGTATGAAGTGAATAATGTCATCTACTGGAGCTGGCACGTTTGGGTTACAGATGATCCTACACAAGACGGCCCTCAGTATATTAGTTATAGTACTGACAATGCATATGTACAAAAACGATTGAGTAACAATTCCGTTCAGGATATTTCTCCAAATGATTGGAAATGGATGGATAGAAATTTGGGAGCTACCAGTGCAGGTTTAGCAAGTTCGGAATGGACTAAAAACGGAGGGTTGCTCTATCAATGGGGCAGAAAAGATCCTATACCAACATTGGTAACAAAAGGAGACGACTTCTATGAAGTATCCGGCAAAGCAGGCAGGGTAAGACATCGTGGTGCAAGTAATCCGGTGAACAATGCTATGAAAATTGATGATTTCACCCTGAATATTAATCGCGCCGATGCCAAAATAAAGGATAATATCCAAACTTCTGTCAAAAATCCTTTGAGTTTAATTTATGTCGTAAATGATAATACCACCGATCTGGCATATTATAATAATAACGCCAATCTTCCTCTGAACTGGTTTGGAAGATATACAGGTTCTAACGACTACCCCGGCTATACCGATGAAAAATTAGGACTTTTAAATTTGTGGTCGGACAATTCAAAAGGGAATCATACAGCTTCTAATCCGAATAACAATGGTTACAATTCCCAACGACAGCCGTATAATGATAAATCTTCTTTTGACCCTTGTCCCAACGGCTGGAGAGTGCCTTCTATGCTGGTGAGTTCTGAAGGTGGCTGGGATTACCAAGATAATGTAAGAATGGATTATTCGCCTTTTGGATATAAAACTGATACACCTCATAAAAACATCAATGTTACTATCTTGCCGACAAATGCAGGAATGAAAACATATCAGCATAATATTAAATTATATCCGCAAATCGGTTTCGATCTTAGCAATGTATCTGCTTACAATATGGGGATTTTCCCAGGTACCGGAGCGATAGACAAAAGACTACACGCTGCCCAATATACCGATCAGCATCACACGCTGCTGTGGACAGCTACTATGACAAGATGGTTCGATAACACACCTGCAGTGGGTGCACGTGCTGCAGTTATGGTTCCCGATGCTGGGCAAACCGGAGTTCCCGATACTAATTTCCCAAATGTAACAGGGAGATTCATAATCGGTACTACTAAAGACCCAACCTCCAATGCGTATGGTGTACGTTGTATAAAAGATCCTCTGTATATGACCAATAACTATGATTTCCCTACCGCATATTTTACAGATACTTCAATACCAAATTTTGAAGCAGGATTGGATGATCCTAATTCCTTTGCGTTAGTGAAAGCCCCGTCTGTACAAACCATCAATATTCCGATTAGAAAAGCATTCTCCGTTCAGAGTAACCTTTTGGATAATCCGGATATTCTTAATGTGTCAAGTTTCAATGATTTGAAAGTAAATGTATTATGGGCGACTAACCAAAATTTATTACAAAATGTTTCTTTAAGTTCACAACCAACCACATTAAGTGCTATTGACGGAACGAATATTATGGTAAATATCAATCCGGGGCAATCAGGAAATGCGATTGTATCATTGCACAATGGTGATATTAATAATCCGGCACTTTGGAGCTGGCATATCTGGGTTACAAATACCCCTTTACAATCGATTATTTATAGAAATGATAGTCCTCTGCATGAAGCACAAAACTATGTTAATTATCTTAAAAAAGGAACTGTAATGTTGACCGAAATGATGGATAGAAACTTAGGAGCTACGGATATGTTGCATTTTGCTTCAGACCCAAACAATCTTTCAAATGCTGATATAGAAGGAATAAAAAATTCCGGTGGATTATAATACCAATGGGGAAGAAAAGATCCATTACCTTCTTTTACCAATCCGGATGGCTCTGCATACAATATTTATCTTGGTAATAGCAATAGTGGCAATATTTCATATACCACACTGAATAGCTCACAATATAATTCGTCATACATTGAAGAATATAATACCTATTCGGTTAATTCCGGTGTAATCTCCACAGATCCTATAGCAACTAAAGTAGCAAAAGTGCTAAGATATGCAGCGAATCACCCATTGCAGTTCTTAAAACCATCAGACTTTGCAACAGGAGCTGGATTAAATACAAACGGAACAGATTGGGTTTCTCCACCTACAGAACCAAATTTAGCAGCTGACCGTTGGGGAAGAGGTGGCAAAAAATCTCCTTTTGATCCTTGTCCTGCGGGATGGCGTATACCAGATGTTTATTCCTCTTCCACTACTGCTCAGCTATCTACTATGCCTTGGTCATTAGCCGGCATAGATGCCACAGCTCCTAATTCTATCACAGGAACTTACTCGGGAACGATACAGAACTCCAGCGGTTCTTTGTTTCGAAATTCAAATTTCAAAATAGGAAACATCCCTTTTGTTGGAATCAGAGGATGGAGAACTGTACTTTCGGGTGGCACTACAGATTTTGGCATCAGTTCGAGGTTTACCGGTCTTTGGACAGCGGCACTCAATAGCAATTATCTCGGCAGAGCTGTTGCTTTAGTTGTTGATAGAACGGCAGGCACGTTAATACCATATTCACCAGGAGTAGATCCATATTTTGCGATGAGCTGTAGATGTGTGAAAATACGTATAGACCAAAATGGAAATGAAATAGGTCCGATTTTAGCGGATGATGTCAATACCTATAATCAAACTACCAATTACACAGATGTATTGTTGGAAGATGTATTGTCATTAGAAGAAGAGGAAGAAATTGGGATTAAAGTGTACCCGAATCCTGTACAGAATATACTCTATTTTTCAGAAGAGGTAGCTCATATAAGAATAACCGATTTTTCAGGGAAAATCGCAATTCAGTCTTCTGCTTCTGCAAAATCAGTAAATGTCGGTCATCTTGCGACAGGAGTGTACCTTCTGACCGCAACTGCAAAATCAGGAAAAACACTGACGAAGAAATTGATAAAAAAATAAAAAATCATAGTCGTTGAATTCTAAAACAATGGTAAAAATAGGCTGTTTCAAAAGTGAGACAGCCTGTTTTTCTTATCCATTAGAGAAAAATCTACTTTTTTAGGACATTTCGCAAATAGTTTATTTAGTTTTGCAGAATAATTCAACTGTATGCAGAAAACGGCTTTGTTTAGGCTACACTTCATTGTATTTTTGTGGGGCTTTACGGCCATTTTAGGAAAGCTGATTCATGCCAATGCGCAGGTTTTGGTATTTTACCGAATGCTTTTTGCTGCGTTCTTTCTTTATCTTTTTCTGCGTTTTTTCAAAAGACAAAGTTTACGGATTTCGAAACGTCTGCTTTTTCAGCTTTCTGCAATTGGGATTTTTATGGCGTTTCATTGGCTGTGCTTTTTTTATTCCATTAAAGTCAGCAATGTATCTATTGCGTTGAGTTGTCTTTCGCTTTCCACTCTTTTTGCATCCATTCTGGAACCAATTATTTTCAAAAGGAAAGTAGACGTTTCAGAAGTCGTGATGGGAATTGTAATGGTGGGCTGTATTGCCATGATTTTTCAAACCGAACTGCGCTATAAAGAAGGTATTTTCTTTGGGATTCTCTGTGCTTTGCTGGGTACTGTTTTTTCGGTTTTGAATGGAAAAATGATTGGCAAAACCTCTTCAGAAAAAATTATTTTCTATGAAATTTTTTGCGGATGGATTGTGCTGAGTCTCTTTTATTCCGTTACCGGAGAAATCTTTCAAATCAACGAAATAAGTTATCGGGATTTAGCGTTAATATTCTTATTGGCAAGTGTTTTTACGGCCTATCCGATGTTTGAATCTGTACGTTTAATGAAGTATATTTCCCCTTTCACACTCATTCTTACCGTGAATCTGGAACCGATATACGGAATTATTCTGGCATTTTTTATCTTTGGAGCGTCCGAACACATGAGTCCGGTTTTTTATGTGGCATCTGCGGTGATGATTCTTTCCATCATCATTAACGGATTAATAAAAGCCAGAAAAAGAACGGCACAAATGAATAAAAATTAAATGAAAAAAAATATATTCCTTTTCATCTTATTTCTTCCATTTCTGTTTCATGCGCAGATCGTGAGAAAGTATTCCAATGAATTTCTGAATATCGGAGCCGGAGCAAGAGGTCTTGCTATGGGAGGAGCCGTTATTTCCAATCAAAACGATGTATATGCGCCGATGTGGAATCCTGCCGGACTTCTCGGTGTGGAAAGAGACTGGCAAGGTGCAGCAATGCATGCTGAATATTTCGAGTCGATTGCGAAGTACGATTATATCGCTTTTGCAAAATCTTTGGATAATAATGGCGGCGTTTTCGGTATTTCGGTTGTTCGGCTTGGCGTGGATAATATTCTGAATACGACCCAAATGATTGATGCAGAGGGAAATATTGATTACGACAAAATTACCCAGTTTTCACAGGCGGATTATGCAGGAATTATTTCTTATGCTTTTCATCCGGGAGGAAATCACCGTTTGGATGTGGGAATCAATGCGAAACTGGTGTACCGTAATGTAGGGAAATTTGCAAATGGTTTCGGCTTCGGATTTGATATTGGAGCAATTTATCATTCGGATACGGATTGGAATTATGGTTTTATGCTTCGCGATGCAACCACAACGGTAAATTTCTGGACGATTAATCAGGATGAACTTTCTACAGTGGTGAATGGAGAAGAATTTAACCCTGCACCAGCCGACAAAATGGAGTTATCAATGCCCAAACTGAATTTCGGAGTGAGCAAAAATTTCGAAATCAATCGTGATCTGGAATTGCTTCCAGAAGCCGGACTGAATGTTGATTTTGCCAAAACCGCCTCATTAATTTCAACGGATTTTGCCAGTATTACGCCTTATGCCGGTGCCGAACTGAAGTTTCAGGATATGATTTTTGTACGTGTAGGAGTGAACCGCTTCCAAACGATTACCGATATCGAAGATTTGAAACGGAAAGTTTCCTTCCAGCCCAGCGCCGGAATCGGGATTAAATACCGTGGACTTACTTTGGATTACGCCATTACCAATTCCGGAATTGGCGGTTCCAATTTTTATTCCAACTTTTTCTCTCTAAAACTGGATATGGGAGATTTCCGGAATTAATTTTTATCGTACATTTATCAGGATAAAATTCAGGCTATGAAATTGTATTTCTTAAGTGCATTATTGCTTTGCAATATCAGTGTTTTTGCGCAGCAAAGTATTTCCGATTACCAATACATCTATGTTCCCAAAAAGTTTGTGGATTTTAAAACGGAAAATCAGTATAATTTAAATACTGCTTTGTCGAAAGCGTTAACCGCAAAAAAATATCAGATCATTCGGAATGATGAAGAAAACTGGCCGGCAGAATTGAAACTTGATCCATGTAAAGTCTTAACAGCAGACGTGAAAAATAACAGCAATATGCTGCGAAACCGTATTATTCTGGATTTTACAGACTGTCATAAAAAAGCGGTTGCTTCCTTGAAAGCCACTTCTTTGGAAAAAGATTTTGAAGTAGGGTACAATGATGCATTAAAGCAGGCTCTTGTCTCTATTCCGGTTTCTGATCCTAAGGAAAGTATTGAGATACATACAGATTCTGTTTCTGCACCTGTTTCTGTATCGAAAACAGAAAAAGCGGAACCTGCCAAAACAGAACCGGTAAAAACGACAACTCAATTAAGAGAGCCCGAAAAAGTACAGGTGGAATCGAATACACAAGCCGCTTCATCAGCAGAAATGTACACATTTAATCAGGAAAATTTCCAGAAAGTACAGATTGGGAATGGCGGTTTTATTCTGGTGAGTCCGAAAAGTTCTGTTCCGTATGCTACCTTTTATCCTTCTGCAAAAGCGGGGGTTTATCGCGTGAATTTACAGGATGGTTCGATGACTTTAGGATATGAGGAAAAAGGGAATCTTGTGGTTGAAATGCCCAATGCAAACGGTACTTTCAGCAATCAGGTTTTGATTAAAAAATAATTTTAAATTCTACAAGTAATGAAAGTGGCTGACATTGTTTGCCACTTTTTTAGTTTCCGGAATTAAAATATTCCCAAACCACTTTCCCTTTTGATTTTCCGAGGATTTCTTCTAAAATTTCAAGGTTGGATTCTTTTATTCTTTTTACAGATTTCAGTTTGGAAAGTAAAAGTTCAATGGATTTTGGACCAACACCGGAAATGTGATCCAGTTCGGATTGGATGGTTGCATTTTTTCGTCTTGTGCGGTGGTGTTTCACTCCGAAACGGTGAGATTCATCACGAACCCTTTGAAGAATTTTTAAAGTTTCCGATTTTTTATCCAGATACAACGGCACGGAATCTTCAGGAAAGTAAATTTCTTCCAAACGTTTTGCAATACCAATAATGGTGATTTTTCCGTATAATCCTAAAATTTTCAAACTCTTTACGGCAGCAGAAAGTTGTCCTTTTCCACCATCAATCAGAATCAGCTGCGGAAGCGGTTCGTTTTCTTCCAGCAAACGGCTGTATCGGCGAAGAATTACTTCTTCCATGGTAGCAAAATCGTTTGGTCCTTCCACGGTTTTCGGGTGAAAAATCCGGTAATCGGATTTGCTCGGTTTTCCGTCTTTAAAAACCACACATGCTGAAACCGGATTGGTTCCCTGAATGTTTGAGTTATCAAAACCTTCAATATGCCGCGGTTCTTCAGGCATATGGAGCAGTTTCTGCATTTCTGCCATAATTCGGTTGGTGTGCCGATCCGGATCTACAATTTGTACCTGTTTCAGTTTTTCGATGCGGTATTCTTTTGCATTATTTTCGCTCAGTTCTACAATTCGTTTTTTATCGCCGACTTTCGGTACCGATAATTTTACTCCCGGAATTTCAAAATCCAGCGCAAACGGAAGGAGTATTTCTTTGGAATCGGAATTGAATTTCTGGCGGATTTCTACCAAAGATTCTTCTAAAATATCTTCATCACTTTCTTCCAGTACTTTTTTGATTTCCGTGGTGAAACTTTGCACAATATTTCCGTTTCGGATCTTGAAATAATTCACATAAGCGGCGGTTTCATCACTAATGAGCCCGAAAACATCCACATCGTCAATATTCGGGTTTACTACCGTATGTTTCGCCTGATAATCAGCTAAAAGTTCAATCCTTTCTTTTACCAGATGCGCATTTTCAAATTCCAGATTCGCGGCAAATGCATTCATTTCATCCACCAGATATTGTTTTGCAAAACGGAAATCCCCTTTGATAATTCCGCGTATGGCATCAATTTTCCGGTCGTAGCTTTCTTTGGTTTCCAGGCCTTCACATGGTCCTTTACAATTTTTAATATGATATTCAAGGCAGACTTTATATTTGCCTTCCGCAATTTTTTCCGGAGCAAGATTGAGATTGCAGGTGCGCAGTTTGTAAATGTGTTTAATGGTTTCCAATAGAATCTTTGCCGGTCGCACTTTTGCGTAAGGTCCGTAATATTCACTTCCGTCTTTAATTAAAGTCCGGGTCATAAAAACACGCGGAAAACTTTCGTTTTTTATACAAATCCAAGGGAAGGTTTTGTCATCCTTCATCATGACATTGTAAAACGGCTGAAATTCTTTAATCAAATTGTTTTCCAATAGCAGCGCATCATATTCGCTTGGAACAATCGTGGTTTCCAGATGATCGATTTTCCCGACCATAATTCTGGTGCGGTATCCGGAAAGATTTTTATTGAAGTAGGAGAGAACCCTTTTTTTAAGATTTTTCGCTTTTCCTACATACAGCAACTGGTTGTTTTTGTCGTAATAACGGTAAACACCAGGATCTGTGGGAAGCGTTTTCAGTTGAAGTTCAAGATTCGGATTCATGGTGCAAAAATACGGAAACCTTTCTTTTTAAATCTTTTCAGATTTGCGGGGAGATTTTTAATTTTACCACTGTTTTTATAAATGCGAAATCATGAATCTGATTATCAAAGATTTTAATGAAGAAGATGGTGCTGCCTTTGAACATCTGAATACAGAATGGATTGAAAAATACTTTGAAGTGGAAGATAACGACCGCAAATTATTTCTAAATCCAAAAGCGGAAATTCTGGACAAAGGCGGAAGAATTTTTTTTGCTTATTTGAATGAGGAATTAGTTGGAACGGCGAGTCTGATCCCAAACGCAAAAGATATTTTTGAACTAGGGAAAATGGCGGTAACAGAAAAGGCAAAGGGTTTGGGCGTTGGGAAAGCTTTGTTAAAGCAAAGTATTGAAACGGCTAAAAAGTTGGGAATAAAAAAGATTTTCCTGATCGGGAATACGCGTCTGGAAACGTCCATTCATTTATACCGAAAATTTGGTTTTCGTGAAATCCCTCTGGGAAGTCAAACCTACAAAAGAGGGAACATCAAAATGGAATTGGATTTATTGGCTCATCAATAGTTTATAAACCTCATAGGTTTTTAAAACCTATGAGGTTTTCCCCATTATTTCATCGGTGTTGAAGTGTGATAGTTCTTGATTCTTAAAATGATTTTATTTTTAAATCATTGGCGACTTTGCAACAGAAAAAATTAAAATTTATCACAGGCTCTAAAACACGAACCATGATTATTTCAAAAAACCACCAGAAAAATTGATGCGAAATCAGTACTTTTGAAACTGCACAATTTCCTATTGCCACCTATGAAAATTTACGGAACCGATTATTTTTCTTTAGCAGATATTTTGGCGATTGCCAATACTCCTTCTCTTGCCAGTTTGAACGAGGAAGCATGCGAGCGTATCCTGAAATCACAGCAAAATGTTGCGGATATTGTTCTTTCGGATCGAACGGTTTATGGAATCAACACGGGTTTCGGACCATTATGTGATACCAAAATTTCGGAGGAAGAAACGGCGAAACTGCAACATAATTTAATTATTTCGCACGCGGTCGGCGTAGGAAAACCGATTGCCAAAGAACTTTCGAAAATCATGATGGTTGCCAAAGTTCATGCTTTATCCAAAGGTTTTTCCGGCGTTTCGTTAGAAATGATTGAACGTCTGATTTTAATGATTGAAAAGGATATTATCCCTGTTATTCCCGAGCAAGGCTCAGTTGGTGCATCTGGAGATCTGGCTCCTCTTTCTCACATGGTTTTACCGCTAATCGGTTTGGGAAAAGTCTGGGAAAACGGAAATCCGGTGGAAACGTCTTCCGTTCTTGAAAAACATCAGATTCAGCCCTTAATTTTGGGAGCGAAAGAAGGTTTGGGTTTGATTAACGGAACGCAGTTTATACTGGCTCATGCCATAAAAGGTATGGAAAAAATGGAATATCTGCTCAATCTGGCTGATGTTGCGGCTGCAATGAGCATTGAAGCATATAATGGTTCGGCAAGTCCTTTTAAAAAGCAACTTCATGAAATTCGTCCGTTTAGCGGAAGTAAATTGGTGGCAGAAAGAATGTTCCGTTTTCTGAATGATACCGAAATTATGCGCAAACACGAAAATTGCGGAAGAGTGCAGGATCCTTATTCCATGCGGTGTGTTCCGCAAGTTCACGGAGCAAGCAGAAATGCATTTGAACATTTGAAAAACCTCACCGAAACGGAATTGAATTCTGTAACCGACAATCCAATTGTTCTGAGTGCAGAAGAAGCCATTTCCGGAGGAAATTTTCACGGACAATTACTGGCTTTACCATTGGATTATGCTACTTTGGCGGCTGCCGAACTGGGGAATATTTCGGACAGAAGAAGTTATCTTTTGCTGGAAGGAAAATTTGGGTTGCCAAGATTACTCACTGCAAATTCAGGCTTGAATTCAGGATTTATGATTCCGCAATATACTTCTGCAGCTTTGGTTACGGAGAATAAAACGCTTTGTTTCCCGGCTTCAGCAGATTCTATTCCCACGAGTTTGGGGCAGGAAGATCATGTTTCGATGGGCAGTATTTCGGGCAGAAAATTCAATCAGGTGTTGCATAATCTTGAAAGTATTCTGGCAATCGAGTTGATGTTTGCGGCACAAGGTCTGGAATTCCGCCGACCTGCAAAAAGTTCTGAGATTATTGAACAGAATTATAACATCATCCGCACAAAAGTTCCGAAATTAGAAGAAGACCGCGAAATCGGGAAAGATATTTTAGCCATTCTGGAAATGGTAAGGAACAAGATATTTGTTGTAGAGTAAATTTTACACAGACTGAGATCTTATTATTCCTCGTATATATATGATGGGAATTTTACGGAATATGGCATTGTCAGATAAAAATCTTACCGAACGGTTAAAGTTGCTTTTATGTTCCAATTTTTACACTGGTCATGCTCAAACTTCCTCCAATAAGATGGTCGTTAAACAGTGATAATTCTTCTGATTTTCCCTTTAAACCAAGCGAATAAATCAATGGCAGAAAATGGTCGGGAGTAGGAATGGCATACTGAATTGATGTTCCCTGTTTCTGATAATCCAGAAGTTTGTGAAAATCACCGTCCAGAAGCCAATTGTTCATTTTTTCTCTCGCTTCAATTGCCCAATCCCAACCAGAATCAACGGTATTGATGTTTTGCCAGTCAATCATTCTAAGATTATGAACGATGTTCCCACTTCCCAAAATAAGTACTCCTTTTTCGCGAAGTTTGTTTAGTTTTTTCGCCAGTTCAAAGTGATATTCGGGAGGTTGGGTATAGTCAATACTCATCTGGATTACCGGAATTTCGGCTTCGGGATACATGTGCCTCAATACAGACCAAGCCCCGTGATCCAATCCCCAATCTTCTGTTTCTATTGCAATTTCTGGAATCAGGAGATCCCGGGTTTCGTGTGCAAGATCAGGGCTTCCTTTTGCAGGATATTGTACTTCAAACAAATCTTTTGGAAAACCGTAAAAATCATGAATGGTTTTCTGATTTTCTCCAGAAGTAATAAAAGTCCCCTGCGTAAACCAATGCGCGGAAATACAAAGAATAGCATTGGGTTTGGGCAATTGTTTTGAAGCATTGCGGAAACCTTGTACAAATTCATTTTCTTCAATAGCATTCATGGGTGAACCGTGCCCGATAAAAAGCACCGGCATTTTTTCAGTGGATGAAAAATTTTGGGTAATATTCTGTAATTGATTAATATTCATGGGTTTGAAAATAAAAAAAGAGCAAAGAAAAACTTTACTCTTTAATTTTAATAAGGGGTAAGGTTTACTTTTTTATTGTTTTACAAACTGAAGATCTGCAGAAACTTTTACTTCATCAGAAACCAAAACTCCTCCTGTTTCAAGAGCAGCGTTCCAGTTGAGTCCCCAATCTTTTCTGCTGATTTTGCCTTCCACAGAGAATCCTGCTTTTGTATTTCCCCAAGGATCTTTATTGATTCCCCCAAAATCCACGTCGAGTTTTACTGGTTTTTTAATTCCGTTAATGGTTAATTCTCCTGTAATTTCTTCTCCTAAAGAATCGGCGGTAAAAGTAATTTGAGGATATTTTTCAACATCAAAAAAATCGGCACCTTTAAGATGAGTGTCACGGTCTGCATTGTTTGTGTCAATTGAATCTGCGTCGATAGTAGCAGTTACTTTCGCTTGTTTAAAGGTGTCGTCTTCAGATTCGATTTCCGCATTGAATTTGTCGAATGCTCCTTTAACGTTGGAAATCATCATGTGTTTTACTTTAAAAGTAAGCTCACTGTGTGAAGGATCTAAAATCCATTTTGTTGCCATAATGTTTAAATTTTAAAGCAAATGTACATCAAAAATGAAACCACGGAATTGATTTATGGTAAGAAATTATTGTTTTCCTATTTATCAATAAATTAAGAAGAGAATCAACATATTACATTTATATTAATTTAATATTTGATTTTGATAGTTAAGAAAAAATTAACATATTTGCACCACTTAAATATTAAAACAATGTTAATATGAACGTTCAATTGAAAGTATTGAGCGCCGGAGTGATGTTTTTTACAGGACAGGCTCTTATGGCTCAACAAAAACCAAAAGACACAATTACAGACATTGAAGAAGTTGTAATAACATCTTCATATGGTATTAAACAAACACCGGAACAGATAACAGGATCTGTTGGTGTAGTTAAGGGAGATGTTTTAGATAAGCCGACTGCGGTTTCTCTGGATAATTTACTTCAAGGTCAGGCTACAGGGGTAATGAGTACTGCAAGTAGCGGACAACCTGGAGCCAGTGCTATTACTCTGATCCGAGGATTAACATCACTTACTGGTGATAATAATCCATTATATGTTCTGGATGGTGTGCCAATTCCGGCAGGAGATATTTCTGGTGCACTTGCTACTCAGAATGCACTATCGCTGTTGAACCCCAGTGATATTGCTGATGTAAAGGTTCTTAAAGATGCTGTTGCCACCGCTTTGTATGGATCAAGAGGTGCAAATGGGGTTATTTTGATTACTACAAAATCAGGAAGAAAAGGGCGGTCAAATCTTAATTATACTAGTGAAGTAGGTGCATCAGATGTTGCTTTTGAAAAATTTGATATGCTTGATGCTAATGAAAGTGTGCAACTTTTCGGGCTTTCCTTATATAATGCTGGAATCGCTCCGTCATTAGATGATGGGTATGATATGGCAAAGGATGAATTCGGTTGGGATGGAATTGTAAACACAGACTGGAATAAATTGGTTAGGAATAAAAATCCTTTTTATACCAGACACAATTTAAGTTATACAGGTGGTTCTGAAAACTTTAATATTTTTGCATCTTTAGGGTATTTTGATCAGGAAGGTGTTTCAAGAGACGCTGCGTTTAAGAGATATACCGGAAGCCTAAGAGCAGATTGGAAAGCAAGCGAAAAATTGCGATTGAAGTTCAGTACAAATCTAGGAAGAACTGTTCAATCCGGACCAAGTGATGGCTCTTCTTTCTCTAATCCTATGTTTGCAGCAAGACTTATATCACCAACACAAAGTGCTTACAATGCAGATGGCTCTTATAATGTATCTGGGTTATATTTCCTGAATGAGACATTTAACCCAGCCGCAATACAAGATGCAAATATTAATGAAGGAGAATTTAACAAAATTTTATCAAGCGTTGATGTAGATTATCAGTTCTTGCCAAATTTTAGATTCAATTCTAACTTTGGAATTGATTATACATCAGGATCAGAAACTATTTTCTGGAATCCTGATTTTGGGGACGGATTAAATTCAGGAGATCCAAATGGAAACGGATACCTTTTGAATTCTCGTCGTAATTTCTTCACATGGAACTGGTATAATTTTGTGCATTATGATACTGTACTCGGGGATAAACATGAAATAAGTACTTCCGTTGGGGTTGAAGCAACTAGAAAAAGCAACGAGTATCTAACTATGGAAACTCAGGGATTTGCAAGTGGGGTTAGACTTCCATATGCGGATGCAGGAGTTAATCCTGTTGGAACTTCTACTGATGCCAGAAGAAATGCTTTAGTAGGATATATCGCAAGGGCAAGCTATACTTATGACAAGTTCCTTACCGTTTCTGGATCCTTCAGAAGGGATGGTTATTCAGGATTTACAGAATTATATGGCAATTTTTATGGAGTAGGTGCGAGTATTGATTTTGCGAAGTTTTCTTTTATGGAAAACGGTTGGTTTAATAAACTTGCAATTAGAGGTAGTTATGGATCTAATGGAAATCCATCGGCAGGTTCTTATGATAAATATGCTCAAGTTAGACTAAATGGAGCATATTTATCCACCAATGGAAGTTTCTTGTTTAATGCTGTTGGAAAAGAGGGACTTAACTGGGAAAAATCAAATAAATCCGATATAGGACTAGAATTTGGAATTGGAAAGAAAAATAATGTAACCGGTACTATAGATATTTATAAAAATGAAAACAAAGATTTAGTATTTAATGTTCCGCTTCCTGGAAGCGCTGGTATTCCTAACTATTCTTCCAATATCGCAAGTTTGGAATCTAGGGGAATTGAGGCCTCATTAACTGCTAGGCTAATAAATAAGGAAAACTTAAACTGGAATGTTACCGGTAATTACAGTTTTAATGAAGGTGAAATTACTGCTATTAACTCTGATGCAGTTATTAATGCAGGAGGATTAAAAGGTTGGGCTAAAGGGCATAACCCAACTGAATATTACACAAGACTTTGGGCAGGTGTAGACCCTACAAACGGGGATCCATTATGGTATACTGATGAAACTAAAACCACAACTACAAATATATTAAGTAGAGCAGCACAGGTTTTCACAGGAAAGAAAGCATTGCCTACTCATGTAGCCAGTTTTATCAGTGACCTTAATTATAAGGATTTCAGATTATCATTCATGTTTACATATCAGGGTGATTATTATGTGTATGATAACTGGGCCTTTGTATATAACAGTGATGGTGCATATGCTTATTTGAACCAGTTTAAAAGTGCTCTTTATGATTCTTGGACTCCTGATAATACCGATGCTTCCAGACCTAAATATATATATGGAGGAAACAGAAGTTCTACAAGTGCTTCTACAAGAGATTTGTTTAAAGGAGATCATATCCGTCTTAAAAATGTAGAAGTTGGATACAGATTTAGTAAAGATGTTCTAAATTTAAAAGGTCTTAATGGTATTTATGTTTATGCCAGAGGAGTTAATTTATGGACTTATGCGTTCGATAAAAACTTATATTTTGATCCTGAATCCAATTCAAATGCTAATACAAGTGTAGCCGCTAATCTAGGAATATATGACCAGACGCAGCCAAACTTGAGACAGTATATTTTCGGTGTATCAATTGATTTTTAATTTTAACAAACAGAAATATAATGAAAAAGTTTAATTTAAAATATATGAAAGGTGGTTTGTTAGTTTTTTCTATATTATTAACATCATGTAGTGATGAATTTCTTGATGAAAAACCAGCTTCCACCCTTCCATTAGAGACTGCAATTACTAATGAACTTAATTTAAGTACTGCTGTCAATGGGATCTATAATATGATGCAAACAACGGGGAACCTTTCTCTTAACGGTGCTACAGTTGTACAAAGTACATACGGTGGAATGATTCCAACATTGAACGAATTACTTGCGGACAATGCATTTGTTGGATTAAATAACTCTAACAGATTTGCCACCACGCGAAACAAAGACTTATCTTTTTACGTACCTACATTAGCGGATAACGCTACTCTATGGAATTCACTTTACAGAATTATTGCTAATGCGAATCTTGTAATCGCAAAAGATGGGCAGATTGCTGATGATTTTAATACTAGCAAAAAGCCGGAAAATTACTTTGCTGAAGCATATGCTGCAAGAGCCATGGCTTATTTGCAATTGGCTTCTTTTTACTGTGATAATTATGGTGAAGAAAATCAGGAATTCGGATTACCAATCGTCAAAACATTTGATATTGCTGTAAAAGAAAAAAGATCTACTGTTCAAGAAACCTACAGTTTTATACTTGAAGATCTGAAGAAGGCAGAAGCTACTATAAGTACAGAAGATAATAAACGTCTGAATTTAGCAGCAGTTCAAATGCTGATGGCTCGTTATTATTTGGCTGTTAAAGACTATCCTAAAGCTAAGGAATATGCACAGAAAGTAATAGACAGTGGAGAAACTTTAGCGAAAGCTGATGTGGCAAGTTTATTCACAATAGCGGGAGAAAATAGTGCTGAAATAATTTTCCAGCTTGATAATAATGCTAAAGATTTACCAGGTTCCAATGACGGTTTACTTGCCACCTGGTCTTCGGAAGGTACATACAAACATAACTTTGCAACACGTGATTTCTTCAATAAATTAGGAGATAATGATGTAAGAAAAGGAGTAAATTTATCAGGTGAACAATTGAGAGCTGATTCTTGGTATATAGATGATAGCTTTGCTCGCAGTAAAGGAGACAATCCTAAACCAATCGATGTGATGAAATACAGATCATTCGAGAGAGATATTATAGTTTTCAGAAGAAGTGAAGCTTGGTTTATATTATTTGAAAGTCTTTATCACACATCCGAAAGTACTTCATTGTCTCAATTAGTAGATTGGGTTAAAGAATACAGGGATCCTGATTATTCATTTTCAGGAACAGGAGAGACTCTATTGAAAGAAATTCTTTTCCAAAAAGATGCAGAATTATTTTTAGAAGGTACAAGGAGATGGGATCTAAAGAGAAATAATATAGGTTATACGAATCCTCAAACAGGAGTTACGTTATCACCAGCCGATCATCAGTTTAGATTTTTACCAATACCACAGAGTGAATTAAATAACAATATCAACATGGTACAAAATCCTAAATACTAGAATTTCATTAAAGAATAATATATAAATCCGTCTCATGAAAGTGGGACGGATTTTTTTTAATATTTTATATCTTGAAACAACAATTAACAAACTCAATTCATACTCACATCTTCAGGAGAATTTGCCCACAGCAGAAATTCACCTCCGAGATTCTGCATGATATTTTTCCATAGATTTTGGTCGTTTGTCATGGTGTAATCCAGATTGTAGACATCCACAACAGTCCACATTTTACGTTCAACTTCACTTTCCAATTGAAGAGCAGACCAGCCGGAATATCCGGAGAAAACTTTTATATCATGCTGATTTAGTTTTCCACTCAATATTTTTTCTGCAACACTCTCAATATCTTCTGTTAAATAGAACTCGCTACTGATTTGCAGAAAATTTTCACTCGCAGGATGTCCCTTCACAATAATGAAAGTTTTGTTATTTTCTACAGGACCTCCTTCATAAATATCGGTTTTGAATCCGAAGAGTTTCTGTACTTTTCTGCTGAGTTCGGTATTTTTTTTATTCAGGATAAGTCCAAATGCACCGTTGATATTATGATCCACAATCAGAATCACGGATCTTGAAAAAATATCACCCGAAATATCAGGGGTGGAGATTAAAATTTTACCTTTGTAATCAGAATTCATACTCAAATATAATAAAAGATATGGAAAATCTTCATGACCACAGAAAGGTTTATGAAAAATCTCAATTACTGGAAACCGAAATTAGAGATAATCCGATGGAACAGTTCAGAAACTGGTTTCTGGATGCAGAGGAAAACGCTCATGGTTGGGAAGCCAATGCCATGTCGGTTTCCACGTTGGAGGATGATGGATGTCCGCGGACAAGGATGGTTCTTTTAAAGTCGTATAATTGGGAGGGATTTATTTTTTATACTAATTACAACAGCCGGAAAGGGAAAGCAATAGAAAACAATCATAAAGCATGTCTCCATTTTTTCTGGCCTTTTCTGGAGCGTCAGATTATAATTAAAGCCAATCTTGAAAAAGTTTCCGAAAACATCAGTGATGGTTATTTCCATTCAAGACCGAGAGGAAGCCAGTTAGGAGCGGTAGTTTCTCCTCAGAGTTCTGTTATTCCTGACCGTAATTTCCTTGAAAATAAACTGAAAGATCTTGAGGTTGAATATGAAGGAAAAGAAATTCCCCGTCCTGAAAATTGGGGTGGTTTTTTGGCAAAACCTTATGAAATTGAATTCTGGCAGGGAAGACCAAATCGTTTGCACGACCGTATTCTCTATTCTTTGCAGGAAGATTATGATTGGAAAATCGAAAGGTTGGCTCCTTAGGAAAGAGCCAAGTAGAAATTAAAAAGAGCCAAGTAAAAAGATTCAACTAAAAAGTAAAAAGATTCAGGTTAAAAGAGGTATGTGGAAAAAAGAAGCCAAGATGTTGTCATCTTATGTTATTTGAAAATAGGTTGATAATGGAGAATGGCATTTCAAAGGAATGCCATCTTTGTAGAAATATTTGAAAGAATAGATTGGGGCGCTCCGGAGGAGCGCTATCTTTTTATATTGTTGTTTTTTGCTATTATAAACGAAACAAAATATGCAGTTTCAACTTCGCTTTCCTTTGGGAATCCACAGGATTCGCCGATTCCTTAAAAAAAGAAAAAGAAACGAGATAAAAGGGGTTGGGGTGAGGATACAAGGCGCAGAATATATAAGTTGCTTATCATATTTCCTTAGATTTTGTTCTCAATCCTTATTTCTCAAAATTATTCATAACGATATAAAGCAAAAAGACCGCTATTAGCGGTCTCTTAGATTGTGTTCCAGTCTAATTATTTTTTCTTAGCTCCAGATACAGCAGTTGCCAAATCAGCACCAGCTTTAAATTTAGCTACTTTTTTAGCAGCAATTTTGATTGGTTTTTTAGTAGCAGGGTTGATTCCTTGTCTTGCAGCTCTTTCAGCAACAGAGAAAGTACCGAAACCTACCAATGAAACTTTACCGTCTTTCTTTTTCAAAGTATCAGTAACGTTAGAAACGAAAGATTCAAGAGCGGCTTTAGCAGCAACTTTTGTAATTCCTGCATCTTTTGCAATCGCATCGATTAATTCAGACTTGTTCATAATTTTAATTATTTTAAAAAGTTAGTTGAAAATTCTTATCAGGACAAATATAATACAAATTTAATTTTGTGCAAATTTTTTTTGAAAAAATAAACAAAGTTTCATTGTTTAGCCTGAAATCAATAAAAATTAATAATCAGGTGTATTTTCATTTATCGGCTTTTCCGAATACTAAAACTGTGCCAATCCCCTTATATTAGGGTGTTTTTAAATATTTGTTTAATTTTTACATGAATTATGAATTCCTAAATTGTAATTGATTTTCATAAGAATAGATTTGAAAATTTAAAAATTTTGTATTAATAATATAGAATAAGTGAATTTATGATATTTTAAAAATCAGCAAAATCTATAATGCCTTTCATAGTTTTTCGGTGTATTATCATCATTAAATGTTTACTACTCAAAATCATGGTAAACAGGATGAAAGTGAAATTATGATCTTCTAAATAAAAATTTGGGTAAAATTTATGAGATGTTCTCCATAAATACTTCTTCAAAATTTCAATTCGACTCTTATAATTTTTTTACATTTGCAGCATGCTAATAGAAGTTTTTAAATCGAAGATTCACAGGGTTCGTGTTACCGAATCAGATCTTAATTATATCGGAAGCATCACAGTGGATGAAGACCTGATTGAAGCAGCAGGACTGATTGTTGGCGAGCGCGTGTATATTGTAAATGTAAACAATGGCGAACGTTTCGATACTTATGTAATAAAAGGAAAAAGAAAATCCGGAGAAATTTGTCTTAATGGTCCGGCTGCCCGAAAAGTGCAGAAAAACGACATTATTATCATTATTTCCTACGCACACATGACACCGGAAGAAGCCAAAACTTTTCAACCGAAAATTATTTTTCCGGATGAAAAAACCAATCTTCTTACCTGATTTTTCCATTAAACCATTTCGGAAGCCATCTCTTTTATGAATCAAAAAAAAAGCAAACCTTCAAAAGCGATTATTACCATTATTATTTCCCTTGCTTTTGCAGCGTTGTTTCTATGGCTGGCGTTTCGGGATTTTGATGTTGAAAAACTAAAGGAATCACTTTCGGGAGCCAATTATCTTTGGGTGATGATTTCTGCGGTATTCGGAATTTTAGCGTATTGGTTTCGTGCCGTCCGTTGGAATATTTTGCTTGAACCTTTGGGGTATAAGATTTCCAATTCCAATGCATTATGGACGATCTCTTTTGGATATTTAATGAATCTTACCATTCCGAGAAGTGGCGAAGTAGCACGCGCAACAGCCTTATATGGAGTGGAAAAAGTTCCTGTGGATAAATCATTCGGAACCATTATTCTGGAACGTGTGATCGATCTGGTATGCATGCTGATTTTTCTCGGGCTTACACTGGTTTTTAAATATGATGTGATTATCAGTTTTTTCAGAAATGCCAATATCAGGATTAATCCTTATATTCTGGGAGGTGTTTTTCTTACCGGAATTTTAGGGTTAGTCTTATTTTTCAGGTTTAAAGACTATTTAAAAAAATATCCGCTTTTAAACAAAATTATCGTTTTTATTGAAGGCATATTTAAAGGTTTAACCTCAATTTTCCGAATGAAGGAAAACCTGAAATTCATTTTATATACAATGGCAATCTGGCTTTGCTATTATTTTGCTGCATATCTGGTTTGTTTTGCCCTTCCAGAAACTTCAAACTTTACCATTGCAGATGGCTTCTATATTATTGTAATCGGTACTTTGGGAATGATGGTTCCTGCATCCGGTGGAATCGGAGCATTTCATTTTGCATTGAAACTGGGGATTTCCGCATTGTTTGTTTCAATGGGGAAAAGTGCGGAAGAAGGCGCACAGGTCGGATTAAGTTATGCTTTTATTTCTCATACTTTACAAATGGTCATTATGTTGGTGATGGGACTGATTTCTTTGCCTGTTCTGGCCAAAGCACGCAACCGTTCATTCGATTGAATTCAATTCTTGTATTAAAAAAAATCTTTCTTCATTTTCATCTTTTCCCTTTTTCCCAATATAATCCCTCTTCGTAATTGACTGGCGTTACTTTTTCCTTTAACTTTGCACAAACCTAATCTAATGAGTAAAAAGAACACCAAGTACATCTTCGTAACAGGAGGCGTTACTTCGTCCTTAGGAAAGGGAATTGTCTCGGCTTCTTTAGGGCTACTGCTGAAATCACGCGGTTTCAGTGTTACCATCCAAAAACTTGATCCATACATTAATATCGATCCCGGAACTTTAAATCCTTATGAACATGGCGAATGTTATGTAACGGAAGATGGTGCGGAAACCGATTTGGATCTCGGACATTACGAGCGTTTCCTGGATTCTCCCACTTCGCAGAACAATAATGTGACCACAGGAAGAATTTACCAAACCGTAATTGATAAAGAACGCAAAGGAGATTTTCTTGGGAAAACCGTTCAGATTATTCCGCATATCACCAACGAAATTAAAAGAAGAATCACCATTCTTTCCAAGAAAAATTACGACATCATCATTACCGAAATCGGCGGAACAGTGGGCGATATAGAATCTTTGCCGTATATTGAATCGGTACGCCAACTGAAATGGGAACTAGGAGAAAAAAACTCGATGGTGATTCATCTTACGCTTCTTCCGTATCTTTCTTCAAGTGGTGAATTGAAAACAAAACCTTCTCAGCATTCCGTGCGTTCCTTAATGGAAAGCGGTTTAATGGCGGATGTTTTGGTGTGCAGAACCGAGCATAAGATTCCGAAAGAACAGCGCGCAAAACTTGCTCAATTCTGTAATGTAGGCATTGAAAATGTAATTGAATGTCTGGATTTGGATACCATTTACGAAGTTCCGATGTATCTCCAGAAACAGGAATTTGATGAAGTGGTGATGAAAGAGCTGGGTTTAAAAACCATAAAGCAACCTGACCTGAAAGACTGGAAAAATTTCCTGAAAAGATACCGCAATCCAAAACGTTCGGTAGAAATAGCATTGGTCGGGAAATATGTTTCATTGCAGGATTCCTATAAATCCATTGCTGAATCCTTTATTCACGCGGGTGCGGAGCTGGAAACCGAAGTGAAAGTTCGTTGGGTGTACAGTGGAGATGTTACTCCGGAAAATGCGGCAGAAACTTTTGCAGGAATTGACGGAATGCTGATTGCGCCGGGATTTGGAGACCGAGGAATCGAAGGAAAAATTACCGCGACACAATTTGCACGAGAGCATAAAATTCCGATTTTGGGAATTTGCCTTGGAATGCAGATAATGACCATTGAATTTGCCAGAAATGTTCTCGGTTTGGAGAAAGCCAATTCCATGGAGTTTGATACTTCTACACCGGATCCGGTAATTTCGCTGATGGCAGACCAGAAAAATGTGGTGGATAAAGGGGGAACCATGCGTTTAGGAGCTTGGAAATGTACCCTGAAACAGAATTCAAAACTGGCAGAAATTTACGGAACCCGGAATATTTCCGAGCGTCATCGTCACCGCTACGAATTCAATTCTGATTATATGGATATTTTTGAGAAAAACGGACTGGTTCCGACAGGTATAAATCCGGATACAAAACTGGTGGAAACACTTGAACTGAAAGATCATCCTTTCTATATTGGCGTTCAGTATCACCCGGAATACAAGAGTACCGTGGAAAGTCCGCATCCTTTATTTGTGGCTTTTGTGAAAGCGTGTACTAAAAAATAAGATATTTTTATCATTCATTTTAAAACTTTGTCAGAACAACTGAAAAATCAGGAAATTCTGACAAGGTTTTTTCTTTTTTATGCTATTTATTAACAGGAATTCATCTGCCATTTAATTAAAAAAGGTGTATTTTTGTCCACTCAAATTTTCAATCTCTTATAAGGAACAGATTTTGTGAGGTTTGAGATTCATTAAACAATTATAACTGATGCAACAGAACAACGGATTAGATAAGAACCAACTGATAAGTTTCTTCGTGTTTTCCCTGATTTTGGTGGGCTTTATGTTTTACTTTCAGAACAAACAAATGAAAGATGAAGCCGAGAAAAAAGCCACTGAAAAACCCAAAACAGAACAGGCAGCAAACCCTGTAAAACCAACCAATGCGGTAAATATCAACCAGCCGGTTTCCCCTGATTCCATTAAAACTGTTTCGTTAAAAAACAATGAACTGAATCTGGAATTTTCAAATGTGGGAGGGCGGATTTCCAAAGTAGAACTGACCAAATACAAAGCATACGATTCTAAAACCGATAATGCAGATCTTCCTTTAAATTTAATCAGCAAAAACAGTTCGCAATACGGATTTCAGTTTAAAGATAAAACCGGAAAAATCATCAATACCAAAGATTTGGTTTTTGCCCCTTCTGTAAACGGAAATACGGTAACCATGACCGGAAATCTCAACGGCGCACTGGTTCAGTTTATCTATACGCTGCTTCCCAATTATAGTGTGGATTTTAAAGTGAAAACACAAGGTCTTTCTGCTATTACGTCCGATTCTAAAGCTGATTTTATTTGGGATTATAATGTGAGAACCCTTGAAAAAGGACGTTCACAAGAGCAACAACATACCGAATTTGCTTATGCATTCAATAATTATGAGGATTATGATTATGATGCAAGAACGGATCTTGATGAAAAGAAAGAAACCTTAAACTGGATAGGAGTGAAGCAGCAATTCTTTACTTCTGTTATTGAATCCAAAAGCGGTTTTACGCAATCTACCGGAAATCAGGATTTGATAGAAGAAGGAGAATATCTGAAAAAATTCAATTACGACGGACAGGTTCAGATTAACGGTGGAGAGCTTTCGCAGGATTTCACATGGTATTTCATGCCATTGGATTTGGAACTACTGAAATCTTACGACAAAAATTTTGATGAGATTCTGCCATTAGGCTGGTCATTTATCGGAACGATGAACCGCTGGTTTTTTATGCCAATGTATAATCTTATTGCTTCATGGGGAATTGCTGCGGGTTGGGTCATTTTTATTATGACCATTGTGGTGAAATTAATCCTTTCTCCGGTAATGTACAAACAGCACAAATTGAGTGCAATGATGAAAGTGATCCGCCCGGAAATTGATGAGGTGAACGAAAAATTCAAAGATGCCGATGCCATGAAAAAACAGCAGGCAACGATGGAAGTTTACCGGAAAGCCGGGGTAAATCAAATGGCGGGCTGTTTACCGGCGTTGCTTCAGATTCCGATTTTCTATGCGCTGTTCCGGTTCTTTCCGAACTTTATCGATCTTAGAGGAAAGAGTTTCTGGTTTGCAAAAGATTTAACAGCGTATGATGATTTAATCAAATTACCGTTCAAAATTCCATTCTTCGGTTGGGATCATATCAGTATTTTTGCATTGGCGTGTACCGTGGTGATTTTAATTTACACCATTATGACTTCCGGAAATATTCAGCAGCCACAACAGGAAGGAATGCCGAATATGAAGGTTATCATGTATATTTTCCCGATTACGTTCTTCTTCTTTTTGAACAGTTCCGCATCCGGATTATCATGGTATTACTTTGTGTCCAACGCGATTAATATTTTCATTATTCTTGCCATTAAGTACTGGTTTTTGGATGAGAAAAAAATCCATGCCCAGATTCAGGCCAATAAAGCCGCCCCTAAGAAAGAAGGTAAATTCCAGAAACGCATGCGCGAAATGATGGAAAAAGCACAGGAGCAGCAAAAACAGGCTGAGAACATGCAAAAAGGTAAAAAGAAATAACGACACCTTATATATAGTATAGAGGCTGTATCACAACTCGTGAAAACAGCCTTTTTTATGTTTTTTCTCGACCTCCTGTCTGAGAATGATTTTCGTTTAGACGATTCTCGACCCACATCATTTAGTTGTGAGACTTCTTCTTTTAACTCTATATGAATTTCACCTGTATGTTAATCATATATTAACCGGAATGATTTCCTGTGATGCACTGTCGGACCGTATTTCTTCAACGCTTCGATATGAACTTTGGTTGCGTAGCCCATATTTTTGTTCCAGCCGTATTGCGGAAATTCTTCATGGAGTTTAATCATCAATTGATCTCTGTAATTTTTTGCCAGAATGGAAGCGGCTGCAATACTCAACATTTTAGAGTCTCCTTTAATAATGCATTGATGCGGAATGAAATTATAAGGATGAAAACGATTGCCATCCACCAGAATAAGTTCAGGTCTTATTTTTAGTTGATCCAGCGCCAGATGCATGGCATGAATGCTTGAATTGAGAATATTGTGCTCATCAATAAATGTGGGAGGGAGTTCGGCTATGGCAAAATCTTCAACATTTTCCCGGATATACAGGTCGAGTTCTAATCTTGTTTTAAATGAGAGTTTTTTGGAATCGTTCACCAAGCTTTGCTTGAAATTATCGTTGATAATTACCGCAGCTGCAACAACGGGACCGCACAAGCAGCCACGTCCGACTTCATCACATCCTGCTTCAATATAATTTTCCGACCATTTTTGTAATAAGTTCATGCTCGCTTTGAAAATTCAAAATTACATAATTTTTGTTTGAAGAAAAGAGGTTGATCTTTGAAAAGTGCTTTTGCTTTGATTTTAATATTTTTTTTGAGGAACCCCTATTTTTGTAGTTTTTTCAATGTTTTTTTTATGTTTTTTTATATTAACTGACTAATTTTTGAGGATTGAAGATTGTTTTTATTGAATTGTATACCTGAAATAGATGAAAAATTTAAGAAATAGTGGTTTGTATACTTGTTTTTAACATAAATTAAGTTTATTTTTTTAATTATTGTTTTTAATTATTCATTTTTACGAGTGTTTTTTGTGTTATTTTATATTATTTAAGTATATTAATTGTTTTATTTTCATTATTTTGTTTCAAAACGTATATTATTGATTAAAATTATTAATATTATTGTATTTGTATTTAATTTTAGATTTTATTAGCATTTGTTTTGCTTTTATTAATAATAATTCACACATTTGTATTAAGAAAAATTTAATTTGATATGAAGAAACTTACAACAAGTGTGTTGGCGGTTGTTCTTACTTCGTCATTTGCTTTGGTAAATGCACAACAGAAAGACACTGCAAGAACACAGGATATCGAAGGTGTAGTCGTTACGGCCTTGGGTATTAAGAGAGAGCAAAAAGCAATCGGATATGCTGCTCAGGAGATTACAGGAGATCTCATTAGTGCTTCTAGGCAAACAAATGCCATAAGTTCTCTTTCTGGGAATATTGCAGGTATTCAGGTAACTGCATCTTCTGCTTCCATGGGAGGCTCTGCAAGGATTACTTTAAGGGGAGTTAGTTCTATAACAGGTGATAATAAACCTTTAATAGTTGTTGATGGGATTCCCTTTAACAATTCCAATTTTAATACTGGTGCAACTGCGAGAGGAGCAGGAGGCGTAGATTATGGTGATACTTCTGCAGATATTAATCCTGATGATATAGAATCTGTAGTTGTTCTTAAAGGTGGACCAGCTGCTGCACTATATGGAGCGCGTGCAATAAATGGTGCAATTGTTTATACAACTAAACGAGGAAAAGGAGGCCGAACACAAATCACTGTAAATTCAGGATTGTCAATTGATGAGATTTATAAAATGCCAAAACTTCAAAGACAGTATGGACAGGGAAGTACATCTGATTTTGAAACAGTAACAATCAATGGTCAAGACTATAACGTTCCTGAATATGCGGTAGATGAGTCTTGGGGGCCAAAATATGACCCATCTGTTTCTTATCTTCCTTGGTATGCTTTTGATCCTGAGTTTTCTGCGGATTATTTAAAAGCAGTCCCTTGGATAGCTCCACAGCATGATGTTGAATCTTTTTTTAATAAAGGAATAACATATAATAACAATATATCGATTTCAAGATCCTTTGAAAAAACGGGTATTAGATTTTCTTATAGTAATATAAGAACAGAAGGTGTTTTTCCAAATTCAAAGTTGAATAAGAATACATTAAATATTAGTATTAATAGCCAATTAAGTGATAAATTGAAACTTGATGCTGCTATGACATATAATATAAACGATGCATTTAACAGACCGGAGCAGGGATATGGTGATAATGCAGTAGCTCAAAAGTTTTTTCAATGGGGAGCAAGAAGTTTAGATTTTGCGAAGCTAAAAGATTATAAATTAGCAGATGGAACACAGAGAGTCTGGAATAGAACAGCTTGGAATGATCCAACAGCTAAATATTCTGATAATCCTTATTGGACAGCTTATGAGAACTATACTACCGATAAGCGTCAAAGAGTATATGGTAATGTATCTTTAACTTATAATATAACTAAAGATTTTTATGCAGTAGGTAATTTATTTGGAGATGTTTATTCTTTTACAAATGATACAAGGGTAGCAATTGGATCTCAAGCTCAATCAGGTTATACGCTTACAAAAAGGAATTTTTCAGAGTACAATTATGAGTTCAGATTACATTTCGATAAAAAGCTTGGCGATTTTAGTATAAACTCATTTGTAGGAACGAATATGAGACAAGCTAAATCTGATCGACTTTATGGACAGACAAATGGTGGATTAATGGTGCCTAATTGGTATAATTTGAACAATGGGTATTCTGCTGCTACAGTAACTCAGGAAAGTTGGTATAAAAGAGTGTATTCTCTTTATGAATCGGTTTCGTTGGGCTATAAAGACACTTTCTTTGTAGATGCTACCAACAGAACGGATTGGTCTTCTGCGATTCCGGATAAACCATATAATTATCCATCAGTCTCCGGAAGTATTGTTTTTTCAAACTTTATTAATGCATCATGGTTAAACTTTGCTAAGATTAGAGGAGGATGGGCAAATATTGCTTCTGACCCCGATTCATATCAATTAGTAAATGTTTACGATGTCAGAATTCCTTTTTTAAATGGTCCAAGATTTAGTAATACAGATCTCGCAAGAAATCCGCTTTTAGTTAGTGAGAATAAAAATACAGTAGAAGTTGGATTGGAAGCTAGAATGTTTAATAATAGATTTGGAGTTGATGTTACTCTCTACGATTCTAAAACAACTGATCAGAGTATTTCTCTTTCTATTGATCCGGGTACTGGAAACTCAACTAAACAGGTTAATGTAGGTGAAATGAGAAATAAAGGTATTGAGGTTGTCTTAAACGGAAAAATTCTCAAGTCTGACGACTTCTCTTGGGATGTAAATGTAAACTTTGCTAAAAATAATAACGAATTAGTGAATTTAACCGCGGATTCAAAAAATTTGTTGCTAGCAAATGCTCCATTCAGAGTTGGAGTGTATGCGGTTGAGGGTTTGAAGTATGGACAAATTTACGGCACTGATTACACTTATGATGGTAATGGAAATAGGATAATTGGAGAGGATGGTTATTATGTACCCACAAGCGCACCTGTTTTTCTTGGATCTTATTTGCCAGATTGGAATGGAGGTTTGAGAAATACCTTTCGATATAAGAACTTTACATTAAGTGCACTTATTGACAGGCAGAAGGGAGGTAAATATTTTTCCACATCCCATATGTGGGGAATGTACTCTGGTATGTTAGATAAAACTGCTGATAATGGAATTCGCGAGAATGGTATTGTTTTGTCTGGAGTTGTGGCGCAAGCGGATGGAAGTTACATACAGAATACGACTTCAATAGATGCGTATACTTATGCAACTTCTCATTATAATGTTGTAGATGCAGCAAATGTTTTTGATGCTAGTTATTGGAAATTAAGAGAGGTAACTTTGGCTTTTACACTTCCAAAGAAGTTTCTCGGAGATACTATTTCTGATGTAACTATTACAGCTTTTGCCAGAAATATACTTACATGGGGGCTTGCTTGGGATATAGATCCGGAAACAGCTTCATATTCAAGTGGTAACGTTCAGGGACTTGAGGGTGGGTCTTTGCCTTCAACTAGAACATATGGATTAAATGTTCAATTCAAATTTTAAACTTACTAAAAATGAAAATATTTAAATCAATAACCGGTTTGTCATTAATTGGTTTATTAATGATATCAATAGGTTGTCAAGAGTCCTTAGATGAAATAAATCAAAATCCAAATAATCCGGAGATTGTTACACCCGATGGCATTTTAATTTCAGCAACAAAGGAATTGATGGATGCTACAAGAAATGATTTTGAATCAGGAAGAATGACATTGCCTTGGGTTCAGTATTCAGCTCAGGTTCAATATACGGAAGAAGATAGATTTCAATTTAGAGAGACTTCAAGTGTAGCTCTTTATACAAATATGTTTAGAGTTGCAAAAGATTTTAAAGATATAATTGATATAAATCAGAACCCAGATAGGATGGTTGAAGCCGCTGTTTATGGGAATAATCAGAATCAAATTGCGGTTGCGCGTATCATGTTGGCTTATACTTTTTCAATATTGGCTGATTCTTTTGGTCCTGTTCCTTACTATTCTTTTGGGAATAGTGACTCGGATTTTCAGGCCTTAGATTTACAAAAATATCCGAATCCAGTTTATGCATCACAGGAGAAAATTTATTCTGATATATTGGAAGAGTTAAAATCTGCATCCAATCAACTTATCTTATCAGATAATAATATGACAGGAGACAGAATTTTTAACGGGGATATGTCAAAATGGAAAAAGTTCGCAAATTCTTTGCGATTAAGACTGGCTAATAGATTAAAGACTTCTGTGTCGTCTGCCCAAACTCATATTGCAGATGCAATCAGTAGTGGATTAATGACTTCAAATGCCGATAATGCTGTACAACCATATAGTAATGATCTCTTAACTCCTTCTCCAATGTTTACGGCTGTGTTTCTCAACTCCAGAACAGATTTTAAAGTAACCAGTACGATGATTTCTGTACTTAAGGGAGATAAAGGTACAGTTGGGGCCATTGATCCAAGATTATATAAGTATGCAGCCCCAGTTTTTCAAGTGGATGCGGAAGATAACTTCATTACTGATGATGATGGAAATAAAATAACGGTAAAACTTCTGCCTGCTACTGGTAGATTTGTTTATGATACAAATGGGTTTACTCAAAATAGCCGTAGATTGGATAACTATATTGGAAATCCTTATGGTCTAACGAGACAGATGGCTCCCGCACAAGCAAATTCAGGTACATCTTGGTTTAGTAATAACATTCTTAAAGCAGATTATGGGGAAGTTCTGATGGAATATTCTGAAGTTGAGTTTTTATTATCAGAAATCAATGGATGGGATAATACGCATTACAAAAATGGAGTAAAAGCATCTTTAGATAAATGGGGAGTTTCTGTAGTTGATGCAGCGGCTTATATTGATGCTCTTCCATCAGCCAGTCAAGAGAATGTTTTGAATCAAAAATGGATTGCATTATTTATGCAGCCACAAGAATCTTATTCAGAATGGAGAAGGACTGGATATCCTAATTTCTTGATAAAGCCAGGCGACATAAACCCACTTTTGGTGCCAGGTCCTAACGGTGTAATGTCATACACATTTATAGCGTTGTCTCCTTCCGGAATAACATTAACTGAGATGCCTTCCAGAATTACTTATCCGGTAACAATGCGGCAATTGAATCCTACAGGATATGCTTCAGGAGTTGCAGGTTTAGGTGAAGGTGGAGATAAAGTTAACACAAAACTCATCTGGGACAAGAACTAACAAACACATTGTCCTATAATTTTTAACCGCTCTTCGGAGCGGTTTTTTTATTTCCGTATATTTGTATCCAATTTTTTTATGAAGATGAATATAAAACAAATCCTCACCAATCAACTCAGCAAGATTATAGCAGAAGACTTTCATGTAGAAGGAATTCAACTGGATGTGCAGGAAAACAAGACTAACTTTGAGGGCGATTTTGCCGTGGTAATATTTCCATTGGTGAAGATCCTTAAAAAAAGTCCGGATATTCTGGGTAATGAAATTGGGGAAGCCTTGTTGAAACTGGATTTTGTAGAAAAATATCAGGTTGTAAAAGGATTTCTCAATATTAATCTCAAACCGGGAACTTTTGCAGAAATCTTCGGCAGTCTTGATGAAAACCTCCATCATACAGCCTCAAAAAACCAGACCGTAATGGTGGAATATTCTTCCCCGAATACCAATAAACCTTTGCATCTCGGGCATATCCGAAACAATCTTTTGGGCTATTCCGTTTCACAAATTCTGAAAGAAGACGGTTATCATGTCATCAAAACGCAGATTATCAACGACCGTGGAATTCACATCTGCAAATCCATGTTGGCTTGGGAAAAATCCGGAAAAGGTGAAACTCCCGAATCTACGGGATTAAAAGGAGATAAACTGGTAGGAAACTATTATGTAGAATTCGATAAAAATTATAAAAAAGAAATCGAAACACTGAAATCCGAAGGTTTGGATGAAGATGCCGCCAAAAAGAAAGCCCCATCCATCCTTGAAGCGCAAAAAATGCTTTTGGATTGGGAAAATGGCGATGAACACGTACGAAATCTTTGGAAAACCATGAACCAATGGGTGTACGAAGGATTTGCGCAAACCTACAAAAACCTCGGGGTCGATTTCGATCAGGTGCAATACGAAAGCAATACCTATCTTTTAGGGAAAGATCTCATTCAGGAAGGGCTGGACAAAGGCGTTTTCTTCAAAAAAAGCGATGGTTCCGTCTGGATTGATCTTACCGATGAAGGACTCGATCAGAAACTTTTGCTGCGTTCCGACGGAACATCTGTATATATGACTCAGGATTTGGGAACAGCAGTGGAGCGTTTCAAAAACAACGATCTTCAGAAACTGATTTATACCGTTGGGAATGAACAAGATTATCACTTTCAGGTTTTGTTCAAAATTCTGAAAAAATTGGGTTATCAGTGGGCGGATCATCTGTATCATCTTTCTTACGGAATGGTGGAACTTCCTGAAGGAAAAATGAAATCCCGTGAAGGAACCGTGGTAGATGCCGACGATCTCATCCGGGAAATGTGTGAAACCGCAAAAGAAAAAGCTCAGGAATTGGGAAAACTGGAGAATATCTCCGAAGCCGACAAAGAAAAATCCTATGAAACCGTAGGACTTGGCGCTTTGAAATATTTTATTCTGAAAGTAGATCCGAAGAAAAAAATGATGTTCAATCCTGCGGAAAGTATCGATTTCAACGGGAATACAGGGCCTTTCATTCAATATACCTATGCCCGGATCCAGTCGCTTTTGGAAAAAGCCGGCACCATCGGAAATTTCAACAGTGAAACCGACACAAACAAAAGCGAAAAGGAACTTATTATGCTGCTTTCCAATTACCGCGAAACTGTTGCAAAGGCGGCGGACACGCTTTCTCCGGCGATTGTGGCCAACTATGTGTACGAAGTGGTGAAGTCTTATAATTCCTTTTATCAGAACAATCCTATCCTCAATAATGAAGATGAAAATGTGAAGGATTTTCGTTTGAAACTTTCCGAAATTACCGGTAAAACAATCAAAAAATCGCTTTCACTTTTGGGAATTGGTGTCGTCAACAGGATGTAATTTTGGGCGTGCCCTTTCCGCAGCCGCTTTTCCATTGCTAAAAGGTCGGTCTGCGGCTGCAATCTTTTTCTTTTTTCGGCGGCGGCG
>DALZZF010000009.1:0-4522 GCA_031987605.1 Bergeyella sp. | reverse complement strand
AAAAAAGAAAAAGGATTTCCACCTCCGCCCTCACGCGGGACACGTCTATCAAACAAGCAAAAGCCAATCATGGAAATTGATTTCTCTTCACCCGATTTTTTAATCCCTGTAAATCCGCAGTCGGAATTTGAAAAAAAAACGCTTGCTTTTGTGCAGGAATTTTTATCCGTTTCGCCAACAGTTTCGGTGCAGACTTCCGGTTCCACAGGAAAACCAAAAATATTTGATATAGAGAAATCGAAAATGATTTCTTCCGCCGGAATGACCTGCGATTTTCTGGATTTAAAAGAAGGGAATACCGCATTGCTCTGTCTTCCTGTGGAATATATTTCCGGGAAAATGATGATCGTGCGTTCCATCGAAAGAAAACTGAAACTGTATATCGAAGAACCTTCTTTATCACCCTTAAAAAATCTGGATCACGAAATTGATTTCTGTGCCATGACACCGCTTCAGGTGGAACACTCGCTGGATAAAATTCATTGGATTAAAAAACTCATTATCGGTGGAGCTGCCGTTTCCGAATCTTTAAAAAAGAAAGTGCTAAAAAAATTACAATCTTTCACATCCAACATCCAACATCCAACATCCAACATTTTTGAAACCTATGGAATGTCGGAAACCCTTTCGCATATTGCTTTAAAAGAAATTTATCCTCATGAACAGGAATATTTTCAGCTGTTTGAAGGGATTGAAATCAATCAGGATGAACGCGGATGTCTTACCATCAATGCCCCAAAACTCAATGCAGAAATTCTGCACACCAACGATATTGTAGAAATAAAACCGCTCAGCAGCGGAAAAGAATTCCGTTTTTTGGGAAGGGCGGATCACATAATCAATTCCGGAGGAGCCAAGATTTTCCCGGAACAGCTTGAGCGAATAGTAAAAAAAGAAATCCCGAATGAGGCAATATTTTTGGGAATTCCTGATGAAAAATTCGGACAACAATTGGTGCTTGCGCTCGAAGGCGACTATTCCGTTTCCTGTCACGACCGGATTTCTTCCATTTCCTACGAAAAATCTTTCCAGAAACCCAAAGAAATCTTTTTTGTTCAGGAATTTCCAAGAACACCCAACGGGAAAGTAAACCGCCACGAATTGCTGAGTTTAGTTCTGAAAGGCAAATAGTTTCATCTGAAGCCGTTTTTACCACAGCGAACCTCGCAATACCATACCGCCGTCATTGCGAGGAATGCAGCACAGCGAAATGGCGAAGCAATCTCAGGCATCTTTGCAGTTTCTCACCACGGCAAGCACAGCAGTTTCAATGGATTATCATTGTGAACATTGTGGATTCTTTGTGAACTTTGTGGTTTATACTGTACCACTAAGAACACAAAGATTTTTCACAAAGAACACATGCATTGTTTATTCGTAAATTCCAAATCGTAATTCTAAAAATCCATTGAGATTGCCACGTCGTCGTTCCTCCTCCTCGCAATGACATGGACGCATTCCACAAAATGCAAAAATAGCAAGCCAGCTTTAGTCTTTTTTCATTTATCTTTACGCTTTCTTCTTCCTCCCAAAATGAAAAATTTTACCACAGAATTGTCTTACAAAACTTCCCGTTCTTCCGGTGCGGGCGGACAAAATGTGAATAAAGTCGAAACTTCGGTTACCGTTATGTGGAATGTGGAAGAAAGTTTATTTTTTACAGAAGAAGAAAAGCAAAGAATCTTTCAGAAACTGAAAAACAGAATTAATGCAGAAGGAATTTTGCAACTGACTTCCTCCGAGTCACGAACACAGCTTCAAAACAAAAAGTCCGTTACGGTAAAAATTCTTGAGGTGGTGAATCTTGCCCTTTTTGTTCCGAAAAAAAGAATTAAAACAAAACCCTCCAAAGCGCAGGTGGCAAAAAGACTGGACAATAAAAAGAAAATTTCAGAGAAGAAAGAAAATAGGAAATTTCGATATTAATTCCCATAAAAATATGATATTTTTGTGGAAATTTTTTAAACGACATGAAAAAACTTCTCCTTTCTTCCCTTTTTGTACTTCCTTTAATTTTCAATGCTCAGCAGAAATTCAGCATTATTCCTTCAGTGGGCTATGCATGGAGAACAGCAAAAACTGTAGACGGACTTTCTGCTGAAGAAAAAGACTATGTAAAAAAACTGAAAAGTGGACTAAATTTCGATATTTCTGCCTATTATCATCTTAAACCGGAAATAGGAATCGGTCTGAAATTTTCTAGTTTCAGTTCATCGAGTAATGGTACAATTATAATTAATGAATATACGGATGAAGCCTTTTATGGTAAAGTAACAACCAAAGATAAAATTACTTTTTTTGGACCGGCTTTTATGTATAGCAACTTTGGTGTGGCTACTAAACATAAATTATATTATGATATAGGATTGGGAATGATTACCTATACTTCTGATACGAACGGTATTGTATCAAAAGGTTCAAATCTTGGTCTGGATGCAAACCTGGCTTATCAATATGAGGTTTCTGATCGTTTTTATATCGGGCCAAAATTGGGTTATACAGTAGGAACGCTTACAAAAGTAAAAGTAAACGGTCAGAGTTATGATCTTGGAGATAATAAAGAAGGGCTGGGGAGAATTTCTTTGGCTTTGTCTGCAACAATACGATTGTAATTTCAAAAAAAATCTTATAAATCCCGCGTTAGGGATGGCAGCGGATACCCCACAGTGAAGCCGCGCAGCGGCGAAACGAGGAGTAGAAGCGTACAGCCCGACCCGACGGTGTGGGAAACATTTCCAAAGTTGCAAAACTTTGGAAATGTTATATTCAGGCAAGGGGAACGCCCAAATCCTATCGGAAAAGGTTATCTTTGCAAAAACAATTTTTATCAAAATGAGCAACAGAGTAATTTCGGATTTTATCGAAAAATATTATTTGCACTTTAATGCGGCGGCGTTGGTGGATGCTTCCAAAGGCTATGTCGCGCACCTGAAAGACGGTGGAAAAATGTTAATTTCCCTGGGTGGAGCAATGTCCACTGCCGAATTGGGAAAAATTCTTGCGGAAATGATCCGTCAGGACAAAGTGCAGATTATTTCCTGCACCGGCGCCAATCTGGAGGAAGATGTGATGAATTTGGTGGCGCATTCCCATTACAAAAGAGTTCCGAATTACCGGGATTTAACACCGGAACAGGAAAGGGAACTTCTTGATAATCATTATAATAGAGTAACGGATACCTGTATTCCGGAAGAGGAAGCGTTCCGCAGATTGCAGCAGCATCTGGAAGATGTGTGGCATGAAGCTGAAGCAAAAGGCGAGCGTTATTTCCCACACGAATTTTTGTATAAAGTGATTAATTCGGGTGTTTTAGAGCAGTATTATGAAATTGATCCGAAAAATTCATGGATGATAGCCGCAGCGGAAAAAAATCTGCCGATTGTTTGTCCGGGTTGGGAAGATTCCACCACAGGAAATATTTTTACCGCCAATGTCATCAAAGGGAAACTCAACGTGCATACCGTGAAATCCGGAATTGAATATATGATTTATTTAACGGAATGGTACCGCGCCAATTCTGAAGGAAAAGGAGTCGGATTCTTCCAGATTGGTGGTGGAATTTCCGGGGATTTCCCGATTTGTGTGGTTCCGATGATGTATCAGGATCTGGAATGGGAAGATGTTCCGTTCTGGTCTTATTTCTGCCAGATTTCGGATTCTACAACTTCTTACGGTTCCTATTCGGGAGCGGTTCCAAACGAAAAAATCACCTGGGGCAAGTTAGACATCGATACACCGAAATTTATCGTTGAATCTGATGCCACGATTTGCGCACCCTTGATGTTTACGTATGTTTTGGAGAATTCATAAGAAATAAGACAATATTTAAAAGTGATAAAAAGTGTCCGAACCGGACACTTTTTTATTTTATGAAACTTTCAAAGTTCGGATCATCTTTAAAGGTTTGGATTCCTGATTAGTCCAACGCATTAATCAGTACAAAATACCGGTAAGCCAAAATTCCTTTTTGTATTTTGGTGAGTTTCATCGGGTCTTTATGGCTGAGTTTTGGCAGAAGAGCTTTATTAATTCGGTTCAATACCCGGAAAAAGGATTTTTTCATAATTTTACTTTGATTTAAAATAGGGAAATTGGAATGAAGAGCCAAGGCAAAAGTAGCAAGAACCAAGTTAAAGTCTGAAATAAGAATAAAGAGAAAAGAATAAAGATTTTTTTTTAAACAGAAGAATCATCAATCAATAACCAACCAGACATTAATATGAATGAACTTTTTAAAAAACAGGTTTGGGAAATCACAAAACTCATTCCGAAGGGTAGGGTAACGTCTTATGGTGCCATCGCAAAGGCGGTCGGATTTCCGAATCATGCACGACATGTAGGGAAAGCAATGGGCGGCTGTCCCAAAGATGTTCCTGCTCATCGTGTGATTTCCAGTTCGGGGAATTTGTCGGTTCCTGAGTTTCAGCCATGGTTGGAAGCGGAAGGAATTGCAGTGGTCAACTTTAAGATTAAAAATTTTAAAAATCTGTTTTGGAATCCATTGGAGGAGTTATAGTTTTTT